>DATFYK010000059.1:0-47789 GCA_035315085.1 Occallatibacter sp.
GCCTTCTCGGTCAGAACCTTGTGCGCATGGTCTTCCAGCGCCTGCGCCTCGGGCAGAAACGTCAGAGCCTTCTGGATCTCCGGGTCCCAGTCGGCCAGCGTGCGCAATCCCTGCAACTGCCCAAACTGGATGGTGACGATCTTGTCCTTGATGTTCACCTTCAGCCAGTCGCTCACCCCGTCCAGGTCGGCCTCGGTGAAGGGAATGTTCTGGCTGGTCAGGTAGCGCTTGAACTCGCCCAGCACCGCGGCGTCCACCTGGAAGTTCCTGTCCACCGCATGGTTGGCCACGTAAACCGGCGCGAAGTGGAAAAACACATCCTTATACGCCAGCTCGTCCTGGAAGTGGTTGCTCTTGGGGCTCTCGATCTTTTCGTCGGGCGTAATGCCACCGCCGCCGTAGACGGTGCGGCCGGCGTCGGTCAGCTTGACTTCCTGGTTGGTGGAGTTGGTAGGCAGCGCCCCGGCGTGGTTGTAGTAGTAGTCGTAGAGCGAAACGCCCTCGTAGTTGCGCTGGATCAGCCGCCCCGAGGGCGTGTAGTAGTGATAGGTGGTGAGCGCCAGTCCCATGGTGTGGTCGGCCAGATCGTAGACGGTCTGCACCAGTCCCTTGCCAAAGGTGACCTCGCCCACAATCAGGGCGCGGTCGTGGTCCTGCAACGCGCCGCTCACAATCTCCGCCGCCGAAGCCGTATTGCGGTTCACCAGCACCACGATGGGGAAGGTTTTGCCGCCGTTGCCGTGCGTGGCCGTGTATACCTGGTCGGGATAAGCGCGCCCGCGCTGCGAAACGATGGTTTGTCCCTTGGCCAGCAGGTGGTCGCAGACTTCGACCGCCTGGCTGAGCAGGCCGCCGGGATTGCCGCGCAGGTCCAGCACCAGCCCCTTCAGGCCGGAGAAGCCGTCGATCGCATCATTCACTTCCTGCGCCGTGGTCTCCTGGAACTGCTTCAGGTGGACGTAGCCGATGCCGGGGCGAATCTCGTATTTCAGGTCCACGGAGGGGTTGGGAATCTCGTCGCGCACCAGGTCGAAGACCAGCGGGTTGGGCTGGCCCTCGCGGATCATGCTCACCTGCACGTGCGTGCCCTTGGGACCCTTGAGCGCCTTGGCCACCTGGTCCGAGGTCATGCCGTCGGTGCTCTTGCCGTCCACGGCGGCAATGATGTCGCCGGGATGGATGCCGGCCCGGAAGGAGGGCGTGTTCTCGTAGGGCGTAATGACGTAGACCTTGTTGAGCTGCTGCTGGATCACCATGCCCACGCCGTAGTAGCGGCCGTGCTGCTCCTCGCGCATCCTGGCGTAGGCCTTGGGATCGTAAAAATTCGAGTGCGGGTCCAGGACGCGCAACATGCCTGGTATAGCGCCGTCGTAGATGACGGTGTCGGCCTTGTCGCCGTTGATGGGCTCGGCGTAGTTCTGCTCCACCAGAGCATATATATTGGTGAACGACTTGAGGCTGTCGCGCAGCTGGCTTTCGTCGGCCGAGGACTGGGCCCCCACCCGGCGCTGCAGGAAGCTGCCCGCAACGGCGCAGACGGTGAAGAAGAGAACGACGGTGAAAAGTGCGCGGCGGGCGCGGGGAGTCATGGGCGGGGAGAACCTCCGAAATGAGGGCGCGGCAGAGGCGCGTGCGAAAAGCGGCCTGGAAAGACAACCTCAGGCTAAAGTATAGCACCGAGGTGTTTGACGGCGGGCGTGGGGTTCCGGTAGCCGCACTCCCCTTGGAGCGGGTCTGGCCAGATGGGGCACCCAGCAAAAGATTCAGGCTCCCTGGCCGCAAAGGAGAAAAACCCCATTTTGTTCGCGCGCCCTAAATATCGGTCTTGAAATGCCGACTTTTCGTTTCAAATCAACTGCACGATGAGCGCATCGGCGATAATGCGCTGATTGACGATCCGCAGGAGATCGTAACACCGAAGCCCATTTACGGAGCCTATGCTGTTGTCCCTTTGCAAACCCTCAATCAGCGCAGTGGCGGGCCACGGAGTTGTGGGTAGGGGAAAGCCCGAGCGCAGTTGTGTCGAGCCACTCCCGTTTGCTAGTTTGGCGTAGATGCCGCCGCCTGTGCCCGAACAACTCAGCAGGACCGTTGAGACTCTTTACCGGGCCGAATCGGGCCGGGTTCTGGCGACGCTGGTGCGCCTGCTTGGGGACCTGGACCTGGCCGAAGAGTCGATGCACGAGGCGTTCGCTGCTGCTCTGGAGTCCTGGCCGAAGACGGGCATTCCGGACAAGCCGCGTCCCTGGCTGATTTCAACGGCACGCTTCAAGGCCATCGACGCACTGCGCCGGCGGGCGCGCTTCGACGGAGCACAGACAGACCTTGTTGCCCACATGGAATCGCGGGTCAACGACGCTCCCCTTGAGAATGAAGAGATCGAGGACGATCGCCTCCGTCTGATCTTCACCTGCTGCCATCCCGCTCTGCCTCCGGAAGGACAGGTTGCGCTGACACTTCGGGAGGTCTGCGGCCTGACCACGGAGGAGATTGCCCGGGCATTTCTGGTTACGCCGGCAACGCTCGCCCAACGCATCGTGCGCGCCAAGGCAAAGATTCGAGAGACAGCGATTCCGTACGAGGTGCCGACGCCGCAGGAGTTGCCGGCGCGGCTGGACGCGGTGCTTCAGGTCATCTATCTCGTCTTTAACGAGGGTTACTCGGCCGCGGCGGGAACGGAGGTAACGCGGGCCGAGCTAACCGGCGAGGCGATTCGACTGGGCCGGTTGCTGACCGAACTCCGGCCAGAGCCGGAAGTCATTGGGCTGCTTGCCCTGATGTTGATCCAGGAATCCCGTCGCGCCGCGAGAACCTCTCCGGCCGGAGAGCTGATTTTGCTGGAAAATCAAGACCGCTCGCTCTGGAACCGGGAGCAGATCGCGGAGGGAGTGGCATTGCTCAAGAAAGCCCTGAACTCCCGCCGCTTCGGTGCATACACACTGCAGGCTGCGATTGCGGCCGTTCATGCGGAGGCAAAATCGGCCGCTGCGACCGACTGGCGGCAGATTGTTGCGCTTTACGACCAATTGGTTCGAATTCGGCCTTCGCCGGTTGTATATCTGAATCGTGCCGTGGCCATTGCCATGCGCGATGGTCCAGAGGCCGGTCTGAAGCATATCGACGCGGTTTTGGAGCATGGCGAATTAGCAAATTATTACCTGGCGCATTCAGCCCGCGCAGATATGTGCCGCAGGCTGGGCAGGACCGCTGAGGCCCGGTCCTCTTATGAGAAAGCTTTTTCACTGACCCAACAGGAACCGGAGCGGCAATTTCTGCAGGAGCGGATTCGGCAGCTGAAATAAAAATTGGGAAAGCTGTCGATTTTCCGTCTCCCGGGCAGATGGCGAAGCCGGGAAACATTCCGTCCGTTCCCCGTTCTTCCATGAGCGCAAGGGCCGGCGGATTTTGAGTCACCCCTCCCGCGTCGCTAAATTACGGAAGAGATTGAATTTGCAGCAGTTTCCGAACTAAAGGGCCGCTTGGCTTGTGAGGTCCCGGTGACGGTCAGTGACGGCCCAGTGGTCACGAATCGGCCACGGCGATATATGCTGGTTCGCAGAAACTCCAGGCGAAAATGAGGCCGTTATGGTGATGACGCTGCAAGCCAAACCCAAGCGAGCGAACCTGTCCATATCCACAGAGGGGAATAAAACGTGCTGTGAGCTACGTATCGACTGCTCGCCTGGTCCTCTGACCCGAGGCGTTTGGGAGATTGGCGACCGGCACGTTTTCGCAAACAGAGCGAACCGCCCGCTGTTCAGTAAACGCAAATTATGTAATCTTGTGGTCAACGTGTACCGCCAGAGAGATGTAGCCCCTGAAGATATCGGCAAATTGGGGCAATCCGATTCCAGAATTGGCGCATTGGTATTTGTCCCGACGTTTAAGGGGGATTTGATGTGGCGTTTGTATCCCGCGGTATTAGAGGCGAACGTTCACGTCGGCGATGAATTTTTCGACAGGCTCGTAGGGGCATTGCAATCCGGCAAGAAAGCAAAGTGGCTCGAACTAGAAATTGAAAAGAAAGGTGCACTCGAATACGGATGGGAACCCGATGGCTCCCGAATAGTCTGGAAGCTCGAAAGTACAACCGAACCATCCTGGGTGGATGTGGAAAGTATAGACATCGGGATGGAAACTTTTTGATTTCCAAGGTGGCAGCCGATCCCCTACATCCTTCGAAATAGGTCCGGGCGGCAGGTGGCCCACCCGCTCATCGCGATAAAGCCGCGATGAACGGGGCACAGCTATCGATACGAGGATGAATGGGCCATCTGCCTGGGATCTTGCCCGAGGACCCACTCATCGCGATAAGGCCGCGATGAACGGGGCACAGCTCCCGATTCCAGGATGAACGGGCCGCCTGCCTGAAATAAAAAATTGGGAACGCTGTCGATTTTCCGTCTCCCCAACGACTATAGGACAACAGAACGATGAGCTACGGTTCCTGAGTGAACAGGAAACGAGTCATCGGAAACAAGCCGCAGGAAACAAACCACAGGAAGCAAAATTCCTTGGACGATATGTCGAATTCCGGTCCGGACGTTCGACTATATGGTGAAAGCAGGATAGCGAACAAATCGCTAAACCCGAAAACAAGCCACCCAACCATCGCTCAACCCAAAGGAGATTTCGCAATGCGATTCATGGTCATCGTCAAATCGACCCCAGAGGCAGAAAAAGAAGGCGCCCTCCCCGATCCACAACTCCTGCTCGAGATGGGCAAGTACAACGAAGAGCTCAGCAAGGCTGGCGTCCTGCTCGCCCTCGATGGTCTCCATCCCAGCTCCAAAGGCGCATGCGTCAAATTCTCCGGCAAGTCTCGCACCGTCATCGACGGCCCCTTCACCGAGGCCAAGGAGCTCATCGCAGGCTTCTCGATCTTGCGGGTCAAGTCCCTCGAAGAGGCCATCGAGTGGGTCAAACGTGCCCCCAACTGCGGCCCCGGCGACTACGAAGTCGAAATCCGCCAGGTCTTTGAGATGGAAGACTTCGCACCCATCCTGTCCGAAGAGCAGATCCAGCACAAAGTAGCGAAACGGGCTCAGCTGCCGAATCAGACCGCCAACAAATAGCCGCACTTGCATCCATGGATCGACGGCTGGTGTGATCGGTAGCAGTGTCCGCTACCGATCCACATCACGACCCACAGCAGGCCTCACACTTGGCGCTGCATCGCACCATCGAAACCGTCTGGCGCATCGAGTTCGCGCGTCATCGCCGGACTCACGCGCCTCACATCAATCAAGAGGAGAAGAATAGTGAAATACCTCTGTTTTGGCTACTACGACAAAGGCAAATTCGATGGCATGACTGAGAGCGAGCGAAACCTCATGTTCGATACATGCTTTGAATATGACGACCATCTTCGCGCCAGCGGGCACTGGGCCGGTGGAGAAGCGCTTCAGGGACCGGAGACCGCCCTGACCCTGCATTGGAAGAACGGCAAGGTGGCAACGACCGACGGTCCCTATGCCGAAACCAAAGAACAACTCGGCGGCCTTCTCGTCCTTGAGGCGAGGGACATGAATCATGCTGTACAGCTCATCGGCCAGCATCCGGCGCTGACGTATGGCAACATTTTCGAGATTCGGCCGGCCGGGGACATGAGCGAAATCATGAAGGCAAGCGAGCAGCGACGGAGACAGGCCGTCGCACCCTGAAGACGGTTCTCCTTTGTCACCGGCGGAATCGACAAAGCGCTGGCACGAGCAAAGAAAGCGGTAGGCGGTGTGCTGGGATTTTCCGCAGCGCGAACTGTCAACTGTTGCCAACAGCCCAATGCACTCATTGGGGACCCTCGGCTTCCTGTCGCTCCCGAGAAACGCCCATGCGTTGACCGATTCGACCACCCGGCCCCTCGCCAAGCAGGAAACCTGGGAGGCTGCGGAGGGTAGGAGAACAGCAGCGAATTTTCCAGGAGCATTTCCTCAGGGGCTAAAGCCCGGTCCTGTTGATTGCTCTTGTGGTACGGCTAAAGCCGTGCCCTTTCAAAGCGTGAGACCATGGACCCGATGCCGCATTTGCCCGGCGCTCTGCCGGATCCGGGGAAACCAACCGAATTCAGCACCATTTTGCCGCGATTCGCTGCTGGAACCGGCAGGAATCGGCGCGGATTGGCGTCCGCCGTCGCGCTGCTGCTGCCCAGGCATTTACAATGGCGTCTATGCATGAGGTGGCGATGGTTTGCCCCCTGGCGTGTCCTGACCTATGACCCTGAATCTTTTTCGCACATCCGCGGCGATGTTGTTCGGCACGTTGCTGCTTGGAAGCTCCACTCCGGCGCAAACGCATCCGGCCGCGCCGGCGAGCCCCTACGGCGGCACCCCGGTGGAGGAAATCATCGCCCGGGTGAACGACCAGATCATCACGCGCTCGGACTATGACCGCGCCATGAAGGAATTGGACGACGAGGCGCGCCAGCACGGCGCCACCATGCAGCAGATATCGGAGGCCCACCAGGAACTGTTGCGCAACCTGATCGACCAGCAGCTGTGGCTCTCCAAGGGCAAGGAACTGGGCATCAACGGCGAAACCGAGCTGATCCAGAAGCTGAACGATATCCGCAAGCAATACAACCTGGAAACCCTGGAGGACTTGGAAAAGGCGGCCAAGGAACAGGGCGTATCCTTCGAGGATTTCAAAGCCAACATCCGCAACGGCATCATCACGCAGTTGGTGATGCGGGACCAGGTGGGGCGCAAGGTTCTGATCACCCCCGGCGAGGTGCAGCGGTACTATGAGGAGCACAAGCAGGAGTACGCGAAGCCGGAGAGCGTGAGCCTGAGCGAGATTCTGGTTTCCGTTCCCGCCCCGGCCGCGGGCGCTCAGCCCGACGATGCGGCAACACTGGCGGCAGCCAAGGCCAAGGCCGACGACATTGAGGCCAAGCTGCACGCCGGCGGCGACTTCACCCAGTTGGCAAAAACCTTCAGCGACGGCCCCACCGCCGCCGAGGGGGGCGATCTGGGCCAGTACCGCCGCGGCACCATGGCCAAGGTGCTCGAAGATCAGACCTTCGCGCTCAAGCCGGGCCAGTACACCGATCCCATCCGCACGCGTCAGGGCTTCGTGATCCTGAAAGTGACGCAACACGTGCCCGGCGGCGTTCCGGCGTTCAAAGACGTGGAGCAGCAGGTGGAAGATGCCTTATTCACCAGCCGGATGGAGCCGGCCATGCGCGACTATCTGACCACCATGCGCGAGCAGGCCTACATCGACATCAAGCCGGGCTTTACCGACACCGGGGCCAGCCCCAAAGAGGTCAAGCCGATCTACAGCGCCTATACGCCGCCTGCCCCCAAGAAAAAGAAGAAGGTGGAGCGCGTCCGCTTCCGCGAGTCGACCCGCACCTTCCGCCAGAAATCGCCACAGGCCGCGGCCTCTGGCGAAGCAGCCGCTCCGCCAGCCAAGAAAAAGAATGCAACCGCGGACACTACCGCGTCGACGAAGCTCGGCAAGAAGGAAAAGATTCGCTACGGCCAGCCGCCCGCCAAAACGCTTCCCAATGCCTCCGAGACGAGGGTGGAGGACGCGGGCGCAACGCAGCAAGCCGCGAATACCGCGCCGGAGCCGGTGAATCCCTTCGAATCCAAGCCCAAGCCGACGCAGAAGACGCGCTTCAGCAATCGCACCAAAGAGTCTAAGCAGCTCAAGGCCAAGGGACCGCAGCCGGACAAACTGGCGCCCGCCGCGCCGGACGCCGCCGAGGTTGCCGATCGCCAGACCCAGGCCAGTCCGCTGGGCCTGGCCGGCGATACCAGCGCCAAGAAGAAAAAGAAATCCACCACCACCGGCCAAAAAACCCGCCTCAGCGACAAGAACAACAAACCCGAGGCTGCGGCGAATCAACCGGCGGCCCCGGCGCAGGATACGAGCGCCACGCCCTCGGCGCCCGCGCCACAATCGCCGGTTCAGTAAACTCCGCTGTCCGCTCCCGCTCCGGCCCCTGCCATGCAGTCGCTGCAGCAGCGCCGGCCTTGAAAGGGCGCGGCTTCCGCAGCGCAGGCGAAAACCTCCCCTGGTCCCAGGCCCGCGAAGCCCGGTTTCTCCAGCCGATCCAGCCCAAAACCGATGGCCGATTCCGGAACGGGTCAAGCGAAGATCCGCGCCTCGCTTTTGGCGGTTTTTTCACCCCCACCCTGGGCATCCGGAGGTATCGTTTGAAGAGCGCCCCCGCAAAGGGAAACCCCCGTCTGCGCGGGAAGCGAGGTGCACGATGTCCGAAACTCCTGTCTCCATATTGTCCCAATTGGAATCGCTGAAGGACGAGAAGACGGCCATGACCGCTCTCGCTCTGGCGCGCTCCTTCCTGGACAACCTTTTCTTTGTGCAGGGCCGCTCGCTGGAGCGGGCCACGGTCAACGACCTGTACATGGCCCTGGCGCACACGGTGCGGGACCGGCTGGTGGAGCGCTGGATTTCCACGGTGAAGAATTACCAGGCCCAGGATGTGCGGGTGGTGTGCTACCTTTCGGCCGAGTTCCTGACCGGGCCGCACCTGGCCAACAACCTGATCAACCTGGGCATCTACGACGAAACCGAACGGGCCATGCGGCAACTGGGGCTGGATCTGAACGTGCTGATCGAACAGGAAGAAGAGCCCGGGCTGGGCAACGGGGGGTTGGGCCGGCTGGCCTCCTGCTTCATGGATTCTCTGGCCACGCTGGACATTCCCGCGATCGGTTACGGGATCCGCTACGAATATGGCATCTTCGATCAGCAGATACGCGACGGCTGGCAGGTGGAGACGACCGACAAATGGCTGCGGCTGGGCAATCCATGGGCGCTGGAGCGGCCGGAAGACGCCTTTGAAGTGAAGATGGGCGGGCGCACGGAAAGGCGCGCCGACGCCACGGGCCGGCTGCGCGTGCTTTGGACTCCGCAACGCGTGGTCCGCGGCATCCCGCACGACACGCCCATCCTGGGCTACCGGACGAACACGGCAAACACCATGCGCCTGTGGTCGGCGCAGGCCGTGGAGAGCTTCGATTTCGGCGCCTTCAACATGGGAGACTTCTTCGGCGCGGTGGCGGACAAGGTGGCGTCGGAAAACATCTCCAAGATTCTTTACCCCAACGACGAAGGGCTTCAGGGCAAGCAACTGCGCCTGGAGCAGCAGTTCTTTTTCGTCTCCTGCAGCCTGCAGCACATTGTGAAGATTCAGGAGCACGCAAAGCGCCCGCTGGCCGAACTGCACCGCAACTTCGCCATTCAGATGAACGACACGCATCCAGCCATTGCGGTGGCGGAGCTGATGCGGCTGCTGGTCGATGAGCACTCCATAGAGTGGGACACGGCGTGGAGCGTCACGCAGCACACCCTCTCCTACACCAACCACACGCTTATGCCGGAAGCCCTGGAACAGTGGCCGCGCAACCTTTTCGGCTCCCTGCTGCCGCGGCATCTTGAGATCGTGGACGAGATCAACCGCCGCCACTTGGAGAATGTGCGGCAAAGGTTTCCCGGCGACGGCGAGCGCGCGCAGCGGCTTTCGCTGATCGATGAAAGCGGCGAAAAATACGTGCGCATGGCGCATCTGGCCGCGCTGGGCAGCCACGCCATCAACGGAGTCGCGGCGCTGCACACAGAGTTGCTGAAGACCCACGTGCTGCGCGACTTCTACGAGCTTACGCCGGATAAATTCTCTAACAAGACCAACGGCGTGACGCCGCGGCGCTGGATGGTTTTGAGCAATCCCGGCCTGGCGCAACTGCTCCTGTCGCGGCTTGGCACGGGCTGGGTCCACGATCTGGAAAAGCTGCGCCGGCTGGAGCCGCTGGCCGCCGACCGCGAGTTTGCCGACGAGTGGAGAGCCATCAAACTCCAGAACAAGGCCAGGCTATCCAACTACATACAGGAACGCCTCGGCATGGCCACCGATCCGGCCTCGATGTTCGATGTGCTGGTCAAGCGGCTGCATGAATACAAACGCCAGCACCTGCAGATCCTGCACATCCTCACGCTCTGGAAGCGCATCCAACACGATCCCGGCGCGGAAGTCGTTCCCCGCACCTTCCTGTTCGGCGGCAAAGCCGCGCCCGGCTATCGCATGGCGAAGCTCATCATCAAACTCATTCATTCCGTCGGCGAAGCCGTCAACGCCGATGCGCTGGTGCGGGGAAGGCTCAAGGTCGTCTTTCTGCCCGATTACAACGTGAAACTGGGCCAGCGCGTGTACCCCGCCGCCGACCTGAGCGAGCAGATTTCGCTGGCGGGCAAGGAGGCCTCAGGAACCGGCAACATGAAATTCGCCATGAACGGCGCGCTGACCATCGGCACGCTCGACGGCGCCAACATCGAGATACGCGAAGAGGTGGGCGCGGATAACTTCTTCCTCTTCGGACTCACCACTCCCGAGGTTGAACAGAAGAAGCGCGAGGGCTACAATCCCCGCGACTTCTATAACTCGAACGCCAATCTGCGCGAGGTGATCGACGCCCTCTCCAACGGGGAACTCTCGCACGGCGACAAGAAGCTCTTCGAGCCCCTGGTCTCTTCGCTGCTCAACGGCGACGAGTACATGCTGCTGGCCGATTACCAGTCCTACGTCGATTGCCAGGACCGCGTCAGCCTGGCCTACGGGAACCAGGAGGAATGGACCCGCATGTCGATCCTGAACGTAGCCCGCATCGGCAAGTTCTCCTCCGACCGGGCCATCCGCGACTACTGCGCCGACATCTGGAAGACCTGGCCGGTGAAGATCCAGTTATAGAGCGCAGATTCATCTCCCAGGTCTCATCCGCCGCGGCGGACGAGATCCGGGGTACCCGGCACCCGGCGTGCTTCTCCTCTATCCGGGGATGGAGTCGCCGTCCTATACTAACTAGGGCATAGACCATGCGGAGCCTGTATTTACGGAATTTGTCGATGCTTTTGGCTCCGGCGCTGCTGCTGATGGCCGGATGCGGGGGTGGGGGCGTGTCCGCAAACCCCTCCAACGCAAGCTTCTCCATCTCCCCCGGCATCGGCGCCATCGACACCAATTGCACCGGCTGCAATATGGCCAACTCGCAGGGCGCATCCGTGGAGCAGTTCACCGCGACCCTCTCCAGCGGGGGCGCGGCAGTGGTCATCTGGTCGGTCTCCGGCGGCGACACGCTCAGCGGGGCTGGCAGCATTACCTCCGCAGGCCGCTACACCCCGCCCAGCTACCTGACCGCCGATCATGTGCAGGTGGCGGTGACCGCGACCCTTCAATCGAACACAGCCACCAAGGCGACAGCCGTACTGACCGTGACGCCGGGATTTCTGCAACCGCTCACACCGGAGAACGCGGCCCTGGGCGCTAATGGACAAGTGACCGTGACCGGCTACCTGGCAGAAGCGGGCGGCAGCACGGGCATCGCCTACGCGCTTTCGGGGACGGCGGCCGGGTCAAGCGGGGGGCAGGGTTCACTGGGCAATACGACCTGCCAGCGCAGCAGCCAGGCCTTCACTTCCTGCACCGTCACCTATTCCGCGCCGGCGTCGATTTCAGCCACCGCCGCAACCTATATTGTGGCAACGGCAGGAACCTCGTCCTCAAGAGCCTCGGCCGAGGTGCTGCTGAACACCGCGGGAGTCTCGAGCAATCCTTCCGCTCACCAGGCGCAATTGTCCACGCCGGTTTCACTGGGCAACTCGGGCGGCAACAACAACGACTACGATACGCAGGGAAACCAGATTGTGGACTGCTGCAGCGGAACGCTGGGATCGCTGATTGAGGACACCAATAATCACCAGTACCTGCTGAGCAACAACCACGTGCTGGCGCGCAGCGACCAGGCCAGCGTGGGCGACGCCATCATCCAGCCGGGACTCATCGATAACAACTGCACGCCCTACGGAGAAGGGGGCGTGACCACGCCGGTGGGCTCGCTGACCGGCTGGCTGGCCCTCAGCTCGATCACAACCAACGTGGACGCGGCCATCGCCCAGGTGGATTCCGGCGTGGTGAACACTTCCGGCGCCATTCTCGAACTGGGGGCACGCCAGTCCGACGGCACGCTGGCCGCCGCGCCTCCCGGCATCTCCACGACCGGCGGCAAAGGCGAGGCCGCGGCTCTCAATCTGGTGGTGGCCAAGAGCGGGCGGACGACGGGGTTAACGTGCGCCGGCATTTCGGCGCTCGATCTGGACGTATCGGTCGATTACTACCTGGACTGCGCTGAAACCAAGCCCTACCTGACCAAGACCTACACCAACCAGGTTGCCATCAGCGGCAACGAATTCAGCGATGCGGGCGACTCCGGGTCGCTGGTGGTGGATGTTGCGAATGCCGAACCCGTGGGCCTGTTCTTCGCCGGCGGGACCGACGCATCGGGCGTGAGCCAAGGCGTGGCCAACCCCGTCTCCGACGTGCTGAGCGAACTTGACGCGCAATTGGGCGGGCAGGCGGGCGGGGGAACAACGTATACCTTTGTGGGCGGCGCAGACCACGCCGTCAGTTGCCTGAACTACGGCGACAATACGGTGAGCGCGGCGCAGGCTCGCACACTTAACGACGCCGAGATCGCGCGCGCCCAGCAGGCTCTGGGGCAGGCCCGCATGCTGGTGAACCCGGCAACAGGAATTTTGGGCGTGGCCACCGGCAAGAGCAGCGACCACCCCGGCGAGGACGCGGTCATCCTTTATGTGGACGAAAGCATGAGCGTAACCGCGCCGCAAACAGTGGACGGCGCGCGCACCCTGGTGATTCCCACCAATGCTCACGCAGTGGCCGTTGGCTCGGCGCCCCAGACTCCTCTTGAGATTGGCGCCGCGCCCCTGCCGGCCGCGATCCTCAACCCGGCTGTGGCCGTCAAGCAGCAGATCGCGCAAAGCCTGATGAAACGGAATTCCGCCTTCTTCGGCGTGGGCGTGGGTCAGAGCCTGGACAATCCGAAAGAAGCGGCGCTGGTGATCTACGTGGACCGCAAGCAGGTTCCCGCGCAGCTACCTTCGACCGTGGACGGCCTGCGCACGCGTTACGTGGTGATGGACCGGCTGCACGTTACGCGTTCGTACGCGGCTCCGGTGCAGACCAGAAGCCACTGCATGCCTCACCCGGCAGCAGACCAGCCGGGCAGCTTCGATCCGCTCGGGCTGATCAGGCCGCGAAGCTTGAAGTTGAACTGAGCCGATTCGATCCCAATAACAGGCCAGCCGCTGGAACAATCCAGCGGCTGGCCTGTTATTCAACTCCGGTGTGTTGTATCAATGGTACGGAAGGCCCCGGACTCACTCGACCGGCCGGGCCTTGCCGTTGCGCAGGCTTTCGTCGATGATGGCTCTCACCTTGCGATCGGCCTCCGCGGCCAGCTTTCCCTGTTCCGCGCCCAGGCGGCCCTGTTCTGCGCCGAGTTTGCCTTCCTGCTCGCCCAACCTGCCTTGCAATGCGCCAAGATTGCCTTGCTGTGCGCCAATCTTGCCCTGCAAATCGCCCAACCGACCCTGAATCTCTCCGATCTTGCCTTCCAGGTCGGCCAGTTCCTCCTGGCTCACGGTGCTTCCCATCTTTGCCTGGAGCTTAGCCATCGCCGCATTCACTTCGGCCATCTCTTTGGAGAGATCGGGCGTGGGAATTCTGGCCAACTCCTGCTGCCGGCCCAGCTTCTCCTGCTGCTTGCCGAGTTCCTCCTGCTGGCGCCCCAACTCTTCCTGCTTGCGACCCAACGCCTCCATAGGCTTGTATAGGGCCTCGATCTGAGCCACGATGGCTGGATCGTCGAGGAAGTACGATTTGCCGTCGCGCGCAAACCACAAGAACGCTCCGTGCGTCAGCTTTCGCACCTGTGCGATGGTCGCACTGGTAGCGCCGTTCCAGTCACCGGCGAAGGTGATGCTCTGGCCCGGATCGGTCACCAGCGCCCACGAGTCTCCATTCGAGGAAAACGAGTAGGAATAACCACGGCCCGTGGAGAACGTGCTGGGGCCATGCTTGCCGCTGGTGTATGTGTATGTGCCTGTGTTGGTCCTGGTGATGGTCCTGGTGACGGTGTTGTCTTGCATGCTTGTCGTGGCCGCAGCGTGATCGTCGGGAACATCGCGAATCTCTCCGGTTTGCGGCGGCGCGAGCGGGGTGGCCGGAGCCGGGGCCGGCGCGGCTTCCGGCAGAGGAGGAATGGGAGCCTGCTCTGTGGCCAGCGCCTGATCGGCAGGCTGTTCGGGCATGGAGGGGACTGTGGCCGGAGCCGGGGCCGGGGTTGGTGCTGTTGAGACAGCCTGCGGCGGTTGGAGGGCGCGGCCCGATGCAGCCGCCTCCACGCGGATCAGCGCCGTGCCCGCAAACAGCGCCACGGGAACAAGTAGCACCGCGAGCAAGATGCGGCGGCGACTGCCCGCAAAGGCCCGGCGGAAGCTGGGTTCATTGAGGAACCTTTCAATGCGATGACAGAGATTACTGCTGCTAGCCATGGCTACTCCTATGAGGGTTGGGCGCGGCAGGGCCGCGAATTCAAGCAAGACCTGGGCATAAGAGGAGCGGCTGGCGGCCTCCTCCAGGCCGGCGCGGTCGCTTATGATCTCGCCCAGTTCAGAGAGTTTGCGTTTGAGCCACCAGCCCAACGGGCTGAACCAGAACAGGGAGATATAGAACTCCGCAAACGCTTGCAGGTAGAAGTCCCCCTGGCGGATGTGGGAGCGCTCATGAGCCAGAACGATGCGCAACTTCTCCGCGTCCCATTCGGTGTAGTCCGCAGGCAGAACAACCCCCGAGCCGATGGTGACCGGAGAGGCAATCCGCCGGCTGACCCGCAAGTTCATGCCCGTCATCAGCTCGGAACCCAATCCAGACCCAGGCTTGATGGAGGCCGGCTCCGCACGGCGCCACAAACGGAACGCCAGCCCAAGCCCGAACAGCAACCGCAGCAGCAGTGCCGCGCAAACCCCGAGATACAGTAGCCAAGCGACCGTTGCCAGCCGGAAGGAACGCAGGCTTCCGAAGGGGCTGCTTTTCTCCGGCACGACGGCGGTAAGGCTGCGGGGGAAAGGCGCCGGCTCCTGGTCGACTGGATTCGACGGATTGAAGTCCGAATGGGAGACCCACGGCATGGAGAAACGATCTCCCGTTGCCAGGACGGGCTCTGGCGTTCGAGAAGCCTCCGGCAACGGCGCGGTGGAAGGCCTGGACGGTCCGGCCGGCCAGCGATCCACCGTCTGCGTCCAGGGATGCGTCGGCAAACTGATTGCGGCCGAGGCCGGCAGCCATTGCCAGCGCATCACGAGAGGCATGGCCAGGGCCGCGGCAAGCATGAGGCCCCACGCGGTCTTTTGCGCCAGTACATTGCTGACGCGTAACAGAAGCAGCCCGGACCATACCGCGAAGGCGACCAAAAGCGCCCGCAAGGCGGCTTCGATCAATACTGGAATCATGGCTTTGCCTCCTTTTCTTGAGAAGCCTTCCTTGGCCGGACAGAGGCGCTCTTCTGGGCGATGGCGATGCGCTCCGCCAGGCGCTGCAACTCGGCGCGGTCAAGGACCTTGGAGTCCACCATGCCCACAAGCAGCGCCTCCACCGATCCTTCGCAGAACCAGTCCACAATGCGCTTGACGGCGCGGCCTGCCACCCGCTGCCGCGTCTCTGCCGGACGGTAGACAAAGGTGCGATTTTCCACCGAGTGCGCCAGATAGCCCTTCTCTTCCAATCGGCGCAGAACGGTGCGAATGGTGGAGTCCTTGAGCGGCCTTCCAAGTTCTTCGCGCACCTGCTCCGCAGTGATTTGGGCGTTGCGCCAGACGATCAGGAGAATGCTTCGCTCCAGTTCGCCCAACTCCGCCGGATCGTGACCCGTTTCAGTGTTACTCGTCATAGTGTTACTGACTGTAGCACATCGAATAGGTGAGCACGCAAGTATTTTTTTAAAAAATTCTTTACACCGACGCCGCGGCCGTCTGCCCGGCTGGGGCGGTCATATTGGGATCGTCGGGGATGAATAATTGGAAGACGGTCCCGGAGGTCTTCCCCTCGGCAGCGGCGCGGCTGCGCACGTGGACCAGCCCGCGATGTTTCACGATGATCTCGTGGCTCACCCAGAGGCCCAGGCCGGTTCCAATCGCTTCCTTGGTGGTGAAGAAAGCTTCAAAGACGCGCTCGCGCACCGCCGGCTCCATGCCCGCTCCGGTGTCGGCCACCACAAAGCGAACTCCTGCTTGGGCGGGGTCCTTCCAGTTCCGCGAGCGCCGGGCGCGCACCAGAAGGCGGCCGCCGGCGCTGGTGGCGTCGATGGCATTGCCCACCAGGTTGGCAAAGACTTGGCGCAGCTCTCCGGCAAAACAGAACAGGTCCATGGCGGTGTCGTAATCCCGCTCCACCTGAATGTTCAGGGCATTGAGCCGGCCGTGATAGAGGCTGAGCACGGAATCCAGCAGTTCGCCCATATTGGTGCGGGCCGGCAGCGTGGATTGGCGGTAGAATCGCAGCGTCTGCTGGGTAATCTCCGCGATGCGGCGGGCTTCGTGCTCGGCCATCGTCACATACTTCAACGCCGGGTCCTGAAGCTGGCAATAATTGTGCAGAAGAAAGAGCAGGTTGGTGATGGCCTCCAGCGGATTGTTGATCTCGTGGGCAATGGAGGCGGCCAGCCGCCCGGTCGCAGCCAGCTTTTCGGACTTGCGCAGCGCCTCTTCGCTGCGCTTGCGGTCGCTCGAGTCCAGCACGATGAGGCCCACCCAGCGCACCTGTTGCGGGGTGGTCCGGACCGGGTAGGCGCTGGCCAGCCAGGTCCATGGCCGGCTGGACTTGTTCGCCGCGGCGGACTTGCCCTGCTGGCCGCTGAGAACCGGATTGGTCAATTCCAGGTTGCGCACCGGCTCCTCTTCGGCAAAGACGCGCAGCACGGCGTTCTCCATCTCCCGGGCCACCGGTTGCGGCAGCAGCTCCGGCAGCGTCCGCCCCAGGTGGCGGCTGAGCGGAACCCCGGTCATCTCCGCAAAGACCTGATTGACGCGCACAAACCTGCAGTCGCGGTCAAAGAAGGCCAGGCCGATGGGCGCGTTGGCCAGCATCGAATCCAGCAGCGAAAGGGTGTCGTTGAGCCCCGAGCGTTGCTCCGCAAGGGAAGCAACCATGCGGTTGAAGGCCTCGATGAGGTCGCCGATCTCGTTGTGCACGGAGACCGGCAGGGGAAAATTGCCGCTGTGATCGGGCGAGCTCATCAAGGCGCGCGTGCCGCGATGCAGAGTGGCCAGCGGCTGGGAGATGGAGCGGGCCATCGCGAGCACCAGCAGGGCCGAGGCCACCATCCAGATGACGCCGAAGAGGACCGTGCCGCGCAATGCGGTGTTCAGTTGCTCGCGGTCCCAGGCGCGATCAGCCTCAACCCAGGCAAAGCCGCGCAGCTCGCCGCCGACATAAATGGCCCTCACGCACTCCCAGCGATCGCCTTTCAGGGTGAAGACTCTGGGCTCTTCGTGGCGCACGAGCGGGATCTGCGCCAGCTCTCCCAGATCGAGCGCCGCCTGCTCCGGCTTGCCCTGGCTGACGAAGAGCACGTTGCCGGCTGGGCCGGTAATCCTGGCGATGGCCACGTTGGGCGCCTCGCCCATCATTTTCACTGACTGCCCCACCCAGTCGGGCCGCTGCTCCAGCAGGGCCTTCCCGGCCTGCTGCGCCAAGGAGGCGGCCTGGTACGCCAGCCGTTGCCGCGCATGAACCGAGACCTCGCGCGTCTGCTGGCGGATGAGCAGCGCCGCGAAGAGGCCGATCGAAAGCGCCTCCAGCAGTAGCAGGCCGGCCAGCATCTGCCATCGAATCGACCGCGGCCACCAACGCATCTGCAAGCCAGAACCTCCGTCCAATATGGCTTCTCGGTTTACCGGCTTTCTTGGGCAACCGGCATCCAGACTTAGCCCTGTACTCTTAACTTTGATGCCAGCGCCGCGGCAATCTGACGCCCGTGAAAGCGTCCGTTCTCGATGAAGATATCGTTGGTGCGCAAACCGGCCACGATCACCCCGGCCAGGTAGATGCCGGGCACGTTGCTCTCCAGCGTCTGGGCATCGCAAACCGGCAGCCGGTCGGGGCCTTTGAAGCGCAGGCCCAGCCCCTCAAGAAAGTCGAAGTCGGGGTGGTAGCCGGTCATGGCGAAGACGAAATCGTTCTTGAGCATCAGGCGCTCCTGCGGCGTCTCCACCACCACCGCATCCGGCGTGATCTCCACCACATTCGACCCGTAATACGCCTTGATCTCGCCATTCCTGATGCGGTTTTCGATGTCCGGCTTGATCCAGTACTTCACGTGCGGCGGAATCTCCGGCCCGCGGTAAACCAGCGTCACCCGCGCGCCGCTCCGCCACAGCTCGAGCGCCGCAATGGCCGCCGAGTTCTTGCCGCCGACGACCACAACGTCCATCCCGAAGTAGGGGTGGGGATCGACGTAGTAGTGGTGCACCTTGCTCAGGCTCTCGCCGGGAATGTTCATCATGTTGGGCAGGTCGTAGTAGCCGGTAGACACCGCCAACTTGCGGGTTTGGATGGCGCCGGGCCGGCCGAAACGGTCCTTGGTATGGACCGTGAAGGCCCCATCGGCGCCAGTCACCCGCGTGACGCATTGATACTGGCGCACGTCCAGCCGGTAGTGCGCCGCCACCTGGCGGTAATACTGGAGCGCCTCGTTGCGCGTGGGCTTGGCATTGGGGCTGGGAAAGGGAAGGTCGCCGATCTCCAGCAACTCCGACGTGGTGAAAAAGGTCATGTGCGCGGGGTAATGGTAGAGCGAGTTGCACAGGCAGCCCTTGTCCACCACAACCGCCCGAAAGCCCGCCTTCTGCGCCTCAATGGCGCAGGCCAGCCCGGTGGGCCCGGCGCCCACCACGAGGAGATCGAAGATTTCGCTTTCTGTTGCCGCCGGTTCCAGAGTAGAGTCGTTCATGCCTATAGCTTAGGGCAATTCAGCGCCTTCCGCCGGAACTCGTTACAGGGGCTACTGAGCAATACGGAGGCTTAGGCGGGCGCGGCGGCTGAATTTCAGGGGGTCGGTGTCGCCGCCGTTCCTGTTCATTAAGGGACACCCTGCGGTGAAACCGGACGCCAATCCGGTTCCCACGCGCCTGCGATATCCCACAAACGGCTTTGTTCTCATCAAGTTGCATTTACCACACTTTGGCTCTCGAATTACACTTCTTTCCATGTAGCCCCAACGTCACCAGGAGGCCGACCATGACCACGCAGGTGCAGGATACATCGCGGCGCAATATTGCCAGATTGGCGGGGTTTCTCTATCTCGCCTACATCGTACTCTTTGCTTTTTCTACTTTTGTTCAGCAAAAGCCCATTGTCTGGGACGATGCAGCGGCAACGGCCAGGAATATCGCGGCTTCCGAGCTGATGTTCCGGATCGGTTACATGAGCGAGATCGTCGCCGCCCTGCTCTTTCTTTGGACGGCCTGGGCACTATACGCGCTGCTGAAGCCTGTGGGCAAGAACCTGGCTTTGCTGTTCGTGCTGTTCAATCTGGCCGGTGTCGCCGTGGAATGTGTTTGTACGATGATCCACTTCAGCGCCCTGATGCTTGAAGGCGGATCCGGCTATTTGCGCGCATTCAAGCCGGATCAACTGCAAGCTCTATCGTTGTTTTTCCTCAGTTTGAGCGGCAGCGGTAGCATGATTCAGACGCTTTTCTATGGCGCCTGGCTCTTCCCCCTCGGCTATCTGGTCATCAAGTCCGGCTTCCTTCCGCGGATTTTGGGCGTGCTGCTTCTCCTGGACGGTTTGAGCCTGATGCTCTGTTTCATTCAGCTCTGCCTCTTCCCCGCCTACCAAAAACTGACTTATCCGCTGTATCCGGTCATGCTCATTGCGGAGCTCGGATTGGCTTTGTGGCTCATCATCAAGGGCGTAAAAGAGCATTGACACAATTCCGGCAGCGATGGTGGAAAACGATTCCGCTTGAAGCCAGATTCTTCCCACACTTTGTGGCCGCGCGCTTGCTCCGCCGAGCAGGCGAAGATTGCGCGCCAGACCTATCGAGACTACGGCAGAGGCAGCGGCCACCCGGCTGGGCTCAACTTCGGCGACTGCTTCAGCTACGCGCTGGCGCGGGAAAAGCGCGAACCGGTGCTGTGGAAGGGCGACGATTTTGGGCATACGGATTTCGGGCGGCGGTTTACCAGGTCCCAACAGCGAGATCTGGGCCACCCGCCCAGATTTATGGGCGGATGTGGGCCAGCCGCCCGCTCATCGCGATAGGGCCGCGATGAACGGGGCACAGCTTCTCATGGCTCATGGTGATTCTTCGAGGTTGATGGGCGGGCCACTTGCCTGATATCGGGCACCCTGCACCCTATAGCTCCCTAAAAGAGGCCCAGCTTACAACATATATTGCGCGATCTGGACACCAAGTCTACAATACCCCCAATGACTCCAGATCGATGGATTGCCGCGGCAAGTCTGGCCCTTGGAATAATCGGCATCGCCATGGCGGTGTACTTTTATCGGCGAACAGAAAAAAAGCGAGTTCCAACGTTCATGGTGAATCCCTCGCGAAGGAGCATGGTTCAACCCGAACTTGCAAAGTTTGATAAGTTCTCTTTGCTCTACGATGGAACAGAGGTTGGGAAAAGTGGAATTACGGCGATACAAGTATTCTTTTGGAACAGCGGCTCACTAGAGATTCTATCCTCCCAAGTTCTAAAACCATATTCAATCTCGATTTCCGATGAGCAAATTCTTAGTTGGTCAATCATTAAGACAAACCGTGGAGTTATACAGCCTCAACTTGTTAGGACCGATGAAAACTTCAATTCCCTACGCCTCTCTTTCGCAGTCCTGGAGCCTGGAGACGGAGTTGTAATTGAAATCGTGTATGATGGGCCACCGTCTGCCAAGGTAGAAATCGATGGTATATGCGTTGGTTCGCATAGACCAACGGTATTACCATCAGATAGACGTTCCTTCTCCACTCGACCCAAACAGTTCCTTGATGCCTATACAGGTTTCTTTGCTGTTACGCTAATGGCCTGTACGTTAATTCCAATGTTTTACGGGGTCATATGGATTGGCCAAAAGCTGTTTAGCGAAAGAACATTTTTGATAATAATCTTAGTGTTCTTAGCTTGTCCTGTGTTCTTGTTGATCTTTAATTTCATTCGGGATCAATATTCTAGAGCAACAAGAAAATATGTACCCGAAGACATAAAACCTGATTGAATTGTTGTGTAGGTGACTAGTAAGGCAGTTGGCCCTGGCATCGATTCTACCTCCTTCGATTATTAGCCAAGTTGGAAGGCTGTGCCCCATTCATTGCGGCCCTATCGCGATTAGTGGGCCGCGAAGTCTTGCCGTCCACTCTGACTCGATTTCAACCGTTCCTCGAACTCCGGTCGCGTAGTGGTTGAAGCTGCTCCATTGATAGTCGCCAGGAGATGCAACCAATCCGCGCTTCACCGGGTTGCGATGAATGTAGCGGATCACTTCGGAGCGAGCCTCTTCACCATGGACGTTGCTGTCAAAGTAACGTTGCTCCCAGAACTTCTCGCGCTGACCTCTCAGTTTGCGCGAAGTGATCTGCTTTACTGCTTTGAGAAACTGGGACACGAGGATCAATGGTGGCTCGTTGATGAGCAAATGGACGTGCTCGGGCATCAGGACGTAGGCGTAGACCCTCGCCTGATGTCGTGCACGAGTCCGTTCCAGTACGGCCTCCACTATGTTCTTGGGGTCCGACGATTCGAGAAGAGGGAGACGGTGAAAGCAACTGAAAGTGATGAAGTGGAGAGCTTCTGCTTTTTGGAACCGTTTCAGACCGTACGGCATGGGGTTATCATAGTCCGGCCACGATCTGACCTCAAGCCACCTGCCCGCTCATCGCGATAGTGCCGCGATGAACGGGGCACAGCTTCTTTTGTACAGCTTCTCATGACTTATGGTGATTCTTCAGGGCTGATGAGCGGGCCACCTGCCCTTAAACTGTATATAGGAGCTTTCCCCATGACCGTCATACGGCAGGAAGATTTTGTAGCCAGCGTTGCGGGCGCGTTGCAGTACATCAGCTATTACCATCCGGTGGACTACATTCGTAGCCTAGCCAAGGCATACGAGCGGGAGGAGTCGCCGGCGGCGAAGGACGCGATGGCGCAGATCCTCATCAACAGCCGCATGTGCGCCGAGGGGCACAGGCCCATCTGCCAGGACACGGGCATCGTGAACGCCTTCGTGAAGGTGGGGATGGACGTGCTCTTCGCGGGCCCTGAGGGTGGCAGCCCTTCGGTCGATCTCCAGGAGATGGTGGACGAAGGCGTGCGGCGGGCTTATCTCGATCCCGACAACAAGCTGCGCGCCTCCATCCAGGCCGATCCGGCGGGCAAACGCATCAACACCAAGGACAACACGCCGGCGGTGGTGAACGTGGAGCTGGTGAAGGGCGCGACGGTCGAGGTGACGGTGGCGGCCAAGGGCGGCGGGTCGGAAGCGAAGGCCAAGTTTGCCATGCTGAACCCAACCGACTCGGTGGTGGAATGGGTGCTGAAGACCGTGCCCACCATGGGCGCGGGGTGGTGCCCGCCGGGGCTGCTGGGCATCGGCATCGGCGGCACGGCGGAAAAGGCCATGCTGCTGGCCAAGCAGTCGCTGATGGACCCCATCGACATTCAGGAGCTGATGGCGCGCGGAGCGAAAAATCGCGCTGAAGAACTGCGCATCGAGCTTTACGACAAGGTGAACCGCCTGGGCATCGGCGCGCAGGGGTTGGGCGGGCTGACCACGGTGCTGGACGTGAAGGTGCTGGACACGCCGGCTCATGCCGCCAACCTGCCGGTGGCGATGATTCCCAACTGCGCCGCCACGCGCCACGCCCACTTTGTGCTGGACGGCTCGGGGCCGGTCTACCTCGATCCGCCGAGGCTGGAGGACTGGCCGAAGCTGACCTATGACGTATCGGCAGCGCGGCGGGTGAACCTGGACACCGTGACCCGCGCCGAGGCCGCCGCGTGGAAGCCGGGAGAAGTGCTGCTGCTGACCGGCAAGCTGCTGACGGGGCGCGACGCCGCCCACCAGAGATTGACGAATATGCTGAGCCGGGGAGAAAAGCTGCCCGTGGACTTCAACGGCCGCTTCATCTACTACGTGGGGCCGGTGGACCCGGTGCGCGAAGAGGTGGTGGGCCCGGCCGGACCCACGACAGCCACGCGCATGGACAAGTTCACGCGACCGATGCTGGCCGAGACGGGCCTGCTGGGCATGGTGGGCAAGGCCGAGCGCGGTCCGGCGGCCATCGACGCCATCCGCGAGTTTGGCGCGGTCTACCTGATGGCTGTGGGCGGCGCGGCCTACCTGGTTTCAAAGGCCATTCACGGCTCGCGGCTGATTGCATTTGGCGATCTGGGCATGGAGGCGATTTACGAGTTCGACGTGCGCGAGATGCCGGTGACCGTCGCGGTGGATTCCAAGGGAACGAGCGTCCACCAGACCGGCCCGGCCGAGTGGCATCGGCGGATTGCTGGGATTCCAATTTTGCAATAAAGCCAGTGGACAGTGGACAGTGAACAGTGGTCAGTGGCGTTACTGCTTGCCGAAGCGATAGAAAATTCCAATCGTGAAGCCCAGGTTGTTCTGCTGGGTGGAGCCGAAGCCGGTGAGTAAGTACTCCGGAGCAATCCGCACGCCGAGGTTCGGGGCCAGGTTGTACTCGCCAATGATGCTGGCGCTGAAGGCGTAAGTAGGCCCATCCGGGTAGAGGACGCCGAGGGTGCCGTAGCCGTTCGTATCGCCGGTGAAGTTGCCCTGTGCGAGCCCACCCATCACCCGGCCGGAGATGGAGTACCTGGGCTGCAGATAGAAGTGGTAAGTGGGCCCAATCAGGACGGTATATTGGCTGATCGCCGGCTTTGTAAGGCCCACGCTGCCCGCAGGGGGATTGCCCTGCGTTGGCCCAATGAACGGAGTGCCGTAGTAGCCGCGGCCGTCGAGGGTCACACCCAGGCGCTCATCGAAGTAGCGCGTGAGGCCGACGTTCCAGTTATACTCGTTGACGCGCTGCAGAGTGGTTCCGGGCGTAAAGCGCATGTAGCCCGCGCCGAAATAGGCATCGTAGAGATGATCGTAGGCTTCGTGGATGGCCGCGACGCGGCGCTGTTCGCGGCGGGCCTTGATGCGGGCCTGTACGCTCATCTGCGGCTGGGCTTGAGCCGGGGCAGACTGCTGCGCCTGTTCCTGGCCCTGGGTGGGGGATGCGGGATTGCCGCTCGAACTCGAGCTCTGGGCAAGAACGGCGTGCAGGGCGGGCAGACACAGAGCCAGCAGAAGGGCAAGACGGCGAAAAGAATACATCGGATTAGGGTTACCTCCACGGGAGTACGGAAGCACACCACGACTCAAGGCAGCGCTCCCCCCATTAGGTATTAAAACACCTGGGGGCCTTGTGGGTGAACCTGCACTGGTTTGGACGCTCGCCCGGTCGATTCGCCGCCAATTCCGCTACTTGATGGCCTTCAAATCGGCCAGCAACTGAGCCTGGTTGAAGCCGGCGGGCGAGCCTTTGGCGGAGAGCCAGCCCTGGCCGAGCAGCGTGTGGGCCTCGTCGCAGTACTTCTTCCAGAAGGCCAGCGTCATGGTTTTCAACTGGCCCCAGGTAATGCAGGTGAAGCCGTGCTGGTCGTACTTGGGCACGAAGACGCAGTGGCCGCCCCAACTGCCCTTCCTGGCGTTAGCGCCGCCGTTGGGCACCACGTCCCACACGTCCTGGGTTTGGGCTGTGAGCGGCAGGGCCAGCCCGATATAGACGCCGCCGAACAGGGCGATGGACTGGTGAATCTGCACCAGGTTGGAGGGCTTGGGGTCGGCAAAGGCCAACAGGGCGTTGCCGGCGAAACCCTGCTGGCGCCAGTCGGTTAAGACATCCAGTTCAATGCCGCCGTTGTCGGTCGATGGGTCTGCGGGATTGTAACCATCCCAGGACTCATAGGCGGCGAGAATTGCCGAGTGGGGGACGGTGACCTCGGTCCCGGTGTTGGCGGTCCACACCTGCACGGCGTGGCCCACGCCGGCGATGGTGCAGTCGCACAGCGTGTCGTTCAGCATCATGCCCCAGTTGGCGATTCCCCTGGTCCAATCGGCCGTGGGGGGCGGGGGCGGCAGCGCGGGCGTGAGGTAGTCGCCAAACACCAGGGTTCGGGTGTCGGTTTTGATGGCCTTGCGGCCCAGTTTCATCTTCGAGTGATCTTTAATGGGGGAGTCTCCTTGTTTCTGCGTTGGGGAATGGCCGCCTGCGGCCGCTACGGCGGGCCGTTGGGGCATGAGCCAAACAATGCCAAATCCGGCGGGCATTGTCCAGCAATTCTTCTCTCTCTTCCCCTTTGTAACGTAAGCAATGGATTTAATACGCACCGGGAGCCGGAAAATGCTCTACGATGAAGACCAACGGAGGCCGTCAAGAATATGGGTCGAGTTTTGTTGGGAATTGTCCTGGGAGTGATTCTGGCGCCCGTCGCCGTGGTGGCGTGGCTCTATTTTGGCCAGGCGCCGGTGGCCGTCGCCGACCCGCCGCTCCCTTATGAACGCCTGATTACCAGTGTTCCGCTCAGCGCCCGCATCGACCGCGAACTGCTCACCCTCTCTCCCCCCCTCCTGCGCGATGAGGACAACCTGATCGCCGGCGCGCAGATCTATCGCGACCAGTGCGCCGCCTGCCATGGCTTGCACGGCAAACCTTCGGTATTTGGAGCGCACATGTATCCCGATGCGCCCCCGCTGTGGGAAAAACATCACAACAACGACGCCGTGGGAGTCAGCGACGACCCGCCCAGCGAGACGTATTGGAAAGTGGCCAACGGCATCCGCCTGACCGGCATGCCGTCCTTCAAACAGGTACTCACCGACAAACAAATCTGGCAAGTGAGCGTCTTGCTGGCCTATGCCGACAAACCGCTGCCCCCGGCCGCAGTGGAGATTCTGCGCGGCGAGCCGATGACGCCGGCGCTGGTGTCGGCTGGCCGGGAGACGAACCCGAAGACGAAGAAGTAGCGCGGGTTGGGTTTTCCGGTCGCCGTCCGAATCGGCGCGAAGGAACAAAACAAGAAGATTCACAGCAGAATCACTCAGTAAAACAACACCTGCTACACGCAGGAGACTCTGTATGAAGCAAAGCAGACTTTTCAACTGCACGCAGCTTTTGGCTGCACTTGTTCTTGCATCGACCATGACGGCGCTCGCGCAGGGCGAAGACTATTTCACGAACTGGCCAAAAGACGCTTCGCCCCAGGAAGTGGGCAAGAAGGTAGCCGATCGCTTCGTGGCCAGTCAGCATCAATACACATTCACCATCCATTACGCCGAGGTCGCCACCTGGTACGGAGCGCTGAATTTCGCGCAACTGACGAAAGACGAGGCACTGCAGAAGGAACTGATTCAAAGGTTTGAGCCTTTGATGCCGGGCGGCGCCGATGCCAAGCAGAGACCGGAGCGGCGTCATGTGGACGACTCGATCTTCGGCGTCATTCCGCTGGAGCTCGCCATTGAGACTACGGACCCGAAATATCTGGCCGAGGGCGTATGGTGGGCGGACCGCCAGTGGGAGAACCCGCTGCCCGATGGACTTTCCGCGGAAACGCGCTTCTGGGTCGACGATATGTACATGCTGACCATGTTGCAGCTCCAGGCCTACCGCGCCACCGGAGACCGCAAGTATCTCGACCGCGACGCCAAGGAGATGGTTGCCTATCTGGACAAGCTGCAACAGCCCAACGGCCTCTTCTACCATGCCGAGGACGCGCCGTTTTTCTGGGGCCGCGGCAACGGCTGGTTCGCCGCGGGCATGGCGGAGATGCTGCGTGATTTGCCTCAGGATCACCCGCAGCGAACGCGCATTCTGGCCGGCTACAAGCGCATGATGGCCGCGCTTCTGAAGTATCAGGGCAAGGACGGGATGTGGCGTCAGTTGATCGACCACCCGGAGGCCTGGCCAGAAAGCTCCAGCACCGGCATGTTCACCTTTGCCATGATTACCGGCGTCAAACTGGGCGTGTTGGACGGTAAGAAATACGGACCCGCGGCCCGCAAGGGGTGGCTCTCCGTAATCGGATACATCGATCAGAATGGCGACGTGACGCAGGTTTGCGCGGGCACCGGCAAGCTAAACGATCTGGACTACTATCTGGCCCGGCCACGCCGGACAGGCGACTTCCATGGGCAGGCTCCGATTCTGTGGGCCGCTTCCGCCCTGCTGCGGTGAAGACAACGAACCGGCAATCCGTTCGCCCCGCAATCACCGAATTGCTAGAATCGAAGCTATGCCGCTGACCCGCCAACAGGCTCTCGAATATTTCAATTCCCCCGACCTGATCGGCCTGGGCTTCGAGGCGGACGCGGTGCGCCGCCGCCTGCACCCCGAGGGCGTGGTCACCTACATCATCGATCGCAATATCAACTACACCAACTTCTGCACCGAGTACTGCACCTTCTGCGCCTTCTACCGGCCGCTGAAGGGGCCGCGCGCGGAGGAGGGCTACATCCTCGACTTCGAGACGATCTGCGAGAAGATCGCCGAGACCATCGAGATGGGCGGCACAGGCGTGCTGATGCAGGGCGGCATCCATCCCGATCTGAAGATCGACTGGTTCGAGCGGCTCTTCAGCGGCATCAAGCGGCGCTTCCCGCAAATCTGGCTGCACTGTTTGACGGCGTCGGAGATTCTGGCCATCGCCAGGTATTCGGATCTGAGCCTGCGCGAGACCATCGTCCGGTTGCGCGAGGCGGGCCTTGATTCCATCCCCGGCGGCGGCGCGGAAATTCTCGACGACGAGGTGCGCCGGCGCGTCGCCCGCCTCAAGTGCAACACCGAGGAGTGGGTCAGCGTCCATCGCACCGCGCACCAGTTGGGCATGAGGACCACGGCGACGATGATGTTCGGCGTGGGCGAGAGTTATGAGCAGCGCATCAATCATTTCGAGGTAGTGCGTCGCTTGCAGGAGGAGACCGGCGGATTCACGGCCTTCATCCCCTGGAGCTTTCAACCGAAAAATACGGCACTCGGCGGACACGGCTGGGAAGAGGCGACTTCGGTTGAATACCTGAAGGTGCTGGCCATCTCGCGGCTCTATCTCGATAATATTGAAAATGTGCAGGCAAGCTGGGTGACGCAGGGATTGAAGGTGCTGGAGTTAGGCCTGTACTTCGGAGGCAACGACGTTGGCTCGGTGATGCTGGAAGAGAACGTGGTCAAGGCCGCGGGCACGTCGAACTGCACCACGGAAGAAGAGCTGCGGAGGATCATTCGCGATGCGGGGTTCAAGCCGGTGCAGCGGGATACGCTGTATCGGACGATGTTTTTGAATTGAGCCGGCTAAGCGGCCAAACTCAGACGAGATCGCTCACACCCCAAACTCTGCACGCCGTCCTTGAGTGCAGTAGCATGATTCGGACAATCGCGCTACTCTGATTCTTCACATGAATACGGGATGTTGCGGCGAGGGTGCGCATGGGGATCTTGAGCAGAATCGGGATTGCGCTGGATTCGGAGTTGCTGAAGCGGTTTGACCGCTCGATTGGGCGGCGGGGCTATACCAACCGGTCCGAGGCCTTTCGCGATTTGATCCGCGACCGGCTGGTGACGGAGCAGACCGCGGCCCCGGATGCGACCGTGGTGGGCACGGTCACGCTCATCTACGACCACCACGCCCATGGAATTACAGAGAAACTGACCGAGGCGCAGCACACGCACCACGAACTGGTAGTTTCGACCAGCCATGCGCACCTGGACCACGACTCCTGTCTGGAAGTGCTGATCGTGCACGGCAAATCGGCCCAGGTGGCCCAGTTTGCGGATCTGCTGATCGGCCTCAAAGGCGTGCAGCATGGAAAACTAGTGATGACCGTTCCCGCGCACGCGATCGAGCACCCTCACGAGCGCGGACACAAGCACAGCCACAAGCGTTGATGCGTACAGAGACAACAAGTACAGGGAAATGGGGGGATTTGCGTAGCACGAATTCTATAATAGTATGTGGCAGAATATTATTCAATTCGTATGCGGGCGCGGAGAGACCTGCAACTCCGCACCGGAGGACACCATGCGCCCAATTTCGCCGCTTCCGCAAAGCCTCGTCGCGGCAGGCTTGCTGTTGGCAGCTTCGCCCCTCTTCCCGCAGCAGGCAAAACCGCAGCCTCTGACGGTGCCGCTCGTATGCCCGCAAGGAGACTGCCCTTTGCTGCAAGGGGTTCCTCAAACGGCCGGAATGCGCAGCGGCTTTGTGCGCCTTCAACCCGGCGCGACGGTCGGCTGGCACACCACCGGCCAGAACGAGGAAGCCCTGGTGATCCTGCGCGGCGAAGGCGAGGCGCTGATCGACGGCCAGGCGAGGCAATCATTCGCCGCTCCGGCGCTTATCTATATCCCGCCCACGACCCGGCATAACGTGGCGAACACGGGGAAAAAGCCGCTTGAGTATGTGTATGTGGTTGCGCCCGCAAAGGTGGAGTAGGCCGCCTTCGGCTTCCTACTATTGCGTTGGCAAAACCTTGATGGTGCGCAGCCAAGTTTCAACGCTCTGGGGCCAGGCGGTCACCGGGAGCGGGGTGCGTCGCAGGCCGTAGCCGTGTCCGCCCTGGGCGTAGATATGCAGCTCGGCGGGAACCTTGGCGTTCTTGAGTTGGAGGAAGTAGACGGTCGCATTCTCGACATGAACGGGATCGTCCTCGGCCTGCACGATGAAGGTGGGCGGCGTGTTCGCGGCGGGATGAATGTCCGCGTTGGGCGCGAAGTTCTTGTCTTCGAGAGCCAGGTAGCCGGGATAGACGATGACGGCAAAGTCAGGCCGGCAACTGAGCTTGTCGGCCACATCGACGGGCGCGTAGAGGCGCTGGTCGAAGTGGGTGCTGAGGGCGGCGGCCAGATGCGCTCCGGCCGAGAAGCCGAGAACACCGATGCGGCTGGGGTCGATGCGCCACTCGGCTGCGTGGGCGCGCACTAGGCCGAGGGCTCGCTGCGCATCCTGCAGGGCGGCCGGAGACTTGGGGTACGGCCCCGTGTCCGGCACGCGGTATTTGAGCAGAATGCAGGCGATGCCGGCGGAGTTAAGCCAGTCGCAGACCTCCGTGCCTTCAAGATCGATGGCGAGAATCCTATAGCCGCCGCCCGGAAACACAACAACGGCAGGCGCGATAGCGGGTGCGGGACCACCGGGCGCATGAGGCGCGTAGAAAGTCATTGTCGGCACGGAGACGTTGCCCAGGCGAACGAGCGGGCGGCCGGCGATGAGGTTGTCTTTCGCGGTGGTGGTGTCGGCCTCCGCAGGCAGATTGGCCGGGGCCCCAGGCGCAATGCTGGGCCAGACGGGCAGTGTGAGATGGCCAGGCGCCGGCGGCCAGCCTGATCCCTGAGCCAAAAGGCTTGCGGACAATGCCGCCGCGGCGCCGAAAACAAGAAGTCCAGTTCTTCTCATGCCAAGAGTCCCCCAGAAAAAACTTCGCAGCGATGATCGCAGCCGGAGGGGTGGCCATGCAAATCAAGGCATGATCCCGACTGAGGCCGACGGCCGGGCATCCATCGATTGCTGTACTCAATTGCACAGATGGCCGGCTCGCCACGTGAAAGACTTGCTCCAATGCCTCCATCGGGCACAGACAGAGCCAGGTGCCCGCACAACATACAAACGTCAGGAGTAAACATGCTTGGAACCATCTTGATCGTGATCCTAATTCTTGCCCTCATCGGCGCCCTACCCAGATGGCCGCACAGCAGGAACTGGGGCTATTATCCGACCGGAGGTTTGGGACTGGTTCTCTTGATTATTGTCATCCTCCTGCTTCTCGGTGACATCTGAACCATGCGCTACGCTCCCGCATCACCAAATTCGATGGCCAAGAGCCGGCGTCTGCTTCTTGCCCGCACCGCAGCACTGCTTCTTGTGCTGCTGATGTCGAGCGGAAGCACGTTTGCGTACTCCGTTCTGACACACGAGGAAATTGTAGACCTATTATGGATTTCCGAAATTCGGCCGCTCCTGGTCGAACGCTTTCCGGGTATTACTGAAGACCAGCTTAAGGAAGCGCACGCCTACGCCTATGGCGGCTCAGTCATTCAGGACCTGGGCTACTACCCGTTCGGCGACAAGGAGTTCAGCAACCTGGTGCATTACGTGCGCAGCGGAGACTTTGTACTCGAGTTGCTGCGTGAAAGCCAGGATGCCAACGAGTATGCTTTTGCGTTGGGTGCGCTGTCTCACTACACGGCGGACATCAACGGCCACCCGGCAGTCAACCAGGCTGTCGCAATCCACTATCCAAAGCTGCGTGCGAAATATGGCGGATCCGTTCGCTATGCCGACGATACAACCGCGCATTTGAAAACGGAGTTTGGATTCGATACCCTGCAGGTCGCAAAGAATCGTTATGCGCCGGAGCAGTACCACGATTTCATCGGGTTCAAGGTCGCAAAGCCGTTGCTGGAGCGGGTCTTTCCAGTTGTTTACGGGCTGCAGTTGAAAGACGCGCTCCCGCACGAGGAACTGGCGGTGGGTTCGTATCGCTTTTCTGTCAGCCGGTTGATTCCGGAAATGACCCAGGTGGCGCTGGAGATGCACAAGAAAGACCTGATGCGTGAAACGCCGAACTTTGCGAGAAGGAAGTTTCTGTATCGTCTATCCCGCTCCGATTATGAGAAGGAATGGGGAAAGACCTATGCAAAGCCGGGCCTGGGCACACACATCCTGGCAACGCTGCTGCGATTTATCCCGAAGATCGGTCCCTTCAAGGGACTGGGCTTCAATAACCCAACCCCGCAAACTGAAGATCTGTATATCAAGAGCATCGATATAACCGTCGATCGTTACCGCGCCTCTCTCGAACAGGTGCGCGCAGGCACGTTGACCTTGCCCAACTGCGATCTCGATAGCGGCAACAGGACCAAAGCAGCGGAATATTCGCTCACTGACGAAACCTACGCAAGCCTGCTTGCCAAGCTCTCCACGCGGAACTTCGATCTGACATCGGCGCAACTGCGCGACAACATCATCGAGTTCTATTCCGATCCCTCGGCGCCGATCGAGACCAAAAAAGATCCAGCTCGCTGGCAAAACGTTCTGACCGACTTGAGCCAGTTGAAGTCTGGGGCACTTTCGCCGGCTGCGGCGGACGACCCCGCACATTGAACTTTTCCTCCAGCGGCACGGGTCTCCGGCCCACAGACCTTCTTGAGAGGACCGGGCAAATACGGGAACCATCCTGACAGTGCGTGCGTAGTGGAGGTAGAATGATTCCCGGCCCACCAAGAAAGGACTTGAGGCCCCCCTACCCAAAATGACAAATCCAATGCGCAATGCCCGTATGTACGCAGTTTCCGCCGTTCTGATGAGTTTGATGCTGTTCACCCCGGCCGCCAAGGGCCAGGAAAAGCCCGCGGCGCAGGCCGCCGCGCCCAGGTATAAGGACGCCAGCCTTCCCATTGCAGACCGGGTGGCCGATCTGCTGCCGCGCATGACGCTGGAAGAGAAGGTGGAACAGCTGGCCACAGGCTGGGAGAACCGGATCGAGGTGATCGATCCGACCGGAACCTACACCACCGAACAGGCGCGGAAGGTCATCCAGAGCGAGTGGGGCGCGGAGCAGAAGGTCACTCCCCGCCAGATGGCGATTCTTCGCAACGGCGTGCAGCGGTATCTGCACGAGAAGTCGCGGTTGGGCATACCGGCGTTGTTTTACAGCGAAGCACTGCACGGATTGATGGAATACGGCAGCACCAGCTTCCCGGAGACGCTGAGCCTGGCCAGCACCTGGGACCCGGCGCTGGTGAAGCGGGTGTTTACGGCGGCGGGGGACGAGGCAGGCTCTCGCGGCGTGGGCCAGGTGTTCACTCCGGTTCTGGATCTTGCGCGCGATCCGCGCTGGGGACGGACGGAGGAGACCTATGGCGAAGATCCCTACCTGGTCTCGCGTATGGGCGTTGCGGCGATCGAAGGCTTGCAGGGCGATTCGTTTCTCATCAGCCGCCACCACGTAATGGCAACCGCCAAGCACTTTGCGGTGCACGGGCAGCCGGAGGGGGGCACCAATACGGCTCCGGGCAACTACTCCGAACGAGTCATCCGCGAGAATTTTCTGGTTCCCTTCCAGGCCGCGGTCCAGGAAGCGCATGCGGGCAGCGTGATGGCCTCGTATAACGAGATCGACGGCGTGCCCTCGCACATGAATCACTGGCTGCTGGACAAGGTTCTGCGCCAGGAATGGGGTTTCAACGGCTACATCATCTCCGACGATTACGGAATCCAGATGATGGCGAGTACGCATCGCGTGGCCTACAACACCGCGGACGCGGCGCGCCTGGCGCTGGCGGCCGGCGTGGACTACGACTTGTCCGACGGCTCCGCCTACCGCACGCTTATGAACCAGGTGAAGCAGGGCATCGTGCCGGAAAGCGAAGTGGACAAGGCGATTGCGCAGGTATTGGCCGCCAAGTTCCGGCTGGGACTCTTCGACAACCCGTACGTCGACCCGGAGTATGCGGAGCGCGTTACGAACAGCGAAGAACACCGCAAGCTGGCGCTGGAGGCGGCGCGGAAGGCGATCGTGCTGCTGAAGAACGAGAAAGACCTGCTGCCCCTGGACCTGGGCAAGCTCAAGACGATTGCAGTGATCGGGCCCAACGCCGCGGACGTGCACCTGGGCGGCTACAGCCGCGATCCCGGCCGGGGAGTCAGCGTCCTGGACGGCATCCGCGCGCGGGTAGGGAACAAGGCCACCGTGCTTTACTCGGAAGGCTGCAGGATAACGAACGCGCCTCAAGGCTATCTCGGCTCCGAGGCGAATAATGTCGAACTCATCGATCCCAAGACGCAGACGGCGTCAATCCAGGCGGCGGTGGAGACGGCGCGCAAGGCCGACGTGGCCATCCTGGTGGTGGGCGAAAACGAAAGCACCAACCGCGAGGCATATGCGGAAGAACATCGCGGCGATCGCGATTCGCTCGACCTGCTGGGCGCGCAGAACGACCTGGTGAAAGCCGTGGTGGAAACCGGAACGCCGACAGTGGTGCTGCTGCTCAACGGGCGGCCGCTGTCAATCAACTATATAGCCGAGAAGGTTCCGGCGATTCTTGAAGGCTGGTATCTTGGCCAGGAAGGCGGAACCGGCGCGGCAGAAGTGATCTTCGGCGATGTGAATCCCGGCGGAAAGTTGCCCATCACCTTTCCCCACACGGTGGGCGCGCTGCCCGACTTCTACAACCACAAGCCGTCGGACAACCGGAGTTATGCGTTCAGCACGCGCCAGCCGCTGTATGCGTTCGGATACGGGTTGAGTTACACCACCTTCCGCTTCGATAACCTGCGCGTGGAACCGGCGCAGATTCTCTCGGGCGGGACGGCGAAGGTGAACGTGGACGTGACCAACACCGGCAAGCGAGAGGGAGACGAGGTGGCGCAGCTTTATGTGCATCAGAAGGTGGCCTCGGTGACGCAACCGGTGATGCAGTTGAAGGGATTTGAACGCATTACTCTCAAGCCGGGAGAGAAGAAGACGGTTGAGTTCACCGTGACTCCGGAGATGCTGTCGATTCTGAACATCGATATGCACCGCGTGGTGGAGCCTGGGGTCTTCGAACTGATGGCCGGTCCCAGCTCCGACAAGACCAGCACCGTGCGCCTGACTGTGGCGGGCACGCACGGCGAAACCGGGCGTCCGGCGCTGCCGCCGCCTCCAGCAGGTTCCGAGTCGGGAATGGTGAGCAACTTCGACGATTTGAAAGTGGCGGCGAATTACGGATCGTGGATGGGCGCCGGGGACTCGATGAGCGGCGGAAAGTCCACAGCCACCCTGCAGGTTGTCGAGCCCGGAGCCGACAACACCAAGGGAGCCTTGCAGGTTAGCGGCGAGATCGTGGCGGCGGGCCAGCCTTTCAGTTGGGCGGGCGCGCTCTACTCGCCGGGGCAGATGCCGATGCAGGCGGTCAACCTCTCCAACAAGAAGAGCATCAGCTTCTGGGCCAAGGGCGACGGAAAGACTTACACGCTTGTGGTTCTAACCGAAAGCCGCTCCGGGAGTGCCGGCGAGATGCCGGCCATGGTTCCGTTTGCCGCGGGCCCGGAGTGGAAGCAGTACACATTCCCGTTTTCGGTGTTCGAGACCGACGGCAGCGACCTGAGCGGGCTGGGCTTCGTTCACGTGATGGAGCCGGGCAAGTTTCAGTTCGAGATCGATCAACTGGAGATCAAGTGAGGACGAGGCCCTGGGGCAATCTCCATTGAATAGGCGCGCACTGGAGCGCGCAAAAAACTGAGCGCCGCAGCCCACTGGGCTGCGGCGCTCTTCTTTGTGAGGCTCACGATGCTTTAGCTGCAGCCGCTGGTTGAGCCGCAGCTCATGCAGCGGTAGCAGGAGCCGTTGCGGACCATGATGGCGCCGCAGGTGCCGCAACTGGGCGCGTCGCCCATATCGTACATTTCGCGCATGGCGTCGGAGGCGTGGTGGACGCCAGATGATCCACGAGCGGCAGGTTCTCCAAAAGCGCCTACTGTCGATCCTTTAGCGGCATAATCGGAGTTCTTTTCGCCGCCGGTCGATCCACTCACCTGGTTCAGCCGCTTGGCGACCTCCTCGGCTAACCTGGCCAGTTGACCTTGCGCGATGGCGTCATCCTCCTCCGCTTCGCTCTCCGGAATCATGCTGGGCGAGGCAGGCAGTTGCGGCGCCTGCGGAGCGAGGCCGGCAAACAGCGTCAATTGCTCGCCGGAGAGGAAGCGCAGACTGAGCCAGCGGAAGATGTAGTCCATGAGGCTCTTGGCGTAGCCGATCTGCTCGTTGCCGGTCCAGCCGGAGGGTTCAAAACGGGTGTGGGCGAACTTCTCGCACAGCACCTTGAGCGGCACGCCGTGCTGCAGGGCGATGGAGATCGCGGTGGCAAAGGAATCCATGAGGCCGGAGACGGTGGAGCCCTCCTTGGCCATCTTGATGAAGATTTCGCCTGGCTGGCCGGTGGGATAGAGGCCCACGGTGATGTAGCCCTCATGGCCGGCGATGGAGAACTTGTGGGTGATGGAGGCGCGCTCCTCTGGCAGCCGGTGGCGGACGGCGCGAGGCGGCCCATTCGGGTCTTGCGCGGCGGTCTGGGCGGCCTCGTGGGCAGAGTCGAGGGCGGCCGAAGGCTGGAGCACCGGCACGGCGGCAGCTTTGGCGATCTCCTGTAAGGCATTCTGGAAGGAGGCGGCCGCGGCGATCACCTGCCTTGCGGTGACCTCCAGCTTTTCGCCGGGCCTGGCTTCCAGGGCCTTCACATCAGCCTCGGCGGGAGGCTGGGCGGCGGCCAGCTGGGCCAGCACGCGGCTGCCTGCGGCGTCCAGAGCCGAGGGCTCCCGCCTGGCGTCCATGCTGGTATTCAGGGGCTGAGTGCCCTTGGAGCCGTCGCGGTAGATGGCCACGGCCTTGATGCCCCGCCGCCAGCTCTCGGCGTAGGCCTCGGCTACGTCTTCGACAGTGGCTTCCTGGGGCAGGTTCACGGTCTTGGAGATGGCGCCGGAAAGGAACGGCTGCGCCGCGGCCATCATCTTGATGTGTCCCATGTAATGGATGGAGCGGGTGCCCTTGGCCGGCTTGAAGCTGCAATCGAAGACCGCGAGGTGCTCCGGCTTGACGCCCGGCGCGCCCTCGATGGTTCCGGTGGCGTCAATGTAGCTGACGATGGCGTTCACCTGGTCGTCGTCGTAACCGAGCTTGAAGAGCGCGGCAGGGCCGGTGTTGTTGACGATCTTGATCATGCCGCCGCCCACCAGCTTCTTGTACTTGACCAGGGCCAGGTCGGGCTCGATGCCGGTGGTGTCGCAGTCCATCATGAAGCCGATGGTGCCGGTGGGGGCCAGAACCGTGGTTTGCGAGTTGCGGTAGCCGTGACGCTCGCCATAGAGCAAGGCCATGTCCCAGCACTCGCGGCTGGCGTCGATGAGGGCGTCCAACTGCGGGACGCTGAAGGGCTCGCCGCTCAAACGCGATTTGCCGATCTCGTTGACCTCGGCGCGGTGCATCCGGATCACATCGAGAAACGGCTCGCGGTTGACGTAAAAACCGGGGCATGCGCCGCCCTGGCGATCGATGGAGGCGGTGAGCGGGGTGGCCGAGGCCACCGGCCGGCAATTGGCCGCCACAATGGCCGATTGCAGATAGGCCTGGCCGCACATGATGGCCGTAAAGCTGGCGGCCAGGTCGCGGCCGGCAGCCGAATCGTAGGGCAGGCCGAAGGCCATCAGCAGCGCGCCCAGGTTGGCGTAACCCAGCCCCAGGGGCCGGTAATCGTGGGAGTTGCGGGCGATGGATTCGGTGGGGTAGCCGGAGTTGTCCACCAGGATCTCCATGGCCGTGATGATCACCGAAATGGAGTGCCGGTAGGAGGAAATGTCGAAGCTGCCCGCCGGAGTAACGAACTTCATCAGGTTGAGGCTGGCCAAGTTGCAGGCCGAGTTGTCAAGAAACATGTACTCCGAGCAGGGATTCGAGGCGTTGATGCGCGCCGTGTTCTTGCATGTGTGCCAGCGGTTGATGGTGGTGTCGAATTGCATTCCGGGGTCGCCGCACTGCCAGGTGGCCAGGGCGATCTTGCGCATGATCTCGCGCGCCTTGTAGGCCGCCACCGGCTCATGGCCCTTCACCGTATAAGTGGTGAATTCGCCGTCGCTCTCATAGGCGCGCATGAACTCGTCGCTGACGCGCACGGAGTTGTTGGCGTTCTGGAAGAAGATGGACGAGTAGGCTTCCGAATCCGGCCCCGAGCCGTCGTAGCCGGCCTTGATCAGCGTGAAGGCCTTGGCCTCTTCCCTGGCCTTGCAATCGATGAAATCCAGGATGTCGGGGTGATCCACATTCAAAATCGCCATCTTGGCGGCGCGGCGGGTCTTGCCGCCGGACTTGATGACCCCGGCAAAGGCGTCGAAGCCGCGCATGAAGCTGAGCGGACCGCTGGCAGTGCCTCCTCCGGTTACACTCTCCCTGCTGGATCGCAAGGAACTGAAATTGGTGCCCGTGCCCGAACCGTACTTGAACAGCAAGGCCTCAGTCCTGGCCAGGTCCATGATGCCTTCCATGGAATCCTGGACGGCGTTGATGAAGCAGGCCGAGCACTGCGGGTTGTGGTAGCCGGTGGCTCCGTAGCGCACCCCACCGGTCATCGGATCCCAGTGCCAGTTCTGCCCTTCAGCATCCGGCTCCAGGCGGTCGCAGCCCACGTTGAACCAGACCGGCGAGTTGAAGGCGGCCTTCTGGGTCAGCAGCATGTTCGCCAGCTCGTCGTGGAAGATATCCGCATCCTCGGGGGTGGCAAAGTAGCCGCCGGCCAGGCCCCAGTCGCGGATGGTTTCCACCACCCGCCCCACCAGTTGCCGCACCCCGGTCTCCCGCTCCGTCGTGTCCAACTGCCCGTGCAGGTACTTCGAGGCCACAATATTGGTGGCCGTCATGGACCAGTCCACCGGCACTTCCACGTCCTTTTGCTCAAAGATCGTGTTGCCCTTGGCATCGGTAATGGACGCAGTGCGCCGTTCCCACTGGAGCTGGTCGTAAGGGGAGACGCCTTCAGTGGAAAAGCGGCGCGTAAAGATCAGCCCCCCCTGGGTGTAGGGAGTCTGGAGGGCGGTGGTGGAAGTCTGAAGCTGGGCCTCGTTCATGAAATCTCCTTCATCGGCAAGAAACGGCTAATGCTCTGGCACGGCCAGGCGCGACTCAGCCTGGGAGGGGGCAATGCAAATCTCTGACAAAGAACGGGAATCGGGGGACTTGGAAAGACCGCGAGTTCTCTTCTCTCAGCGACTCCCCGGCGGCTCTCGGCGCCGGGTTTGGTTACAATCTGTTTACAGCCGCAGATGAAAAAGTACCGCTCTCTGTGGTGCCTGTCAACAAAAAACCACAATATCTTGTGTTTTCTAACAATTCCCCGTATCTGGTTTCTAAACACGGGCAATTGCCTGTGGAAAGCTCAAAAGCCCCAAGCGCGGCGCGGACATGACGCCGATTTTGCCCCAGATTCAGGGCAGCCTGACTCTTGCCTGTCCTTACAATCAGCCTAGTCCTCGCCGGGGCCGGGTACAAGGCGCAGAAACGGTGCAGATTGGGGGTGTGGCTGTGGGGATTGTGGAGATTGGGGCTCGAGCGGTTCTGCAACTGCTCTACACCGAAACCACAACCGTCGAGCGGCTCGCCGAGGCGAACCACCTTGCACTCTGGCGGCAAGAGCACGCGAGTTGGAGAACCGCTCTCTCGCCTGCGGAAACCTGGTTGGCGCGGGAACCACGGGTGGCTGATAGGCTGGGTCTGTGACCGCACCCACCCCATCAACCCTCGACTGGAAGCACGTCTCGCGACCCGGCCCCGTGACCCTCCGCGGCCTCTACGTCACCCTGGAACCGCTCGACGCCGAACGCCACACTGCGGCCCTGTGGCGGGCCTTGTGCGGCCATGATGAGCTTTGGACCTGGCTGTTCGACGGCCCATTCTCGACCGAGGCCGATCTGCGCCGTGCCATCGAGAAGAAGCAGGCCGCAACCAGCGCTGTCTTTCTGGCCATTGTGCCGGAAGCGACTGGGTTGCCGGGATCCCCACGGACAAGTCTTCGTCCGTGGGGTAACGGAGCAGCCGGTTGGGCCAGCTACATGCGCATGGAGCCGGCGCATGGAGTCATCGAGGTGGGCAACATCCTGCTGGCGCCGTCCTTGCAGCGCACCACCGCCGCCACCGAGGCCATGTTCCTGATGGCCGGCCACGTCTTCGAGCACCTCGGCTACCGCCGCTATGAGTGGAAATGCAACGCGGAGAACCAGGCCAGCCGCCGCGCCGCCCTGCGCCTGGGATTCACCTTCGAGGGCATCTTCCGCCAGCACATGGTGGTCAAAGGCCGGAGCCGCGACACCGCCTGGTTCTCGATGCTGGACCACGAGTGGCCGGCCCGCAAACGAGCCTTCGAAGCCTGGCTGGAGCCAGCCAACTTCGATGGGAAGGGATGGCAACGCAGAGCATTAGCCGAATTCACCACAATTACGGCACGCGACACAAAAGAGATCGGATCTCTCACTTGATCTTGTAGCTAAGCGCGAAACCGACCTTCCAGTGATACTGCTGCGTAATTGGCAAATTAGCCGCTGCCAACGTAGTTGTGCTGCCGACGGTTAACCCGTCTCCCAGGCGCTCCACCTCCCCGGCATAAGCACCTACTGTCAAGAAAAGGTTGTGACCTATACTTGCGAACGAGGGCCCAAACAGATATTCCGGTGAGGTTCCCTTATTCGCGTCGGATTTCGCTGTTAAACCAAGGCTGAGATAGTTGGGGATAAAGCTGTTGGCCCAATATCTATTATGGAGATACACGTCGAACATGCGGACATGAACAAGTGCCATTGGCAGGATCCGTGTGCTGCTGTCACTTGTATCTACAATCACGTAGGTCGCAGGAGTGGTCGGAGCGCCTGGGGCGGCACTGGTGCTGTAGACGTGTGTATCTAGCGGCACCACCGCAAATCCCCCAGATATATAGACACGCTGGCCCTGGCCAAATTGCAAGTTAAACTTGGTGGTCGTGGATTTAGAATTGGCCGGTTTTGTTGCAGTGCCCGAATCATCTGCGCCTTTCGTGGGAGTTCCTTTACCTGAGTCCTGATCTCCATTTACATTGACTTTCATTAACAGACTAGCCTGCGAGGTGCACGTGAGGGACACCGTTTCTGTATTCTGGATTCTGTCGGATGGAGAAATAACCTGGACAATTTCGAATGCCTCTGGTTTACTCAACAGCTCCACGAGTTTGTCCTCCGCGCTATTCAGCGTGGTCGCGAGTGTAGACATACTGGTTAACCGGCTCTTCCAGTTGCTTTCAAGCGACGATTTTCCTCCTACGTCGGAGAATAAGCTTGTCAGAAACTGCTGGTCATCCGCAAATGTCTTTTGTGCGTCGGTCTTGCAAACTTCGCCGGGCTGGGACGAGGGATCCTTGAGGAGATCAACGGCCGCAACCGCCAATCCGGTAGCTACGTCGCTGTAGCTCTTGTTTTGTAGTTGCCTCAAGACTTTCTCCTCATCTGGGGAAACTGCATCCTTTGCCAAAGTATTGTCCTTCAGCGTCGGCGTACTAACTGCTATTCGTTCAAGCTGATTTGCCTCATTGCGTATACCGGTCCAGTCAGCAGCTGAGGCAGTTTCTATTTTGTGTATCAAAGCATTGTAGGTGTCCACTCGTGCGCTGGCATTGTTGATGCTATTGTCGACGAGAGTTTTGAACTTATCCGCAGCAAGTTGCAAATCAGCGACCTTCTGGTGACCACTCTGAAAGGCACTTAAGCACGATTGAACTTCTTGAGCGTTTGTCTGAAGGTCAATCATTTGTTTATCTACCTGTTGCAACTTTAATGCATAAGCCGAAGATGATTCTTTAGGATTTTTTTGTGGCTTTTTGTTAGCGCCCAACTGCAACGCCAAGTTGTCAGCCGTACTCTTCTGCGCACTTGAAATGTCAGACCCACTCCCAGCACCGGTAACAGATGAAGCACCAGGGATAGTTACACCTAGGGCCTTTCCAATATCCGCCGCCGATGGCTCTGATACGGGCTTGTCTGCCAGGGCCAATGAGCAGGTCTGCATGGTGGGGTTAATACCAATAACTACTACACTCGAAGGTCCCGGGTTGTGGAAGGTGACCGGGATTGGCACCGGGGCACCATTAGCTGCTGCGCAATAGTACGGCGCGTTTGGATGCTCGGCATTCAGGACAACCGCCGGAAAGAACTGAGGCCCGATGTCGGTGGATGGGCAGGCTTGCGACCATAGAGAAGCCGATGTGGCTAGTACGAGCATGGCAGCAAACGGCAAACGATCGAAAGACAGGTTCTTCATACATGACCTCCATTGGTCTTCTTTATGGGGGTGGGTGAGTGCGAGAACTCAGGATGAACTGGGGGAAAGACTGCCTCTGAATCTTCGCCAATTTGGAGGAAGTGGCCCCCCCGGTGAAACGGGGGTGAAAGGAGCATAGCCCTGCGTTTTGGCGGACACCAAGCGAAAAATGCGGTTTAGTTATAGAGAAGTTATATTACTAAAGGGAATAGGACCAAAGTAACGCGCAGCCCGAAGTCCCAATGCAAGCGGCCCTCCCGGTGAAGAGAGAGCCGCCTGTCCGGATGCAAAACCGCGTTGCTGCCGGCGAAGAATTCACGCTCCTCAGTTTGCCCCTGCGCCTGCTGCCTGGACGAGCACGAGTTGCTGCTGGTCGTTGGTGGCGATCTTCTGGTAGTAGTCGCGCAGCGCCGGGTAGTCCTTGGGATCCAGCAGTACGAAGAAGCGGGCGAATGTGTGCCGGATCTCGATGACGCCGGAGGCGGACCCTGTCTTGACAATGAGGGTGGCATGGTCCGGCCAGGGCAGTTGCGAGGGCTGCGGGGCGCTCTCGACCGTGTAGCCGGCGGGCAGGTGATAGACCGCGTCGTCAATCACCTGCTCGGCATAGTGCAGATCGACAGCGGCTTCCCGCTTCTCCTCGGCTACGAATTGCGGATGAGCTCCGGTGGAAAAGAAGAAGCCAGGCAGCAGCAGGCGCCTGCCTGTGGAAGTGCCCAACTGGCCGGAGACCTTGAACACTACGGCGAGATTGGCGGCCGCGGACTCGAGCCCCACGAAGCGATCCACCTCGCCGGTAATTCCCTGTGGCAGGAGCTCGTGCAGGGACTCGTTGAACTGCTTCTTGACCTCTTCCGGGTCGGAGGTGAGGTTAAGCTGGCGCCAATGGAGCGCCGCGGGGCCGTTCATCACGATTTTCACGGCGCCGGTTATCTCGCCCGAGGCGTTGACGGTCAGATCGGCGTTGCGGGCGGTGATGGCGTCCTTGGTGAGATTGAGAGGCGTGTAGACCGGCTCCTTGGCAGTTTCTTCCATTCCGCCAGCCAGCATGTGCGACCAGTGCAACTGGCCGAAGGGGCAGAGCTTCTCGCCGGGATCGAGGTAGATGTCCTTGCCATCGATGCGCAGCACCACCAGGAGCGCATCGAGCTGGTCGAGGGAAAGATAGTTGGGATCGAAGATGCGCTTGCTGCGATCGGCCACCTGCATGCCGTCGGCCTGAAGACCCGCGGCCCTGGCCAGCGCCAGGTAGAGAGCGGCAATGTCGTTGCTTGAGCCGCTCTTCTCGCTCCAAACGTCCTGAGCCTTCTTCAGATCCTTCTTCAGATGCAGTTGCTCGCGCTCGGCCTCGGATTTGGTGCGCGTGAAGTTGGTGTTTTCCAGGGCCTGCACGGCATCGTAGAGTTTGCGGGCCTTGGCTTCGGGGGTATCGGCTCCCACCGTGATCTGACTGGCCGCGTCCCGGATGGCCTGAGACTGGCTGGCAAAGTGGTCCAGATCCTTCGACCAGCGCTGGCCCTCGTTGTCCCAGTAAAGCGGCGCGGTACGGAAGCGCGACCAGTAAAACATCACCTTGTACCTGAGATTGTCGAGGGGGGGAGCATCCGCCTCATGATAGATCGCGGGCACATCCTGGATGTCTAACGTAAAGTCGCCCTGCTGGCTTTCTATAACTTGATTTCCGGACGGGAGGCGCTGCGTATAAAGAAAGCCGGTTCCGGCCCTGGCCTCAAACAAACCGCCAGTCATCAGTTCTGAGTAAGGATTGAAGTAAAAGTGGGCCTTGTGGACAAAGATTTCCTGCTGAACCTCCCATTCAGGAATTTGGCCGGCCAGCGCGCCAGCAAAGAAACCCCCTGACACATCTCCCTCGTCTTGGAATCTGGTCCCCGTCATGGGCACGGTCCAGCGGTATTCCAGAACGCTGCCCACCTCCACGCTGGGCAGATTGAAGACCGCCTTCTTGACGTTGTTCTTGTCGTTCTTGACGACCAGAAGGTCCGCGGCCTTTCCAACGAGGGGGATAACCGTTCCATCGGAGTGAATCGTGCGGCCCGCAATGATTGGAGTTCCGTTGAGTACGGCAAAATGAGGAACCTCCACCGTGGCCCACTCCTTGCCTTTCTCCGTAAGCACCTTGATGCGCGCGTAACGACTCTCGTAGTGGTTGTGGTTGTCGGTCGTCTCCTCAAGATAGAGAAAAACCGCCGGGACGCCCGGAGCCTTGGGGTCCGAGGTCATCTGCAGCTCTTCTTTGGTCGGCTCCTGAAACTTCTGAGCCACGCCCGCCAGCGGCAGCGCCAGCGCCGCTGCGGCTATCGATACCCGCAACCAAACAGGAATACTCATATAACTCACCCTCAGAGCCTGCGCCAATGTTCATGTAAAGCACCTTGGAGCAGCACTGCCTTGCCGAATCGACTCAGTTTGCCCCCGCGCCCGCTGCCTGGACCAGCACCAGTTGCTGCTGATCGTTGGTGGCGATCTTCTGGTAGTAGTCGCGCAGGGCCGGGTAGTCCTTGGGCTCGATCAGGGGGAAGAACGAGGCGAAGGTGTGCCGGATGTCGATGGTTCCGGTACCAGGCGAGGTCTTGACCACCAGGGTGGCGTGATCCGGCCAGGGCAGTTGAACCGGCTCCGGAGCGCTTTCTATGGTGAATCCTGCGGGCAGGTGGTAGACCACATCGTCGATGACCTGCTCGGCATAGTGCAGATCGACAGCGGCTTCCCGTTTCTCCTCGCTCACGAACTGCATGTGGGCGCCGGTAGAAAGGAAGAATGCGGGAACCAACAGACGCTTGCCGGTAGAATTGCCCAACTGGCCGGAGATTCTCACCACTGCTCCGATATATTCGGCCGAGGTGTCCAATCCCTGGAATACAGCCACCTCCCCCGAGACCCCTTGCGGCAAAAGCGGGCGCAGGGATTCGTTGAACTGCTTTTTGACCTCGTCGAGGTCGGAGGTGAGGTTAAGCTGGCGCCAATGGAGCGCCGCGGGGCCGTTCATCATTAATTTGATCCTCCCGGTAACCCCGCCTTGCGCGTCCAGGGTCACATCGGCGGCGCGGGCGGTAATGGCGTCCTTGGTGGCGTTGGAGGGCGTATAGACCGGTATCTTGGCGTTCTGCGCAATTCCGCCCGCCAGCGTATGCGTCCAGTGCAACTGGCCGAAGGGGCAGAGCTTTTGGCCGGGATCGAGATAGATGTCCTTTCCGTCGATGTGCAGCACCACAAGAAGCGAGTCGAGCTGACGGAGCGAGAGCAGGTTGACGTCGAAGATACGCTTATTGCGATCGGCCACCTGCACGCCATCGGCAGCCAGTCCGGCCGCGCGAGCCAGCGCCAGGTAGAGGGCGGCCAGGTCGTTGCCCGAGCCGCCCTTCTCGCTCCACACGTCCTGAGCGTTTTTCAGCTCCTTCCTCAAATGCAGTTGCTGGCGCTCGGCCTCGGATTTGGCGCGCGTGAAGTCAGTGTTTTCCAGGGCCTGCACGGCATCGTAGAGCTTGCGGGCCTTGTCCTCGGCGGTAGCGGCGCCGGTTGTAATCTGACTGGCCGCGTCCTTGATCGCCGGACTCTGGGCGGCAAAGTCATTCAACCGTTTCGACCAACGCTGGATCTCGTTCTCCCAGTAAACAGTTGCGGAGTTGTAGGGCGTGTAATAGAAGCGCACCTGGTAACGCACGGAGGCCTCCGGAGGAGAGTTGGCCTCGCGAACGAAGGCGGGCACATCCTGGATGTCCAGTGTGAAATCGCCCTTGGGACTCCGGGTGGTCGTGAATCCGGCGGGCAGGCGCTGGGTGAAAAGCAGATAGTGCGCCAGTTCCCCATCGACGGTGTAATCGATCTGGCTCCCAAGAACGTTCGACTCCAATTCAGAGAAAGGGTTCCAATAGAAGTGCGCCTTGTGGACGTAGATCGGCTGTTGCACATCCCATTCGGGAACCGAGCCGGCCAGCATACCAGAAATGACATCCTCATCTTCCGATAAAACGCCGCTAACTTTCCCGCCGGTCAAGGGTATGCTCCACTTGTACTCCAGAATGCTGCCCACCTCGACGCTGGGCAGGTTGAAGACCGCGGCGTTCACGTGGTTCCTATAGTTCTTGAAGACCAGCAGGTCTTCGGCCTTACCGTTAAGCGGAATCACCGTGCCGTCGGAATGGATGGTGCGGCCCTCGATGATGGGCGTGGCGGAATACCCTTTAACGTAGGGAACCTCGACGGTGGCCCACTCCTTGCCCAGCTCGGTGAGCACCTTGATGCGCGCGTAACGGCTCTCGTAGTGGTTGCGGTTGTCGGCCGTCTGCTCAAAATAGAGAAAGACCGCCGGGGCGCCCGGAGCCTTGGGGTCGGAGGTCATCTGCAGCTCTTCCTTGGTGGGTTCCCGAAACCTCTGAGCGGCGCCAGGCGCTGAAAGCGCCAGCGCGGCGATTGACAACGCTATTCCAACACAAACATGAACACGCATGATTTCCATCCTCTCTCGCGCGGATTTCCGCGCAATATCCCGGTAAAGATTGAGCAACATAAGCTTCTTGATGGCGCCAGCCATCATAACACCAAACCGGCCTTGTCTGGCCGGCGCAAAAAAATGCGGCCCCACGCAGGATTGCGCGGGGCCGCTTTGGTTGTGGTAGTCCGCCAGTCAGGGGAGCGGGTTATCAATCATGCCATCCCCGCCGGAGCGGCGGGGGAGGGCCGGGCTTGGGGCTAGAGGAACAAAGGCGCCATGACGAAGGTGACGGTGCACAGCAGCTTGATGAGCGGATGCCACCGTATAGAGCACAAGAAAACGCCGTCTATTTCCAGGCGACGTTTTCCATGATTTCGAAGACAGGAATCAATTGCTTTCCTTGGACTCAATCCTCATTCCATAGAACGATTTCCGCACGAAGAACACCGACACCAGGAAGAATGCGACTGCCAGCACGTGTGTGAGCAGCGGGTTTTCGGCAGTGAGCGTCACCGCAAGCTCGACAGCAAGCAATCCGAACAAGGTGGTGAACTTGATAATCGGGTTCATGGCCACCGATGAGGTGTCCTTGAACGGATCGCCGACGGTGTCTCCGATTACGGTTGCGTCGTGCAAAGGCGTCCCTTTCTGTTTCAAGATGACCTCTACGATCTTTTTCGCATTGTCCCATGCGGCGCCGGCATTGGCCATGAAGATGGCCTGGTAGAGGCCGAAGATCGCAATCGAGAACAGATAGCCGACAAATAAGAACGGCTCCATGAACGCGAACGCAAGGGTAGCGAAGAAGACAGCGAGGAAGATGTTGAACATTCCCTTCTGCGCGTACTTGGTGCAGATTTCGACCACCTTCTTGCTGTCGTTGACCGATGCCTTCTCCGCGCCTTCCAGGTGGATGTTGCGCTTGATGAACTCGACCGCGCGGTACGCGCCGGTGGTGACCGCCTGCGTGGAAGCGCCCGTGAACCAGTAGATCACTGCCCCACCGCAGATCAACCCGAGCATGAAGGGCGCGTGCAGCAGAGAGAGGTTCTCTACGTTAATGGTCAGTCCGTGGGTCAGGGCCATGATGATCGAGAAGGTCATGGTGGTTGCGCCCACCACGGCGGTGCCGATCAGCACCGGCTTTGCTGTAGCCTTGAATGTATTGCCGGCTCCATCATTGGCCTCCAGCAGGTATTTTGCGCGTTCGAACTTCACGTCGAAGTTGTAGTCCTTCTTCAACTCAGCTTCGATGCCGGGGACATTTTCGATCAGCGACAACTCGAAGACCGATTGAGCATTGTCGGTAACCGGCCCGTAGGAATCCACGGCAATCGTGACCGGGCCCATGCCCAGGAAGCCGAACGCGACCAGGCCAAACGCGAAGACCGCTGGAGCGAGCATCAGGTTAGCCATGGACGGGCCCGTACTGAAGTAATAGCCCATCGCCATGAGCGCGACCATGCTAAGTCCCAGCCAGTAGGCCGAAAAATTGCCGGCCACGAATCCCGACAAGATCCCCAGGGAAGCTCCGCCTTCCTGCGCCGACTTTACGACTTCTTTCACGTGGGCCGAGTTGGTTGACGTGAAAACCTT
>DATFYK010000060.1:0-32337 GCA_035315085.1 Occallatibacter sp.
GATTCAGAAGCGAATTCTCGATTCGATCCAGGCCAGCCCGTCGTATAAGGGTGACAAGGCGGGCGCCCTGCGCCTGACCCGGCTGATCCTGAACGAACTCCATTTCCCGCTCTCCAACGCCATTGTCTGGGTCGAGGACGAAAAGAACGGCGAGCGCGCCCGGTTCCTGGAATGTTTCGACTACGCCTATATCGATCCATCGGATGTCGATTGGTATTCGATGGTGCTGTTGATGCTGTTCCCGCGCGTGGAAAAAGATCTGTGCCAGGGTTTCATCGATTCGATTCTGGCCGAGGATACTTCCCTGCGCTTCTACCACAATCACGCTTCGGCGGTCGAAGCGCGGCTGCATTTCAAGGAGCACCCGGAAGCCTACGAAGGCATGTCGATGACGCAAATCCGCGACGCCTTCAAGACCAAGGGCAGCGTGGCGCACGACCTGGGCGCCATGCCCAAGGGCCATCCCCTGCGCAACGTGAGCGATTACGCCTGGTACAACAACAATTACTGGGTGGACCTGTTCCCCAAACTCATGATGCGCGTGCTGCGCAACGTGAAGTTCACCGGCGACATGGATTTCCTGAAGAAGAACTGGGAGACGCTGAAATTCGGCCTCGAGGCGCTGCTGAAACTCGATTTCGACAACGACGGCATCCCCGAAGGCTATCCGGAAGAGGTGAAAAACACCTTCGACAACCTGGTCCTGTTCGGCGCCGACGCCTACGACGCCACGCAGTTCCTGGGCGGCTGCCAGGCCATGATCAAAATGGCTCGCATGCTCAAGGACAAAGCCGGCGAGGCGCACATCCAAAAGGTCTTCGACAAGGGCTGGAAGAGCCTGGAGGAATTGTGGCGGGATGTGAAGAACAAGAAGGGCGAGAAGCTCCAGTATTACGTCACCTGTTTCGATCCGGAGAGCGGAAACACCAACACCGATGTCTGGACCAACCAGCTCGATGCCCTGTGGTATCTGATCTCCATCGGCGAAGAGCCGTTCATCCCGGAGGAGCGCGCCAAAAAGATCCTCAAGACGATCTACCGGAACAACCGTTCCTTCATGGGCTGGGCTATGTGCAAAACCAAGGACGGCAAACCAGTGGAGTCAGATCAGGGAAAAGATGTCTATACGACCTCCAATTACGTCTTCGCCGAGTTGCTGGATTATTACGGCATGGCCAGGGAGAGCAAGGAAGTTTACAAGGCCATGGACCGGGTGGTCTTCGATTACGCAAATTCCATGATCACTCCGGACAATCTGCGGGCGGAGCTGGAAACGGAGATGGGGGAGACGGCTCCAGGCCCGCACTACATCGTCGCCGCCTATCCCCGGCCGGGAGCTGTCTGGACGCATCTGGTCATGAACTACATCAAGGAGCTGCAGGCGAAGAAGAAATCCGGGACCATCGAGTCGCAGGACCTGATGCCGTTCTTCCCCGAGCTGCTCAAGGGTTAGGGCAGCGGAAGATAGAAGTGAACCGCCGGATGCATATGAATGGACACGGATAAGATGGGGCGGGAACGACGCGAATCGGCCGGGAAACCGGCGTGAACCCGTTTTCCCGTCTTTTCTGATCCCTGTGCGTCCGTGTCCATCCGCGGCGAGAAATCTAACGCTCAATTGAGGAATCCATCGACATGCCCAAGAAGTACGACATCACGTTCGTCGGCCACATGTGCTACGACGAGATTATCCCCTTCGGAGGAACGCCCCACATCGCCCCTGGAAGCGCCGTGTTGTGCGGCGTGATGGTCGCCGCGCGCATAGGAAAGCAAGTTGCCGCGGTGGTGAAGATGGCGAAAAAGGACGAAGAGATCCTTCAACCGATGAAGGATGCCGGCGTTGACACCTACGTCATCGCGAGCGCGGAGACCACCTATTCGCGGGTCTTGCACGAGAGTGAAAATGTGGATGAACGCAAGCTTACGTTGGTCAAATCCGCCGGCCTCATTTCCATCAGCGACGTTCCGGAGCTGCGCTCGACGTGCGTTCACCTGGCCGGGATCTCCGACACCGAATTCGACATGCCGCTGATGAAGGGCTTGAAAGCCAGGGGCTACAGCCTGTCGGCCGACATGCAGAATTTCGTCCGCCACGTCACCCCGGTGACCCACGACATCGAGTTCAGCGACGTCGCGGACAAAAAAGAAATTGCGGCCATGATGGACAAGCTCAAGCTGGACGTCGTGGAAGCCCGGATTCTGACCGGCACCGAAGATCTGGAGAAAGCCGCCATCATCGTCGAGTCGTGGGGTTGCCCGGAGACGCTGATCACGCATTCCCAGGGCGTGCTCGCCCGGGTAAAAGGAGTGACGTACTACGAGAAGTTCTCCAACAGCAACGTCTCCGGCCGAACCGGCCGCGGCGACACGACCTTCGCGGCGTACCTGTCCTGGCGGTTGGATTACGATGTCCGGGAATCGCTGAAGTTCGCCGCCGCGCTGGTTTCAATCAAAATGGAAACCCCCGGCCCCTTCAAGGGAACGCTGGAGGAGGTCCAGAAGCGATTGCGGGAAAAGCATTCTTCATAGGCATGCCCAGAGCGCGGCCAAAGTCTACGCGAGGAGCGCGATGGCGGCAGGTTGCCGGTGGAAAGTTGAAGGCAGGACTCAACCCCAGCTGCGGAAGAACTTCAAGACAAGAGCCCGGCGTTTCAATGGAGCGACGATTGAAACCCACGAGCCCGCTGCGGAAATCGACTGACCCACCACCCTACTTACTAAGGGAATTGATTGGAACAGGCCGGGACAGGCTCAGTTTTCCGGCGCCGGGATTTGCGCGGCGGCGGCTTCCATGCGGGTGAGGACGGCGCGCATCTCCTGGAACTCGGGGCGGGCGTGGAGGGGTTTCAAGCGCGGATCGGCGAGCATCTGGAAGAACCATGGGCAGCGGGCGGCGGCCGAAGCGCGCAGCTCAGCGAGCGCGGCATCGAGCTCCCCGAGGGCGACATAGACGGCGGGCGTGAACGAGCTGAGGACGAAGCGTTCGCGGCTCAGCCATTGCATGCGTTCGAGGATAGCGCGGGCCTCGTCCGCGCGGCCTTCGCAGGCCAGCGCATAGGCATGGACCGCAGTGCCCAGGTCGAAGTGCGGCAGGCGCTGGGCAAGGTCCCGCGCAAGCCCGGTTCCCCGCGCCGCCTCGCCGTTGAAGGCCAGAATCATGGATCCGTACAGATGGGCGGCTTCATTGTCGGGGAAGAGAGCGAGGGCGTGGCGGATGCATTCGACGCTCTCGGCGGCTTGACCGGCCAGGTGGAGCGCCCAGCCCAGACGGGCATGCAGCCAGGGCGAAAATGGGTCCAGTTGGATGACCGCGCGCAGCATCTCGATGGCATCGGCAAAGCGGTGGCGGCTGAGAGCGAACATCACGCGCAAACGGGTGGTCCAGGGATCGTGGGGCAGATGCGCGGAGAGGAAGAAGGCCTGAAGAGCGGAAGGCAGATCGTGGTCCACATGGAAGCTGACCCAGCCGAGGCCGGGGAGAATGGCTTCAGGACAGAGGGGAAGATGGGGAGTTGCTGAGGACCCCGATTCATCACCCCAGCGACCAAGACCTGTCGCTGGGGACCCCGATTCGGCTGCGCGGCGCACCTGGCTGGCGGCAAGGGCCGGAGACATGTAGCCGTAGAAGGCCTGGGTCACGCAGAGGTTCACCAGATCAACGCGAGCGGCCATCAGGGAGGGATCCAGCTCGATTGCCCGGAGAAGGTGTTGCAGGCTGTCCTGCATGCGGTGGCGCTGCATGGTCTGCCATTCATAGTGGGCGCGCTGGAAGATTCTGTAGGCTTCCAGGTGCCCCACCCCTGCGACCAGGTTCTGTCGCTGGGGATCCCGGTTCTCCGCCCCTGCGACAAAGACCTGTCGCCGGGGACCCCGGTGACGGGGCGCGCTCTCCTGATCAAGGGCGGGAGCCGCGGCAGCGGAGATGGACAAGTCTTCTTTGCTCCACCCCTGCGACAAAGACCCGTCGCCAGGGACGCCGGTGCTCAAGCGAAAGACCAGACGCTTGACCAACTCGGATTCCAACCCGGCGATCTGGCTTTGGGGCACGAGCAGGTCTTCTACCCAGAGTTGGGCGCCGTCCTCGACGCGGATCATCTCAGCGCGGAGGCGGAACTGCGAGGGCAGTTCGCGCAGGGTTCCCGTGAGGACGAGGTCGGCTTTGAGCATTTCGCCGATCTGGTGCGCAGTGAGCCCGCGGCTGGCCAGGGTGAAGACTGAATCCCGCGCCAGCACGGAAACTACGGGATGGGGCGCGTTGGTGAGGCGGGCAATGGTCTCCTCGGCAATGATGGGGCCAAGATGCTCGGGGAGGGTGTAAGCGGCGGCGAAGGGCAGGACGGCCAGCCGCGGGAGCGCACTCACGGTCGCGTCGCCGTGACGCGTGACCTCGGCGGAGAAGCGATATCCGCGCTTGTAGACGGTCTGTATGCACTTTTCCGGTTCGAGGCGCGCGCGCAACGAGGAGAGGCACTTGGGAACGCTGTCGGCGGTGACATGCACGTTGCCCCACAGCGCCTGGCGCAGTTGGAGGGGCGAAACAATCTGACCCGCGTGAGCAACGAGGAACCGCAGCGCCGCCAGCTCCCTGGGGGGCAGGTGAACGACTGCATCCCCGCGCAGGAGGGTGCCATCGGGCTGCAGCCGGAAACCTCCAAAGGCAAGCCCCGGCTCTCCACCCCTGCTACCAGAACCCGTCGCAGGGGGCCCCGGCTCCGGGGCGCCAGGTGAACGTGATGAGGGCTTTTGCATCCCTAACAACGCATTTTCCGGGGTTCCTGTCGATCTGTCCGGCGATCTTGCGCCATCCACTCAAGGAAAATGGCAGCCGCAGGCAGTGCAGCGGGAACCCGCATGATGAACTCCAGGGAAGAAATGAGCAACAGTCCAACGAGTTACCGGGCTTATCTCAGGCCGGCCGTTTGGTCATCTCCAGATTATCCATATTCGCAAGGCCGCGGGAAGACCCTGGCGACGACTTTCTTAGACTTGAGGTAATCGAAACGGGTCATTTGGTAACTAGAGAGTTAGCCGAAAGTCTTAATCGCGTCCCTCCCAATCTTCGGAATTTGCGCAGGTTTCCCGATGGAAACGATCCCGGAGGAATTCGAGTCACAGATCGGGGATTCGCGTTCAGTGCGGGAAAGAGCTATTCGCGTGCAGAGTTGAGGGAAAAACTTCAGAGAACTTTCAGGAAATGGAAGATCGCCTTCTGGCAAGCTAGTTCAGAGGCTTCATTATAGCCCCCAAGGAGTTTGCAATGGCCAAAACTGTTTTGCAAGCAAAGTGGTCGCTGGAACCCTACTGCATCGGGATGAAGCTGCGCACGCTGCGGACCCAAAAGCGGCTCACGCTTTCGCGCCTGGCGGCCGAGACCGGGCTATCGACGGCGCTGCTTTCAAAGCTGGAGACGGACCGGATGATTCCCACGCTGCCGACGTTGGCCAACATCAGCCGGGTATACGGCGTGGGCATGAGTTACTTCTTCGCGGAACCCGCGCGCCATATGCTCTCGATCACGCGAAAGGCCCACCTGCTGGGTGAAGGCCGGGGCCTCGAGTCGGCGAAGGTCACGCCGTTGAACGCGGCGGGAGAAGGAAGCCGGCTGGTGGCGCGGATGGTGGAGTTTCCACCGGGCGGAGTTGCGAGTGCGATGGACAGTTTTCGCGAGACGAGCGTGCTGGTGTATGTGCTGGAAGGACGGCTGCAGTTGGACGCGGGCGGGATGCACGAGGCGCTCGAGGCGGGCGATTGCGCCTACATGGAGAGCGAGATGGCGCTGGCTTGGAGCGCGGCGGGAAGGCACCGCTGCCGGATTCTGGCGGTGACGCCTGGCGCTCCGCAAACGGAAGGCTGAGTGGGCTTGCGGGGGACTAATTGGCGACGCGCGCGATCAACTGGAACGAGTCAAGAAAGCGCGTGGAGCCGTAATACGGTTGCGCGAGCGGCGCCGCGGTCAGCGTCTGGTAGAGCGTTGTGCCCACCAAGTAGATGCGGGCGGAGAAGTGCATCGTATCGTTCTCGGCCTCGAACTCCCGGCCGTGGTAGATGCCGAGGGTGATTACTTTGCCGCTGATGAGGTGGGCACTGACGTTTGAGATCGCTCCCTGTTGCGCGCCGTCCAGCACTTGGTCCGCCGTCCTGTCCGCAACTGCGGAGCCGTAATCGCAAACTCCGACGAACATCGCCGCCTCGCCTTCCTGCGCGAGATAGGCGCGCAACTCGAAGCTGCCCTTATCGGTGGGAACGTCTTTCTTCTGCATGCTGGGCTCGAATGGAAAGACGGCGCTGAATCCGTCGGCGGGATAGCTGTACGATTTCCACGCCGGGGTCTGCGCGCTCGGCGTGGCGGGCGTCTGTGCGCCGATTACCGCGGCAAACGCCAGCAGGACAACTGCGAGGGTCATACGTTTGGGAAGGGCATTGTGCATTCCGTGCATGTTGATCGGCCTCCTGGAATCGGAATCCCTGATTCTAGCATTTTTGCGCGTATTTGCGCGGCATTTTCGTCTCGCCGGACGATCACCTGTTTGCCGTCAGCGGGGCCAGTCTGTAGGATGGTTTGGGATTTCAGGGACACAAGAGCATGCGGCCCAACTTTCATCTGCTGAAGGCGACCCTGACCGGAGCGCTGGGCGGCCTGCTCTTCGGATTCGATACGGTGGTAATCTCGGGCGCCATCGATGCGCTGGTGCGGCTCTACAACTTGAGCCCGTACGGCAAGGGCTGGACGGTGGCCATTACCTTGATCGGCACGGTGGTGGGGTCGCTGGGCGCCGGCGTGGCGGGACAAAAGCTGGGCGGGCGCGAGACCTTGCGCATCACGGCCATGCTGTATGTGATCTCGGCCGCCGGCAGCGGGCTGGCGTGGAGCTGGCCATCGCTGATGGTCTTCCGGTTTGTGGGCGGGCTGGGCATCGGCGCTTCGTCGGTGCTGGGGCCGGTGTATATTGCGGAGCTGGCCCCGGCCAAGTGGCGCGGGCGGCTGGTGGGCGCCTTCCAGTTCAACGTGGTGCTGGGCATCCTGGCGGCCTACACATCCAACTTCGTGATTCGCACCATGCACCTCGGCGCGGCAGAGTGGCGCTGGCAGGTGGGCGTGGCGGCGCTGCCGGCAATGGTCTTCCTGGCGCTGCTGTTCGGCATTCCGCGCAGCCCGCGCTGGAGCGCCTCGCGGGACCGCATCGACGAGGCGCTGGCGGTGCTGAAACAGATGGGAGAGCCGGACCCTAAGGCCGAACTGGACGACATCCGCGCCGCGCTCCAGCAGGAACACGCGACGGCCCACGAGCCGGTCTTCCGCTGGAAGTACCGGTACCCGCTGTTTCTGGCCATCTCCATCGGCGCATTCAATCAGCTCGCGGGAATCAACGCCATCCTCTATTACCTGAACAGCATTTTTGTTTCGGCCGGGTTCAGCCAGATTTCGGGCGATCAGCAGGCCATCGCCATCGGATTCACGAACCTCGTCTTTACCGTGGTGGGGATGGCGGCGATCGACAAGCTGGGGCGCAAGACGCTGCTGCTGATTGGCGCTGCGGGCACGGCGAGCTGTCTGGCGGGCGTGGCGTGGCTGTTCAAGACGCATTCTCACCCTGGAGCGCTGGTGTGGGTGCTGGTGACGTATATTGCCTTCTTTGCACTGTCGCAGGGCGCGGTGATCTGGGTGTATATCGGCGAGGTGTTTCCCAACTCGGTCCGCTCCAAGGGCCAGGGCGTGGGCAACGCCAGCCACTGGATCATGAACACGGCCATTGCGCTGGAGTTTCCGGTGGTGGTGCATTCGCTGAACACCGGGACGCCGTTCGTGTTCTTCGCTGTCATGACCGTGGTGCAGTTTCTGGTGGTGCTGTTCGTCTATCCGGAGACCAAGGGTCAGACGCTGGAGGCGTTGCAGCGGAGGCTGGCGCCGGGGACGTAGCCCTGACGGCCCGCCCAATCGTGACCCAAGTTACCGGGGCAGCTCCATGGCCGGCACTATATATAATTTGTAATTGCGGGTGTGCCTTCAGGGAGCCCGGTAAAACGCCCACAGGTGAGGTCGGGCAATGATCATGGAGCAGACAGCAGTACCGGTCGCGGAACAGGTGAGGGATGTAGTGCAGGCCGTGGTGGAGGTTCCGCGCGAGCCGAAGCCCGAGGAGAGTTCGCCGCTGGTGGCCGCCAACTCCTTTGAGGCCCAGGCCCTGCGCGCGGAGATCATCCGCGTGGGCCGCAAGCTGTGGGAGCGGCAGTATGTGGACGGCAACGGCGGCAACATCAGCGTCCGGCTGGGCTCGAAATATGTGCTGTGCACGCCCACCATGCTGAGCAAGGGGGACCTTGAGCCGGCCGACATCTGCCTCTCTGACCTGGAAGGGAAGATCTTGGCCGGCGACCGGTCGCGCACCAGCGAACTGCTGCTGCATCTGGAGATATACAAGGCCAACCCGAGCGCCCGCGCAGTGGTGCACTGCCATCCGCCCTACGCCACGGCCTTTGCCATCACCGGCACGACGCCGCCCAACGGGCTGATTCCGGAGTATGAGATCTTCATCGGCCCTCTGGCGGTGGCGCCCTATGAGACGCCGGGCACCCAGGCCTTTGCCGAAACGGTGCTGCCTTTCGTCCACGACCATAACACGATTCTGCTCGCGAACCACGGAGTGGTCTGCTGGGCCGACACCGTCACCCGCGCCGAGTATCTGGCCGAGATACTGGACACGTATTGCAAGACCTACCTGATTGCCTCGCAGATCGGCAAGCCGCTCCAGTTCATCCCGGAGAGCAAGATCAAGGAACTTCTGGAGCTGAAACGGCGGCTGGGCTTCCCGGATGGGCGGCTGGGGCGGATTACCGAGGGGGCGGGCACGGCGGAGGGAAAGCAAACGGCCGAGCTCGAACACCTGGTGGAGCAGGTGGCGGCGCGGTTGGAAGGGCGGAGCTGAGGGACCGCGGGCGAGGGAAAAGCGAAAACGTGCTATACTGTACTTGCGCTCAGTGATTTGGCCGTGAGCGGCGGTTTGCCCTTCAGAGGGCAAGTTTGCCGGGCACAGATTTCCCCCAAGCCCCTCCAAACCGGGATTCCCAAGATACGGTCTTTGTTTCCTGGGGTGGTAGAGCGCATGCCCATGAGTCTCCCACCCGGGGACGTTGCATTGGACTGTGAAGACGGTCCGAAGCAAGGGTTCGAGCATCCCAGCCTCCTTGAATTGGATTGGCGAGTTGGATGGACGCGAATGAAACCGGGAACGCGATCAAATGTCGATTGCATGGAAGCGGGTAGCTGACCGGCAGAGTGCCGATTGGCGTAATAGTTGCGTGGGTCAGCTCCGGGTGAGCGAGCATTCTTCCCCTTGTTGAATGCCGGTTTGCCAGTCCCAGAGACGTTTTCGGTTCTCCCTTGCGCATATCGATAAGCAGGTTCGCGTCCGAAGAGGATTCGTGCGCGCGCTTCATGACCGGTTCCGATTGCAGGCCCCAGGGAAAGATGGGCTCCCGGAATCCACAGGAAATTTGACAATATTGACGACTCAGTTTTCACAGTTTTCTCTTTCGCCCGCTCTTTTGGCGCGGCTTGACCAAAACAAATTTGAAATCCCTACGCCGGTTCAGGCCGGCTGCATTCCCCCTGCTCTGGAAGGCCGCGACGTGCTGGCCACCGCGCAGACCGGGACAGGCAAGACGCTCGGCTTCCTCATCCCCATCATCGAACTGCTCCAAAAGACGGAAGCGCGGAGCGCCCCCGCAACGCAGGCGCTCATTTTGCTGCCCACGCGCGAGCTGGCCATGCAGGTGGAAAAGCACTTCCGCGCCATTCGCACCAGTTCGGCGCAGACCGTTGCCCTGGTGGTGGGCGGGCTGGCCGAAGGGCCGCAGATCGAGGCCATCCGCCGCGGCGCGCGGCTGATTGTGGCCACGCCGGGACGGCTTGAAGACTACCTCAAGCGCAGGCTGGCGCGGCTGGACGGGGTGCAGATTCTGGTGCTCGATGAAGTGGACCGGATGCTCGATATGGGCTTCCAGCCGGCGATTGCGCGCATTGCGGCCACGCTGCCGGCGACGCGCCAGACGCTGTGCTACTCGGCTACGCTGGAAGGCGCGGTCAAGGAAGTGGCGCGCAAATACCTGAACAACCCGGCGCGCATCGAGATCGGATCGGTGCTGAAGCCGGCCGAGAACGTGGAGCTGCGCACCTTTGAAGTGGAGCCGGACAAGAAGCAGGAATTGCTGGAACACCTGCTGGGCGCGGAAAAGGGCAGCTTCCTGGTTTTTGTGCGCACCAAGCATGGAGCGGAGCGCGTGGCGCGGAGGCTTACCCGGTCGGGGCACTCGGCGACGCAGATTCACGGCGACCGCTCGCAGTCGCAGCGGAATGCCGCGCTGCGCAGCTTCTCCGAGGGACATCACCGCGTGCTGGTTGCCACCGATGTGGCCGCGCGCGGCATCGACGTGGCGAATGTGGCGCACGTCATCAACTTCGATATGCCCAAGATCGCCGAGGACTTTGTCCACCGCGTAGGGCGGACGGGGCGGGCTTCAGCGCACGGTGTAGCTTCGACCTTTACCGGACCGGCCGAGCGCGGCGACCTCCGCAAGATTGAGCGCACACTGTCGATTTCGATGAAACGCTTCCGGGTGCGGTCGGCGGGGGATGCAAAGGCGGCGTAAAGCAAGCTATAGCTTCTAGCTCGTGCCCCACGACCGGCGTAGATTCGTTACGTAGATCGTGGGGTTTCGGCATAATCGCGCGAAATAGGAAAGATTTCACTCCTTTTTGCCCGCCAACTGAAGCAGCCTGCGGCCAACCAGGAAGAGCCAGATCGGATAGAGCGGACCGGCGATGGCCATGAGCACAACGCCAGAAACAGGCAGGAACTGCCCGCCAATGATGTGGGCCAGATCCAGCGAATGCATCACAATGCCCAGCCAGGCAGTCGCCTTGCCGAAGACCCCGCCGCGCAACATGACGCAGCAGATCAGCACGGCGCCGCACTGGAGAAGTATTCCGCCCAGAATGGCTCCCGTTCCGTGCCAGATGTCGGATGCCATGATCGCTTCTCCGGCGGCCAGGAGCTGCGCTCGCGCAGCATCGGTTGTGGCCGCCGCGAACCTGCCGCTCAGCGGGAGCATGGACAGCGCCGTCGGTGTTGCCAGCAACAGCGTCACTCCAACGAAGGCCAGAGCCGTGGCGAGCAGGGCGTTCGCCAGATTGCTCCGCCGCAATGCCGCGAAGAGGCCCAGAAACAGCAGATAGTAGAGCGGCATCACGACGATTGTTGGCAGGTCGAGGCGCAAGAGTCCCAGCGCTTTGTTGTGCTGCAACAGCGTGAAGGCTTCGGCGGCGGTCGTGGGCTGGCCCCCCAGCACGACCATTTGAACGATGGTCGCCAGTGAATAGACGATCAGAATGTAGGCTGCGCTGCCGCCCATCCGGCACAGGCCGCTCCAATCGCCGGGCTCTTCGCAGACGGACTTATCGCGATCATTTCCTGGTTCCATGGTTTTCAGCCTCCGAGATGCGTGTGGAAGAAGGCCGTGATCCGCCGCCGGGCGTCCATGGTGGCGGGTTCGTTGTAGCCGATGCCTTTGTAGGGCAGCACCTTCAGAAATGAGTAGCCCCGGTGCTTGTTCATGAAGGAGTGTCCGGCATCGGGGTATTCCTTTACGTCGTGAGGGACAAGGGCGCGTTCCAAGGCGCGCTGCAGCTCATCGGCGACGCCCTGCTCCCACTTGGCTTGGCCGCCGTAGCTGCCGACGACGGGGCAGGCGGCATTGAGAAAGTCATCGAAGTCCTTGGGCAGCGGGCCGCCGTAGTTGATGCTGGCGGCGGAGAAGCCGTGGCCGGAGACGAGCAGGAGGGCGAATCCGCCGCCCATGCAGAAGCCGATGACGCCAACCTTGCCGTTGGAACTGGGTTGCGCCAGGAGCCAGGAGCGCGCGGCTTCGACATCGTCGAAAGCGGGTCCGGTGCGGGCCATGAGGTCGCGGATGACCTGGCGGATGCAGAGCAGCAGGCCACCTTTGTAGTAGAGGTCGGGAGCGACGGCGAGGAAGCCGGCTTCGGCGAGCCAGTCGGCCTGCTTGCGATGGTCCCGGCTCATGCCGAGGACATCGTGAAGGACCACGACGCCGGGCACCGGACCGTGGTTGGACGGAACTGCGAGGTAAGCGGGCATCTGCCCGCGCGGAGTAGGGATGAGGACGCCGGACATTTGCTTTCTCCCAGGTCTGGCAGCGGTTGTGCTGCCGACAGATGATTCTAAGCCATGGGGAACCTTGTCTGCCGTGACGATTAGATGAAATGGCGGGAGCGCTCCGGGAGGCTGTGACAGAGCAGAAAGAACTGGAACTGTAAGTATCCCAACTGTCCGAAGACGGAGCAGACGCTATTATGGACTGCGCTGCGCGCTTTTCTCCGCTGACGCGCCGTTTCCTCTCGCTGCGTAGAGATACCATGCAAGCCAAGCGGGTGCAGTCCACAGGTAGTAAGGGGATGTTATGGGGACGGATATGAGCGCCTCGGTAAGCGCAACGCCGGCGATCAATCCAAGCGGCAGTAGCAACCACCGCGAATTGGCTGCGCGATACATGCCAGCCAGAACGGCGGGAAGCAGCACGGATTCATCGAAAAACCAGCCGTACGGCCTGCACAGTGCCGAGACCAGAAGCAACAATAAACCGTGATTCATCCAATTCCAACGGTCTCGTCGCGTCCAGAAGTACCAGACCGCCCAGCAGCAAGCGAGGACGCCGGGAACAAACTGCAGCCAGATGGCGCTCCGATCGATCTGAAATCTCAGAGTTTCACTTAAAGTCGGCACAAACTCATTGAGCAGGCCTTCGGTCTTCATCAGTTGGGAGTACTCGGACCACGCGTGACTGTCGAAGGAGAATGTCAGCACGCAACCGGCGGTGAATGCCGCGGCGAATCCAGCGAGGATTGAGTATTTCTTCCGTACGAGTATCCACAGAAGCAAAGCAACGGCGAATGGCAGAAACAGGTGCAATTTCAGAGTGCATGGCAAGAGTGCCGCGCCTGCCCAAAACGGATGCGATTCGTAGAAGTAAAGAAAGAGGACGAATGCAAGAAGGAAAAAGATGCTGATTTGTCCTGCTAGAAGACAGGTGAGTGCAGGAGCGAAGAGGAATCCGGCCAGGGACAATAACGTGTTGGGGCGGCCGTTGAGGTCCCAAATCAACCATAGAGACAGAGAGAGACCGGCAAACAGCCCAATCGTCCAAAGAATCAGCCCCGACCTAGCGCCGACGAATCCCAGGGGCAACGCCAGCAACAGGTCCACCGGCGGACTGTACCAGAATTCAGCGCGGCCTTTCGTGAAACCCGCGGCACGCTCGATCTGGAAAGTTGCAACTCTGTCGTACGGATTGGCGTGGTGAATCAGCAGCTGTTCCGCCGCCCAATATTCAATGAAATCCCTTGAGCCAGGGTTCGTAGGAGCAAGGCTTAAGGCAATGATGGCTGAGACGAGACAAAAGCCGGCGGCGACGATGCAAGCCGCGGCAAGAGCGCGCAGAGGGATTGCTTTCACTGGCCGGCTCCAGGTCTGCCGGCGGGCGCGCTAATGGCTTGCTGGGCATAGAAACGGCCGGGAAACGGCAGCCGCGGCGGATATCGCTGGAGAGGGACCGGCTGGATGAACATTGCCTTCAATGTATACGAAGCGGAACAATGTTCCAATGCCGGCGGGGAAACAGTGGCAGGCGGAATGCTCTGGGAACTGCTTGGTCCGGAGACATGCCTGCGGGCGATCTGCCTTCGGCCGCCTTTTCTGTCTGTCTTGTCGTTGACTCTAGGCCGGGATTCCGGTATTCTGTAGACCTTGCGCGGTGTTGCGCCAGGGGTCTATGTGTAGGGGTCCACACCGACAGGTCTTCGTCGGCGGGGCGTTCACGCGGACCCGGCTGGCTGATGCCCCGGAGGGGTAGGCTGGAGCAGGCCACCGGCTGTTGGATATTGAAGGTGTCCAGCCGAGCCAGAGCCTTTAGAGGGCAAGCCCCCGCAGTTCTCACCCGAACAGACTTGTTTGGACGTGGGTAGAAGAGGCCCAAGCGCGTTTTGGCATGGGCAAAGGCGCTTTGCGCTGTGGTTTTTGTTGGACAGGGATTTATAAGACGGGTTTTAGAGGGCAGGAGAGAGATGGGCACCTTTGTTCCGAGCTGCAAGGATATTGACCGCAAGTGGTATGTGGTGGATGCCAGCGGGCAGACGCTGGGGCGTCTGGCGACCAAGGCGGCCAGCGTGCTGAGCGGCAAGCTGAATCCCCGCTACGTGCCGTACATCGATATGGGCGACCACGTGATCGTCATCAACGCGGAGAAGGTGCGCCTGACCGGCCTGAAGGCCGAGAAGAAGCTCTATCGCCGTTACACCGGTTTTCCCGGCGGGCTGCGCGAGGAATCGTTCACGCGCCTGTTGAAGCGCAAGCCGGAGAAGATTCTGGAAGAGGCCATCAAGGGCATGTTGCCCAAGAGCAAGCTGGGGCGCTCAATGGGTTCGAAGCTGAAGGTCTATCGAGGCGACAAGCATCCCCACCAAGCGCAGCAACCGGTGGCGTTGTAAGAGCAGCTATTAGCCTTTAGCTCTTAGCTTGTTGGTGCGGGAGCGAAATGCTGAGGCAAGGCGAACGGGAATGCGAAGAGCGGGATAGAAACAGGGACGGCTAATAGCTAAGAACTAATAGCTAACGGCTAGGAGAAGGAATGGCGGATCTGGTTCAGTACTACGGGACGGGGCGGCGGAAGGCGGCGATCGCCCGCGTCTTTCTGCGTCCCGGCACAGGCGAGTGGAAGGTCAACGGCAAGCCTTTTGAAACCTACTTTGTGACCGAGCAGCAGCGCGTGGCCGCCAAGCGCACGCTGGCGCTGACCGAACTGGCAGGCACCTTCGACGTGGTGACCACCGTGAAGAGCGGCGGCGTGACCGCGCAGGCAGATGCCGTGAAGATGGGCATTGCCCGCGCGCTGATCGAGTTCAACCCGGAGCTGCGCAAGTTGTTGAAGACCGAGGGCCTGCTGACCCGCGACGCGCGCCAGAAGGAGCGCAAGAAGTACGGGCAGAAGGGCGCCCGCAAGCGGTTCCAGTTCAGCAAGAGATAGTGAACGGTGGACAGTGATCAGTGAACAGTGCCGAGGATTTGGGTTACTGACCACTGTTCACTGTCCACTGACCACTGGTTTTACCAATCTCCCGCGCGAGCGGGATCAATCCGGGCCAGGGCAGTGCCAGTCCGGATGCAATCCACGAAGGAGGCCCTTTGGCCACGATCACAATGAAGGAGCTGCTCGAAGCGGGTGTTCATTTCGGGCATCAGACCAAGCGCTGGAACCCGAAGATGAAGGAGTACATCTTTGGAGAGCGCAATGGAATCTACATCATCGACCTGCAGAAGACGCTGAAGCTGTTCAAGGAAGCGTCGAAGTTCGTCACGGAGCTGTGCTCCACGGGCAAGACGATTCTCTTCGTCGGCACCAAGCGCCAGGCGCAGGATGCCGTAGCCGAAGAGGCGACACGCGCCGGGATGCCGTACATCAACCAGCGCTGGCTGGGGGGCTTGCTGACCAACTGGGTGACAGTGCAGAAGTCAGTGAAGCGCCTTCAGGAACTGGATGAGATGGCCACGGATGGCCGCTATGAGCTGCTGACCAAGAAGGAAGTGATACGGCTGGAGCGGGAGCGCAAGCATTTGCAGGCCAATCTGGCCGGCATCAAGACGATGAAGCGGCTGCCGGACGCGATCTTCGTCGTCGACTCGAATAACGAGACGATTGCCGTGAAGGAAGCCCGCAAGCTGGGCATTCCGGTGGTGGCGGTGGTGGACACGAACTGCGATCCGACGGTGGTCGATTACGTGATTCCGGGCAACGACGATGCCCTGCGCGCCATTCGCCTGTTCACCTCGAAGATCGCCGACTCGGCGGTCGAGGGCGTGAACCTGGTGGGCGACAAGGCATTCCAGGAAGAGTTGCCTGCTCCGGCGGCCGAAGACGCGCCATCCGCCGAGGCCGCGCCAGTGGAGGAAGTGGACCTGGAAGCGGCGCTGGGCGGCGGCATTCGCAAGGCGCCCGCCGCGGTTGCCGCGCTGCTGGAAGAGGCCGACGTGGCTGGGGGCGCTCTGTAATCTATCCTGCGCGCCGAAGTGCGCATCATGAGACAAGCGTGGCCGCGAGGGTCGAGCGCCACGCTTTTGTTTAGCTGTTAGCTCTTAGCTGTACAAGATTGAACTGACCGCATGAGTCCACCGCGACGACTGGTCGAGATGCCTTTCGCTAATCGCTGAAAGCGAATAGCTGACGGCTTCCCGGAAATCCGCGGCAGGCGCCATGCGTAGACCAAGAGAGAGAGACAAGAACAGTGAGCGAAAAGATTGATGCAAAGTTGGTGAAAGAGCTTCGGGAAAAGTCCGGCGCGCCGATGGGCGACTGCCTGAAGGCTTTGCAGGAGACGAAGGGAAACATCGAGGAAGCATTCGTGGTGCTGCGCAAGCGGGGCATGGCCTCGGCGCAGAAGAAGGCTTCCCGCACCACCAACGAGGGCGCGGTGGGGACGTACATACACGCCGGCGGCAAAATCGGCGTGCTGATCGAGTTGAATTGCGAGAGCGACTTTGTGGCCCGCACCGAGGACTTCCAGGAGTTGCTGAAGGACATCGCGATGCACATCGCGGCCAGCGATCCGCGCTACGTGAAGCGCGAGGACGTGACCGCGGAGGACCTGGAGCGGGAGAAGGATATCTTTCGCGCGCAGGCCGCGGCCACGGGCAAGCCGGCGCAGGTGATCGAGAGAATCGTGGAGGGCAAGATGGCCAAGTTCTACGAGGAGGTCTGCCTGCTGGAGCAGCCCTTCATTAAGGATCAGGCAGTGAGCATCAAGGAGCTTATCGGGCAGAAGGTGGGCAAACTGGGCGAGAACATCACCGTGCGGCGGTTCGCGCGCTTCAAGGTGGGTGCGCCGGAGTGGACGGTGGCGACTACCAAGCCGGTGGAAGCGGCCAGCGAGTAACTTTCAGCCAGATTCAGGAATCGCAAGAGGCCCAGGGTGCAAACCCCGGGCCTTTTTGCATTTGGGCAGAGGAGCGCCCGGTTGGCGCTGAGTCTCACACTTTCAGGGAGGCGTCAGCGCACTAGAACGAAAGCTTCAGCGAGAGCGACGTGGTGGGGCGTGCTCCTGTGCCGGCGGGGGCGGATGGGCTGGCGAGTCCTGTCCCGCTAATGGAGCTGCCGGAGAGGCTGTGCATCGAACCTGCCATGGGCCCGGAGCCCACCATGGAGGTCGCAGAGAAGTTGAACATCCCGTTGCCGAAGGCGGAGCTGTTGAAGGTGGCGCGAACGGAGCCCTGGCCCGCGAAGACGCCCAGGCCATTGCTTCTTGTGCCGAAAGCGTCCTGGTAGGCGACGCGGAAGCTGTCCGCCGGGGACTTCAGGTACACCCCCAGATCGCCCCGATTCAGTTGATTGAACTGGAGGCCTCCCGGCGCCAAGCCGTTCGTTCCTGGGCCCAGTCCGCCGGAGCCTAGGCCGCGGCCGAAGCCGGGGCTGTTTATCCCCTGAAAGAGGGACTTGAAGTCGACCGGTTGACTGCCAGGGCTGGAAAAGCGGCCGGAGCGGGTTCCTCCGCCATGCTGGATGGCGTCCAGCAGCGTGCCGTCCCAAAGCGAAAAGCCCTGGCTCGAGTCGCGCGGCGCGGTGCGGACAGGAACGGAGCCGGAGGAGCCGGGGTTCAAGCCTGGGATGGAGGGGGATGAACCCGCAGTTGAAAACGCATCGATGGCGACGGGCGCAGGCGGGGGCGCGGGCACAGACGCCGGTACGGGAGCGAACGCAGACGCGGGGAGGGGCGCCGACGGGAGTTGGCTGTCTGAGGGCAAGATCTGCTGCGCGCGCAGAACGCCCGCGCGGGCGCAGAGCGCCAGGATGAAGACGCACATCAGACCGGCAAAGGAGATACGTTTGCATGAATGGGAGGCGCAACTCATGGGCATCACGACCATCGCGGAGGGGAACGGGGGCGGTCCTCTCCTTTTTCTTTACTATTAAACTCTCTTTGGGGCATCGGCGTCGAGATGAATCGGCCAGTTCTGCGATTGGCGGGCCGCAGCCGGTATGCGATACTCGAAAAGGCATGTATAAACGCATTGTTCTGAAGCTTTCGGGTGAGGCACTTGCAGGCGAACGCGGTTTCGGCCTGGATGCCGACAAGGTGGCGGGGATCACCGCCGAAATTGCCGAAATTCACGCGCTGGGCGTGGAAGTCGGCGTGGTGGTGGGCGGAGGCAACTTTTTCCGCGGCGTGGAGGAGCAGGCCAGGGAGATGGACCGGGTAAGCGCCGACAACATGGGCATGCTCTCCACGGTCATCAACGCCATTGCCATGCAGGACGCCATTGAAAAGCGCGGCGTGCAGTGCCGGGTGATGACCGCCGTGTTCATGAACCAGTTGGCCGAGCCGTACATTCGCCGCCGGGCCGTGCGGCATCTCGAAAAGGGGCGGGTGGTCATCTTCGCCGCGGGCATCGGCAATCCCTTCTTCTCCACCGACACCGCAGCCAGCCTGCGCGCCATGGAGATCAAAGCCGACGTGCTGCTGAAGGGCACCAAGGTGGAGGGCGTGTACAACGCCGACCCGGTGCTGGTGAAGGATGCCGTGAAGTACGACGAGATTACCTACATGGAGATTCTGCGCCTGGGGCTGAAGGTGATGGACCTGACCGCAGTGAGCCTGTGCAAGGACAACAATCTACCGCTGATTATCTTCAACATGAACCAGCCGGGGAATATCCGCCGGGTGGTGCTGGGCGAAAAGGTCGGATCGCTGGTGACGGCGTGAAGAACAGCTATTAGCTTTAAGCTGATTGTCGATCGTATGAGCTGCTCTGATTATTCTGGATGTTGCTCCGAACAAGACATGGCTTGGAGCTAGAAGCTAAAAGCTAGAGGCTAGAAGCTACGGAATGGAGACACACAAGCCTGAACGGCTGGATGCACTGATGGGTTTGCGCTGTCTCGCGGCCGCCGGCATCGTCCTCTTTCATTTTTCCAATCCCCAATGGTTTGGCTTCCTGGCGCCGGTGGTCAATGCCGGTTTCGTCTGGTTGGGACTGTTCTTCCTGCTCTCGGGGTTTGTGCTGGCCTATAACTACGCGGGCCGGGCCAGGACCGGCAAACTGGACCGGGCGCGCTTCTGGGAGGTCCGGTTTACGCGGCTTTATCCCATCTACCTGCTGAGCCTGTTGCTGAGCTGGCGGATGGTGGCGCCGGAGTATTGGGCCCACACGCACGCCATGTTCTGGACCGGCATGGCGCTCACGCCGCTGCTGCTGCAGGGCTGGATTCCATCGCTGGCCACCTTCCTGAACACCCCGGCCTGGGCCATGCCGGCCGAGAGCTTCTTTTACCTTCTCTTTCCCTGGCTGGCCAAGTGGAAACGGCCGGCGCGGATTTGGCGAACCCTGGTTCAATTGGCCGCGGTATGGGGTCTGGGCTTGATTCCCGGCCTGCTCTACATGGCGTTCAATCCGGACGGCATTCCGCATCCCGACCGGTGGAGCTGGGGTCCGTGGCTGCAGGCGCTCAAGTTTACGCCGCTGCCGCACCTGGCCAGCTTTGTCTTCGGGATTCTGCTGGCCGGCGTGGATGAGCTGGCGCCGCGGCCGGGCCGTCTGCGCGTGGCGCTGGGGCTGGCCGGCTTTGCAGGGACCTTCGCCATTCTGGAGTTGGGGCCGCTGGCGCCCTACCCGATTCTTCACGACGGCCTGCTGCTGCCGTTCTTCGGCTGCATCGTTCTGGGGTTGGCCGGAGAGAATTGGCTGGCGACACTATTCGGCCTGCGCCCGCTGGTCCTGGTGGGCGAGGCCAGCTACTGCCTCTATCTGCTGCACTTCAACCTGTGGAACCTGATTCACGACACCCATGTGCTGGAGCGGCTGGGCCTGAGCCGGTTCGACCCTTGGATCAGCTACGCGGCGCTGATTGGCGTGGCGCTGCTGGGGCGATACCTGGTCGAGAGGCCCGCGCAGCGGCTACTGCGCAAGTGGATGGGGGCGTAGCCTCGCGCACAACAAAAAGCCCAGCCGCGATGGCTGGGCTTGTGGCGCTGGAATGCCGCTGTCCTTATGGGGTTACTGTTTGCAGCGCATGGTTGCCGTGGGGAACGGATACCAGAGCGGTGGGCTGGAACCCGGTGGGGTAAGGCGTAGCTTGCGTGGGAGCCAACGAGCCCGTATCCGCGCTCAGTTTAAAGCCGGAGATGGAGTTGCCCTGGTAGTCGGCGGTATAGACGAAGCGGCCCACCGCCGCGTCCACCAGAATGGCGACCGGCGTGGTGTCAGTGGAGTTGACGGCGCTGCCGATGACGTTGACCACGGTCGAGGGAGCGCCGGTGGCCAGAGTGATGTTGTAGGCCGAAACCGAGGAGTCCAGCGCGTTGGCAACATAAATATACAGGCCGCGCGGGTCCACAACCAGTGCCTGGGGCTCGTTGCCGGTCCTGAAGGGGCCATTGACCATGAAATCCAGGGTGCTGCCGTCCTGAATCGTGTAGCCGATCAGCTCGTTGGAGGCGTAGTCGGTGACATAGACAAAGCGGTCTGTGGGGTCGGCGATGATGGCGGTGGGCTTGACGCCGGCCATGTAAGGACTGCCCATGGCTGGGGTCAGCGCGCCGCCCGAGCCGACGGTAAAGCTGAAGACCCAGCCGGGATTTGCAGTACTGGTTGTCGTTCCACCGGGATTGTAGGCCGACTGGTCATAGGCCGTGACGAAGACGGCGTTGCCGCTAACGGTGCTGTTGTTGGCCAGCACGGTGACCCCGGTTGGAACGAGAACATCGCTCGCGTAAGCGCTGGAAATGCCGGAGAGACTGAGGGTCTGCTGCAATACCTTGGAGCCGATGGTGCCACTGGAGAGAGAATAGGCCGAGAGCGTGGCGGCGCCGGCGCAAGTCAGCGCGGTAGAACTGGTGGGGACGCAAGACACCACATACAGGTAGGTTCCGGCCGTGTTCACTGCCAGGGCGACGGGCATGCTGGTCGCGGTGACCGTGTCCTTCTGCGTCAGGACGCCATTGGAGGCGATAGCGAAGTGGACCACGGAGCTGTTTCCCTGGTTGGCGACGTAGAGATTCTGGTAGTCGGAGGTCACGGCCATAGCGACTGGATTGGATCCGCCGGAGTTCACGGCCGGTGTTCCTGTGCGCAGCGCGCCGGTTTGGGAGTCCGCATCGTAGGTTTCGATCTGTCCGGGGCTGCCGGTTCCCGAACCCTGGGAACTGGCCACGAAGACATAATCAATGGTGGTGATCTCGCAGGAGGTCAAGAGGGTGGCCACTAGAAGGCCGATCGTAGAGACCAGAAAGAGCTGGCTCAATTTGCTGAACTTCATGCGCTTCCTTCGTCGTGGGCCATCAAGTTGAAGCCCAAAGAAAACTGGTTAAGTTGCCCCGTATGTATTATAAAGGCCCGGTACGGGGTGTTGCTACAATGTGTGGCTACGGCCGCAACGGCAGTTACTTCTGCATGCCGCCCCCCGTGCCGTTATGCGAAACTGCGGCGACGGCCGTCGGCTGGGCGTTGGCCGTATAGGGGGAGTTTTGCGAATTCACGAGCGTGCCGGCGGTGGGACTCAACTGAAAGCCGGAGACGGTGCCTACAACCCCGTTGCCAAGATAGTTGGCGGTGTAAAGAAAGTGGTTGGTCGAGGGATCGATGCCGATGGCCACCGGCTGCTCGCCTGTGGCATAGATGCCGAGACTGGTCAGCTCACCGCTACTCATGGAATAGGCCTTAACCGTCGAGTCCAGGGAGTTAGCTACGTAGACATAAGGGTACGAGGGATCGACGACAATCGCGGAGGGTTGACTTCCGGCTGGGAACGGGCTGCCGCTCAGCGGGCTAAGGGAGCCAGCGTCAGCCGCCGCAGCGCTCACGGTGTAGCCGAGAACATTGCCGTTTGATAAGTCGGTGACGTAGACGTAGCTGCTGGTGGAGTCACTGGCGATGGCGGAAGGCTGGGTTCCCGCGGCAAAGGGCACGCCACCGTTCAGCGGAGTTAGCGCGCCGCCTGAGGCGACCGAGAAGCCGAAGATATAACCAACGTAGGGCGTTACGGTCGAGTCATAGGCGGTCACGTAGAGACGGGCGCCGGAGGCCAGGACGTTGATGGCCGTCGGCACGATGATGTCATTGGGCTTGCCGGGCAGGCTCAAAGGCCAGTAGTTCAGGCTTCCGTTAGCGAGCGGCGATCCCAGCACGTCGCTGGGAGGGGATGTGGTGGTGGCGCTGATGGGAAAGACGGCCACCGATCCCGAGCAGGGGTCTGCGGTGGAGCAGATCGGCAGCGGCTGGTAGGTATCGACAACAAACAGGTTCGATCCGCTCACGGCGACGGCCAGGGGGTAGATTCCCGGCGTATTCACCGTATGCTGCGGATAGAGCTTGCCGTCGTTGCCGATGATGAACTGGACGATGGAGTTGTCGTCCTGGTTGACCACATACAGGTTGGTGTTGTCAGAGGAGACGGCTTCGGCCACGGGGTCGCGTCCGCCGGAAGGAAAGGGCGAGGTAGGAATCTGACGCATAAAGCCGGACTCCGAGTTGATCTCGAAGACGTCGATCTCGCCGTAGTTATTGGTTCCCGCGGCCTTGGAACTGGCCACGAAGACAAAGTTCACGGTGAGTGTGCCGCAGGCGGTCAGAAGCCCAGCCGCCAGGAGGCTGGCCGCGGAAACTAAAAGCAACTGGCTCGATTTGTTGAACTTCATGCGCATCTTTCGTCAGCGGGCCGGAATCCCGGCCCGAAAAAAACAGATTTTGGAATCGAACCCCAGGGCATCCAGGAAAAAGCAGCGCCCGGCATCCGTCTACGTTTGAAGAAGAATCCGGTCATTCCGGATTCTGGGCGAAAACCCGGTGCGGGAGTCGGCCAGCCGGCTGACGCCCGCACCCGTTACAACTGTACTCGGCGCCGCTCTAGTTAGTACGCCCGTCAACCAGGCACCATGTGGCCGGGCCTTGGAGCGCATAGGTATTCGTCACGCGCAAATTGTTGAGCACACCCGAGTTCGGGTCAACCACCCGGCCGGTAACGGACGAATCATTGAAGTCGGCCGAGTAGATGAACTGGCTCGAAGGATCTTCCACCAGACACTGCGGGCCGGCACCGGAGCCGAAGGGTTCATCGGGGATGAAGCTGAGTTGGTAAGCAGGGCTGGTGGTTATGAAATAGCCGGCAATGCCGCTCTGCGCGTTGGCCCCTTGGGTGTTGTTCCCCTGGTTGGCCACGTAGACGAACTTGCCCTTGGACTCCACTATCAAATAAATCGGATTGGAGAGAGTGGGGTCATCGGGAATGACACCGCCGGGCTCTGCCGCCAGTGCGCCGTTGCTGCCCACGACGAAGGGCAGGATCTGGCTTGAGGAGGTCGTGACGACGTCGTTAAAGTTGACGGTGATGGGTTCGTTGTCAAGTACGTAAACGACTCCGGAGGCGTATACGAGGGCCGTGCCCTGCGCGATGCCCAGCGGCTGGGAGCTGTTCTGATTGATGGTCAACTGTCCGTTTGCGGCGCTGTAGGTGTAAGGGAAAACCGAGGTGCCCCCGGTATACGGGTAGCTGGCGGCTGGAGTTCCGCTCAGCGTGAGAACGCTTCCCGCAGCCTGGGCGAAGTCGACGGGATTGGCCGGCACCGGGAAGTAGAGCAGGGCCGAGCCGTTTGCCGCGGTAACCGGGGCATTGACGATGAGCTGCAGTCGCCCCGTGTTCTGGTTGACCGAGAAAGCCGTAATGTCGCCGCAGGATGTGGCCGAGTTCCCCAGTGCCAACATGCAACTGTTGGGGTTGGCCGCCGTGGGCGTGACGCCAGAGTAAGCTGCGCTGTCGGGCGCATCGTGGTCAAGCACGTACAGGTGGCTTCCTGAATTGTCGGCGATCATGCGGAAAGGGTTGATGCCCTGGGTGAAGAAGGTCTGCTGCGCAGTGAGGACGCCGTTACCGCCGACCGTGAACAAAGTGATATTCGAGTTCTTGCAGGGGTCCGCCGTGGTGCAGTCGGCGCTGCCCGAAGCGGTTGCGCCGCGGTTGAGGACATACAGGAAGCGGCTAGTCTCGAGCAGGACGGCGCGAACCGGGTTGGCGCCTCCGGAGGAGACGGGCGTTCCACGGACTGCGGACATCTTGCCCGTATTGTGATCAATCTCGATGCCCGTGATAATGCCTTCGCCGGAGGACTGGGCCGTCACTGTACCCGTCACATACAAATAGCCGACCGTATAACTCTGATTGCAAGACGTAAAGCTAAGGACGACGCCAGCAAAGAGGGCGCTCATCAGAAGTGCCTTGCCGAATTTCGTAAACTTCATGCGATTCCTTCATCCTGGTCAGGCGTGTGCCGCCAAGTTTGCTAGTTCCACAGCGGTGCTGGGTTGGGACAGGTCCCTGCTGCATTGTAAAAGCCAAGGGTAGGTTGTGCCTAGCTTTGGCCAGAAACCGGGCAAAACAGCTCATTTTTCCAGGCCATCCCGTCTCCGGCGCGGCCAAATACCGCGCCCGGCAACCCTGCGATCCAATTTCGGGCGCGGATGGGGTTTGGACGCCGGAAGGGTGGGAAACGTCAACGAGCAGGCGGGGGAAAGATGCGCCGCGGACGGTGCGGTTTCCACCCCATCGACGAAGTGGGCGCCGGGGCACCCTCCAGGGCCGGTGCATGGCTGGGGAACCCGGTTCGCCCGAGCGATGACTGGGTGCGGCCAAGCCCGCGTTCAGGGGCCTGAAGGCTCCTGCTCCCTGCGCTGGAAAGCGGCCGGATTGTCTTCTTTCCATTCAAGCTCCTAGGCGGGGTTACCGCGGCGTGGCGTTCTTCACGTATTTGTCAAACCAGCGCAGCATCTCGTAAACAAGCTGCTCGTTCGACTCCATTGCGGCATACCAATGCGGCTCGTGGGGGAGCATCACCAGGCGAGCGGTACCCCCATTGCCTCGAATTGCTTCGTAGAGCTTGCTGGCTTGCAGCGGCGTGGTCCCGGGATTCGCGTCTTCAGCGCCATGCACGATGAGGAGTGGCGTCTTCAGTTTGTCGGCGAAGAAAAAGGGAGAGACTTTCAGATAGACGTCCTGCGCCTCCCAAACCGATCGCTGCTCATTCTGGAAACCGAAAGGCGTGAGCGTCTTGTTATAGGAGCCGCTGGTGGCGACGCCGGCGCGGAACAAGTCGGAATGCGCCACCAGATTCACGGTCATCAAAGCGCCATGGCTGTGTCCGGTGACTCCTATGCGAGCGGGGTCGGCAACGCCAAGCCGCACCGCCTCGTCTACCGCGGCCTTGGCATCGGCGACCAACTGCTCCAGATAGGTGTCGTAGGCCTTCTTGGGATCGCCAATGATGGGAAACGAAGCGTCGTCGATGATCGCGTAGCCCGCCAGAAGCAGCAGCCTGTATTGGCGGAGCCGCGTGAAGGTTTCCTGCGAGCCGCTAACCTGGCCGGCCTTGGAAGGATCGGCATAGTCGAGAGGATATGCATACAAAATGGTGGGGACGCGCGTGCCCTCTTTGTAGCCGGGCGGCGTATAGAGCGTGAAGGACAAGTCAAGCCCGTCGGCGCGCTTGTACGTAACCAGACGCTTCTTGATCGCCCGCACCTCCGGCGTGGGATCGGGGATGTGGGTAATCGCGACGCTGGTTGAGGCAAAGGCCGCTTCTCCGGCGGGCGCATCGACGTGCTTTCCCAGCGTTCGCGCAAAGGCATTGGGCGGGTCGGTGGGCGATTGACGCCAGGTGAGAAACGTACGTGTCTCCGGCCCGGTGAAGGAAAGAAAACGCTCGTAAGAGGTCTTGTCGCAGCGAAACAGGCGTTCGGATTTGAGGGTATTGAGATCGAGCCGATCGAGGAACGGCCGATCCCCGCCGGGCGAAGAGCCGGCTCCCGAAAGGTAGATCGAATCACCGTCCTGGCGAATCACCCAGGAGCCGTTGGCCAGTTGGCGCATCACTGGATTGCCGGGGTCCGCATACCTCTCGTCGGTGGAGAGATCCCAAAGCAGGCGGGGCTTTTGTTGCGGATTATCGACGTCGATGATGAAGGTCCGCCACCAGTGCCGGTTGTGATCCCACTGGGTCAAAAGAGCGATGCCCGGCTGGTCGCTCCAGGAGAAGCCGGCATAACGCTGTTCGGCGCGCGTGATCTCGCGTGCGGGTGAGTCGAACGGCGCCTTGTGAAGCATGATCTTGTCGCGCGCCGGAACATTAACATTCCAGTCGCCGCCGTCCAGCGCTTCAGCCCAGACCAGCGTCGCCGGCTCGTTGGCACGCCAGGAAAAATCGCGCGGGCCTAGCGGAACGCCCATGACGGGAACGCGATCCGCCAGTGGAAGCGAAGCGACGGTATGAACATGAATGCTTGTGCGGTCCGATGTGTCCCAGACCTCGATATCCTTCGGGAAGCGATCGTACGTGGTGACGTACGAGTAAGGCTTGTGGATCGCCGTGACCAGGATGTGCAGCCCATCCGGCGCGGGATCCAGCGATTCGTAATTCCCCAGCTTGCCGATTGGCGTGATCGCGGCGGTCGCCGCATCGACGAAGGCCAGTTGCGAGGAGGCATAGTAATCGAAGAGATCCTCGTCGTGCATGCTGCCGAGCGTGTCGCGGTTTTCATAGGTGCTGCTCTGCCCTTTTTCGCCTCCCGTCTCCTGGATGCTCGGACCATTCGGCACGATCGGCTCAGGGGGCGGCGCGCCCATTCCCTGAGGCACCAGTTTGACCAGGAGCGTTTTCTGGTTGGGCATCCACCGCAACTCGTCATTGAACATCGGGTTGAGACGCGCTCCCGGCACGGGATGCACTTCGCCGGTCTGGGCATCGCCGATCCAGAGTTCGACCGCATCGGTAGCGATATTCACGAACGCGAAGCGCTTTCCGTCAGCAGCCCAGACTGGCCCGCCCGGACACGCGCCCTCGGGAAGCGCGACATGAATCTGCGCGCCATCGGCGATGCGCACTAGCTCGAAGTTCGTGACGCAGGGCGTGATGCCGTAACCGCCCGGGGTATCGTGCTTGCTGTGGTTCCTGGGCTCCACGCGCACGCCCGCAAGGCGCAGAAAAGGCGTCGCCACCCTGGAAATCGGCGGGTAATCCTGCAAGGAGACAAGAAGAATCGTGTCCTTTGCCGGGCTCACCACGGGCGTTGGCGGGGAGGGGGCGCGCATCACATCCAGAATGTATTTCGGCGGCTGGTCATATCCGGATGCAGCCTTGACCGGAGCCGACGGCGCCGGGGCTGCGCTCAACGCAGGTGAACCTGACTGCGCTGCAAGGGGCGCGGAGGCCGCGCAGGCTAACAGCGCTCCGGCCAGAAGAGACCTCAAGGCGTTCTGGACTGACATAAGATTCCTCCGCTTCAGTTCACCAGCAAAAGCCCATATACAAGACGCAATCCGTGGCTTTGAGTTACCGCTCAATTCATGAATGCGAGGTTCTTAATCATGACCGCCGGCAGAGATTGATTCATCCGGGATTCCATCCTGGATTCTAGTTTACGGTCCAGTATACCCGCGACTGGCTCCGCCGAGCCGGTTTCGGCTGCGTTGGGACGCGGCCTGAGCAGCATAAACGAAAAGCCCGCGGCTAAAGCCACTTTTATTGCGGGTCTGCGTTCAGTAGCCTCAAGGCCCCTGTTCGCTGCGCTGGAAAATGGCCGGATTGTCTTCTTTACATTCGGCCCTAACCCCTGCCACACTGAAAGGTGGACACCCAGACAATCGTTATCCTCGATTTTGGTTCGCAGTATACGCAGCTGATTGCGCGGCGGATACGCGAGCAGAACGTTTTCTCCGTGGTGCTGCCCTGCACGGCGCCCATTGCCGAAATCAAGGCGCTCAACCCCCTGGGAATCATCCTCTCTGGCGGACCGTCGTCGGTTTATGACGCGGATGCGCCGGCAGCCGACCCAAAACTGCTGGAGCTGGGCGCGCCAATGCTCGGCATCTGCTACGGTCTTCATTTCATCGTGCACCACCTGGGCGGGAAGGTGCGGCCGGGTGAAAAGCGCGAGTATGGTCATGCCGAGGTGACCATCGAGGACGGCGCAACGGCGCTGTTTGCCGGGCTGCCGCCCACGCTCCAAGTCTGGATGAGCCACGGCGACGAGGCGCTGGAGCTGCCGGCGAGCTTCCGGCGCACCGCGGTCAGCTCGAACGCGCTGGCTGGCATTGCCAACGAGGAGCGGCGCATCTGGGCGGTGCAGTTCCACCCCGAAGTGCATCACACGCCGCTGGGGCCGCAGCTCATCAAGAACTTTCTCTTCAAAATCTGCGGGGCGCGCGGCGACTGGACCCCGGCGCATTTCATCGAGAGCACGGTGGCGGCGATCCGCGAGAAGGTGGGCCAGGACCACGTGATCTGCGGGCTCTCGGGCGGGGTGGACTCATCGGTGGCGGCGGTGCTGGTGCACAAGGCCATCGGCAGCCAGTTGACCTGCATCTTCGTGAATAACGGCGTGCTGCGCAAGAACGAGTTCGTGAACGTGCAGAAGAACCTGCGCGACAAGCTGGGACTGAAGATCGTGGCCGTCGACGCCAGCGAGCGCTTCCTCAAGCAACTTGCCGGAGTCATCGATCCGGAGACCAAGCGCAAGCGCATAGGAGCGGAGTTCATTGCGGTCTTCGACGACGAGGCCACGCGCATCGCCAAGGAGACCGGCGGGGTGGACTGGCTGGTGCAGGGCACGCTCTACCCCGACGTGATCGAGTCCAGCAGCGTGAAGGGCCCCAGCCAGACCATCAAGAGCCACCACAACGTGGGCGGGCTGCCCGCGCGGATGAAGCTCAAGTTGATCGAGCCGCTGCGGGACCTGTTCAAGGATGAGGTGCGGCGCGTTGGCCGCGACCTGGAGATGCCGGAGGAGATTCTGGGTCGACAGCCGTTTCCGGGGCCGGGGCTGGCGGTGCGCATCCTAGGCGAGGTGACGCGGGAGCGGGTGGCGCTGCTGCAGGAGGCGGACGAAATCGTGGTGGCGGAGATCAAGGCTGCCGGGCTTTACTTCAAGATTTGGCAGAGCTTTGCGGTGCTGCTGCCGGTGATGACGGTGGGCGTGATGGGCGACCAGCGGACATACGCTTATACGGCAGCAGTGCGGGCCGTGCATTCGGAAGACGGCATGACCGCCGACTGGACGCCGCTGCCCTACGAGGTGCTGAAGCGCATCTCCAGCCGGATCGTGAACGAGGTGCGCGGGATCAACCGCGTGGTCTACGACATCACCTCCAAGCCCCCCGGAACCATCGAGTGGGAATAGCGCCTGCGGCACGGGTGGGTGCACAAGCAACACAGTTCTTGTTCTTTCTCTGCCAGAATTCGTAAAATATGCCATACTATAATTATGGTGGCAAACAATGACTGAAACGGTAGTTTTGGGTGAGAGTGGCAGAATAGTCCTCCCTGCGGCAATCCGAAAGGAGCTTGGCCTTAAGGCTGGAGATCGCTTGACTGTCGCTTGCGACCAAGGTGCAATCCGGATTCTGAGCCGAAAAATGGCCTTGGAGAGCATTCGAGCAGGAATCATCAAGCAGCGCGGGAGCCTTGCGGGGCTTCTCGATGAGTTCTTAGCGGAACGACGAGAGGAAGCGGAGCGTGAATAGAATCGTTCTGGATGCCTCCGCCGTTCTGGCGATGATTTTGAATGAGTCGGGCGGTAGACGTGTGTACGAGTTGCTGGATGCCTTGGAGTTGGGCTCTGATGCGGAGATTTTCATCAGTTCAGTAAACTGGTGCGAGATTCTGACGCGGATGCAGAAAGAGAATCTGCTACTGTGCGGAGATGACCTTTCGGCGATTCTCGCAGGCGTCGAATTGGTTCCCTTTGGCAGGACCGATGCGGGGTTAGCCGCTGCGTATGCGCATGTCAGTCGAGCGCTTTCGCTCGGGGATCGAGCTTGTCTGGCGCTGGCCAAGAGCAAACAGGCAATAGCCTGGACAACCGAACGGCTCTGGAGTCAGTGCCATGTTGATGTTCCGGTTGAATTGATTCGCGTCTGATGACTCCCTGTTCCAAATGGTCTGAATCCAGCAGACTTTACGTTCACTCACTCGCAGGCTAACCCCGCAGCGCGGCCACCTCGCGGCTATGAACGTCAATGCGGGCCAGCAGCTCGTCGTGGCTCTTGGCGGCGGCTAAGGGAAGCAACCGCCGCGCCCTTGTTAAAACCGGCGGTGAACCACTCTAGCGAGCCGGTGCGGCGGGTTGATAATCCTTGTACTCGGAAGTAAACAGCGTCCGGCGCGTGGAGTAGCCGCCCACGCCAGAGGTGCCGTTGGGGACCACCTCGGTGTTGACGATCGTCCTCACCGGCGCCACCAGGATCCTGGCGCCGACCTTTACCGGACCGTAGTCGATACGCGTGTCCACCTGGTGAACAACCTCAGATGGATTCAATTCCGCCTCAGTGATCATCCGCACCACGATGCCGGTGTCCGGATCGATGAAGAACTCGCCGTGGTAAGGCGCGATGGCTTTGTAATCGCGCCAATCGGTGTTGGTTTGAAAGTTGCCCGTTACGCCACCCGACCCGCCCCCCGCGGCTTCATCCCCGGCGATCGTGTTCGCGGTCAAGGGTGTGTAGAATCTTGCGATCCCGGTCTGGTTGATATTCGGGAAGCAGCAAATGTCCACTGTGAGGTGCGCCTTGGCTTTTGGCACAGCGAAGGAATAGACGGCAACTTGCCTCCCGTTGACCAGTTCCCAGCGCAGCCATTGGATGCTCCCGGCATCTCTGGCCTCCTCGAAGACGACAGCAAGGCTGGGGTCCGGTTCGCGGAGCGCGATCATCCGGTTCGCTCCCCAACGGGTCTTGTCCTTTTCCGGGGACAGTTTCTCCGCCCCATGTTCGCTCACGACCGGCGTTACAGCGGAACTGATGTAGTGGACAAACGAGGCCGGATTAGAGTACCCGGGGGTAGTATCCACGTACTCCTGTGCGCATCCAACTACGCCCGAGCAGGAGGCAACAGCCTCCATGTTGTCCTGGAAGCGCAAAGTGGCTTTGGTTGCCGTCAGGGACGGAAGTTGCTCGTAAGTTCTTTTTACGTAGGTCTCAGCCCTGGCGAGGATGGCCTGCCGGGCAGCCGCGTCCAGGGCGGGAGTGGCCGGCAGGTCCGAGGCCGGCGGGATGAGATCGGCGCTGCGCGCTTCCAGGACGTAGATCTGCTCGGTCGACAGCGGGCCCGGAACGTACTTGACCATGCCGTTCATGGCTTTACGGGTCAGTTCTTCTGTCAGCTCAATCTGCTTGAGTTGGGCGGCCACATCCGCGTCGGTCTTGTTTTCCTGCTGTAGCGAACGCAGCAAGTCCTCCAGTTGACCGACGGTGATTTTCCTGGCGGCCCACGCGGGCGAAGCCAGCATCAGAACTGCGAGTATCCATACCAGGCGTTTCATCTTCCCATTCCTCCAGAAAAAGTAGGATCTGCCGAGGCGGCAGAGTGATTGAACTTAACTCCAGCAATAAAACTGCGGACTCCTTCGGTGCGGCTCCGGCCAGGCGATCGTTTGCGCAGCTGGCGACCAGATGCGCGGCACAGCCAACTCCAACTGCTCCACCGTGACGCGCCGAGCGGCATCGGCTGGAAGAGCCAGGACTGCCACCAAGCCGGCAAAATCCATCTCCGCACCGAACCGCTATTCATCCACGATACGTCAGCAGAACAGCCAGACCACAAGGCTACACCGGTTACCTGGATGTTTCACCGGGGTTAAATTCCAGGTTAGTTAACCTTAAAAAGTCCTGGCTGTGCGATCCGGGGCTAAACAGGCAGCGGTCTACTTCTGAGCGGCGCCTGCCAGGCGATAGTCTGCGTAGCTGGCGACCTCTTCGCAGGTCTTCTTGCCTTGCTGCAAGGAAACCAGCAGAGGCGTTTCATTCGCTTATTCCTTTCAAGGAAAATCGGCGCGCCAGTTGGGCGGAGAAAACGCCTTGCCGGCCATGAGTATTTCAGAACAGTTCCCAGGCGCGGCGGCCGAAGGGGCAACCGCCGCGCCGGTTGTGAATCTTCCGCTTCCTAGTGTGCGGCCAGTTGGTAGTTCTTGTACTCGGCGGTAAACAGGGTATGGCGGGTGATGTACTTGCCCGCGCCGGTGTCGGCGTTGGGAACAATCTCAGTGTTGACGATGGTCTTGATGGGGAGTTCCAAAGCCTTGCCGCCGACCGTCGCGGGGGCGTAGTCGATGCGCTGGTCTTCCTGGTGAACCACGTCCGTTGCCTTGAAGTCGGCTATCGTGATCAGCCGGACGACGATCCCGGTATTCGGATCGACGAAGATCTCGCCGTGGTAAGGCACAGTGGCCTTGTAGGGGTTGA
>DATFYK010000061.1:0-3736 GCA_035315085.1 Occallatibacter sp.
GGCATGGAACAGTTCCTCCAGATCTCGGGGGGCAGATTTGTTAGATCCGAATCAGCTTGCGCGCAATACAAACCTTGCTATAATCGCGCAAGGTTAGAGACTCCGCAGCCCTCTGTCAAGCGGAAAAGTGCATTCCCCGCAGCGCGACTAGCAGGCACATTCGGAACTCATGTCGAGCGACGCACAAGTTTATCTCAAAATCGGTGACGTCGCCCGGGTAGTGGGGATTTCTCCGTCCGCGATCCGAGGATGGGAAGCCCTGGGGCTGGCGCACCCCCGCCGCACCGAGAGCCGGTATCGTCTTTACACCAACGACGACGTGCGCCTGCTCAAAAAAGCGCGCTACCTGCGCCAGGTCCGCGGACTGAACGCTGCCGCCATCGTGCAGATGCTGAAGCGCGAGGGCGCCATCAAACCTGCCGCCAGCAGCGGCCCCGCAGGAACCGCCGCAGGAAAAACGATTGGCCCTCGACTGCGCCGGTTGCGTACCCAGCGCAGGCTCAGCCTCGCCGAAGTCGCCTCCGCGGCGGAAATTTCCATTGGCTTCCTCAGCGCGCTCGAACGCTCGCAGATGAGCGCCTCCGTCGGTACACTGCGCAGGCTAGCACGCTTCTACCGCACCAACATCCTTGATTTTTTCGATGCGACGGAATTGAATGCCCGATTGGTGCGCCCGACCAAACGCAAAGTGCTCGAAGCCGGTCCGGGCGTGCGCATGGAGTTGCTCGCCTGGGGCAACAAAGTCATGGAGCCGCACCTGTTCCGCATCGCGCCCCAGGCCGACAGCGGCGAGTCCTACGCCCACGAAGGCGAGGAGTTCCTGTTCGTGCTGCGCGGAGAGCTGAAGATCGCTCTTGACGGCGAGGAGTACCATCTGAAGCGCGGCGACAGCTTTTATTTTGAAAGCGCCACGCCGCACCACTGGAAAAATCCCGGAAGGAGCGAGACCTGGCTGCTGTGGGTCAACACTCCGCCGACATTCTGAAGCCCCGGAGGGGCGGTCCAACTTAGCCCAGCGCTTCAGCGCTGGGAAGAGTGGATGATACGAGCCAAGTCCCGGAGGGACGACCGAGGTCTCACACCAACCCGTAAGCGCCGGGAATGTTGAGTGGGACAGACCCCTCGTGGCATCTTCGTTTTCGGTCGTGAGGGAGAATCACTGACGGAGAATAAATAATGTTGCGTAAATCAATATTCGCCCTGTTCACCGTCTTACTGATCCTATGCTGCGTGTCCTGCACCAGGAAAACTCCCACGCTGAACCTGCTGGTGTGGGAAGGCTACGCCGATCCTTCTTACGTCAAGGCTTTCGAAGAGCAGAACCACTGCAAAGTATCGGCTTCCTACATGGGATCGAGCGACGAACTCGTCGCCAAACTGCGCGGTGGCAGCGCGGGTAACTACGACGTGATTTCTCCGTCGAGCGATGTGGCCACCATGATTGCGACCTCCGGTCTCGCCGCGCCGCTCGATCTGGGCAAACTGCCCAGCTACGGCCAGCTTTCGCCGCAGCTCACCTCGCTGTCGCTGGTCCGCGTAAAGGGCGAGGTCTTCGGCGTGCCGTTCATGTGGGGCCCCGACCCGATGATCTACGACACCACCGCATTTCACCAGCCTCCCGCAAGCTGGAACGTCATGTGGGACCCGAAGCTGAAAGGAAAAGTTTCCGTGTGGGACGACCTTTCCACCGTCTACATGGCGGCGCAGGTGCTCGGCTACGACCAGCCCGATCCCGGCCATTTATACAATATGACAGACCAGGAACTCGACGCCGTCAAAAAGAAGCTGGTGGAGTTGAAGCCGAACATTCGCAAGCTGTGGTCCACGGGCGGAGAACTCACCAACCTTTTCCAGAACCACGAAGTGGTGATCGCCATGGGCTGGCCGCTCATGACTAACCAGTTGCGCAAAAGTAATTTCCCGGTGGGCGAGACCATTCCCAGGGAAAACACCACCGGATGGATCGATCACCTCATGATCACCGCCGCTAGCAAAAACAAAGATCTCGCCTACAAATTTCTCGAGTTCATGATCCAGTCCGAGACGCAGAAGAAAGTCACCGACGTGACTGGTTATACGCCGGCAAATCCCCGGGCCGCGCGGTACATGACGCCGGAAGAGCAGAAGAACCTCCACCTCGACGACGTCGACAATTACCAGAAGCGTCTATATTTCTGGCAAAATGTTCCGCGCCGCGCCAAGTACAACGAGACGTGGAACCAGGTGAAGGCCGCGCAGTAGTTAATCCAGGTTGCTCTCGGCAGGCAGCGGCACGTCCAGGTGGGCGAGGTGAGCATCGCCCTCTGCTGCATCGCCGTGATCGTACGGCCGCAACAGGACGGCGTAGACCAGGCCGATAGCGAATACGGCCACCCACACTACCATCATTCCGTAGTTGCTATACCAGGGATCCTGCGGCGTGCGCGGCCACGTCATGTTGACGATGGCCAGGACACCATAGGTGAGCGCCGCCAGATTGACCGGCCACGCCCAGATGCCCAGACGAAACTCTCCGCTTGGTTTCCAGCCCTTGGCGCGCGCGATCAGAGCTGCCAAAACAATCATCTGGAAGGCGACATAGATGCCGGCGGCGCTGGATACGACGATCGTCTCCACCATTCTCTTCAGGAACAAACCTGCAATCGCAATGAAGGCCGGCACAATTCCGGCAAACAGCAAGGCATTCACCGGAACCCGCGTGCGTTCGGAAAGCGTGCTGAGCTGGGCGCTGCCAAAAATCATGCGGTCCCGGCCATAGCTGAACAACAGGCGGCTGGTGGCCGCCTCCAGACTGATGAGGCAGGAAAAGAATGAAACCATGACCACCGCGATGACGGCTCGCAGCCCGATCGGGCCCATAGCGGTGTTCAGGATCGTAACCACCGGGTCGGTATCCTGCCCGGAGAACACGGCCTTCAGATCGGGCACTGCCAATACGAAAGCCAGGCAAACCAGCATGGCCGCGAAGCCGCCAATGTAGATGGTCATGCGCATCGCCTTGGGGATGGCGCGACCGGCGTCGGGAGTCTCTTCGGCGACGTCGCCACACGCTTCAAAGCCGTAGTAACACCACATCGCCGCCACGCTCGACGCCAGGAAAGCGGGGAGGTAATGTCCGTTGCCCAGGCCAAAGCTTTGGAACAGCACCCAGAAGCTCTGGTGCCGGGCCACGATCAGCAGATAGCCCCCCACCACAATCGCGCCCACCAACTCGCAGATGAATCCGAACATGGCGACCCGAGCCAGCAGCTTCGTGCCGCTGACGTTGAGCGCGGTCGTGCCGATAATCATGGCCACGGCAATCGCAACTTCTCCGGCTTGGCCCACCCTGAGCCCCAGAAGCTGAGCCACGTAGGGAGCTCCTCCGACCGCAACCCCAGCGATGGTGCTGCACAACGCCCACAGGTACACCCATCCCGCCATCCAAGCCCAGCGCTTTCCCACCAGCCGCCGGGCCCACGGATAGAGACCGCCAGCAATGGGAAACTGAGAAACGATCTCTCCGAACACCATGGCCACGAACAGTTGTCCGATTCCGACAAACAAGTAAGTCCAGAACATCGGCGGGCCGCCAGCGGCCAAAGCGACGGCGAAAAGTGTATAAACTCCCACCACCGGCGACAAGTAGGTGAAGCCGAGCGCGAAGTTCGACCACATGCTCATGGACCGATCAAACTTGGAGTCATAGCCGAGGGCTTCGAGCTGAGCCGAGTCTCGCTCGGCTGTGGTTGCCTTT
>DATFYK010000062.1:0-2638 GCA_035315085.1 Occallatibacter sp.
GACCACGGTGGCGGATGTCCGTGCGGTGAGGCAGGCGGTTTCGCCGTTTCGCCTGGCGGTTTCGCCTGCCAAGCACAGGCATTCCTGCCTGTGTCTGGAGTTTCTACATTTTCCACCAAGTTTGTTTTGAGTACATTTACCCCACCGGTGACCAGTGGCCCTTGATCCAAGTCTGTCTATATTAAGTTCTATTGACAGACCGACCTCAGTATGGCATCCTGTCTCTAGCCCATGCTGAGGAGACCTCCATGAACGACGATCTCAAGGATGCCATCCTAAACATATTTGAAGCCTCTCTCGACGCCCAGTTGCGCGCTGTCCGCCGACTCCGCCATGCAGACTCGGCGGCGCCTCGACCTTCCCGCCGCAAAGGTCTGTCTCAAGTGGACATGGCCTATGACGTACTCAAAAAGGCCCGCTCCCCTCTCCACGTCTCCCAACTCCTCGACCGCATCCACTCCTCCTTTGGGGTCTCCATTGATCGCGAAAGCCTGGTCTCTTCCCTCACCAAAAAGGTCGCCCGCAACGACCGCTTTCTGCGCACCGACAAGAATACCTTTGCCCTGCGCCCGGAGGCCCGATGACTTTGCTCGCTGCCTTCTTGGATATCGCCGCCGACTGGCGCCCGGTGTTTCCCCAGGCCCGTAGCTGGAAGCGCGCCGTGCGCCAAGCCCTGGGCTCGCTGGTATGCTTGGGCCGTCGCTGCCTCTCCCGCATCATTTGGACCAATGGCGGCCAGCAGCGCAGTTGGAGCGCCGAGTACTTTCTGCATTCCCGCTGTGATTGGCAGCCCCAAGAGTTGTTTCGTCCCATCCTCCGGCGGGCCCTCGCTTATTGCCCGGGCCGGTTGGTGGGCGTAGCTGTAGATGACACCCGCTTGCGCAAGACCGGCCATTGTATCCAGCAGGCTTTCTATCAGCGCGATCCCCTGTCGCCGCCCTTCTGGGTGAATCTCATACTGGGGCTGCGCTTCTTGCAGGCCTCTCTGTTGGTGCCCACCTACCGCCTGGCCCCGGTCAGCACGCGAGGATTGCCCATCCGCTTCCAGGAAGTGTCGCGCGTCAAGAAGCCGTCGCGCAAAGCCAAACCGCAAGCCTGGGAAGAATATAAGGAGGCCGTCAAACAACACAACCTCTCGCAGAGTTTCGTGGAGACTATGGGCCAGTTGCGGCTGGAGTTGGATCTGGCCGGAGGCGAGAAGAAGATTCTGGTAGTGGCCGGCGACGGCAGTTTCTGCAACCGCACCTGCTTCCGCGCCCCGCGGGATCGCACCGAATTGATCTGCCGCGCTCGCAAAGATGCGGTGTTGTGCCGGGAGGCGTCCAAGGGCAGCCGGCGTTTTTACGGAACGGAGAAATTCACTCCCGAGCAAGTGCGTCAAGATGCGACTCAGCCCTGGAAGGAGACCAAGGTCTTCTATGGGGGTAAGTGGCGCAAGGTACGCTATAAAGAGGTGGCCGTGTACTGGCAGGGCGGCGCGGGCCGCTGCCCATTGCGGCTGTTGGTGGTGGCACCCACTCCCTACCGCAAACGTAAGAGCCGTCGGCTGTATTACCGAAAGCCGGCATTCCTGCTGACCACCGATCTCCAGGATTCCGTCAAGCAGTTGTTGCAGATCTACTTTGATCGTTGGCAGATCGAAGTGAACCACCGGGACGAGAAAGACACGTTAGGAGTGGGTCAAGCGCAGTTGTGGAATGTGAAGGCGGTGCCCAAGCAGCCGGTTTTGGAGGTCGCGGCCTACAGCGCTCTGTTGCTGGCCTCCCTGATCGCCTTCGGCGCCGAACGCGGCGCCGCCTATGAAGCGCTGCCCAAGTGGCGACGCAAAGCGTACCGGCCCTCCTGCCTGGACTTGGTCACTCTGCTACGCAAGGAAATGGCGGACCACCCCGAACTTCTGAAGGAATTCGAGGTCAAAATCACGGAAAAACAGCTCGTCCGCAGTGCCGCCGCCTGAGAAAATGTAGAAACTCCAGCCACAGGCACGAATGCCTGTGCCACGCTGCTACCAGTTGAACCGCAATCCCAACTGCAGCAGCCTCTGATCCCGCGACGACGTGGGCGCCAACGACGCCGGCGTCAGAATATTCCCCGCCGTATCGACACTGGCGGTGGAATTCAGCCCGATCACGTTCAGCCGGTTGGTGATATTGGTGCTTTCCACGATGAACTCCGCGCTGGTCCGCTCTTTGATCGGGAACAGCCGTGAGTAGCGCGCATTCATCTCGAATTGACCGGGCGCGCGGATCGTATCGCGGCCCACGAACAACGGCCGCTGGTAGGCCGATCCCGTCGCATTGTCCCCGTTCAGCACGCGGTTGCCGCCCATATTGAACACGTCGCCGGTGGCGGCCACAATCGAGACTGCCAGGCGGTTATGGTTGGCCAGCGCGTTGAGGATCTTGCTGGAGGACTTGAATTCCGGCATCAGCACGCTGGTCATGTTGAACACGTGCCGCTTGTCCGTTAGCGAGTCGCCGCGCTCGCGCCGCAGGTTCGTCGGGTCGGCGGGTAGAAACGCGCCGGCGTCGATGTTGTTCTGCTCCGGCGCGTTGTCGATGGCGTGCGACCACGTATAGGTCGCGTAAAACTCCACGCCCTTGGAGGTCTGCTTGCGCAGGGTCAGGTTGGCGCCGTT
>DATFYK010000063.1:0-7489 GCA_035315085.1 Occallatibacter sp.
GTAGGGCACGGCTTCGCAGGCTGCTGAAGAACTTGACGTTGCAGCTGATTTTGGGTGGCGCAGGCCTTCTAGGCCTGCGACAAAGCCGGCAGAAGGAATGGGCTTTAGCCCCAGAGATACCTCAGCGGCTAAAGCCGCTACTGAAAATAGGCCTTATCGCAGCGCTGAAGCGCTGCGCCACCCAAAATCAGTTCCAGGAGCGAATGATCGCCATCGAAGTCATTCCTGCAACCAGCCAGGTTGAGCCGGCCAGGGTGAACTGACGAGCGTAAATTAACTATGACCGATTCCAACTGCCCATTCTGCCGCATCATGCGCGGCGAACTTCCCTCGAAGAAAGTTTACGAAGACGACCACGTCTACGCCTTCGAGGACATCCACCCGAAAGCACCCACGCACGTGCTGATCATTCCAAAGAAACATTTTGCGGGATTGAAAGAGGCCGAGGCCGCCGACGCCGAAGTCATCGGCCGCTGCCATCTGGTCGCCGCGGAGATCGCCCGCCAGCGCAAGATCGAAAACGGATACCGCACCGTCCTCAACGTGGGGCCCGAGTCCGGACAGTCAGTCTTCCATCTGCACGTGCACTTGCTGGGCGGGCGACGGCTGACCTGGCCGCCGGGATAGGGCGGCAACTTCTGACGAGGAATAACTCCCGGTGTGCGGGGCATTGGAGCAGTTCTCGTGATGGTGCAGCGTGCCTGCCCTCAGCGGCTAAAGCCGCGATATCTCTACGCGCGGTGGCGGCACGGCTGAAGCCGTGCCCTTCCCCAAACCGCAGTGGCGGCACGCTTCGCCCGCTCAGGGCAGGCGCGGAAGTGAAGCCGTGCCCTTCCCCAAACCATTTGTGAGGACAGTTTTAGGCTGGATTTCCAGTGATCCAAGCCCCGGGAGCCCAGGGTCTGAGGAAGCTGACTTCTTGCTACTACACCCCCCGCTACTGCACTGCCGGGTTTTCGTCCTCGGGGGCGCCGTGACGGCGCAACAACTGGGGCAGATTCTGGGAGAATGCCGAGCGCGGCAGGACCATGTCGCAGCCCACTTCGTGCGCCTTCTGCTTCAAGTCTCCCTGCACGTGCGACAGGAATCCGATGATGGACGTTCCCTTCTTCAACTTGCTCTTGAGTTTCGGGATCAGCGTCAGCGGCTTCACGCTGTTGTTGTTCAGATCGAAGATAATCAGCGACGGCTTCTCTTCCCCGTTCTGCTGCATCTTCTCCATCAAGTCTTTGTCCGTTTTTACGAACTCGACTTTCACGTTGAGCTTGCGCGCGGTCTCCTGAATCTTGGCCATGAAGAAGAGATCCTCGATGAAGACAAAGATGCGTGAGTTCGCGTCGCCGTTGGCGGGCAGAGGCTCCGGTTCCGGCTGCGTATACTGGGTGGCAAACCCCGGCCGCTGGCGTCCGCCTTTGTTCCCGTTGTTGCCCCCGGCCAGCGCGGCGCGGTAGCTGTGGTCCATGGGAGCGGTATAGATGCCGTCCTGATTTTGGCGGCTCTGTCCCTGGCCGTGCCGTTGATTGTGCGGGCGCCGTCCGCGGCGCCGTCGGTTTCTTCCTCCTCCACCGGAGGCCTTGCCTGGTCCTGCGTTCATAGTCCCCTCAAGCTATTGCGCCACGAGTCGCAAAGTTATGCCTATCGCGCGATGGTCCGCGCCCTCAACCCTGTTGTACGGACGGCTCACCTGGCGTGCTCCATCCCAATCTGCTGGCGTGCGGGTTGCGGCTGGACATTCCCTGAAACGAACCCCACCTGCTAAACGAACCAGTTACCGGCGAACGAATTTGCCACTTAAATTTAGTATCGGTTTTCCGCTTATCGGATCCGTGGGCGCCGCCTCGGAACGGCTGGCGCGGAAGGCCTGCGCGGGAACGAGGCCTCAAATGAGAACGTATTCATGGTACTCGTCTTGGCCCAGTGGCGCAAGGCCCCCAGGTAACGGCTTTTGCACAGGAGGACATGGACTGGGGAGGATGCGGCGTTCCCGCGGACCTCACGACGCCGATGCCGCAAGTGCAGCGCCAAAAGGCGAAATCGAAACGTGGTACTTGCGGTATGCCTGAAGGCATACCCTGATACAAATCTCAGATGCGTATCGTTGACGCGGATCGTAGATACGAACCGTACTGGACCGCGGGCTGCTAACCCGTTGTCACGCGCCTTCTCACGTCTCTTCTTGTTCACACCGCTCTTTCTCACACAACCGCTGACACCTGGCGCGCCCATTGCTGCGCCTGCCAGTAGAATCCGGCAACGTCTTCGGAATCCAGGTGCAGGCTCCGGGTCAATTGCGCTGCCGCCTCCCACTCCCCGCTCTCATGCGCCAGCATCAACTGATACACCGGTCGCAACACGCTGTGCTGACCCAACAGCACCGCCTTGGTCTCGTGGTCAAGGGGAATCCTCTCGAGCACGTCGGCCATGGGCATTTCCAGCATGGCGTCAATGAGGGAGAGCAAGCCCAGCAGGAACAGGTCCGATTCGCCATGGGGCACGCCCGGCTGCAGCAGTTCGCCGAAGCGTCCGCGCACCAACGCCGAGAGGACTAAGTCGCTGGTCTTCTCCTGTCCTGCGCCTACCGCTGCCACCAGACGCACCCAGCGCCGCACCTCGCGCTCTCCCAGCATGGACAGCGCGTGCCGCACCGAATGAATCTCGTTCTTGAGGCCGAACACCGCGGAATTCAGATAGCGCAGCAGCCGGTAGCAGACCGATGCTTCTGACTTGATGAACTTTTCCAGTTCGGCGACATCGAGTTGGGCCCGCGATATTTCCTGCAGCATGCGCAGATAATTCATGCGGTTGGCCGGCATGTCGCGCGTGTTCAGCATTTCCGGGCGGCGGAAGAAATAGCCCTGGAAATAGACGAACCCCAGCTCCCGCGCCCGCAGAAAGTCGGCTTGGGTTTCGATCTTCTCGGCCAGCATGCGGCAGCGCCACGGCCCGAAGCGCCTGATTAACTCGATCCGCTGCGCCTCGGTCGTCAGCGGCATCTCCACCTTGATGATGTCGGCTATTTCCGCCAGGGGCTCGCGCGCATCGTTCGCCACGTAGTCGTCGAGCGCGATCAGGTAGCCTTCCTCTTTCAAGTTGTGGCAGGCGGCGATCACCTCCGCATCCGGCGGCACATCTTCCAGAATCTCCACGATCGTCGTGGCCGACGGAAGAAGCATGACCAGGCCCTTGATCAGCGTATCGCGCGTGCAATTCACGAATGCGCGGCGCCCGTCGCAGAGCACGTCGAGCCCCATCAGCAGGGAACGATCCAGCGTCGCACGCGAGGCTTCGTCAGTATCTCCGCTGAACGCATTTTCCAACCCGTCGCGAAACAGCAACTCGTAGCCAAAGACTTTCTGTTCGCGATCGATGATGGGCTGCCGCGCCACATAGCGCATCGGTTTTGCGTCTTTTACCCGGGCTCGAGCCAGGCCCTGTCCTGCAGACATATTGCTCACGTATGTGTCTATCGGCGGGAAGGCGAGAAAACTTGCCGGATTGGTTGCGCTGGTGCGGACGCGGAAGATGAGGAAAATCTAACTAGGGGTCAGGGGCCGGAGGTCAGGGGTCAGGGACGAGCCTTCGGAGCGCCAAGCTCGCAACTGACCCCTGGACCCTGACCCCTGGCCACTAGTATTTGGGCACGTTCGGATCCACGCGGTTGGACCAGGCCGTGATTCCGCCCGCGAGATTGATTACTTTTTTGAATCCCGCCTGCTGCAGAAACTCGACAGCCTTGGCGCTGCGTCCGCCCATCTTGCAGTGGACGACGATCTCGCGGCTCGAATCCAGTTCATTGACGCGCTTTGGCAGATCGTTCAGCGGAATCAGATATCCGCCCAGATTGCAGATCTGATACTCGTGCGGCTCGCGCACATCGAGGACAAACAGATCATCCTTCACGTCCAAGCGCCGCTTCAGTTCTTCCACCTGGATTTCTGGAACTCCGCTGCCCACAGGTTTTTCCTCCCCACGAATGCCGCAAAATTCGTTGTAGTCTATCAGCTTGGTGACCGTGGGATGCGTGCCACACACGGGGCAGTCGGGATTCTTGCGCAGCTTGAGTTCGCGGAATTTCATGCCTAGCGCATCAATCAGCAGCAGCCGTCCGATCAGCGGCTCGCCCACGCCGAGAATCAGTTTGATGACCTCGGTGGCCTGCATCACACCCACGAGACCGGGGAGAATGCCCAGAACTCCACCTTCCGCGCACGATGGAACTAAGCCCGGCGGTGGCGGCTCAGGATAGAGGCAGCGGTAGCACGGGCCATCCTCGGTGGCAAAGACGCTGGCCTGCCCCTCGAAGCGGAAGATCGAGCCGTAGACATTGGGCTTGCCTGTGAGCACGCAGGCATCGTTCACCAGATAGCGGGTGGGAAAATTGTCGGTGCCGTCAGCGATGATGTCGAACTCGCGAAACAGTTCAAGGGCGTTGGCGCTGGTCAGCTTGGTGTCGAAGGTGCGCAGATTGAGGAACGGATTGATGCCCTTCAGCTTGTCGGCGGCGGAATCCAGTTTCTTGCGTCCCACGTCAGCAGTCGAGTGAATGATCTGCCGCTGCAGGTTGGTGTAGTCCACCACGTCGAAATCCACCAGGCCGAGCGTGCCGACACCCGCCGCCGTCAGATAGAGTGCCAGGGGCGAGCCGAGTCCGCCGGTGCCGATGCACAGCACGCGCGCCGCCTTGAGCTTCTGCTGCCCCTCCATGCCGACCTCGGGCATGATCAAATGGCGCGAGTAGCGCAGGATCTCGTCTTTGTTCAGCGTGACTGGAATTTCTGTAGTGGCCATAAATCCTCGTGGCGGAAAGGGTCTTAGGTGTTAGGTCTTAGGGAATCTGGGAGGCCAGAAAACAAGAACCTAAGACCCAAGACCTAATCCCCGACCTGAAATCGATGAAGGGTGACAAGACTCGCGGTTCCCACAGGCCGCGCCGCCCGCAATCGAAGGCACGATGGAAATGTTATCACCTTCCTTCAGCGCGGTCGCCTCTTTCTGGAGATAGCGGATGTCTTCATCGTTGACGTACAGGTTCACAAATGCCCGCAGCTTGCCGTCTTCCGTATAGAGGTGCTTGCGCAGATCGGGATGCTGCGCCACCAAGGCGGTCATCGCCTCGCCGACGGTTGCCCCCGCTATTTCGACCGCGGCCTGCTTGCCCACGTACTGCCGCAGGGGCGTAGGAATGTGAATCTTGCTCATAGACTTACTGTAAGAGATGCGGTGACTGGAGGGCAAGATTCAGGGGGCAGGGGGCAGGGGGCAGGGGCCAGAGGTCAGGGGTCTCACTTCGTTCATCATCCCGGCCTATAATCGCCTGGAGGGAAAAACTATCATGACGATCTTTGATCCAGTTCGCAGTAGAGTTATTGATGGCGGTGGCAGCCACGGCGGCGGCATGCTGCGCTTAATCGGCCTGGGCATTCTTGGCTTCCTGCTTGTAATCCTGCTGTTCAGTTCCGTGACCCGCGTCGGCACTGGCCATGTCGGAGTGCTTACGCTCTTCGGCAAAGTGCAGACCGGCGAGACTTTGGGCGAGGGCATCCACCTCATCAATCCGCTGAAAACCAACAATGAGATGTCGATCCAGACCCAGACCATCAAGGAATCGGCCAGCGTTCCTTCCAGCGAAGGTCTCATGATGAGCCTCGACACTTCGCTCATCTATCACCTCAACCCGGATCGCGCCGCAGATGTTTTCCAGCATATCGGCGCAGACTACGAGAATGTCGTGGTCGAACCGACCTTGCGCTCCGCCATCCGTGAAGCCACCGCCTCGCACACGGCCAACGCGCTGTACACCGGCGAGCGCGAAATGGTAGCCAAGCAAATCACCGACCAGATCACTACCGAGCTCAATAAACGCGGCATTTCGGTGGAGAACGTTCTACTGCGCGATATCCAATTGCCTGCCACGCTGAAGGCCGCCATCGAAGCCAAACAGCAGGCCGAGCAGGAGTCGCTAGCCATGAATTTCCGCCTGCAGAAAGAAACGCAGGAAGCACAGCGCAAGCGCATCGAAGCCGCGGGCGTGCGCGATTTCCAGCAGATCGTAGCCCAGGGCATCACGCCGTCGCTGCTGGAATGGAAGGGAATTGAGGCTACGGAGAATCTGGCCAAGAGCGCCAACACGAAAGTGGTTGTGATCGGGAACAACAAGAACGGGTTACCGTTGATTCTGGGGCAATAACTGGCTCGGGAAGAATTGATTCTCGTGTGGGGACAGCCGCCCCCTTCGACAAGCTCAGGGCAGGCTTCGGCCGTCCATCGCCCGAAGGGCGATTGCTTGTTCCCACTGCTACCATGAATCCGTGCCTCCACTCCTCGACGTCCGCCATCTGAACATTGAATTCCCTCGACACGAGAACCCAGCCGCCCTGCGGGCGGCCGGACAGCCGGGGGCGGCTGTCCCCAAATCATTTCTTTGCGCAGTCCGCGATCTCAGTTTCTCCATCGCGCCGGGCGAAGTTCTTGGCCTGGTCGGAGAATCGGGGTCGGGCAAATCCATCACTTCCCTCGCCATCATGCGCCTGCTGCCGCCACAGGCGCGCGTCTCCGGCGAAATCCTCTTTGGCGAAAACGGAACCGCTCGCAATCTCCCCCAACTTCCAGACGAAGCCATGCGCCAGCTGCGCGGTTCCCGCCTGGCCATGATTTTTCAGGAGCCGATGACCGCACTCAACCCGGTCATGCGCGTGGGCGATCAGATTGCCGAAGCCGCCCTGGCCCACAACTCCATCTCGAAGCGCGAAGCCTGGCAGCGCGCCGTAGCCGCCATGAACGACGTCGCTATCCCCGACGCCGGCCACCGCGCCCGCGACTATCCGCACCAGCTGTCAGGCGGCATGCGCCAGCGGGTCATGATCGCCATGGCCATCGTCAACCGGCCGCAGTTGCTCATCGCCGACGAGCCCACCACCGCGCTCGACGTGACCATCCAGGCGCAGATTCTCGACCTGCTGGCGGAACTCCGCGCACGATTTGGACTGGCCATGCTTTTCATCTCGCACGACCTCGCCGTCGTCTCGCGGGTGGCGGACCGCGTCGCCGTGATGTACGCCGGCAGCCTGGTCGAACTCGGCGGCAGGCAAGACATCTTCCAGGCGCCGGCCCATCCCTATACGCGCGGCCTGCTCCACGCTGTGCCTGATCTCAAGACCGACCGCGCGCGTCCGCTCGAAACTATCGAGGGCGCGGTTCCGGCGCTGCACCTGGTGCCGGTAGGATGCCCTTTCGACCCCCGCTGCGCATTCCGCGTGCCCGAGTGCGCGGGCACGCTGCCGCCGCTGGTCGAGGTCGCGGCAGGGCACTGGGCTCGATGCCCCGTAGTGAATTCCTAACCGACGCGTTCGAGCTCGTCGCGATGAAGCCACATAATCAGGAACATCAGTGCCAGCAAAACAAAACCTGCCCAGAACCCATAATCAAAATATTTTCCCAGCCAGGGTTGAACGAAATAGACGAGGCCGCCCTTGAAGCGAATCGCATAAGA
>DATFYK010000064.1:0-3328 GCA_035315085.1 Occallatibacter sp.
GCTCCGGCCTCGGTTTCGGCGTGCTCGTGGCTGCGGTCGGGACGGGCATAGTACTCGGAGATGGCCCGCTGATCCTCGCCCAGCACGTTGATGCCGAAGCGCTTCTTGGCGTGCAGGTGAGCGTGGGTGCGGGTGGTGTGATCGACGCAGACCAGCACCAGCATGGGATCGAGCGAGACCGAGGCGAAAGCGTTGGCGGTCATGCCATGGACTTGGCCGTCGAGGTCCACCGTGATGATCGTTACTCCGGTGGCGAAGCATCCCATGGCTTTACGGAAGTCGGAAGGATTCAGGGTCATTGGTTGTCAGATCTGGTTGTGGAATGCACGCCTATCCAGAATGTACTCGCGGAGCGGTTCTCCTGATGTGTAGAGTGCCGCCCTCGGGGGCTAAAGCCCGCATCATTTCTGTCCTGATCGGCACGGCTGAAGCCGTGCCCTTCCCAAAACCTATTTGTGAAACCAGTTCTACGTCCCTACGGCCACGCTCAGGGCAGGCTCTAGCCGCAAAGAACGCGGCTAGGATGGGGCACCCGCTACATCTTTACGAATGTCTTTCCGCAACCGCCTACATTACCACGGCCCCCGTTGTATCATTCGATTCAACGGTGACCCTGACCGCCATAACGCCCGCTGTGCCGGAACGCCGCCTTGCCTGCGCGGCAGACTTGGCTGCGGTGCGTCCGGGGGAAGCTATTTCGCGGGAGCAGGCGGTGCGGCTGATTTGTTGCTCCGACGACGACCTTCCCGGGCTGCTCGCCGCCGCGCGCGCCGCCAAGGAACGGTTCAAGCCCGGCGTCATCACTTACTCGCGCAAGGTATTCATCCCGCTGACCAATCTCTGCCGCGATTACTGTGGATACTGCACATTCCGGCGTGATCCCGGAGATCCGGGGGAGCATACGATGACGCCCGAAGAGGTGCTGGCGGTCGCGCGCGCCGGGGAAAAACTGGGATGCACCGAGGCTCTGTTCAGCCTGGGCGACAAGCCGGAGTTGCTTTTCCCGGAAATGCGCGAGACGTTGCGGCGGCTGGGCTACAAGTCTACGTTGCATTATCTCGAAGCCATGTGCGAGCTCGTTCTGCGGGAGACGAGCCTGCTGCCGCACCCGAATCCCGGCTTGCTCAGCCCGGAATGGATCGCGCGTCTGGCAGCCGTTTCCCCCAGCATGGGATTGATGCTCGAAACCACCAACACCGCGCTGCTGGCTCCCGGCGCGTCCCACGACAATGCTCCCGACAAAGTTCCGGCCAAGCGGCTGCGCACGATCGAGGACGCGGGCAAACAGAATGTTCCCTTCACCACGGGACTGCTGATCGGCATTGGCGAGTCGGCGGAAGACCGCGTGGATACGCTGGTTGCGATCCGCGATTTACACGAGCGCTACGGGCACATTCAGGAAGTGATCGTGCAGAACTTTCGCGTGAAGCCCGAGATCCCCATGGCCCAGTGGCCTGAACCCAGCCGCGGGGAGATGCTGCGGGCCACGGCGGTAGCTCGCTTGTTACTCCCCAGGATGAATATTCAGGCTCCGCCGAATCTTTCCGCGCCTTACTATGAGGAGTTAGTGGATGCCGGCATCAACGACTGGGGAGGTGTGTCGCCGCTGACGCCAGATTACATCAATCCGGAAAAACCCTGGCCGCACCTGGAGCAGCTGCGCCTGCGCACGGATGCCAAGGGATGCAGCTTGCGGCAGCGCCTGCCGGTGTATCCGGAATTTCTGACGGCGGTGGCAGCGAACCCCGGCCTGTTGTCAGAAAAAGTGCGGGCCGCCGCCGATGGCCACGGCCTGGCAAGAATCAAGAGGGCGGCATGATCTGCGTGCTCAGCGGTGGCACCGGCGGCGCGAAGTTTGTGGACGGATTGCGCCTGGTCATGCCGGCGGACGAACTGACCATCATCGTCAACACCGGCGATGACCTGATGTGGTGGGGCCTCTACGTCTCGCCTGACATTGATTCCATCACGTATGTGCTCTCCGGCATGTTGAGCCGCGAACGCGGATGGGGAGTGAAGGGCGACACGTTCCTGTGCCTGCAGGCGATGGGGCAACTGGGAGAGCCGACATGGTTTCATGCCGGGGACCGCGATCTGGCCGTGCACCTGCTGCGCTCGCGTTTGCTGGCCGAGGGCAAGACGCTGTCGGAGGCCACGGCGACCATCTGCAACAAGCTGGGAGTGAAAGCGCGCATTCTCCCGATGAGCAACTCGCGGGTAGAAACCCGCGTGGATACGCCCGCGGGCGAGCTGAGCTTTGAAGAGTACTTCGTGCAGCGCTGGTATCAGGATCCGGTGAATTCGGTGCGCTTTGCCGGCGCCTCGGATGCCGAGCCGGCGCCCGGAGTGATTGATGCGATCACCTCCGCCGATGCCGTTCTGATCGCGCCCAGCAACCCGGTTACCAGCATCGGTCCGATTCTGGCTGTGCCGGGGATTCGCGACGCGTTGCTGCGCGCCCGGGGCAAGATAGCCGCCGTCAGCCCGATTGTGGGCAGCGCCGCGGTGGCAGGGCCGGCGGGGATTCTCATGGCCGCGCAGGGATTGCCCTGCTCGATCGCGGGCGTGGCCCAGGCTTACGAGGATTTTCTCGACGTCCTGATTTGTGACGTCCGTGATACTCGCGCCGCCGATGCTCTCCGCGAGAAGGGCCTGCGGGTGCAGTGTACCCAGACCATCATGCGCAGCCCTGAGGACAAAGCCGCCCTGGCGCGGGAAGTGCTGGCGTGCGTCTCGGGCAACATGCTCCAGGACGAACCTGCTGCCGGCCCCGGGTTTCGGCGGCTGAACCAATCTTGACAAGACCAACCTTGATAAGACCAACCTCGACAAAGGCAGGCGTGATTCTCGTTCCCGTCAAGAATCTGGCGTCGGCGAAGCAGAGGCTGGCCGGCGTTCTCGATCAGCCGTCGCGCACTCGGCTGGCTCAGGCCATGCTGCACGATGTGCTTGCCACTCTGGATGAATGGAAAGACAGGCCGCAGGTTGCGGTGGTTACCAGCGATCCGTACGCGGTGGAGCTCGCGGGTGGGTATGGGTTCGAAATCATCCCCGATCCGGAGAACCCGGGAGAAACCGGCGCGATCGAGATGGCGACTCGGGTGTGCGTGGAGCGCGGCGTGGAGAGCACGCTGGTGATTCCGGCCGACATTCCCCTGATTCAAGCGTGGGAGCTGGAAGAAATTATGAAGCACGCGCCCGAAGAAGGCAGTGTGCTCGTGCCCGCCGGTGACGGACGCGGGACTAATGCTGCCTTTCGGCGACCAGCGAATCTTTTCCCGTTGCGCTTCGGCAACGACAGCTTCAAACCGCATCATGCGGCGGCACA
>DATFYK010000065.1:0-56093 GCA_035315085.1 Occallatibacter sp.
CCGGTCCACGCACCGACGGGAGAGAAGAAAAAGCCGAGAAGAAAAAGGCTGGCGACGGCCCAGGCGACGATCTGCGATGAGCGGCTGGAGCGAACGGTTGTAGACATCTTTGATTTCTCCTTCTTCGTGCAATTGATTCGGTCCTGTTAGGTTGCATCGTAGAAACAACAGCAAGAACAAACGCAGGTCCTTCGACTCCCCTTCGCTACGCTACGGGTCGCTCAGGATGACTGTTTTTTGTGTTGGTGTGATCATGTGATGAAAGATCAGAAGCGGCTGACTCCAACGAAGCGAGCTCAGCCAGCGCCGATTCGCCCCAGTCGAGGGCGGCGCGGGTTATCGCCAGCCCCAGGCCCAGCGTGAGCATCCAGTACGGCTTGTTTGGGTTGTTCGTTTGAATTTCGTGCGCCATCTTATCGATCCCTTCGAGAGCGGCGAGCATGCGCCGGTTTCGTTCCTGCAGTTCGCGAACGTGCGCGATTGCGACGCCCGGCGCTGCCTCGCGGCCAAAGAAGAGCTTGAGCAGGAATTCATTGCGGGGCGGATCGTTTTGGAAGGGCAGGGCGAGCCATTCGCGCAGGCAAGCGCGCCCTGCATCGGTGAGGGAATACTCCTGACGGCGCTTTTTGGGCGCGGAGGCGGGCTGGTTCGGCTTAATCAGGCCTTCGGCGGCCAGGCGCTTCAGGGTAGGGTAGATTTGCCCGTAGCTCTCGCCCCAGAAGCTGCCGAAGTTGTCTTCGATGGCCTTGTGAATTTCGTAGCCGGAGCCGGAGAGATTGGGCTGGATGGAGAGCATTCCGAGGATGACGTAGGCTGTACGGTTGCGGGTCATATAGCTGCAAGATATATCTTTCAGATATATTTGTCAACATGTTTTTTAAGGGCGCGGCAGGAGGATTGGCAGCACACAGAAACGGCAGGCCGTGTGGCCTGCCGTTTCTGCCGCGGATCTGGGTTGGAGGAAAGGTTTGCGGCTACTTGCCGGATTTGGCCGGCGCCGAGACAGGCGCGGGCTTGGCGCCTTCCAGCACCGAGTGCGAGCCGGTGGTGGAGCGCTGGTAGAGGACGGTCAGACCGATGGAGGTAAGCATGAAGATGATCGCCGACCAGGTGGTGAGCCGGGTGAGGACGTTGGCCGCGGCACGGGGGCCGAAGGCGGTCTGCGAACCCTGGCCGCCGAAGGCGCCTGCCAAGTCGGCCGAGCGGCCCTGCTGGAGGAGGACAACGCCGATGAGAAAAACGCACACGAGAATGTGTATGACGACGACGAAGATGAGGAGGATATGCATTTTCTAGGCTGCTTTCCAAATCAGTCCGGCTGAGCCGGAGGAGAGAAATCTGGTGCGGAGGAGGGGACTTGAACCCCTATGCCTCGCGGCGTCAGCACCTCAAGCTGGTGTGTCTGCCAATTTCACCACCTCCGCACAGGGGTGAACTCTACGAGTATAGCAAAAAATGATGGTTGCGCGGAGGCGGGATCGATAGCTTGAGCCGTCAAACCGAGCTGGCTTGAAATGCGCTCCGTTACCTCCGCTTCATGGAACACTTACCCGCCAAGGCGTTCCATCCAGGCGGCGAGGGCCTGCTGATCGGGGGTTCCGGCGGCGTGGGCAGCGCGGACGTTGCGGCGTTCGGCCGGGTCGCAGTTCTGACTGATCTTGAACTTGCCTTCGATTCTTGAGATTGGGATGCGGAAGCCGACGATGCCGGCGAGCATGGAGCGGCGGAAACCGCCGGGCATGACGCGCCATTTTTCGGCATAGGCCGGCTCGTGGGCGTTGATGAGGCCGGCGAGGAGGGCTTCTTTGCCGGCCTCGTCTTCGACGAGCGAGAGGGTTCCGCAGGCATGGACGGCGATGTAGTTCCATGTGGGAACGGAGAGCGGCTCGACGTAGAGGGTGGGTGAGACGTAGCTATGGGGGCCGGAGAAGACGACCAGGGTTTCGCGCCCGGCAAGAGATTGCCAGTGACGATTGGCGATGGCGAAGTGGCCTTCGAGGAGGCCGTGGGGGCCTTCGTCTTTGACGACGAGCGGGAGGTGGGTAGCGACGGGAGGGCCCGCAGAGTCCGGGTTCGATAACGGGCCAAAGAGGATGGCGAAGGAGTAGGCTCGCATGGCCTCGATGAGGACGGCGCGGTCGGAAACCTGGTTGAATTTAGGCGAATACATGGTGCTCCCAATGAACGGACGAAGGTTGAGATTCATGGTTTCCCACCCTAGTTCACCCCAACGATGAAGACCTATCGTTGGGGACCCCGAAGCCGCAAAAACAAGGACGCGGCGAGGGTGGGGCACCCCGGAGGCTGGTGCTATTGGATGCGCTCGAAGCGGAAGGCGGCTTCGCGCAGGGCGTGGCTGATGGCGGCGATGTGGGTTGCGCCGCGGGTTTCGAGGGTGACGTCGATGGCGGTTTCGCTCAGGCTGACGCCGTAGTAGGCGCGGTTGTGGAGGGTTTCGACGATGTTGGCGCGCTCGCGGGCCAGGATCTGGGTGAGGGCGTGCAGCGCACCGGGGCGGTCCTGGAGATAGACGCGGATGCGCAGCAGGCGGCCGTCCTTGACCAGGCCGCGCTCAATGATCTTGGCCAGTAGGGTGACGTCGATGTTGCCGCCGCAGACCAGGACGGCGGTGCGGCGCTGGCGGAGGTTGGTCTTGGACTGGACGACGGCGGCCAGAGCGGCTGCTCCGGCGCCTTCGGCCAGGGTCTTCTCCTGCTCGAGGAGCATGAGGATGGCGCTGGCGATCTCTTCGTCGTCGATGGTGACGATCTCGTCGACGTAGCGGGAGACAAGGGGGAGGGTGAGGTCGCCGGCGCGGCGGACGGCGATGCCGTCGGCGATGGTGGCCTCAGGGGCGATGGTGACGGGGTGGCCGGCCTCGCGGGCGCGCAGCATGGAGGGCAGCTTCTCCGGCTCGACGCCGACGACGCGGATTTTTGGATTGTTCTCCTTGAGGGCGCAGGCGACGCCGGCGATGAGGCCGCCGCCGCCGATGGGAACGACGACGGCTTCGATGTCGGGAACCTGCTCGAGCAGTTCAAGGCCGATGGTGCCCTGGCCGGAGATGACTTCCGGGTCGTCGAAGGGATGAATGAAGGTGCGGCCCTCTTCGACGCGGCGGCGCAGGGCCTCTTCGCAGGCTTCTTCGTAGCTGGCGCCGTGGAGGATGACCTCGGCGCCGAAGCCGCGCGTGGCGGCGACTTTGATCTGCGGCGTGGCCAGCGGCATGACGATCTGGGCGCGAATGCCGAGCGAGGAGGCGTGGAAGGCGACGCCCTGGGCGTGGTTTCCTGCGCTGGCCGCGATGACGCCGCGCTCCCGCTCCACTTTGTTGAGGGTGAGCAGCTTGTTAAGCGCGCCGCGCTCCTTGAAGGAGCCGGTGAGTTGGAGGTTTTCGAGCTTCAAGTGCAGAGGCAGGCCGGTCAACTCGGAGAGTTGGTGGGAGAGCTGGCAGGGCGAAACGTAGATGGCGCCTCCGATGCGCGAGCGAGCTGCCTCGATGCTGGCCAGGGTGACGGATTCCACGAGAATTTCTCCTTAACAAGACGAAACGGGACTGGAAAATCAAAAACCACCAGCCGCGTTTGCGGGTGGTGGCCTGGGTACTGCTGCATTACAAAACTGGTTGGTCAGGCTTCGTTTCCCGCGCGCAAATTGGGCCTGGTAATTCGCATGGCGGAAAGGGACGGAGCGCCGAGCATGACGGTGCAAGGGTTCGTGTTGGCGCAGGCCTCGTGCATGACGTTGAAAGAAGTAGAACAGAGGGGCGATGCAGGCGTCAAGGGAGCGGGGTGCGGCAAAAAGGATTACAGGGCCATTGCAAATTCCCAAGAGGAGAAACGTCAGCCGATCATCAGAAGATCGCACGGAGTTTGGCGAAGGAATCGAGTTCGAGCAGGTGCTGGCCCTGGGGAGCGGGGTCGAGGGCGGCGTGTTCGAGGACCCAGGTGTCTTTGTGAAAGAGGAAGACGGCGTGGAGGCCGGCGGCGAGGGCGGGGTTGATGTCGCTTTTGGGGCTGTTGCCGATCATCCAATATGTTTGCGGGGCGCAGCTGGTGCGGGGCGCGAGCTCAAGGCGGGCGATGACTTCGCGGTAGATGGCGGGGTCTTTTTCCTGGACGATTTCGACAGCGGTGAAGTAACTGGAAAGGCCGGAGCGGGTGAGCTTGTCGGCCTGCTCGGCGTGATTGCCCTTGGTCATGAGGATGAGCCGGTGGCGGCTTGCCAGCTCGGCCAGGGTTTCAGCCACGCCGGGGAGCAGCTCGATCTCCTGCTCGGCGATGGAGCGGGCGAAGCTAAGAATGCGTTGGACCTTATCTTCGGTGACCGGCGCGGGGCTGAGGCGCTCAAAGCAGGTGACCAGCGAGCGGGCAAAGCTGGTGAGTCCGTAGCCGTGGGCGAGAATGGTCTCGCGCTCGACGGCGTTGAGGGCCTGGCGCACTTCTGCGGGGGTGTACTCATGGTGGTTGAGGTAGCTGATAAAGGCGGCAATAGCCCGCTCGAAGTAGATGTTATTTTCCCACAGCGTATCGTCGGCATCGATGAGCAGGGTCTGGCCGGGAGGGAATTGGGGCATGGGTTTGATGGTAACGAATTCGTGTGGTGGACTAAGACAGCAGGGTTCAGTGGGAGCGGCTTGAGGTTTCCCAGGTCTCAGAATCGAGACCTGGGGCACCCAGAATTTGTTGCTAAGGAATGTGGGAGGGCTATGGTTTGGGTTGGGTGGCGAGCCACTGTTTCAGATTCGGTTCCTGGAGGGTGCGGAATTCAATGCAGCCGTCGATGTGTTCGATGGCGTGCTTGAGGGCCAGATCGGAGGCGGCGACTTTGTGCGTGGAGAAAAAGTTCTTCACCTCGTCGCGGGCATCGGCGGAGCAGAAGCTGCCCGTGGAGCCTACCAGCGCGGCGCCCATCTCGGTAGTCAACTCCGCCTGCACTTTATCCCAGTGGGCCTGGATGTACTTCCAGGCCTGGTCGCGGGTGGCGCTGACCTGGAGGGCGATGGCGAACTGGATGGCCGCGTCCTGATTGCGGACCTTGCCGGAGACGGCGTAGTCCAGGGAACGTTGAACCAGGGCGGGATCTTCAAACTCAGCGAGCAGGCGCAGGGCGCCGATCTGGAACTCGGGATTGGTCGAGGTCTCATAGACGTGCTGCAACTGGTCGAAAAGAGCAGCGTCGCCGTTGCGGGCGGCGATGGCCAGGGCGGTCTGGCCAAGAGTGGGTTCGACGGAGGCGGGATTGGCGAGATAATTCTGCGCGATCTGGCGGGCCTGGGCGAGGACGGCGGGGTCCTTGCCGTAGTAGCCGAGGACGCCGAAGAGCTGGGCGCGCAACTCGCGGACGTTGGGCGAATCGGTTTCGGCGGGGGGACCGAGTTTGGCGAGCTGCGGCGCAAAGGTGGAGCGAATCCAGGCCGAGAGAGCGGCGCGTTCTTCAGGCGTGCCGGCAACCCGCTCGTAGGTTGCGTTGACGCCTCCGAGGGAGTTCGAGAGGACTTCAGCGCCGGGATCGGCTTTGATGGCGGCCATGAGGTCGAGATAGGCACCAATGGGAGCTTTGTTGGCGCGGACCTGGGCCCACTCGTCGCCGGTGAGGGCGATGCGCTCGGTGGGGGTGAGGCTGGTTTCGACATTGGTGACGAGAGCCTCGTAGATGCTGGCTGGGTAGGCACTGCGGTAATAGCCCTGGCCCCCGGCATTGGCAAAGAAGAGGGCGGCGGCGGGCACTTTCAATGTGGAATCGGCGGGTGTGAGGAGCTGGCAGTCCTGCCCGGAGGCCGTTTTGAAACAGACGGGGAGGGTCCATTTCTGAGCGGGATCGGGCTGAATGCTCGGGCTGAGGAAAAAGCGCTTCTGCGAAACTGAAACCTTGCCCTTGGCCGGATCGGCGAAGGTGAGGATGGGCGCGCCCGGCTGAGCCACCAGACTCTCCATGATCTTGTCCACCGGCTTGTGGCTGGCAGCGGTCTGCGCGCCCCAGAAATCTTCCGCAGTCGCGTTCGCGTAGCGGTGGGCGTCCAGGTAGTTGTGCACGCCCTGGCGGAAGGTCTCCTCGCCCAGGTAGTTTTCAACGGTCAGCAGCACGGCGGCTGCCTTGCCGTAGGCGATGCCGTCGAACATCTGGTTGATCTCGTCGGGGGTTTCGGCCTTGGCGCGGATGGCGCGAGTGGTGGGCTGCGCGTCCAGATTCAGCGTGTCGTCCACGCCGGAGGCCACCATCTGGTCGATATTCCACTCCGGGTGCATGCGGGCAACGGCCTTGGTCTCCATCCAGGTGGCGAAGCCCTCGTTGAGCCAGATGTTGTTCCACCACTGCATGGTGACCAGGTCGCCGAACCACTGGTGGGCCATTTCGTGAGCGATGACCAGGGCGACTTCCTTCTTTGAGCCAACCGAGGCTGTCTTGGGATCGATGAGCAGGGCAGTCTCGCGGTAGGTGATGGCGCCGAAGTTCTCCATGGCGCCGGCCTCGAAATCGGGCAGGGCGATGAGGTCGAGCTTCTTGAGCGGGTAAGGGATGCCGAAGTAGGTGTTGTAGTAGTGGAGCACATATTGGGCGATATCGACGCCGTAGGGCGTGAGGGCCACCTTGTCGGGGGTGGAGCAGACGCGGATGGCTACGCCGTCGGATTCGCCGGCGGTGCACTGGAAGTCGCCGACGAGGAAAGCGACGAGATAAGTGGACATTTTGGGGGTGGTGGAGAACTTGAGGGTGTGCTTGCCGGCGGCGGGGCCCGGGGTGTCGGCTTCGATGGGGCTGTTGGAGATGGCGGTGTCGCCGCTGTCGACGACCAGGGAGACATCATAGGAGGCCTTGAAGGCCGGCTCATCGAAGGATGGGAAGGCGCGGCGGGCGTCGGTGGGTTCAAACTGGGTGACGGCGTAGTTGCGGCGGGCAGTTTTGGAGAGATAGAAGCCGCGCAGTTCATTGTTCAGGATGCCGGTATAGGCGATGGAGAGGGTTGCTTTGCCCGCGGGCAGCTTTTCGGGGAAGGTGAAGGCGGCCTGCTCCTTGTCTTTGTCGAGAGCGACGGTGGCCGTCTGCTGCTTGCCGTTGGCGGTCACGGTGACGCTTTGGAAGGCGATCTCGGCAGCGTTCAGGGTGATGCGATCCGTAGGCTCGGCCAGGTCCAAGCCGATCGATTCAACGCCGGAGAAGGTCGCGGCTTTGAGGTCGGGCGTAAGGGTAAGCGTGTAGCGCTCGGGGCGGACGGTCGAAGGGAGACGCTGGGCGTTTGCGGGGCGGGCTGGGGCCAGGATGAGGCAGGCGAGCGCGGCTGCGGCGGCAAAAGCAGCGCGAAACGACGGGGCGGAACAACGAATCTTCATGGAATCCTCGTGGGGGGTGAAGGGTTAGTGGGCCGAGGTTTATTCGGGAACAGCGAGTGGAGCAGCAGGAGGCAGGCGCCGGTGACGATGGAGGAGTCGGCCAGGTTGAAGTCGGGCCAGTGGTAGGTGAAGATGTGGACTTCAATGAAGTCCACGACCGAGCCGTAGAGGATGCGGTCGTGGACGTTGCCGAGGGCTCCGGCAAAGATGAGGGCCAGGGCGACGGTGGTGAGGGTGAAGCGGTGGCCCATGCGGACCATGGCGATGAGGACGGCGAGCGCGGCCAGGAGCGAGAAGCCGATCAAGACCCAGCGGACCGTGTGGGGCGAGGCTGAGCCGGCGAAGAGCGAGAAGGCGGCGCCATCGTTGGTCCAGTGAGTGATGCGCAGAACGCGGGGCACGACCGGAATGGCGCCGCCCGTGGGGATGTGCAGCGCGACCCAGGTCTTGGTGAGACGGTCAAGAAAGATGACGACCGCGGAGATGAGCAGCAGCCAGGGCAGGCGACGGGGCGCCGGAAGTTTCACTGCGTGACCTCCTCATGAGCAACCGATTCTGGCGCCGCCAACCAGCCTCCGTGCCCCACCCTTGCGACTTGTTTCTGTAGCAAGGGTGGGAAAGCACGAACCCCAAACGTCTGTGGCTTCCCACCCTTTTCGCAAGGAACGCGAAAAGGGTGGGGCACGGAGCTATTGTTCATTGGGCGGCCTCCGGTGGTTGTGGCGGGTCGATGCCCATTTCTTTGAGCGCTGATTGGCAGCGGTTGCAGACGTTTTGCCAGATGCCGTAGGCGGAGACTTCGGGCATGAAGTTCCAGCAGCGGGCGCACTTGTGGCCGGATGCGGAGTATACGGCGAACGAGAGATAGTTCGACGTCGTCATTGTCTTGAAGAAAGGCTTTTCCTTCGTAGGAGTCCTGTATCCGGTTTCCACCGCACCGTTGAGAACCAACACCTTCGAGACGTTGAGCAACTCCTTGAGTTCGCCCTCATGGCGCTTGAGGAGATCGAAAACCTCTTCTTTTGCAAGGAAGTGAAGATCGGCTTCAAGGGACTTGCCGATCATCTTGTCTTGGCGCGCGTCTTCGAGGAGTCGAAGCGCCAGATCGCGAATGTTAAGGAGGTCTTTCCACTCTTCAAGCAGCGGAGCAGGGTCTTCGGAGAAGATTTCCGCCGGTTTTGGGAACTGCGCGAGATGGACGCTGGCTTCGCGGCCTGCGACGGCGGGGAGATGCTCCCAGACTTCGTCGGCGGTGAAGCTGAGGATAGGCGCGACGAGACGGACGAGGGTTTCGGTGATCTGCCAGAGGACGGTTTGCGCGGAGCGGCGTGCATGGCTGGTAGGCGCGAAGGTGTACATGCGGTCCTTGAGCACGTCGAGGTAGAACGAACTCAGGTCGACGATGGCGAACTCGTTGACGGCGTGGTAGACGCGATGGAACTCGAAGGCCGCGTACCAGTCGAGGACTTTTTCGGTGAGGTCGCGGGTGCGGGCCAGCATATAGCGGTCGAGGGGGAGAAGCTCGGCTTCGGGGACGCGGTCGCGGACGGGGTCGAAACTGGTAAGAGTCCCCAACAAAGGGACAGAGTTGCTTAGATTGCCCAGCAGAAATCGGAAGGTGTTGCGCAGTTTCTTATAGATCTCCGCGCAGCGCTGGAGCAGATTTTCGCTGGCGGCCATGTCCTCGCGGAAGTCAACCGAGGCGACCCAGAGACGAACGATCTCGCCGCCGAGGCGGTTGGCGATATCGACTGGATCGACGCCGTTGCCGAGAGATTTCGAGAAGGCACGGCCCTGCTCGTCGAGAGTGAAGCCGGCGGTGGCCACGTGGGAGTAAGGCGCATGGCCGCGCAGAGCTACGGAGGTGAGCAGCGAGGAGTGGAACCAGCCGCGGTGCTGGTCCCCGCCTTCAAGATATAAGACCGGCGTGCCTTCGCCGTTTTGGAAGGCGGAATAGGCGGTCTTAAGGTCGGGATCGGCCTCGCAGACGGCAAGCCAACTGACGCCGGCGTCAATCCAAACGTCGAGGATGTCGGTTTCCTTGCGGAAGGCCGTGGCGCCGCAGTGGGTGCAGACCGAGGCGGCGGGCAGCAGCGCAGCCAGAAGCTCTTCGGGGGCGGGCGTACGCCAAGCCTCGATGCCCTCGCGTTCGATCAGAGCGACCACGGCGCGGTTCAATTGCGCGGAGACGATCGGCTGGTTGCATTGCTCGCACAGAAAGACGGCGATGGGCACGTCCCAGATTTTCTGGCGGCTGATGCACCAGTCGGGCCGGGTGGCGATCATGTTGGAGATGCGCACCTTGCCCCAGGGCGGGTCCCAGACTACCTTGTCAATCTCCTCAAGGGCGAGCTGGCGGAATGTGGTCTCGGAGCCGTCGGCGCGCTTCACCGGAGTTTCCATGCCGATGAACCACTGCTCGGTGGCGCGATAGATGACGGGCTTGTGGCAACGCCAGCAGTGCGGGTAGGAGTGTTCGAGGTCGCTCGCGGCCAGTAGCGCGCCGCGCTCCTCAAGCATGGCCACGATGATGGGATTGGCGGCCCAGACCGTCTTGCCCTCGAAGGCGGGCGGAGCGGCAAGCGGCCAAGCCTCGGGGTCCACGCGCAGGTGGCCTGTGGCATCGACGCGGCAGGTAGGGTCGAGGCCGTAGCGCTGGCCGGTCAAGAAGTCGTCCGCGCCATGGGCGGGCGCGGTGTGAACGGCGCCGGTGCCCTGGTCGGCGGTGACGTAAGTGGCCAGGACACCGAGGACGCTGCGCTCCAGGAAAGGATGCTGGAAGACGATGCGGTCGAGCACGGCGCCTTTGAAGCGGGCCAACTCCGTGGTTTTACCCAAGTTGCATGCAGCGATGACGGAGGCGGCCAATTCGGCGGCGACGATGTAGACCGGGGCTGGGGACTTCGAATCCCAGGTCTCAGAATCGAGACCTGGGGCACCCGGTGTGGGGTTCGCCTCCAGCGCTACGTACTCGAAGTCAGGATGAAAGGCCACGGCCAGCGACGCGGGCAGGGTCCAAGGGGTGGTGGTCCAGATGATGGTGTAGACCTCGCGGCCGGCCAGTCTTGGATCGATGGCTGCCGGGTCGGAGGTGAGGCGGTAGCGCACGTAGATCGAGGGGCTGGTGTGCATCTCGTACTCGACCTCCGCCTCGGCCAGCGTCGTCCGGTCGTGGATGCACCAGTAGACCGGCTTGAGTCCGCGGTAGACGAAGCCTTTTTCGAAGAAGCCGTAAAAGGCTTCCAGAGTGCGGGCCTCGTAGTCGCGGGTCATGGTGCGGTAGGGTTTTTGCCAGCGGCCGAAGCAGCCAATGCGCTCAAACTGGGAGGTTTGCAGGTCAACGTACTTCTGCGCGTAGGCGCGGCAGGCCCCCAGGATCGCCGCCGCGGGCAGTTCCAGCCTCTTGCGGCCAAGCTGCTCTTCCACCTTGATCTCGATGGGCAGGCCGTGGCAGTCGAACCCTGGGACGTAGGGCGAGTCGAAGCCGGCCATGGTCTTCGACTTGACGATAAAATCCTTGAGCCCTTTGTTGAGGGCGTGGCCCAGGTGGATGGGGCCGTTGGCGTAGGGAGGGCCGTCATGGAGAATGAAGACGGGACGACCGCGGCCGGCCTTGCGCAACTCTTCGTAGAGACGGAGCGAGGCCCAGCGTGCCAGGCGAAGCGGTTCATTCTGAGGCAGATTGGCCTTCATCGGGAAGGCGGTCTGCGGCAAGGTAAGGGTCGCCTTCAACTCCGGCGCTGCGGACATCGTCACTCCTGGGATGGTGCGAACTGGTTCATTGGATAGTGTAAATGGCGCGGGGCGAGAAATTTTGCGTTACAACCGTGCGCGTTTCCCGTCTATTGTTAATGGGAGACCGGAACACAGTGGAATATGCGACCCTGGAGTTCGAGACCCCGACCGGCGAGACAGAGACGGGCGCAGTCGAGCATAATAGACAGAGGGGCCGGGAAGCGGGAAATGTTCCCTCCGGACCCCCAGAGGCCACAGAACCAGCCGCAACTATGGTAAACAACCTGCTCATCCAGCCAGACACGGAATCTCAAGCTGCCGCGGTCATCGCGGACGGCTTAGACCTCGACGTCAGCTTCGGCATTCCTATCGAGGAAAAGCCCATCTGGGTGGGCCTCTACGAGAGCATACGCGACGTCTTTTTCCCGCCCAAGCTGCCGCCGCTGGAGTTGACCTCGACGCCGATACCGGTTCCGGACCGGATGGCGGTGAAGCCCAATCCCTGGGCCATCGGCATCTCCACCAGCGTCAATGTTGGCATTCTGATTTTCGCCCTCATCTTAGGAGTGGCGAAGGTCGTCGATCAGGTCAAGAAGAACAACCTGCTCTTGACGCCGATCGATGTAACGGAATTCAATGCCCCCAAGGCCGCAGTTACCGCAGGCGGCGGGGGCGGAAGCCCGGACAAGATCGAAGCCATCAAGGGCAAGATTCCCCCGCGGATGGAGAATCCGATAATCACTCCCAAGATCGAGTCGCCGGTTCCCTCGATCGATGTGCAGAAGGACATTATCATTCCCGACAATCCGACCCTGCCGAACTTCGGCATGTCGAACTCTACCAACGTCAAGCTGGGTTCTCTTGGAAACGGGTCCGGCATGGGAGTGGGTAACGGCTCCGGAAACGGGTACGGTGACGGGAGCGGCGGGAATATCGGCGGCGGACTGTATCGCGTGGGCGGCGGGGTTTCACCGCCGATTCCTCTGTTTCAGCCCGAGGCGGAGTTCTCCGACGAGGCCCGGCGGGCGAAATACCAGGGTATTTGCCTGATCTACGTGATCGTGGACGCGCAGGGGAATCCGCAGAATCCGCGCGTGATCCGCACGCTGGGCATGGGGCTGGACGAAAAGGCGCTGGAAGCGGTCCGCAAGTACAAGTTCAAGCCGGCAATGAAGGATGGCAGGACGCCAGTGCCGGTGGGGATTACGGTCGAGGTCAACTTCCGCCTGTACTGAAGGCGCAGGACGGTTGCAATAAGGGAAGCGGAGCGCATGGGCGCTTCGCTTTTTCTTTTGCGCGCAAGAACCCCCTCAAGCGATAACCCTGAAGGCTACGCCGGCTTCGCTGTGATAATCTGCGCTGTTCCGGAAAGGGAGGCAAGGGCGATGAGGATGCGGCGCTGGATGGGTGTGTTGGCGGGGTTGGCGATTGTGGCGGGGTTGGCAGGGGGGCTTCAAGCGCAGGCGGATTATCCCTTCCGGGACCCGAAGCTGGGCGACGACCAGAGGATTACCGATCTGTTGGGCAGGTTGACGCTGGACGAAAAGGTTCAGTTGATGTCGGACCACCCGAAGATTCCGCGGTTGGGGCTGGTTTTCTCCGGCCAGGCAGAGGGGCTGCACGGGCTGGCGTTGGGCGGGCCGGGCGGCTGGGGCGGCCGGGGCAGGATGCCGCTGCCGACGACGACGTTTCCGCAGGAAAAGGGGCTGGGCGAGACCTGGGACCCGGAGCTCGTGAAAAAGATTGCCTCGGTGGAGGGCTACGAGGCGCGCTATGACTATCAGAATCCGGTCTACGACCGGGGCGGGGTGGTGGTGCGGGCGCCCAATGCCGATCTGAGCCGCGATCCGCGTTGGGGCCGGACCGAGGAGTCGTATGGCGAGGACCCGTTTCTGGACGGGACGCTGGTTGCGGCTTTTGCGCAGGGCTTGCAGGGGGCCGACCCGACACACTGGCAGGCCGCTTCGCTGATGAAGCACTTCCTGGCCAACGAAAACGAGAACGGGCGCTCCTACACCTCTTCGGACTTCGATGAAAGGCTGTTTCGGGAGTACTACTCCGTGCCTTTCCGCATGGGCTTCGAGGAGGGCGGGTCGCGGGCGGTGATGGCGGCGTACAACTCGTGGAACGGCACGCCGATGACGATCAATCCGGTGCTGAAAGAAGTGATGATCAAGGAGTGGGGCAACGACGGGTTGATCTGTACGGACGGAGGCGCGCTGGGGCTGCTGATCACCGCGCACAAGAGCTTCCCGGACAAAGAACACGGAGCGGCGGCGGCGGTGAAGGCGGGGATCAACCACTTTCTCGATAGCTATAAGGACGATCTGGCCAAGGCGCTGAAGGACGGTCTGCTGACGGAGGCGGATATGGACGCGGCTCTGAAAAATCTGTTGCGCGTCTATCTGCGGCTGGGCGAAATGGACCCGCAGGGAGTGGACCCTTACGGGAAGATCGGCCGGAATACGATGGGGACCAACGATGAGGCGGGGCCGCCGTGGGATCGGGATTCAAGCAAAGCGCTGGCGCGGCTGGCGACGGACGAGTCGGTGGTGCTGCTGAAGAACGAGGGCAATACGCTGCCGCTGGACCGCGCGAAGCTGAAGACCATTGCGGTGATTGGGCCGTGGGCGGACCAGGTGCTGCTGGATTGGTACAGCGGAACGCCGCCGTATGCGGTGAGCGCGCTGGAGGGGATTCGCGAGGGGGCGGGCAACCACCCCAACGACAAGGACCCGTCGTTGGGGACCCCGGGCAACGGCGTGAAAGTGCTGTTCAGCGACGGATCGAACCCGGCGGAGGCCGCGGCCATGGCGCGCGAAGCGGATGTGGCGGTTGTGGTGGTAGGCAATCATCCGGAGTGCAATGCAGGATGGGACGTCTGCCCCACCCCCTCGAACGGCAAGGAGGATGTGGACCGCAAGACCATCGTGTTGGAACAGGAGGAGCTGGTGAAGCAGGTTTTCGCGGCCAATCCCCGCACCATCGAGGTTTTGCGGGCCAGCTTTCCTTATGCGATTGTCTGGAGCCAGCAGAATCTGCCGGCCATTGTGCACATCACGCACAACAGCCAGGAGGAAGGCCACGGGTTGGCCGACGTGCTGTTTGGCGACTACTCGCCGGCCGGGCGGCTGACGCAGACCTGGCCCACGGGCGACGCGCAGCTGCTGCCTATTCTGGACTACAACCTGCTGGACGGAGAGACTTACCTCTACAGCAAGCAGAAGCCGCTTTACGCCTTCGGTTACGGTCTCAGCTACACGAGCTTCGCGTATGAGGGGCTGAGCCTGAGTGAGCCGAAGGTGACGGCCGAGGGCACGGTGCGGGTGACTGTGAAGGTGAAGAACACGGGCAAGCGCGCGGGCGATGAGGTGGTGCAGTTGTATGTGCAACACCTGGGCTCGGCTGTGACGCGGCCACAGTTGGAATTGAAGGGATTCAAGCGGGTGCGGATCGAGGCTGGGACGGAGCGGGATGTGACGTTGGAGCTGAAACCGCGGGAGCTGGCCTATTGGGACGCGGCAAGCCACGTCTGGCGGGTGGAGAAGGAACAGGTGCGTGTGCTGGCCGGCGGATCGAGCGACAAGTTGCCTGTAAATGCCGTTTTGGCTGTCGATTCGAGCGGAGAGTTCAAGCCATAGAGAGTCAGGAGTTACGGTGGCAAGAACGCACCGCGGTCTTTGCCGCGAGAACTGGCGGCCCAGAAATCTTGCAGAGTGAGGAAGGTAATGGTGCGCCCGGAGAGAGTCGAACTCCCGACCTACTGGTTCGTAGCCAGTCGCTCTATCCAGCTGAGCTACGGGCGCACGCGGTTGGTTTCAAGCGAAACCATAGACAGATTATCAGGGTTCTTCGAGGGGCGCAATCGGTCGAGAGGCTGTTCAAAGGCCCCGTTCAGGCTGCGGGCGCCGGTTGCGGAACGGCCGGCGGATCTGGCGGCAGGACAGCGGAGATTTCGGAGACGATCTCAAGGCCGGCCTCGCGGACGAGCTTGGTGACGGCGGCTGCGGTGAGCCGTGTGGCGTCGTACTCCACGCGCAGAGTGCGAGCGGCATGGTCGAAGCTGAGACGGCGGATGCCGTAGACGTCCTTGATGCTGGCCAGAGCGGAGGCCGCCTGCTCCGTGGGCGGCGTGGCATAGGACAAGAGAATTTCCACCGTGGTCATAGGGGGATGATAGCAAGGCGGAGGCTGGAGCGCGATGCCACGCGCTACAGGCTCTTGAGATAGGCGCGGACCTCGGGGTTGGACCAATCCTGGGCGCCGATGAACTTGCGCCGGATGACGCCCTGACGGTCGATGATGTAGGTCTCCGGCCACATCTCGGTGTGGAAGAGTTTGGCCGCGGTCTGGCTTGGGTCGCGCACGGTGAGCAGGTCCACGTGGCGGCGGACCAGGAAGCGGCTGTAAGCGCCGGGATCTTGGTCGATGCTGACGGCCACCACGGCCAGGCTGGGCTGATCATGATGGAGCGCAAGCAGCGAGGGCATCTCCTCGATGCAGGGCGCGCACCAGCTAGCCCAGAAGTTGAGCAAGACAACCTGGCCCCGGTAGTTGGCCAGATGGATGGTGGTGGTTCCGTCGGAGACAGTGAAGTCGGGGGCTAGCTGGCCGGTCTGAGCCGGATGGGCGCCGCGGTCGCAAGCGGGCATGAGAGCCAACGGCAGGAGCAGAGTGAGTGTGAGCAAACGAGGAAACCGCACATCCCTATAATACGAGCGGAAGGCCGCAACGAAAGGGTGACGCGTCATGGGGAAGGACACGCCTGAGTCGAACGGAGCGGATGGGGCTGGCCGGTTCAAGCCGGTTCTTGGGCTCTCCGGCGAGGGGGGCGAGCAGGTTGCGGAGCAGGCTCCGGTTTCGGGACGGTGGGGGTGGGCTGTTGGGACGGTGTTCGACCAGCCGGAGCCGGAGGAGCTGATCGAGCTTACGGTGATCGTTCCGGCGCGGAACGAGGAGGAGTGCCTGGGCGCGTGCCTGGAGTCGCTGGTGGCGCAGTCGGAGGCGATCTTCGAGCTGGGCCGGGAGTGGGAACTGATTGTGGTGGACGACCACTCGACCGACCGGACGGTTGAGATTGCGCGCGGCTTTGCCGGGGTCACGGTGATGCAAGCGGGCGAACTGGAACAGGGTTGGACGGGTAAGACAAATGCCCTCTGGACGGCGGCCCGGAAAGCGCGGGGGCGGTGGCTGCTGTTTACTGACGCGGATACGATTCACGAAGCGGGAGACCTGCGCAGGGCCATCCATGAGGCTGCGCGGCACAAGGTGGGAGTGCTGAGCTATTCGCCACGACAGATTGTGAGCGGCTTGGCGCAGCGGTCGCTGATGCCGCTGGTTTTCTGCGAGTTGGCTCTGGCGTATCCGCCGGCCAAGGTTTCAGACCCGGATCAGCGGATCGCCGCGGCCAACGGGCAGTTTCTGCTGGTGGAGCGGGAGGCTTACCGGCGGCTGGGCGGGCACGCCAGCGTGTCGGAGAAGGTGCTGGAGGACGTGGAACTGGCGTTCCTAGCCAAGCGACGGAGCGTGGGGCTGCGCTTCCGCTATGCGGATGACGCGGTGGCCGTGCGGATGTACCGGTCGACGGCGGCGATGATCGAGGGTTGGACCAAAAACCTGGCGCTGCTGTTCGACAATGCGCTGGCGCTGGCGGTGTGGCGGGCGCTGGATATCGTGCTGCTGGCAGGGCTGCCGGTGCTGGCGGCCTGGTTGTGGAACGCGCGTTTTGCGGCGCATTCGCTGGAATGGCTGGGCGCGGGGTGGGTGCTGGCGCTTTTGTGGGTGCGGACGCTGTTCCGGTTTTACGCACGGGTGGCGAAGTCCAACTTTCCCTTTGTGGACTGCGCTTTGGCGCCGCTGGGGCTGCCGTTGTTTGTGGCGCTGCTCTACCGGAGCTGGTTTCAGCATCGAATCCTGAAGCGCGTAAGCTGGAAGGGCAGGAGTTACGCGAGTTGAAGCTCAAAGTATGAAGCTTTGGCCGGAACTCAAGCATCTTTTCCAGTGAGGGGTAAGAATGGTCTATCTGACGCGGCGGGCTGTGTTTTCCGCTTCGCACTACTACTGGAACCCGGCCTGGGCGGTGGAGAAGAACGAGCAGGTCTTCGGCCGTTGCGCCAACCGCAAAGGGCACGGGCACAACTACACGCTGGAGGTGACGGTGGAGGGCGAGCCCGACCCTGTGACCGGATTTGTGGTCGATCTGAAGTGGTTGAAGGGCCTGATCGAACGGGAGGTGCTGGAGGCCTGGGACCACCGGCACCTGAACCTGGAAGCGCCGGAGTTTGCCGAGCGGAAGCTGATTCCGACGACGGAGAATATTGCGATTGCGGCCTGGAAACGGCTGGAGCCTGCGGTGACGGCGGCGGGAGGGGCGCGGTTGAGCCGGGTCCGGGTGTATGAGACGCCGGAGATTTTTGCCGAGTACCGGGGTGAGCTATGAAAGCCTGCTTTGGGCGCCGGTATACGCTGAGCGCCAGCCACCGGCTGCATAGCGAGGCGCTCTCGGCCGAGGAGAACCGGGCGGCGTATGGCAAGTGCAACAATCCGCATGGCCACGGGCACAATTACGTGGTGGAGGCGCTGGTGGGCGGCGAGGTGGACCCGGAGACGGGCATGGTGGTGAACATGGCGGCGCTAGATGAGGCGGTGCGAACCCGAGTGACGGAGCGGTTCGATCACGCCAACTTGAATCTGGACCCGTATTTCAAGAATCGGGTGCCGACGACGGAGAATCTGTGCAGGGCGGTCTTCGATTTGTTGAAGGACGCACTGCCGACGGGTGAGCTGGAGCGAGTGCGCGTGGAAGAGACCGAGAATAATTTCTTTGAGTACTACGGTGAGTGATTTTTGAGATTCGCGGAGTTGATGAGGGCTCCGGATTGAGTTCCTGGTTTCCCACCCTAGTTCACCCCAACGACGAAGACCTATCGTTGGGGACCCCGAAGCCGCAAAAACAAGAACGCGGCGAGGGTGGGGCACCCAGCGTTATGAGTGAAGGACAAAAGCAGGTTCTTCGACTGCGCAAGTCGCGAAGGTCGCGACTTGTTCCGCTCAGAATGACAATCATGAAGCGAGGATGAGAAGCATGGCGCAACCGATTGCAGTAAGCAAGGCCGTTCGCAGGGCGGTTGGGATGGATGCGGGGCTGAGCGAGTTCAGCACGGAAGAGATGTATCGCGAGATTCTGCGCCGGTTGGGCGAGGACCCCGGCCGCGATGGACTGGTGGCCACGCCAGGACGCGTGGAGAAGTCGATGGCCTTTTTGACCAAGGGCTACAGCGAGGATCCGGCGAACATGCTGCGCGGGGCGCTCTTCGACGAGGACTACGACGAGATGGTGATCGTCAAGGACATGGAGATGTTCTCGCTGTGCGAGCACCACATGCTGCCCTTTTTCGGCAAGGTGCATGTGGCCTATGTACCTAAGGGGAAAGTCATTGGGCTGAGCAAGATACCGCGATTAGTTGAAGTGTTTGCGCGACGTTTGCAGGTGCAGGAGCGGCTGACGCGGCAGATTGCGGACGCTATTCAGGATGCGATCAAACCACAGGGCGTGGGCGTGGTGATCGAGGCGCGGCACCTGTGCATGATGATGCGCGGCATCGAGAAGCAGCACTCCTCGACGGTGACTTCGGCCATGGTGGGCTGCTTCCGCCAGAAGGAGACGCGGTTGGAGTTCCTGTCGCTGGTGCGGCAAACGGAATGAGGCGGGTTCATTCGCCCGTGGCGGCGAACGGGAACCAATGCTTTATGCGGAATGTGAAAACGTTCTGGAGATTCTTCCGTGTCCGGTCTGGATGCAGGCGCTGAGATACCGTGTTCTCATCGCATGAGCCGAGGCAAGCGCTTGATTGAACTTTTTCTTTCCAATCGCCTCAATCTTCTTCAGCGCCGCGCGGTCATCTTGAGGGTCGAGCACTTTTTGTGCAATCTTCGCCAGTTGCTGCCAGTCGTGCCAATCGCCAATCCGATCCTTCACCGTGCCCAAGGCATTCATGAACTTTGGGTCCGCATGCTCGTCCAGTTGCAGGATGTAACGCAGTTCCTTGACCTTGAGGCGGAATGCATGGAGATTCTCAGCGTTCAAGCCGGGCCAGCGATTGAGTTCGGCAATGAGATTCAGCGCCGCATCCTGATGGGGCCAGTTTCGGGTGACTTCGATCGTTGCGCCGGGATTCTTTCCCTTCGACCTCTTTCCGAGTTGCCTGGAGAAGCGCTTCAAGGCGCGGCGAGCATCTTTTCCTTGCGCGGCAACCGTATCAAGGAGGCCGCGGGCGCACTCTGTGCGCATGCTACCCAAATGTTCGAGCAAGCGGGCCACTGAATCGTCAGAATCGCCGCGATGATGGCTGGGGAGGGCGAGCGCATTTTCGACCAGCACATCCATATCGCGCACTTCGCCCGCCGCCTTGCGCACCGGCTTGATGGTCTTGAGCAGGCGGCGGGTCATTTTCTTGTGACCGAGCATCAACGCGGCGACGATCGCTTCAAGGCGGCGCGCACGCGTCCGCAGATGATGGACTTCTTCCACGGGAGGATCCTTGGGCAGGGTCTTCAGCGATTTGCGCAGTTTGCGAACCGGATTTTGGACGTTGCCGAGTTCGATTTCCATCATTCATTAGATTAGGAAGCTGCTGAGGGGGTTGGCAAGGGCTCGACGGCAAATAGGGTATAGCGCGACTCGGGGCGGGCGGCCGATGGCGCGGTGGTGCAACATACGACGAGAAAATGCACTAGAGTGGTTAAGTGAATGGGCTTCTGGTGGTGGACAAGCCGGGCGGCATGACCAGCCACGACGTGGTGGGACGGCTGCGCAGGATTACAGGCGAGAAGTCGATTGGACACCTGGGCACGCTGGACCCGATGGCTACCGGCGTGTTGCCGCTGCTGCTGGGCAAGTTTACGCGGCTGGCGCAGTACTTTTCGTCGGGGGAAAAGAGCTATGCCGGGGCGATCCGCTTCGGATTTTCGACAGACACGTATGACGCCGAGGGCGAGGCTGCGGGGCCGGATATGAATCCGGCGCTGACGCTGGAGCAGGTGCGCGCGGCGGCCGGGCGGTTCCACGGGGAGATGGAGCAGATGCCGCCGCCTTACTCCGCAAAAAAGATTGAGGGCAGGCCGGCTTACAAGCTGGCTCGCGAGGGCAAGCCGGTGGAACTGAGGGCGGCGAAGGTCCGTATTGCCAGCTTTGAGATTACCGGGCTGGGAGGCGTGGGGCTGGAGGGCGCAGAGGCCAGCTTTACGATGAGGATCAGCGCGGGGGGGTACGTGCGGTCTGTGGCTCACCAACTGGGGCAGGACCTGGGCTGCGGGGCGCACCTGAGCCGTCTGCGGCGGACACAGGCGGGGGCGTTTGCGATCGGCGAGGCGCACACGCTGGAGGAGCTGGAATTGCTGGCCGGAGATGTGGAGGCGCTGGAGGCGTTGTGCGTGCATCCGCGCAGCCTGTTGCCGGAGATGCCGGCGGTTACCGGGGACGCGATGGCGCTGGGACGGCTTAGAAACGGCGCGCAGGCCAATTTGCCGGAGTTTTCGCAGGCGGAGCTGGTAAAAGTCTTTGCCGGACAGCGGGAGCTGGTGGGGATTGCGAAGCGCGTGGCGGGGACGCTGTTTCAGCCGGTGGTGGTGATGGGGTGAATGACAGTGGTCAGTGAACAGTGGTCAGTGAACAGTTGGTCTTTCGACTTGTTGACGTTTTGCAGTTGCGGGCTGACGACTGTAACTGACAACTGGTAACTGACTACTGATCACTGGCTTTTGTGCAGAAGGGGCTTGAGGACGGGGAACAGAGTGTCGGCGATGATTTCGGAGCCTTTGGCGGTGGGATGGATGCCGTCGCGCTGGATTGTGCCGGGAACGTGGATCAGGTCTTTGTAAATCATGGGCACGAAGGCTGTGTGGTGTTGGGCGGCGAGATCGCGGAAGACCTGCTGGAAAGACTGGATGTACTCCGGGCCGTAGTCGGGCGGGAGGGTGATGGCGGCGAGCAGGATTTTGATGTGCGCGTTTTCGAGGGCGGTCAGCAGGGTGTCGAGGTTGCGGCGGGTTTGCTCGGTGGGCAGGCCGCGCAGGCCGTCGTTGCCGCCGAATTCGACGATGACGATTTCCGGGTGCAGGAGCAGGATGGAGCGGAGATTGGCGACGGCGTCCTTGGTGGTGGCGCCACTGGCGCCTTGGTTGCTCACCTTGTAGCGGTAGCCGCGGGCGTCGAGTTTCTGCTGCAGGAAGTCGGGATAGGACTCGCCGGGCTGGAGGCCGTAGCCGGCGGTGATGCTATCGCCAAAGCAGACCAGGAGGGGCCGGCCGGCGGCCTGTGTTTGCGCAGACAAGGCAGGGCCGGCGAAAAGAATCAGCCCCAGCGAAACGATCAGCGAGCGGCGAACGTCCACAGGAACAGTGTAGCTGTGAGAAGGCACGGGACGGGGTGTAGGTTTGTGGTTTCCCACCCTTGCGACAGGGAAAAGTCGCAAGGATGGGGCACGGAAGTTTTTCGGAGCCTCATGTAGAGAACAGGGCGCTGAGGAGGCGGTCGAGTGATTGAAGTTCGGGATGCGAGGAAGTGGATTCAGAACGGCGCGCGGCGGGTGGAGATTCTGAAAGGGATTTCTCTGGTCATTCCTGCCGGTCAGTTTGTGGCCATCGTGGGGGCGAGCGGCAGCGGGAAGAGCACGCTGCTGGGCCTGCTGGCGGGCCTCGACACGCCCAGCAGTGGCGAGATCTGGCTGGACGGAGCGCCGATTCACAATCTGGCCGAGGCGGAGCTGGCCGCGGTGCGGGGGAGCAAGATCGGATTTGTCTTCCAGTCCTACCAATTGATTGAGACGTTGACGGCTCTCGAAAACGTGCTGCTGCCTCATGAGTTGAACGTAGAGGGAAGCGGGCTGAAGCAGGCGCGGCGGCTGCTGGACGAGGTGGGGCTGACCGAGCGCGTGGATCACTACCCGGTGCAGCTTTCCGGAGGCGAACAGCAGAGGGTGGCGCTGGCGCGGGCATTTGTTGTGGAACCGCCGATTGTGATGGCCGATGAGCCGACGGGGAATCTGGACTCGGCGAACGGGCGGCTGGTGCTGGACTTGTTGCTGGAGCGGAATAAAAAGGCTGGGACGACGCTGGTGCTGGTGACGCACGACCCGGAGGTGGCAAGCCGGGCGGATCGCAAGATCATGCTCAAGGATGGGATGGTGGTGGAAGACAGCTTGCCCTTTACGGGGCCGTTGACGGGGCCAGACGCGATTGCGGCTGCCGAGCAGGGACAGAATGGCTAAGCGGGCATTGAGCTGGAAGCGCGCCTCGGCCATCGGCTGGCGGGACTTGAAGTCCGCGCCGGGCAAGTTCGGCTTTGTGGTGCTGTCGGTGGCGGTGGGAGTGGCGGCATTGGTGGGGGTGCGCGGGTTCAGCGAGAGCTTCCGGCGGACTTTGAGTACAGAAGCGCGGTCGCTGATGGCCGGGGACCTGAGCGCGCGCATCTATCGCGAACCCACGGATGAGGAAAAGGGCAAGATTGCGGCGATTGAGCGGCAGGGAAGTGGCGGAATTCGCTCGACGTGGGTGACGGAGACCATTTCCATGGCTTCTGTTCCCCCGGACCCGGTGCCGCTGCTGGTTTCGCTGAAGGCTGTGGACCCGGGGGAGTATCCCTACTACGGCACGGCCGAGCTGGAACCGGCGATGAGCCTGAAGCAGGCTCTGGAAGGCGACTCAGCGGTGGTGGCGGAGGAGTTTCTCATACGCCTCAACGCGCAGGTGGGACAGACGCTGCGGCTGGGCGGCAGGAACTTCAGGATTGCGGCGGTGCTGAAGCAGGAACCGGATCGCATCAGCGCCGGAGCGGGACTGGGGCCGCGAGTGATGATCTCGCAGGCGGCGCTGGCACGCACAGGTTTGATGGCGCCGGGCAGCCGGGCCAGTGAGAGGCTGCTGATAAAGCTGCCGGAGAAGCAGGCAGCCGGGCATTCGGCCGGAGCGGATACAGAGGCGATGCGCAAGCAACTGGAGGCGGCGCTGCCGGACGCGCAGGTGATGGACTTCCGCGAAGGCAATCCGGCGCTGAGCCAGGGGCTGGACAACGCGACCGCCATTTTGAGCCTGATCTGCCTGGTGGCGATGGTGCTGGGGGCCATTGGCGTGGCAATGGCGATGCATGCACATCTGGAACAACGGATGGACATGCTGGCCATTCTGAAAGCTGTGGGCGCGGGTTCGGCTGATCTGCTGCGCATTTTTCTATTGCAGACTTTAGGCCTGGGGCTGGCCGGGGGCGTGCTGGGCGTGGCTGCCGGGGTGGGCGTGATGGCCGCGCTGCCGGCGGTATTCGGCAAGCTGCTGCCGGTTCACGCGACGCTGGAATTTCCCTGGAGGTCGGTGCTGGCCGGGCTGGGCACGGGCCTGCTGACCACGCTTCTGTTCTGTTTGCCGCCGCTGCTGGACGTACGAAATATCAGGCCGGTGCTGGTGTTGCGGCGGCTGGTGGAGCAGGGGCCGGAGGGCATCGGCGGATGGTTTGCGAGCTGGTGGGCGCGGCGGCTGCAACTGGGGATTTCCGTGGCGGTGGTGCTGGCGCTGGGCGGGATTGCCTGGGCGCTGTCGGACTCGGCCAAGGTGGGCACGTGGTTTGCCGTGTTGTTTGCGATTGCGCTAGTGGTGCTGCTGATTTTGGCGGCGGTGGCGTTGTGGACGCTGCGCTTTCTGCTGAACCGGGTCCGGCTGAGGCTGCCTTCATTCCTGCGGCATGGGTTGGCCAACCTTTACCGGCCGGGGAACCAGTCGGCGGCGGTGCTGGCGGCGCTGGGGACGGGCGTGATGCTGATCCTGGCGGTCTATCTGATGCAGGCGGCGCTGCTGCGGGACATACGCGAGACGGCTTCGCCGAAGCTGCCCAATATTTTTCTGGTGGATGTGAGCACGGACGAGGTTGCGGGAGTGAAGGATTTCTTTCAGCACCAGCCAGGTGTAAGCCAGGCGCTGGATTTGATGCCGGTGGTGGCGGGACGGTTTCTATCGCTCAACGGCCAGACGTTAGAGCAGCTCAAAGAGCAGCATTTTCCGAGGCGTCTGCTGGAGAATGCCGAGTTGAGCTGGGCGGATGCGCCACCTGCAGGCGACAAGGTGACGCAGGGCAAATGGTGGACGGATGCGGGCGCGGCGGAGTTGGGCGTGGGCGAAGGCGTTGCCCAGCGGCTGCACCTGGGCGTGGGCTCGGCGGTGGAGTTGGAGACGGGCGGGACGGTGCGCAAGCTGAAGGTTGCCGCGATTTATCGCGCCGACGGGCAGCATATAGGCATGCGCGTGTCGTTTGTGCTGCCGTCAGGGCAACTCAAGGACCAGCCGGCTACGTGGTATGGCGGGGCGCACATCGATCCGAAACAGGTGGCGGCGATGGAGCGGGCGCTGTTTCAAGCCTATCCGACGATCACGGTGATCAACCTGGCCGATGTGCTGGAGCGGATTGAGAGCGTGGTGGATCAGATCACGTTTGTGGTGAGGTTCCTGGCGGGGTTCTCGATCTTTGCAGGGTTGATGATCCTGGCCTCGAGCATTGCCAGCACGCGCTTCAGGCGGATGCGGGAGGCAGTGGTGCTGAAGACGCTGGGCGCCACGCGGATGCGGATTGTGCGAACTTTCAGCGTGGAGTTCAGCGTGCTGGGATTGCTGGCCGGCTCAGTGGGCGTGGTGTTTGCCAATCTGCTGACACGGGTGCTTCTGCACAAGCTGGAAGTGGACTTCCACATCGAGTGGACGGCGACGTTGATTGCGCTGGTGGGGACGGCGGTGCTGGCCACTGTGACAGGCTGGATAGCGAGCTACAGGATTCTTGGGCTGCGGCCGCTGCAAGTGCTGCGGGAGGAGTAGAACAGCTTTCAGCCTTTAGCTATTAGTTTTTGCCCGGTCGGTTGAGATTTGTGGTTTCCCACCCTTTCCGCAAAAACAAAGGCGCGGAAAGGATGGGGCACTGGGCTTTTGAAGTTGGTCAGAGGCAATAAAAGGGAATTATATACTTTATTCCCTTGACATCCACGAGGGAATAAAGTACCATTGAATTATGAGCAAAAGCACAATCAGTACGTTTCAGTTGTTCAAATTGTACCCGGACGAGAAGTCTGCCCGGATATATCTTGAGGGCCTACTGTGGAAAAATGGACCGATTTGTCCTACCTGTAAGACGGGTAACCGCCTCACTGCCCGCAAGAATGGCTTCTATCGCTGCAATGCTTGTAAGTTTGATTTTTCTATCCGCACCGGAACCATTTTCGGGCGTTCTCATGTGCCTCTCCACAAATGGGTTTACGCTATGTACTTGCTGGTCACGGCGCGGAAGGGTATCAGTTCCATGCAGCTTGCTAAAGAGATCGGGATTACTCAGAAGTCGGCATGGTTTGTACTCCAGCGACTCCGGGAGGCGTGCGCCGGGGAATTTGAAAAACTCCGGGGAGTGGTCGAGATTGATGAAGCCTTTTTCGGCGGCAAAGAAGCTAACAAACATGAGGCGAAAAAGCTCCGTGCCGGACGCGGGACGGTAGGCAAGACTGCCGTGATGGGCCTCCGTGAACGCGGCGGACGTACTGCGGCAATGACAGTTGAGAACACGGACAGAGAGACATTGCAGAATGCGATTTTTGACAATGTGGAGATCGGCTCGACGCTCATGACGGATGAGCACTCTGCTTATGCCGGTCTGAATGGCGTCTTTTTCAAGCATGAGACGGTCAATCATCTTAGCGGCGAGTACCGGCGCGGAATGGCTTCCACGAACAGCATTGAAAGCGTTTGGGCTGTGATGAAGCGCGGGATGTATGGCGTATATCATCATGCCAGCCCCAAGCATCTAGGCCGCTATGTTGATGAGTTCACTTTTCGCCTTAATGATGGTGATGTGAAACGCCACACATTGGAGCGTCTGGATAGCTTTGTGGCGGCTACTGTGGGGCGCCGCATTACCTACAAGGAGTTGACGGCATGACTGAAAGAATCCCTGCTTTGGATGCCGTTGCGCGTATTGTATTGGCATACCGTCCTGATCTAAAAGCGAAAACGCACAGAGCGTCAAAGGGGGAACTATCTACTCTTGAGCTTTGCGCGGGCGGCGGGGGAGCAGCCATTGGATTAGAGCAGGCTGGCTTTACTCATGCAGCCCTGATGGATATTGACTCACACGCCTGCGCGACCCTGCGCCGCAACCGGCCATATTGGAACGTTATCCAGGCGGACATTCGGCGCTTTGATGCGAGTTATTGGCGCGGTTTGGATTTACTCTCCGGGGGCCTTCCATGCCCGCCGTTTTCAATCGCCGGGAAACAGCTAGGGGAGAATGACGATAGGGATATGTTCCCCGCCATGCTGCGAATTGTGAAGGACGTTCACCCTCGCGCTGTGCTGATTGAAAATGTTCGCGGCATTCTTACGGCTCGCTTTGCTCCATTTCGTGAAAGGATAGATAAAGCATTTCATTTGTTAGGGTTCGATACACATTGGGTTGGATTCAATGCTGCGGATTTCGGTGTTCCGCAAATGCGGCACAGGGCGTTTCTGATCGCACTACGCAGAGGAGCAACAAATCCGCTACAATTGCCAGTTGCAAAGAAGGCTCCGCAAATGACTGTCGGAGAATCTATTGGCGACCTGATGGGGGCTGGAGGGTGGAACCGCGTCACAAATTGGATAAAGGGCGCTTCCTCTCCAGCTCCAACAATTGTTGGAGGTTCCGCTAAACACGGTGGTCCCGATCTCGGCCCCACCCGTGCCCGGCGCGAGTGGGCGGCAATGGGCGTCGATGGCCTCGGACTGGCAGATGCTCCTCCGGCTCACGATTTTTCCGGTATGCCGCGCTTAACAATTCCAATGGTTGCACGGCTGCAAAGTTTTCCCGATGAATGGATGTTTGCTGGTGGAAAAACTCAGGCGTATCGTCAAGTTGGGAACGCACTTCCGGTAAAACTCGCATTTGCTGTTGCGAAAGCGGTGTATCAATGCCTCGCATAGACGCCAAGAAAAATCTTCGCGCATTCTTTCTCGCCAACCTTGGTCGAATTATTGAATCCCATGAGTTGCAGGAGGCTGCTGGCGGAGCTGGCCAATATGGCCGCCGCGTGAGAGAACTGCGGGAGAATGAGGGCTGGAAGATTCTCACGCATAATGACACTACTGAGTTGAAGCCCGGGCAGTATCTCTTGAAGGAAAAGCCGCCAGAGGTAGCCGTCAAATTCTCGACGGGTATTTCTGCAAAGTTGCGGGCGGAAGTCCTCGACCGCAACGGATTCACCTGTCAGATGTGCGGTCTCACTCCTGGTGAAATTGATCCAGCCACTGGCCGCAAGGTCCGGCTTCACATCGGTCACATCATAGATAGGAATCTTGGCGGCAAGGATGAACTGTCAAACCTCCGGACGCTTTGCTCAACTTGCAACCAGGGCGCAAAAAACATCACAGGAGAGAAGCCCACAGCTATTTGGCTGCTATCACAAATCCGGCGATGCGGACAAGACGAACAGCGGGCCGCATTCGATTGGCTCTCTAAGAAATTCGGGAAGTAAAAGTGTGGATACGCTGACAAAAGTCGAGCGCAGTATTTGCATGAGCCGCATCCGGTCTAAGGATACGAAGCCGGAACTTGCGGTTCGCCGACTTGTTCACGGCATGGGTTATCGCTATCGGTTGCACAGTAAGAATCTGCCGGGCAAGCCGGACATGGTTTTCAGCGGCAGATCAAAGGTGATTTTCGTGCATGGCTGTTTCTGGCACTTTCACCGCAATTGCCCGGATGGACGTATGCCTAAATCGCGGGTGGATTACTGGAAACCAAAGCTGCAACGCAATATAGACCGGGACAGGCAGTCAACACAGCGATTGCATCGGCTGGGATGGAGCAGCTTAGTGGTTTGGGAATGCGAACTGGCAAATCAAAGCCGCCTCGCGGGTAAAATCAGGCTTTTTCTTGGATAAGGGAATAAAGTATGTAATTCCCCAATAAAAGCCGTAGTAATAGGTATCCCAGCTTGTTGCGGTTACGGGAGGTTTGACCGGGGCGGGGAATCCCCTTATGATGAACAGGTTGGCTTTCGGAGTCCGGCGCCCTGCCGCGGCCCAGGCCGATACGGCTCAAAACGAGCCGCGTATTCCGCGCTTGCTGCCCCCTCGTTCAATGGCAGGACAGCTGACTCTGGATCAGCATATCGGGGTTCAAATCCCTGGGGGGCAGCCAAAATTCCGTCGACAAATCCTTCAGGTTCCTTAGGCCAGCGCGTGATGGCGTTGCGCCAGGGGTTCCGCTTTTGCGGCCAGGTAGCTGTCAATGGCAGCGGCGGCCTTGCGGCCTTCGGAGATGGCCCAGACCACGAGGGATTGACCGCGGCGCATATCGCCGGCGGCAAAGATGCCATCGACGGAGGTCATGTAGCCGTCTTTGGTAGCGACGTTGCCGCGGTTGTCGAGGGCCAGGCCCAATTGCTCGATCATGCCCAAGCGCACGGGGCCGAGGAAGCCCATGGCGAGCAAGACCAAATCGGCGTCGAGGGTGAACTCGGTGCCGGGAATGGTCTCGAAGGACGGCGGCGGACCTACGCGGACCAGGTGCAACTGCTGGACGTTGCCGTTCTCGTCGCCAGTAAACTTCAAGGTATTGACGCTCCAGTCGCGGATGCCGCCCTCTTCGTGGGAGCTTTCAGTGCGCAACTGCAGGGGCCACAGCGGCCAGGGGGTGGAGGTGGCGCGCTGTTCGGGCGGCTTGGGCATGATCTCGAACTGGTGGACGCTTTTCGCGCGCTGGCGCAGGCTGGTACCCAGGCAGTCGGCGCCGGTGTCGCCGCCGCCGATGATGACCACGCGCTTGCCTTCGGCGAGAATGGCGATGGAGGGGTCGACCGTGTCTCCTTCGCAGCGGCGGTTCTGCTGGGGCAAAAACTCCATGGCGAAGTGGATGCCCTTGAGTTCGCGGCCGGGGATGTTGAGGTTGCGCGGCTGCTCGGAGCCGCCGGCAAGCAGGATGGCGTCATAGTGTCCGGTGAGGGATTCGACCGGAACATTCGCGCCCACATGCGCGTTGGCGACAAAGGTGACACCCTCGGCGCGCATCTGCTGGATGCGGCGGTCGAGGACGCGCTTTTCCAGTTTGAAGCTGGGAATGCCGTAGCGCAAGAGGCCGCCGATACGGTCATTTTTCTCATAGACAGTAACGGAGTGGCCGGCGCGGCGCAACTGCTGCGCGGCGGCCAGGCCAGCGGGCCCACTGCCCACCACGGCCACGCGCTTGCCGGTGTTGTTCTCTGGCGGCTCGGGATGAATCCAGCCCTCGTCCCAGGCGCGCTCGACGATGCTGCGCTCGATGAGCTTGATGGAGACGGCGGGCTGGCTGATGGCGAGCACGCAGGCCGCCTCGCAGGGCGCGGGGCAGATGCGGCCGGTGAACTCGGGGAAGTTGTTAGTGGAGTGCAGGCGCCGGATGGCTGCCTCCCAGCGGCCGTTGTAGACAAGGTCGTTCCAGTCGGGAATCAGATTGTTGACCGGACAGCCGGTGTGACAGAAGGGAACGCCGCAATCCATGCAGCGGGCGCCTTGTTCGCGTTGCTTCTCCTCAGGGAAGGGCTCATAGATTTCGAACCAGTCCTGAAGCCGCTCCGGAACCTTGCGGCGGGTGGGCTGTTCGCGCTCAATTTCCAGGAATCCTGTCACCTTACCCATGGTGCACCTCGGCTGCCGCCGCCACAGGCGACGAAGTTGTAGGGGGAGTGTAAACCGCTTCGACGCGAGCAACGCCCAGGACGCGTTTGTACTCATGCGGGAAGACTTTGATGAATCGCGGCTGTGCGTCGGCCCAGTGCTCCAGAATCCAGGCGGCGCGAGGGCTGCCGGTCAGGTCGCGATGGCGTTCGATGAGGCCGCGCACGGTGTCCACCTCCGGGGCAGAGAGCAGCGGTTCGAGATCCACGCTGGCCTTGTTGCAGCGGCGCGTGGAGAAGTCGCCCTGGTCGTCGTAGACATAAGCGAAGCCGCCGTTCATGCCAGCGGCGAAGTTGCGGCCGGTCTTTCCGATCACGACGACCGTGCCGTTGGTCATGTATTCGCAACCGTGGTCGCCCACGCCCTCGACCACCGCGATGGCGCCGGAGTTGCGGACAGCGAAGCGCTCGCCGGCGATGCCGTTCAGGAAGGCTTCGCCGCTGGTTGCGCCGTAGAGCACCACGTTGCCCACCAGGATGCTCTCCTCGGGCAGGAAGCTGGAGGTCCTGGGCGGATAGGCGATGATGCGCCCGCCGGATAGTCCCTTGCCCAGATAGTCGTTCGAGTCGCCTTCGAGTTCGAGGGTGACGCCGTTGGGAACGAATGCGCCGAAGCTCTGTCCGGCCGAGCCATTGAATTTGAAGTGTATGGTTCCGTCGGGCAGCCCCGCCGAGCCGTAGCGGCGGGCGATCTGGCCGCCGAGCATGGCGCCGACGGTGCGATGGACATTGCGGATGGCGAAGCTGCCGACGACCGGGGTTTTGGACTCGAGCGCCGGGGTGGCCTTCTCAATCAGCACGTGATCAAGGGCCTTGTCGAGGCCGTGATCCTGCATCTGAACCTTGTGGCGAGCTACGCGCGAGGGCAGCGGCGGCACGTGGAGGATGGAGGAGAGATCGATGCCCTTGGCCTTCCAGTGGGCGTTGGCAATGGCGGCGTCGATCTTGTCCACGCGGCCCACCATCTCATCGAAGGTGCGGAAGCCGAGTTTGGCTATGAGCTGGCGCACCTGCTCGGCGATGAAGAAGAAGAAGTTGACCACATGCTCGGGCTGGCCCTGGAAACGCGCGCGCAAGACCGGGTCCTGCGTGGCGATGCCCACCGAGCAAGTGTTCAGGTGGCACTTGCGCATCATGATGCAGCCCATGGTGATCAGCGGCATCGTGGAGAAGCCAAACTCCTCGGCGCCCAAGAGGGCTGCGATGACCACATCGCGCCCGGTCTGCAGCTTGCCATCGGTCTGCACGCGGATGCGGCTGCGCAAGTCGTTGAGCAGCAGCACCTGCTGGGTTTCGGCGAGGCCAAGTTCCCAGGGCAGCCCCGCGTGCTTGATGGAGCTGAGCGGCGAAGCGCCGGTGCCGCCAGTGTCGCCGGAGATGAGCACGGTGTCGGCATGAGCCTTGGAAACGCCGGCGGCGACCGTTCCCACACCGACCTCCGATACCAGCTTGACGGCGATGCGCGCCTGGGGGTTGACGTTCTTGAGGTCGTAGATGAGTTGCGCCAGATCTTCGATGGAGTAGATGTCGTGATGCGGCGGCGGCGAGATCAGGCCCACGCCGGGAATCGAATGGCGCGTTCTGGCGATAATCTCATCCACCTTGTGGCCGGGCAACTGTCCGCCCTCGCCGGGCTTGGCGCCCTGGGCCATCTTGATCTGGATTTCATCTGCGTTTACGAGGTAATTTGTGGTGACGCCGAAACGGCCGCTGGCGACCTGCTTGACGGCGCTGCGGCGCGAGTCGCCGTTGGCGTCGGGCTTGAAGCGCTCTTCGTCCTCGCCGCCCTCGCCGGTGTTGGACATCCCGCCCAGCCGGTTCATGGCGATAGCGAGGGTCTCGTGCGCCTCTTTGCTGATCGACCCGAAGCTCATGGCGCCGGTGGTGAAGCGCTTGACGATCTCCTTGGCCGGCTCGACTTTATCAATCGGCACCGGTTTGGCTGAGTATTTGAGCTGGAACAGGCCGCGCAGGGTACACAAGTGGCGGCTCTGTTCATCGATCAGATCGGTGTACTCCTGGAAAGTTGCCGGGCTGTTCTGGCGCACGGCCTGCTGCAGCTTGCTGATAGTGGCCGGATTCACGGAGTGATACTCGCCGTTCTCGCGAAACTGATAGTGGCCGCCGACGACCAGCTCGGTTTCAGACTCCGTCAGCGGTTGGAAGGCGTACTCGTGCTTGAGCAGCGCCTCGCGCGCCAGCACGTCCAGCCCCACGCCCTCGATGCGCGAAGCAGTGCCGGAGAAGTACGCGTCCACCAGTGATCGATTGAGCCCCACGGCCTCAAAGACCTGCGCGCCGCGATAACTTTGCAGCGTGCTGATGCCCATTTTGGAGAAGGTCTTCAACAGGCCCTTGTTGATGGCCTTGATGAAGTTCTTCTCGGCATGGGGGCCGGTGACGTTGTGGGGCAGGAGGCCAAGCCGCTTCAGGTCGTGCACGGTCTCGAAGGCCAGATAGGGATTGATGGCGCTGGCGCCGTAGCCGATGAGCAGCGCGAAGTGCATGACCTCGCGCGGTTCGCCGCTTTCGATAATGAGAGCAACCTGGGTGCGGGTCTTCTCGCGCACCAGGCGGTTGTGCACGGCGGCCATGGCCAGCAGGCTGGGGATGGGCGCGTACGTGGCATCCACGCCGCGATCGGAGAGAATCAGCAGCGTATAGCCGGACTGCACGGCGTGGACGGCGCGGTTGCTGAGGTCGTCGAGGGCGTGCTTCAGGGCGTCCTTGCCATCCTCGGCGCGGAACAGGGCCGGCAGCGTGGTGGCCAGCAGATCGCCGGAGGAGACGCGGCGCAGTTTTTCGAGATCGCGGTTGGTCAAGATGGGATGGGGCAGCTTGAGCGTGTGGCAGTTCTCCGGCGCCTCATCCAGAATGTTGCGCTCGGTGCCGATGTAGCTGATGAGCGACATCACCAGCTCTTCGCGGATGGGATCGATGGGCGGGTTGGTGACCTGGGCAAAGAGCTGCTTGAAGTAGCTGAACAAAGACTGCGGACGGTCAGAGAGGCAGGCCAGTGGCACATCGGTTCCCATGGAGCCAACCGGTTCCTCGCCCTTTGCGGCCATCGGCGCCAACAAGATTCTCAAGTCTTCTTCGCTGTAACCATAGGCGCGCTGGCGGCGCAGCAGGGTCTCGGGATTGGACGCGATAATACGCGAGGGCTCAGGCAACTGATCGAGGTTGATCTGCTGTTCCTTCAGCCAGGTTGCGTAAGGCTGGCGGGCCGCCAACTGCTTCTTGATTTCAGCGTCGGAGATGATGCGCTGCTGGACGGTATCGACCAGGAACGTGCGGCCCGGCTGCAGGCGGCCTTTCTTGCGCACATCTTCGGGGGGCACTTCGAGAACGCCGGCCTCGGAGGCCAGCACGACCAGATCGTCCTTGGTGACGATGTAACGGCCGGGACGGAGACCGTTGCGGTCCAGCGTAGCGCCGATGACGCGGCCGTCGGTGAAGGCGATGGCCGCCGGTCCGTCCCAGGGCTCCATCAGCGAGGCGTGGTATTCGTAGAAGGCGCGCTTGTCCTCGTCCATGTCCGGGTTTCCAGCCCAGGCCTCGGGAATGAGCATGGCCATCACGTGGGGCAGGGAACGTCCCGACTGAAAAAGGAACTCCACGGCGTTGTCGATGGAAGCCGAGTCGCTGCCCCCGGGAATGATGACCGGATACAGCTTGTCAATCTGGCCGTCATAGAGCGGGCTCTCCAGGATCGACTGGCGGGCGTTCATCCAACTGATATTGCCCCGGATGGTGTTGATTTCGCCGTTGTGCGCGACATAGCGATAAGGGTGAGCCAGTTTCCAACTGGGGAAAGTGTTGGTGGAGAAGCGCTGGTGAATCAGGCAGAGAGCGCTTGTGACCAGGGGATTGGCCAACTCGAAGTAGAACTTTTCAATTTGCGGAGCCAGCATCAGGCCTTTGTAGACGATGGTGCGGCAGGAAAACGAGGGGAGATAGAAGGTGTCCTTCTCCTCGATCTCTGAATCCGCAATCTCGTTCTCGGTGCGGCGGCGGACCCGGTAGAGCAGGCGCTCGAAGGCGTCCTCGTCCAATCCGTCGGGACGGCCTACGAAGAGCTGCTCGATGTAGGGCTGCGAGGCGCGCGCTACGCGGCCAATCGCGTCGCCGTTGACCGGCGTATCGCGCCAGCCGAGCACGGTCAGGCCCTCCTCCTGCGCAATGCGCTCGAAGATGCCCTCGCACTGCAATCGGTTGTGCTTTTCCACAGGCAGAAAGCACATGGCTACGCCATAGGCTCCCGGCTCAGGCAACTGCATCCCCAGTTCGCCACACTCGCGCGCAAAAAAGGCGTGCGGAATCTGAATCAGGATGCCGGCGCCGTCGCCGGTCTCCGGATCGCAGCCCGCGGCGCCGCGATGGGTAAGGTTGATGAGGACCTCGAGGCCCTTACGGATAATCTCATGGCTCTTTTCGCCGCGAATGCTGGCGACCAGTCCCACACCGCAGGCATCGTGCTCATTCCGTGGATGATAGAGGCCCTGCGGCTGAGGAGTGCGGAGATGACGATCCGATGTATGCATGGCAACCTTTTCGATGAAGCTTCTTGGTGCAAAATGCATTGCCTGGCCCGAAAGACACAACCCCCATGCGATTCCTGTCGAGGGAAATCGCCCTGTTCCTTCTTGAGTAGGCATGCCGGAGCATGCCTGGCCACGTGTGGGACTAAGCTGACATCTTTAATATATCGAAAATTTGGCTTTTCGGCAGAACTTCCTTTCGCGGCGTCGCCGGAATCGGCATGCCGATTGCCTCCGCGGTCCCATGCCGCACATTTTGAGGCATATACCGCGGCCCGTAGGAAGCGTGCGCTCGATTTCGATACTGGTCACAGACGGGGCGCCGGCGTCGCGGCGGGTGCATACCCCACCCATAAGAGCAGCGCGTCATCGGAAGAAGCTGAAGCCTTTTTTCTTTTTCGGGTATACGCTCAGGCCGCAAGCTGTGCCGGCCATTTGACGGATCATGCGTGAAATGGGCGAGTCCTGGAGCGCGAGCGGGATAGCAGTGTCCTGCATCTTCCTGACCGTGGCGTAATCGTTGGGAATCTTCCACTGGGCGGGCCTGGAGAGCGCCTTCTCAATTTGTTCATCATTGATGACCATAGTGCCTGGCTTATACCGGTTGAGCACGATTTCGAGGTTGGGGCCGCCTGTGGTGAAGTACTGGCCGATGAGGCGATTTGCATTGCGCAGTTCGGGAATGCTGACCTGCGTGACCAGGTAGATGGTGGAAGCCTGGTTGAGGAGAGCCGTACCGGTTGGATCAAGCCTGGATCCCGCATCGACTACCACGTTCTCGAAGTCCCCGCGGGCGACGGCCAGCATCTTGTCGATGGCTTCGCGCGAGGCATCAACGGGGAGGAATTTGCCCGGGGCCGCGAGTACCCACAATCCCGAACTATGCCTGACAAGCAGCCGGGAGAGGAAATTCGAGTCGAGGCGGGCAGAATCCTGAAGAGCGTTGACGGTCGAGTATTCAGAGGTGATCCCGAGGTCGAGGGCCGCGTCTCCAAGGGGGAGATTGAGATCGATCAAGAGGGTGTTCTGGCCGAGGTCATGGGCCAGCGATACGGCGAAATTGCAGGCGACGGTGGTGACGCCGGAGCCGCCCTTGGCGCCGAGAAACACGAACAACCTGCCGGTTGCTTTCCTGGAGGGGATCGTTGCCGGACGGCGGACCGAGACCCTAACCAGGGCTTCGGCCATGGCGCCGGGAGCGCAGGGCAGAGTGAGAAACTCGCGAGCGCCGACTTGCATGCAGCGGATCAGCAGTTCCTGATCGGCATGAGCCGAATAGACGATCACGGTTGCCGAGTCATGGGCACAGATGCTCTCCACCAGATCAAGGGCGCATTCCGGGTCACTGTCCAGGTCCATGAGGACGACGTCGTAATTCTGCTCCAGCATCTTCTGCAAATAGTCGTGGCCGCGAGGGTAGGAAGAAAACTCCTGGATCGCGACCCCCTGGCAGCCTGCAATCTCGCCGGCTACCGTCTTGCGGCGCCGGTCTTCCGGGCCGACGATCGCGATGGACAAGAGGCCGGCGCTAAGCGCATCGGGAATCTGGAAAGAGGCTGACATGGCGGAATTTTCTTCTCCAAGCTGCATGCAACACTCCCGCGGGCTAACCTGCGATCGTTCAACTGTCTGATCCTATCCCGATCTAATACTAGCCCGCCACATTCCTGGTAGCCCACTTTCGGGTCCCTGGTATTACACCTTGATGTCATGTATACGAGGCCGATCTGTCCGCCTCTTATAAAACAAATCAAAAACTGCTCAATTAGGTTATCGGCAGCGGGGGGGCCGACATTAGAGTTCTTTGAGACACCGCTAATCGCATAACCTCCGCCTCTCCTTACGCGCCTTAGAATCAACGGTTTACGATTCTGACCGTGCTGTCTCGACAAAGGTCGCGGGTTCGAGCGCTGTCGTCCCCGACCTACATCCCGATGGACCTGGCGTAGAAGGCGACGAGAGGGGCAGTGATTCTTAGGTACAATACGGTCAGGATCCCAAGGATTGTGCGTTCTGGTCGCTTGCCAACGTCCGGCCTTGTCGTGCGAGGGGCTCACCGGCGGCCATTCAGATTCGAGAGTCTCGTGTGGTACATTTGCGCCATGTTCATCAAAAGTTTGGCGATAGTCGTGGTGCTGTTGGCTGTGACGCAGACGCCCATGCCAGCATCCGGGCAGGCGGCCAATCATTCCCGCGCCAATCAGCAGACTCCGCCGCCTCCGACTACTTCCAATGCCGCCCCACAAAGCACAGGCAGCCCAGCCGGCAAAGGCGATTGCAATGGTTTTCCCTGCGACGAGCAGCAGCCTCACGTCATCGTTACCCTTCCGGCTCCAGCGCCAACACCCTGGCTCTGGCGTGATCGAATCGCATGGGGGGCAAACCTGTTGCTCGCTTTGGTGGGATACGTGGGCATCATGCTTGCCCTGTTATTGCTGAAAAGGATCGACCGCCAAACGCGCTTCGCAGAAGCCGCCGCGGAAACCTCCTCCAACAACGCTCATGCCGCATTGTTGCATGCTCAAGCCATCATCGAATCAGAAAGGCCGTGGCTGGTGATCACGGTCGAGCCAGCCCTGAATGTGGAGAACAGTTTCACCGTTATGGCCACCAACCGTGGCCGTTCCCCTGCCCTGATCGTCGGCACGCTGGAGCAGATCATGATTGCAATCAATGAAGCCGCGCTCCCCTTTACCCCTCAGTATGAGGACAGGGAACCGAAGGCCCCGCTTGTTCCCATCATTCTGCTTCCGGGTGAATCAACGAGCATCAAGCCATTCAACCGGGACGATCTGAAAGGGATTTGCGAGTCCGAGGCAGAACTGACGCGCGTGGAAAACTGGCAGGAAAAGGTCTTTATCTACGGCAAGCTTATCTACAGGGATTTGATTGCGCCTAGCTACAAGCAGGCCCATGAAACGAATTGGTTTTGCTGGTACATCCACGGACGGCAAAAGAGCGGTTTGGTCATTGCCGGACCGCCTTCATACAATGTGCACACCTAGAGTCGCGGCGAATCCAACGCAAACCGGGGCTGGCGCGAGTTTGCGACCGCTTTTGCCGCAACAAGGCTCATGCGGCAGAACGTCGCCTGGCACATGGAAGCAGCACCGGCAAACAAGAGGGGAAGCGCGCCCAACGGAGAATGCCGGAAGACCGTGCTGGATCGACGACCGTTCTTCTATTCTTCTGCCCGGCTTGCGGGCGCAGTTCGCATCAGTATCACGGAGTTGTTGTCTGAATAGACGATCTTCCACTCATGCAAGAGCAGCAAGACGCGAGCCATCGGGGATTGGCGGTTCAAGAGGCAAAAATTGACCCTGTACTTTTGAAGTAGCGCATTTGGGTCGCTCTGCAGGGTCGCCCAGCTTCCGAATTCGCCGAGGAAACCCGACCATTCGTAAACGTCGGTTCGGCCGTCTATCATGACCGGGTATTCCGGCGCCGCCCAGATCAGGTAGCCTCCAAGGCCATAGTCGTTCAACATGGGCCCGGAAAGACGATTGGCCTTGATGAATTCCACCGCCTTTACAGGGCTTTGATCCTCCACCTGTCTTTCCAGGTTTTGCCGGCTGGGAAAGGCCAGGAGCGCTGCCAGCATCGAAAGTCCAATGAGCAGCGCATTTGGCCAGATGCGATCCTCTTCGGCCTTGTAGTTGTCCCACGAATTCGAGAGCAGACGCGACAGGACAGGCGCGGCCAATATGCCGAAGACAGCCAGCATGCGCAGATGGCTGGCAGCCAGCCATGTGCCCAGCGCCAGGAGAAGCAACTCATCCCAGAACAACTCGGTTCGACGCACGACCACCGGGAGAAAACAGCATAGGAGAACGACCAACAGTCCAACTCCGCGCGGGTCACTCAACTGCAGCGGCGCCCACTCCTCCACGTAACCGAAAAGGATAGGCATATTGAGCATGGTGTCGAAGGGGTAGAGGATTTGCTTGATGCCAACCGGATTCAGGAACAACGCCACCACCGAGAGGATCAGCGCCAGCATCAACATCCCGCGGCAGCGCGGATCCCAGCGTTGCGATACGAGCGAACCCATCTGAAAGCTGAAAAGGGAACTGAAAAGGAAGACTCCGGCCAGGACAATCCCAAGCATGAAAGACCCGTGGCAGTTGATCCAGACTGCGAACAGGAACGGCAGCCAGAAGAACCAGCGGGGATTGCGAGTGCGTCCGAGGTGAATCAGCACGAGTTCCGCGATCAATAAGAGGTAGGCGATCATCTGCGGCCGAATGGAAAAGCCGATGGTGGCAAAGAACCAAATGGTCATGGCCCCCAGGAAAGCCACTTTGGCATTTCCCGAGTAAAGCCAGCAAAGACCATAGCCGGCGACGAGAATAGCTGCGGTGAAGAGGCATAACCAGAGCATCAGGCCGGAAAAGCCGCCCCATTTGTAGGCGCCGTAAATGGCCACCTGCGCGAGCCATTCCTGCGGTATCAAGGCCTGGTGGTTACTGGTGTAGGAAAAGAGATCTGCAAGAGGAATGGCATGGCTCGTCCAGATGATCTCACCCGTCTTAAGGTGCCACCACAGATCCGGGTCGTCGAAACGCGACCTTACCGTGAGCACGGCGAGCACGACCAGAACGCTGGCCAGCGTTACCGGGAATGAGAAGATCCTGCGTAGAATTCGAATGGGCACGGAACAGCCTTGTTCCCGGCGCTTAGGGATGCTGTACTCAGGCAGTCACCGACTGCCGGACGTCCTGCTCGGCGAAGAGCGGGTCGGGTTCGGCAAGCCGGATCAAGCGATGCAAATAGGCCCGGGAGATGCACAGGCTGCGGGCAGCCAGCGTCTTATTCCCATTGTGCTCACGAACGGCTGCCACGGCCAGTTTGATCTTATAGTCGCGAAGCTGCCGTTCAAAAGAGCCTGCGGGATTGTAGTCGCCGATGTCGACAATATCGCCATCGCCGGCGTCGGCAACATCATCCTCCGGGGCGCTCAGAATCACATCTTCGGCACGGACGCTTGGTCCGGTGGCGAGGATAATGGCCCTCTGTATCGCGTTTTCCAGTTCGCGCACATTGCCGGGCCAGGGGTGACTCTGAAGCAGTGCCAGCGCATCCGGCTGAATATCCTCCATCGGCTTTTGAAAGACCTTCGAGTAGTGGCGTAGGAAATGCATCGCAATCGCAGGGATGTCTTCCGGATGCTCCTGGAGTGCCGGTGTTTCAATCTGCATGACGTTAATGCGGTAGAAGAGATCCTGGCGGAATTTTCCTTCGGCCACCAACTTGTCCAGGTCCTGGTGAGTGGCGAAAATCAGGCGTGCCCGCAAGGGGATGAGCCGGTTGCTTCCCAGGCGGCTGAATTCCATCTGCTGCAGAACGCGCAGGAGCTTGACCTGCGTAAACAGGCTCAGGTCCCCAATCTCATCGAGGAAAAGCGTGCCGTCGCCGGCCTTCTCGAAATAACCTTCACGCGTCCCGGCCGTGCCGGTGAATGCGCCCTTTTCATGCCCGAACAGTTCGGCCTCAATCAGAGTTTCAGGGATGGCGCCGCAGGAAACAGCCACGAACGGACGGTCGGAGCGGGAACCCAGATTGTGAATGGCGCGGGCGATCAATTCTTTGCCGGTGCCACTTTCGCCAGTGATGAGCACCGTAGCATTGAGATTGGTAACGCGGCGCACGAGCTGATAAACCCGCTGCATATGCGGGCTAGAGCCGATCAGCTGGTCGCAACTGGCTGGCTCCTCGAGTGGATGCTGCACGCCCTGAAGTTGCTGCTTCAGCGAGGAGTTCTCGTACGCCCGGCTGAGCATGGTCTTGAGATCGCGAATGGAAGGCGGTCTGCGGCAGTAGCCGAAGGCTCCCGTCTTAACGAGTTCGAAAGCGGTCGAGCGCAGACCATCATCGGCCATGACCACCGAGGGCACATTCGATGCGATCAAGCGCCGGGAAAACTCAAGGCGCTCCTGCAACGAATCATGATTCGAATTCAGCTCCAGAATCACGACATCGCAGCCCCCGGCCGACACCAGGTTACTCATCCCTTCCTCATCCGACTCCAACAGAACCTGGAATTCCTTCCCGAGGACAGAGGAGAGAAGAGGGTGCAGCGTGCGGTCTTCCGAATACAATCCGACTTTGATCATGATTGCGCGCCCTCTCTCACTTCCATAACCACGCCCTCACAAGGGCGAAGCGGAAACCTGTCATCACCATCAATATCAATCCGATGCATTGATCACAATGCCTGTTTCGTGCCAAGTAAGTGCAACAATGGTAGTACATTTGAGGTGACGGCGGGTAACAAACCTCGCGCGGCGACAACACATCGCTTGGCGATGCCCACTACACGGCGACGCACCCCCGGTTGGGAACATGCCTCAAGAAACAACGTAATTGTTTGTCTAAATGCTTTTAATGCATAGTAGTACCGGGTTGGAGCCACGTCAATCCCACCTTGGTAACGAACCATCTTGGTAACACAGCTTCGGAGCACCGATAAAGCAACAGCCAGGGATCGAGGAGGGAAGTGGCGGGGGTTCGGTCCCCCGAATGCAGTCCAATTCAGCGCAGTCCGACTCGGCTGATTAGCAGTTAAGATATTCATTAGACGCAGTTTACGAAGGACGCCACCGGTATGACAAGCGAGACGATCCCCAACAGGATGTTTCATTGTGCACCCGTCTCAATAGACTATTGTGAAGCACAAATATTACGTAAACATTACGAAGGTAACGTCACATTAGTTACATATGATTTGGATTTTTCGCGGAGTGGCGCCAGTTTTCAGGCGGTCGATGCCGCGAAATGGCACGTCAATTGTGAAGTAGCGTGGCTCCCGCCACAATGGTGGCATAGCCTCTTCTGGCTGCCGGGGTTGCCGCCCATCGCTTTGCGTTTTGGAGCCATGATCTCTGCGGCATCGACGTGTAATCCTCACCCTGACAATCAGTTGATCCCACCTTGCGTCCATCAGCGCCACGGGCCTGGTTATTTCTTCAGCGAATGCGACGCTGCACCTCCCACGCCCCGCGCTGGTGGCCACTGGCGGGTGTATACGTCCCGCTTCACTCCGGGAAACCGCCCGTAAACATCCGTGTACAGCGGACGAGGACAGCCCACCGTAAACTGCCCAAATTGAGATAGTTTGGGACCACCGTCGATTTGGCCGAACAATTGCTATATACGTCGAGTCCCCTAAATCCCGGGGGGGAGGAGCATGGGTATGCACTCGTTCGCCTGGTGGCCAACGCTCATCGTACTCGCCGTGGCGACCTTCACGGATCTGCGCAGCCGCCGCATCCCTAACTGGCTGGTGCTCCCTTTCCTTCTGGCGGGAATTGTGGTTTCACCTTGGCGCCAGAACTGGCCCGGCATTGGCCGTAGCCTGGGCTGGTACGGAGTCGGCCAAAGCTTTGCCGGTCTGGGACTTGGCATCCTGATCTACGGTTTTCTATTTTGGATGGGCGGCATGGGGGCAGGGGACGTGAAGCTAAGTGCCGCGATCGGGGCCTGGATTGGCCCCAGTCAATTGTTGATTGCATTGGTCATTGCCGGCATGGCCGGGGGAATCATGGTTCTGTGCTTGGCCGCCTCGGGCGGATTTCTCAAAGAGCTGTTTACGGACGCGGGCGATCTCGTATTCGGTTGGAAGGAGCGCCGAATGCAACGCGATCCGGAGCTGGTCCTGAGCAATCCTGGGAAACGCAAAATGCCCTACGCTCCGGCCATCGCCATTGGAACGCTGATTTCCTTTTTTTCTCAGTGAGACCGGAACAAGGACTATGATGAACTCTAAGGCTACTTATCGATTTCAGGTTGAACCGCAAGGACTGTTCCATGCAGCAGGGAGGACCAATTCCGTGAATACAGACACTTCCCAGTACCTCGATGCCCAGTTTCCCGACTCCTTTGGCGCCGCCCGCCTGTCAATTGCGGTGATCGGCCCGGATGAGAGTCTCCGAAACGCGGTAGCGAAGGCTTTTACCGAATGCCAGCAGGGGGGCGATGTCCGTGAATTCGCATCTTACCCGCCCGGCCTGGACGATGTGCCGAGGCTGCTCGAACAGCGTTACGACGTCATCGTGATCGATCTGGACAGCAACCCCGAATACGCGCTGGAACTGGTGGAGAGCATCGGCGCCAATGGCGTAGCGACCGTGATGGTCTATTCGGCGAAGGCCGATCCGGATTTGCTGGTACGCTGCATGCGCGCGGGCGCTCGCGAGTTTCTGACTCAGCCCTTTGCCCAGAGCACCATGGCCGAAGCTATGGTTCGGGCCGCGGCCCGCCGTCCGGCAAATCAGCCCCTGAGAAAGACAGGCGGCAGGTTAATGGTGTTTCTCGGGGCCAAGGGCGGCGCCGGCGTCACTACCATCTCTTGCAATTTTGCGGTAGCGCTGGCCCAGGAAGCTTCCCAAAGGACCCTGTTAATCGATCTCGATCTCCCGCTGGGAGACGCCGCGCTCAACCTCGGGCTGGTCGCTGAGTACTCGACAATCAACGCTCTTCAGGAGTTCAGCCGGCTGGATGCGAGTTTTCTCTCCAAGCTTCTGGTCAAGCATAGCTCGGGACTGTACGTGCTCGCGGCTCCGGGTAAGTTGCCGCAGTACCCGGCCTCCGATGAGGCCGTAGACAGGCTGCTGACCGTGGCACGCCAGGACTTCGATAACGTGGTGGTCGATATGGGATCGAGGCTTGATTTGACGGGTACGGTTCTCTTCAAAGACGCGAGGACGATCTACCTGGTCACGCAGGCCGGCATCCCCGAACTGCGCAACTCAAATCGCCTGATCAACCAGTACTTCAGCGCCAGCGGCACCAAACTCGAAATTGTGATCAACCGATATCAGCCACGCGCCCTGGGGGTGGATGATGAACATATTACGAAAGCTCTCACCAGGCCGGCCCAGTGGCAGATTCCCAACGATTTTGACGCTGTGCGGCAGATGCAGAACACCGCTACCCCGCTAGTGCTAGAAGATTCGCCTATTTCACGGCTGATCCGGGAGATGGCCGGCGCCGTTACCGGGCAGCCCGTACCCCAGGGGAAAAAGAAAGGTTTCAGTTTTAGGAGTCTGGGCAGGAAGAGTGCCGCCGCCGAGGAGCCGCTGTCTATAACACGGGTGACCCCCGGCCCGGTTTACAGCGGAACCACGCCAAGCGCGACTCAACCTGAAGCCAGGGCGAACGTTCCGGAGCCGTTCGTCCCTATTCCTCCCGCAAGCACTGCGCCTTCGGCCGGATCGCGGACGTTCACGAAAACATCCACGCCAGCGGAAACTGCGGACACGAAGCGGGAGGCACCACCAAGCGCCAGCACTCCCAGTCAGCCGGTTGTAGCAGAAACGCGAACTTACAAAGGCGTTACCTATGTAAAGGGAGCGGACGGCCAATGGCACCTTCAGGAAAGTGTGACCAAAGTCGTGACTCAGGAGAGGCCGACCATCGCATGGTCGACGCCCGATCCGATTGCCTATGGCACCCCGCTCAGCGCCACTCAGCTCAATGCCACGGCATCGGTTGAGGGGGAATTTGTTTACGCTCCTGCCGTAGGGTACGTGTTCGCGGCGGGAACGCATACGCTTTGGGTAATCTTCACTCCGACGGACACCACGAAGTACACCACGGCACAGGCCGACGTGTCGCTTACCGTCACCAGGGCGACGCCGACCATCACATGGCCGAAGCCCTTTTCGATTCCCTACGGCACCCCGCTCAGCGCCGCTCAACTCAGTGCCAGGGGATCGGTTCCGGGGACATTCGCTTACACTCCTGCCGCAGGCGATGTACTTCCATCAGGGATCCAGACGCTCTCGACGACCTTCACTCCGACTGACGCCGCGAACTACACCACGGCTGAGGCCGCTATGCAGATCACTGTCACCAAAGCGGCGCCGACCATCACATGGCCGAAGCCCGCTCCGATTGCCTACGGCACCGCGCTTAGCGACGCTCAGCTCAATGCCACGGCATCGGTTGAGGGAAGATTCGTCTACATTCCATCCGCAGGCGCCGTGCTTGCGGCGGGAACGCATACGCCCTCGGTAACCTTCACTCCGGCGGACACCACGAACTACACGCCGGCACAGGCCGCCGTGTCGCTAACGGTCACCAAGGCGGCGCCGACCATCACATGGCAGGCGCCCGATCCGATTGCCTACGGCACCGCCCTCAGCGGCACTCAGCTCAATGCCACGGCATCGATTCCAGGAACGTTCGTCTACACTCCCGCCGCAGGCGAGGTGCCTAAAGCAGGAACACAGACGCTTTCGGCAACCTTTACTCCGACGGACGCCTCGGACTATACCTCGGCACAGGCCAGCGTGTTGCTCACCGTCACCAAGGCGGCGCCGGCCGTTATCACGTGGCAGAAGCCCGCTCCGATTACATACGGCACCGCGCTCGGCGCCAATCAGCTCAATGCCACGGCGCCGGTTCCGGGAACGTTCGTCTACACTCCTGCCGCAGGCGACGTGCTCGCGGCGGGAACGCATACACTCTCGGTAACCTTCACACCGGCGGACAGCAACCTCCCCACTGCGCAAGGAGCCGTGACGCTCATTGTTACCAAGGCGACGCCAACCATCACGTGGCCGGCACCCGCTCCGATTCCCTACGGCACCCCGCTCAGCGCCACTCAACTCAATGTCACGGCATCGATTCCGGGGACGTTCGCCTACACTCCCGCCGCAGGCGAAGTGCTTAAAGCAGGAACACAGACGCTCTCGGTAAGCTTCACTCCCACGGACACCATGAAGTACACCTCGGCGGAGACGGCCGTGTCGATCACTGTCACCAAGGCGTCGCCGACCATCACATGGCTGACGCCCGATCCGATTGTCTACGGCACCGCGCTCAGCGCCACTCAGCTCAATGCCAGGGCATCGGTTCCGGGAACATTCGCCTACACTCCCGCCACGGGCACCGTGCTTACAGCGGGAACTCAGACGCTCTCGGCAACCTTCACTCCGACGGACACCGCGGACTACACGACGGCGCAAGCCACGGTGTCGCTCGTGGTGGATGAGTTGCCCAACATCGCTTCGATCACGCCGGAAACGGTCGATGAGGATGCTGAAGATCTATTTGAGACCGATGGCGTGAATAAGAGCGGTCAGAAGAACAGAACCTCACAAAGCGGCAAATCCCCCAATCAGCAGGGCGAACCTGAAACGCGCACTTACAAAGGCGCTACGTATGTGAAAGGAGCGGATGGCCAATGGCACCTCCAGCAAAAGTAGAGGGGAAACAACCCGCGACGACACTACCCGCGGATTTCAGTGCATGGGATGGCGGAGAACCAGAACCGCCCGAGACACTACCTGACAACTTCGACGACTTCGATGCTGCCCCAAAACCGCCAGCGAAGCCTGCGACCGCGCAAGCCGCGGTGTCGCGTGCGGTGGGCAGGCCGCCAGACACCACTGCTTCGCGCAAGTCAGCTAAGGTCTATGCGGATGCTGAAGCACTTTCACAGCCGCTTCAACCCAAGCGCGCGAAAATTGTGGAGAGTCCGAAACGCAAGATCGAGAGTGAGCTTGAGGGCAAGATCGAGGGCAAGAGCGAGAGCGAGAGCGAGGGCAAGAGCGAGGGCAAGAGCAAAGCAAAGGTGGCGTTTATCGCCATTGGCGCAACTCTAGTTCTGGCTCTGGGTGTCCTCATCCCGATGAATTATCATAAGCCGGCGCCCAAGCCGGCTATGCCGATTCAATCGGTTGCGCCAGAGACGTCGTCGCCGACGTTGCCGACGCCGAAGCCGTCGCCGACGCAGACGCAGACGCCGAAGCCGACGCCGACCGAGGAGGCAGCACCCACGCCTCGCGTGCAGTCGGAGATGATGAACACTCAGCTCAATGCACCCGCGCGGATTTCGCACGATATTAAAGCGATGTCCGATAAGGAGGCGCCGCCCTCATCGGGCTTTGGCGCGACCGGCGTAGAAGGCCTGGGCGGCAATCCGAGCGGCGGGGTTGGCAGCGTATTCAGCGGAAAGACCGGGCCCAGGGTGACGGCGGAGGTCTCAAGGACGCTCAACGTTTCCGGCGGCGTCATGGCGGGCAGGTTGATTTCGAGAACTAACCCCGTTTATCCGCCCCTCGCCCGTGCCGCCCGCGTAGAGGGCACGGTGGTGTTGCATGCCACCATATCCAAAGCGGGGGTGATCGAAAATCTCAACGTAGTCAGTGGGCCGGCCACGTTGCGCCAAGCTGCTCTCGACGCCGTGAAGACCTGGCGCTACAGGCCCTACCTGCTCAACAACGAGCCCGTGGAAGTGGAGACCACGGTGAATGTGATCTTCCAGATGGGTGGATGACGAACTTTCTGCCTCCATTCCGCTTTTTTGGGGGAAGAGGCTGCTGTTCAAAATACTGGTGCTGTGGACGGGGATAATCTCCCGTGGAAGGCAGAACGTGGAATTACTGAATCTGGAGAAATACAAAGCGGAAATACACCGGACCCTGATCTCCAAGCTAGATCTGGAGAAATTGTCGCGCGTCAATTCCAGCCAGGCACGCCACGCAGTGTCCGGCATTGTAAAAGAGATCATCGCCGACCAGCGGGTGCCCCTGAACTTCGACGAGCAGGAAAAGATCCAGGCTGACCTACTGGATGAAGTCTTTGGTCTTGGTCCACTGGAACCCCTGCTCCGGGATCCGAAGATTTCAGACATCCTGGTCAATGACAAGGATCACGTTTTCATTGAGAAGGGCGGACTTCTTCAGAAGGTCAGTACGGCTTTTCGCGACGATCGCCATCTGCTGCAGATCATCGACCGCATTGTGTCGCGTGTGGGGCGCAGAGTGGACGAGTCCTCGCCGATGGTGGATGCTCGCCTGCCTGACGGTTCCCGCGTGAATGCCATCATTCCACCGCTGGCGCTCGACGGTCCCTCCTTGTCCATCCGCCGCTTCGGGACAGGCCCCATTGCCGCCAACCAGTTAGTACAGCTGAAGAGCATTTCCGCGGAGATGATGGAAGTGCTGGCTTCCGCCGTGAAGGCCAAGATCAGCGTCCTCATCTCCGGCGGCACCGGCGCCGGCAAGACCACGCTTCTGAATATCATGTCCCAGTACATCCCGAACAGCGAGCGTCTGGTCACCATTGAAGATGCGGCCGAACTCCGTCTCGCTCAGGAAAACATAGTGCGTCTGGAAACTCGTCCGCCCAACATTGAAGGACAGGGAGCGATCCGCCAGCGCCAACTGCTGATCAACGCTCTGCGCATGCGTCCCGACCGCATCATCATCGGCGAGGTTCGCGGAGAGGAAGCCTTCGACATGCTGCAGGCCATGAATACGGGCCACGAAGGTTCGATGACCACAATTCACGCCAACACTCCTCGCGATGCCATCGCCAGACTCGAATCCATGGTCCAGATGGGCAATATGAACATACCTGAAAAATCCGTTCGCCAGCAGATAGCAGCAGCCATCACCATCGTCGTCCAGGCTTCCCGCATGAGCGATGGCACCCGCAAAGTTACCAGTATCTCCGAGATCACCGGCATGGAAGAGAACGTAATCAGCATGCAGGAGATATTCTCATTCGTCAAGAAGGGGATCGGACCCGATGGCAAGGTGATTGGCGTATATCAGCCGACCCATATTCGTCCCAGGTTCCTTGATCGGCTCCGCGTCTCTGGCATCATTCTGCCGCCGAGCCTGTTTGAGCGCGAGACGCCGGTCAACTGAGTAGAAAGGGGGATCAATAGATATGGGAGCGATCATAGTTGTGGTATTCCTGGGCGTGTTCGCGTTCGTCGCTCTGGTGATGATCGCCAGCGGGAGCGGCGCGGCAGAGCAGGCCAAACATGTTCTCGCTTCGCTAGACTCGGCCCTGGCCACCGAAAGCGCGGAATCGCGCGAGCAAATCCTCAATCTGCGCAAGAGCGAGCCGTTCAGCGCCATCCCATGGCTCAATCAAAGGCTGCTGAAGCTCCAACTGGGGCCGCTGCTGCACAGCCTGCTGAGTCAGGCTAATCTCAAGTGGACCGCGGGAGGCCTGCTTACCATGTCCGCGGCCGGCTTTATATTCCCGGCCTATCTGGTTTACTGGTACTTTGGCAGATCCATAATCTGGGCTTTTCTTGCCGGGGCGCTGCTGGGCTTCGCGCCTTTCGGCTGGGCGCTCCTTAAGCGAAGTAGACGCTTCAACAAGTTTCAGGAGGGGTTGCCGGAAGCGCTCGATCTGATGGTAAGCGCCCTTCGCGCCGGGCATAGTCTCGCCGCCGCGATGGGTTTAGTGGCTCGTGAGTGCCCCGACCCGGTCGGCCCCGAATTCAAGGCATGTTTCGAGGAGCAGAATTACGGCCTTGAACTGAAGACGGCCATCGACAACATGATTAACCGCGTTCCGCTGCAGGATCTCAGAATTGTCTCCACCGCGATCATGATCCAAAAAGAGAGCGGGGGAAACCTTGCCGAGGTGCTCGACAAGACCTCTCATGTAATCCGGGAGCGGTTCCGGCTGAAGCGGCAGATAGGGGTTCACACAGCGCAGGGAAGGCTTACAGGGTGGATTCTTACCCTTCTCCCTGTCGTTCTGGGATTGGCTCTATACTTCGTCAACCCCGCGATGATGAGCGTTTTGTGGACGGATCCGCTCGGCGTCAAGCTTCTCTGGACGTCTAGCATCATGATCGTGGTTGGCGGTTTGATCATTCGCAAAATTGTCAACATAGATATTTGAGGGGGACTTATGGGATTTGCGATTTCTGTTTTTTTAATCGTTTTTCTGTTGATCGCGAGCGGTGGACTGCTGCTGTTCTATCGTGAAACGATGCTTCAGCGGATCACCGAGGTGATCAACCCGCAACCCAAGCCGAAGACCCTGTTGAGCACCATCCAACAGACAGGGCTTTCCATTAGCGGCGTGGTGGAACACTTCGAGAATGTCCTGCCGAAAAGCCAGGCGGAAATCTCCGTGGTTAAGCAGCGCCTCATCCGCGCCGGCTATCGCCAGGAAAATGCGATCAAGATTTTCTATGGCTCCAAGGTATTGGTTCCCCTGCTGCTCTGCATGGTGGTTCTGGTCAGCGGACTCGGGAGCATGGGCGGTATTTTCGTGTATATCGCAGCCCTGGGTCTGGGATTTCTAATGCCGGATTTCTGGTTAGGAAGGCGGATTACCACCCGCCAACATCGTATCCGGCGCGGCCTTCCGGATGTGCTTGATCTTCTTATCATTTGCATCGAGGCTGGCCTGAGCCTGGACCAGGCGACGGCACGCAGCGCAGAAGAATTGAGAAAAGCGCAGCCGGAGTTGAGCGATGAATTGACCGTCGTCGTGCTGGAGCAGCGCGCCGGACGGCCCCGTTCCGATACCTGGAAACATCTGGCGGACCGCACCGGCGTGGATGCCGTGCGCAATCTCGTTTCCATGCTGGTTCAATCGGAACAATTTGGAACCAGCATCGCCAAGACATTGCGCGTTCATTCCGACACCCTCAGGACCCAGCGTGTGCAGCGTGTGGAGGAGATGGCGGCGAAGAGCACTATCAAGCTGATCTTCCCGCTTGTTCTTTTCATCTTTCCCGCGCTTTTCGTGGTTCTTATGGGTCCTGCGGTCATCATAATCCTTCAATCGTTCAAAACCTCATTTGGTGGGCATTAAAGGAAGGAGGAGTCGATATGGACAGTACCACGATGATCCGGGTTATCTGCGCGGTGTTCTTTGTTGTCGTCTTGATGGTCTTGATTCAGCGTCGCCGCACACGGGTCAAGTAGCACGGATTGCGCGGATGGCCAGGCGGCGGCCCGCATGGTGTTTGGATTGATAACACATGAAGCAGGCAGTTGAGAGAAAGGGGAGTTGTTATGGGCAGTGTCACGATTATCCAGGTTGTCTGCGGCGTACTTTTTGTCGTCGTCCTGATCGTTCTGATTCAGCGCCGCCGCACACGGGTCAAGTAGCACGGGCTTCACAGGTGAGCTAGTGGCGTCGAGCAACTGGACGAACTCCGCTGGCCAACTCGATATTCCTGCTGGCTAGGCACCTCGCCACTGAGATGATGAGTGTCTCTGTGTCCTGTTGCTGCGGCGGGAGAGGAGGTGTGTACTCTTGCGTGGTTCTCTGCGTAGGCGCCTCGTTCGCGCTCAGGCCAAGTAGTTCGTGTTCGCGAACCGGCTATTGCAGAGAAAGGACCTTGAATTGCTGAGAAAAGACCTTGAAGGGACTTGCATGGATACGTCCGGCAGAAGAGGTTGAGTAAACAATGGGGACTCTGGGACAACACCCGATTACCAGGTACTCGTCGAGGGCGGGAGGTTACATGGAAACACAGAAACTTTGCGCATACAACCAAACTCGCGAGTGCTTTCTCGGCCTGGAGGTCTCTGCCGTAGATATCCCGTATACGAACCTCAAGGAGCTGATTGCGGGGCTCGCACTCCAGTCCGGGGAGGGCCTCTGGATATCGCCGTTCAGAGGGATCCCCGATTCGGGCGTGTTTACCCCGCTCGATCTGGTCTATCTGGACGAAGAATGCCGAGTTATCGATGTCGTCGAGTCTTTTCCGACATTTCGCGTCACCCCTTTGAGTCCGCAGGCCGCAAGCGTCCTGGCGCTGCCAACTCACTCGATCTATTCGTCGCAGACCCAACCGGGCGATCAGCTGATGCTGTGCGCGGCCGAGGAGATGGAACGCCGCCTGGAGGGGTTTTCCGGCGCCGGCATTGCCGGCACTGTGCAAAGCGCCGTTCTCTTGCGGGAGCAGCCGCTTTGGAGCGGCGGTCCCGGCCTGCTGCAATTGAAGGAGCGCCCCAATACTGATGATGAAGATGAGGATCAAGAGGAAATCCCAGAAACCGAGCAGACACATGAGATGGACCTGGTCGAACCGGGGACGAAGGAATTCAGGCCGCCGAAGAATTGGTTAGAGCGCTGGTGGTCTCCGGATCCGAGGAAGGCGCCACGGGTGTCGGCGCCCGGCTTGGCTGCTTATTACTGGACCGGCACCGTAGCGGATGCGCGCGATGTCAAGGACATCAGTTCGACCGGATTGTACGTGGTGACCGAGGAACGTTGGTACCCCGGCACCCTGATCCTGATGACCCTGCAAAGGACGGACGACGGGGAAAAGAGCACAGAACATGCAATCTCAGTACATTCGAGGGCCGTCCGGTGGGGCAAGGATGGCGTGGGCCTGCAGTTTGTCCTGAGGAATTCAGAGCCTCCAGACCCAAAGAAGGGCCCCCCGATTAACGCGGTGAGCAAAAAGGAACTGGAAAAATTCTTGGAGCAGCTCCAGAGGGGCAAAGGCTAGGTGTTTTCCGGTTGCGCCTTGCAAATTTGTATGTCTTTTGCTATTATAATCGGCGTCTGTTGAGCCGCGATTTAACGGTCAACAGAGCCGGGAGGGGGGACGATGAAAAACCCAAACGGATCAGGCGGACAAGCCATGGCGCTCATGCCCGGCATGAGGCGGGCCGCGGCGTCAAAGAATGAACATGCAGAGGCCCGGTTCCCCGGTGGCCGGGTTCGAGCCCGCCTTTGCAGCGGCAGCGAGGGACAAGCAATCGTTGAGTTCGCCCTGGTTATGCCGGTGCTGCTCATGCTTTTAACGGCGATATTCATGTTCTCGATTGCCACGTACAACGCCATATCGCTGCAAACAGCCGTGGGCCAGGGCGTACAGGTTATGGCGACGGGCCAGAATATAGTTGATGACCCTTGTGGCAACGCTACAACGGTTATAGACACTGCAACGACGCTCAATGCTAGTTTGATAACGATCAAGTTCTATGCCGGCGGCAGCCTCGTGACGGCGGGGGCCGGGGGCTCCTGCGCGGGCCTTACGACGGGGACCGAAGTTACGGTGACAGCCACCTACCCTTGCAGCTTGGCAATCTACAATTTCGCGAGAAGTTGTCAACTTACCGCGAGTGAATCGGAGCCAGTTCCATAACCCGTTCAGCGAGGCAAATTCCATGAAAACGATCCGTGCATCTTTTTTCCAGAGGCTCATCAGCGAGGAGCTGGGGCAGACAATGTATGTCCTAGCATTCGGAATCATGTCCCTGTTGGGGATAGGCGGGATGGCGATCGACGTAGGTCATGCCTATCTGGTCCGCAATGAACTCCAATCCGCTGCCAATGCGGCCGTATTGGCGTCCGTGGACGAGCTGTACCTGAGCTCCACCACCAGCTACGCGAGCGCGCCTTCGCCTGATGTTATAAGCGCCGCGCATCTGTACGACGCTTCGCCAGCAGGTACTTCGCAACCAGATGGTAGTACGCAAGCAGCAGCGGGATACAACTACAACCCAAACATGGGAAGCGTTTTTACGACAGTGACGACGCCCTGCCTCGGCACGCAGTTGGTAGGAGTGTCATCGTGTGGCGCTTCGAATTGGAACAATGAAGCAAACGCCGTGAGAGTGAAGGAGACGGCCGCGGTGCCGACGACTTTGATGCAGCTCTTCGGCGTCCATACACTGACGGTGGGGGCAATCGCGACCGCACTCCCGAAGGGGCAAACGCAACCGTACAATATTGCGATCATCCTGGACGCAACGCTGTCGATGGGCAATACCGACTCAAACTGTAACGGAAGCACGGAGGAACAGTGCGCGCTGAAGGCCGTTGAGAGCATGCTGGCGAAGATCTATCCCTGTATCAACACAGTGAGCTGCACCGCCAGCAGCAGTAGCTCGGTTGCGGCTGTTCGCGTGAGCATGTTCTCCTTTCCGAATGTGTTAACGACCGATATCACGAAGGACGAAAACTGCGGAGGCGCCCCCGCGTGGAAGCCTTATACCCTCCCCAAAATACCCGCGACTTATCATCCAGTAGCCAGTGACCCGTCCATACTCGGCTACCAGCCCATCTCGTATGACGGTGGCTCGACATACGCGACCTACCAGATCACCGCACCCTCCGGGACAACCGGCAGCGATCCGGATGCAAATGGTTTCTCGAGCGATTGGTACCCCGGTTCGGGGGGAGAAGTGATGAACCCCAATTCCGTTCTTGTGAAGGTCGTGGGGAACACCAGTAAGAGCGGCACTGCTACCGCAGGTTGCTTGACACCCCCGAATTATCCTAACCCCGCCGGCCCCAGCGAAGGTGAAACCTACTTTGCCGGCGCAATCTACGCGGCGCAGGCGGCGCTCCAGGCCGAGAAGTCCCAGGCGGATCCTCTTGTCGCGCCTCTTCGTCCCGGAATACCCACGCAGAACGTGATCATCTTCGTCAGTGATGGCCAGGCGAACGCTTATTATAGCTCTAGTGTTTCCAGGTTCCCAGCATTGGGAAGCACTGCCAGCACGAAGAGTTCCGCCGGCGTTGGCGGGGTTTCGGTTAGCAGCACCGCGCCGACGACGACCTATTCCTCGACGGCCAAAAATATGGCTGGTGTCGCCGGCTCATGGGGACAATATCCCGACGCCAACGATGACTGCCAGCAGGCGATAGCGGCGGCCCGGTATGCAATTAGCCAGGGAACAATGGTCATCGGGGTTGCCTACGGCTCGGAGACGAACGGATGTCTGGTTGGCGCTCCCTCCGCTTATCCTGGTGTGGATAGCACCAGCTCGAGTGCCCCCATTACCGGTACCGGCCCTCAGGTTGCCATCACCGCGCCTCCGTCGATGCTCGTTCCCTGCGTGACGATTGAGGATATCGCCGATTCCTGGAGTGACTTCTACGCTGAAACCTCAAGCGTCGGCTGCGCGAGCACGCTGACAAACCCGATGGGCGGCTTAGCCAAAATATTCAGCCAAATCGCAGGAAGACTGGGGCCTACTCCGCGGTTGATTCCCAACGGCGTAAGTTAGCCGCCTGAAGGAGCATTCAGCGCCGCTTCCCGGCGAGTCCGCCGATTGGACTCGCCGGGATGTTTTTTATTCGTCCTCTGCCGGAATAATCAGCAGTACTTCCACCTTGACATTTTGGCCATTCTGCGTGGCGGGCCTGAATTGCCACTGCGCGAGCGCGTCGAGGACGAACTTGGCCTGCGGGAAATCCGGGGGGAAGACCATGGCCAGCGCCTCGAAGCGGCCGGCCTGATTGACAAAGCCGTGAACCATGAGGGCATCGGCGTTCCATTCGCCGGGATCAAGATTGGGACGCACGATGTTAAAGGGCCAGGGCGCGTCCAGGCGAGCGTTGGCGCCCGCCTCCTCGGCATTGGCGGAGCGCGGGACAGAGTACTGGAAAATCCAGCTCTTGGCCAGGCCCAGGTGCAGATAAACGGTGTAGGCCATCCTGCCGCTCCATAGGCCGGCCGTCTCCGGATACTTGTCTTCCAGCGAGGCGCCCACCACAACCGATCCGAACTGGCCGTCTTTGGCCAGCGTAATATGGGCGGTCGAAGGCCGGTCGCCGGAGCCGGAACCTGAACCGGAGCCGGCATCAGCCTTCTGGGCAGGGCCGGCGTTGGCTCCACCGCCGCTCCGCTCGCCAGCGCCCCCGCTGGAGGCGGGCTGCTCTTTCGAAACGCCCGCGGCCTGTCCCGCTCCCGATCCGCCGGTCTTGCCGGCCGCATTGCTGTTCCCCGGCTGCGAAGTGTCCTTTCCCTGTCCCTGCGTCAGCGCTCCCGGTGAATCCGAGGCCCCCGAAGTGTTTGCGGGCGGCAGAATGACCCTTCCGGTGGTCATGCGAAGGTCAGAGAGCGACAAAACGGCGGTGGGAGTTGGCTGCGCGGACGACACCGAGGTGGTTTGGGGAACCTTCTGCGGCAAATCAGGCCCGTGAACCACCACCGGCGAGGTGGTGCTGGGGAGAACCGGCATTTTCTGCTTGGACAGGCCGGTGGCTGAGATGCGAACGTCAGCCAACCTGGATTCCCGATTGGGCGCCTCGAACCTGGGCAGCACGGCGGCGGCCATGGGTGTTGCCGGCGGGGGCGGAACGATGGCTTTGGGCGGGGTCTTCTCCGGCTGCCAAATCACGATGGTCGGGACCGGGATTTCCTGGGCGAGCTTCAAATCGGACTGAACCTTGGGCTGCACCAGCGTCTGCTGCCGCTTGAGCGCCTGCACAGTTTGACGCAAAATCGCCAGCTCCCTGTTTGGGTTTCCGCCGGGTGAAGGCTTGTGCGCTGCGTTACGGGGGCCAGGTTGCTTGAGGGCGCTGGCGGCAGCCCGCCGCATCTCCTCGTTAGGGGTGTTCAGGTCCAGATGCCGCATGTCATATCGCGCGGTGAGAACCCGGTTGTTCAACACCGGGGGGCGCAGTATGCCCAGAACCACCACACACAGGGCCAAATGCACCACAATCGAGACCGCAAAGGAAGATGACCGCCGGCTCAAATCCGGTCGCTCGGAAAAGAGCGTTATCGTGCGGGAAGACCTCATGACCGGTTGAGCACCCTCCCTCGCGCCGGATAGTCCTTCTTTACTTTACAGGTTTGGTCACATTTTATACACTTTCAAGTGGGCCGGAAAGTGAAAGATGCCATGTCCCTCTTTAGTAATCATTTACGCTGTCTGTCGGAACCGTTTGCAGCTGGGGCGGCTGATGGCTTTCTTGATGCCTCAACTTAATACCACTTTCGTTTCGGCTGAATTTCGTTGGCATCTGGGGAAAAGAGTGTACACTAGTCACACGCTTGAACTTGTCTGACTTTCTGTCACCGCCATCCCCCGGGTTCGGCGCGAAATTGAAACTCGTTTCCTTGGACACGGCAATTGTCACAAGGGACAGCAAGGCGGAGTTGGCGGGGTAGCCAACTCACACAGGTTTCCAAATGAACCGAAGACTAGTGACGATCCTTCTCCTCGCTTTCGCGGTAGCCGGCACGTGCGCCTTTCTGGTGTATCGCATGGTAGGCAACCGCTTGGCGGCGGCAAAACCGGCAGCAACCA
>DATFYK010000066.1:0-2755 GCA_035315085.1 Occallatibacter sp.
AACGGATTCTGCGCGCCCCATGTATTCTGGCGATCAAAGAAAAATACCTGTCCGTGCAGCTCGTTGGCGCCGTGCTGAGTCTCCACATTCATGCGCCCGCCCGCCGCCCTGTCTGTCGCGGCCTCCACGTTGCCGGCCACCATCTCCACCGTGCGGATCGCCGCTTCGCTCACGGCGATTCCATGCCCGCCTTTGCCCACCTGCGCCATACCGGCCGGATTCTCTCCCTGACCCAACGGACCCCGCCCGGATGAACCCTGCCCCGGCTCATTTGTCCGGCCAAAGGCCAGTTCCCGGCTGATTCCATCCACCGCAATCTCTGTCGGCAGACCCGCGCCCCGTAACGAAATCTCTCCCTGGCCGCCCGCCGGGGTCGTGGATGTGGGTGTATTGTCCAGCACAAAATCCTGCCAGCGCCGCCCGCTCACCGGCAAAGCCTGCAACTCGGTTGCGCTCATTGCAGTGCTCAATGCCGGAGTCGCCGGACCACTCTCTTGAGAAGCTGCCTTGATGGGTAAGGTATTTGGCAGATTTCGTCCCGCCAGGGCCAGCGTCCGCAACGGCTCGGTCTTCAGCGTTGCGTTCAACTCAAAAGTTGAAGTCAAAGGAATCTGAGCAATCACACGTTGCCCGCTCAAGGGCAGCAACTGCAATGGCTCGCTCGCCAGCTCAGCATCGCTTCTCGGCAGAGCCTCCGGCTCCAGGATGGGCCGGTTCAGCCAGGGCTGTTTTCTTTCTGGCAGTGCCGCCAGTTCTGTGCCGGGCGGAGGCAGCGCAAATTCCAGCGCCACCTGCACCCGCGCCTCGTGGCCGGCAGCGACCACAATCCATTTCACCTGGCCACGCCCCAGTTGCGGGCTCTCGGCGGTCAGCGTGTACTCGCCCGGCTCCAATCCGCTGAACCGGTAAACCCCGTTTTTTGTTGTGATTGTGCGCGCTTCTGCGCCGGTGGCCTGGTTGCGGACTACAACCGCAACGCCCTCCAGGGGCCTGGAGTACAGGTCGGTCAATTTGCCGGTCAATGCGCCGGTTGAGTCATTTTCGGCTGGCTCAATCTGGGGTGATTGGGTAAAACCTGCCGCTCCCGCGCCCATCAGCAGCACGGCAACCGCCAGCGTCTTCGCCCAACTTCCTGCCATCGAGACTTGCTCACGGCAGATCCAGGGAAAACTTCTCTAAGCTTCAACTCCGGCCCGCTCTCGCGGCGGATCCGGATGGGGCAACCTTCTGCGGCCATTTCCAGACAGATATCGCCTGCTTAGGCCGTTCAAACTCCCCAACAACAGCTTTGCAAAAGATTCTATGCCCTTCTCCGGTAAACTGAAAAGACGGCATCTTCTATTTGTGGCTGACAATCTGCCCTAGGCCCAACTGACAACTGACCGCTGACCACTGACAACTGGTTCCTCTATGTTCATTGATGAAGCAAAAATTCGCGTCAAAGCTGGTGACGGTGGCAACGGCTGCATGGCCTTCCGGCGCGAAAAGTCTGTTCCCCGTGGCGGGCCATCTGGCGGAGACGGCGGGCGCGGTGGCGATGTCATCATGGTCAGTTCGCAGCGCCACAACACCCTGATTCACTTCCGTTATAACCCCGAGCACAAGGGGCAACGCGGCGAACACGGCATGGGCTCCAACTGCTCCGGACTCGATGGCAACCCCGTCATCCTGCAAGTCCCCGTCGGCACATTGCTCTACGATCAGGTGACCGGCGAGCTGGTGCACGACTTCAGTGAGCCTGACGAGCGAGTCATCATTGCCAAGGGCGGGCGCGGCGGGCGCGGCAACCAGCACTTTGCCACCAGCACGCATCAGGCTCCGCGCGAGCACGAGCTGGGCCGGCCCGGCGAGGAGCGCTTTTATCGTCTCGAACTCAAGCTGCTGGCCGATGTCGGCCTGGTAGGCTACCCCAACGCCGGCAAGTCTACGCTTATCTCCCGCATCTCCGCCGCGCGGCCCAAGATCGCCGGCTACCCTTTCACCACCCTCGAACCCAACCTCGGCGTGGTCACCGTCGGCGAGGAGCCGGACCTGGAATCCTTTGTTGTCGCCGACATGCCCGGCCTCATCGAAGGCGCGCATCTCGGCTCAGGCCTGGGCACGCAGTTTTTGCGCCACATCGAGCGCACCCGCCTGCTCGTTCACCTGGTCGATATCTCTGACGCAAGCGGCCGTCCCGACCCGGTAGAAGACTTCAAGGTCATCAATCAGGAGCTGGCCAGCTTCACCAACGCCAACGGCGAACACCCTCTGGCAGACAAACCCATGATCGTGGTCGCCACCAAGATCGACTCCGCCAATCCCGAAAAGCTGAAGAAGCTGTCAGCCCACGTTAAGCGCAGGAAGCTGGAGTTCCACGCAATTTCAGCGGTTACCGGCCAGGGCATCGACGAGTTGAAATGGGCGCTGGCCAGGCGGCTGCGGCCGGTCAAATAAAGTCGAAAAGCATCGGCCAACTATAGCGACATCGCAGCTCCAGGCCGGTCGATCAATGGGTAGAAGATACCCCGAAGAAAACCGCCGGTGAAACATTAAACCGCCTACTCAGTCGCGCAATATGATCCCGGTTCAACTGCCGCTTGCCGGAGAGGACCAGCGAGACGGTGCTTTCGCTGCCCAACTCCGGAGCTATGTCACGCTGCGTGAGTCCATTCTTCTCCAACAGAAAGCGCAACACATCGGCAGGCTCCGCCTCAGGAATCGGATAATGCTCTTGCTCGTAGCGGTCGATTAGCAGGGTCATCAACTCGATGGC
>DATFYK010000067.1:0-77533 GCA_035315085.1 Occallatibacter sp.
TGAACCACGTCCGTTGCCTTGAAGTCGGCTATCGTGATCAGCCGGACGACGATCCCGGTATTCGGATCGACGAAGATCTCGCCGTGGTAAGGCACAGTGGCCTTGTAGGGGTTGAAACTGGTGTTGGTTTGCATGTTGCCCTTGGCTGAGTAGTCTCCCATGTTGGAAGGCGCGGTAGCTCCGGGTCCCGAACTCCCGCTGCCCCCGGAGAAACTCATCCGCCCGGTCTGCTCCCAATCCGGAAAGCAGCAATAGTTGATCGCGTAGTGGGACTTCTTCTTGTCCACGGTGAAGGAATAGACTGCGGCTTCTCTTCCGTTGACCAACTCCCAGCGCAGCCAGTTGATTGTGCCGGCGGCCTGGGCTTCCTGCAGGACCGTACTGAGAACGGGACCCTGTCCAAGCAAAACGATCATGCCATTCTGGCCCCAGGGCGTCTTATCCTTTCCCGTGGTAACTTTCTCGACTCCGTTCGCGCTCTCGACGGGCTTTTCGGTCGAGTTGATGTAGTGAGTGTACTGGCTGACCGCCGCCAGGGCGGGATCGTCGCCGTAGGTGGCGCTGGAGTGCATGCCCGAGCTGGCCTTGACCACCTCCATGTTGTCCTGGAAACGAATGGTGGTCTTGGTGGCGGTCAAAGGGGGCAGTTGGGCGTAGGTTTTGGTCGTGTAGTCCACGGCCTTGTCGAGGATGGCCTTTTGCGTGGCCGCATCGGGCGCCGGAGTGGCGGGCAGGTCGGCGGCCGGCGGGGCAAGGAGGGCGCTGCGGGCTTCCAGCACATAGATCTGCTCGGTGGAATAGGGGCCGGGAACGTAGTTGACCAGGCTGTTCATGGTGGCAAGGGTCAGTTCTTCGGTCAGCTCAACCTGCCTGAGTTGGACGGCCACATCTGCGTCGGTCTTCTTTTCCTGCTGCAGCGAAATCAGCAGATCCTTGAGTTGTTGTACGGTGATTTTCTTGGCGGCCCACGCGGGCGAGGCGGCCAACAGAAGCACGAGAATCCATCCAAACCGTTTCATTTGCTCACTCCTTTGAATTGGCGCATGGCGCCCATTAAACAGCGAAAATACCTTACCGGTTATGGCCTCTTGATCCATTTCCTAACCGATGCAATTGTACAGTTCGACCGCGGCGGCTGGCAGTGAGGCGTTGCCGATCGATCGTTGAACTCACTTTGCAGCCTCCAGGGCCGGGGCGGGAATGGTGACCGAGCCCATGCGGCCGGAGTTCTCGTCCACCACCAGGATGCGGAGCGAAGCCGTTCCCGGCTGCAACTGGACAAAGTGTTCGAAGGGAACGCCGGTGGACAACAGGTTCTGGTAGGTAGAGGACCTGAGCCGCAGCCCCAGCGTCTGCCCATCGATCTGGGCACGAACTCCCGCGTCATCGCGCTGGATGTAGAAGATGTCCAGCTTGTCCATCCAGCGGCCGGCCTGTTGTCTGAGACCGAGATCGCTGGCCAGGATATCGATCTTGACGTTAGCGCCGGGGTTCATAGGAGTAACGCCGGCGGTGACTGAAACCTCGCTCACGTCTCTGGACCGCCAGACGGCCTGCTGGAAGCGCTCTTTGAGTGTGGCGGGTTCCTGGGCGAACAGATAGCCGGTGCGGTAGCGCAAGGTGAGGCCGGGGTGCCTGCCGGCGAGCTTGACGGCGATTTTATGGTACTGGCCGTCGGCCGGCCCATGGGGAGCGAAGCTCAACTGGTAGGTGGCATGGCCGTCTTCGACCACCCCGGCGAGCGCCGCGGCCAGGTCGCCGGAGCGCCGGATGGTCCGTCCACCGGTAGCTTCGGCCACCTGCCGGATCGGTCCCTGGATGGGGTGCACGTCCTGCTGCATCTGGGCGGTGATGCGGCCGGGGGTCATATCGCGCGGAACCGAGGCGCCGCCCAGAGTGGCATTCTCCGCGGCTGCCTGGGTCAACTCGACATTGCGGTGTTGGATGTCGGCTCCGACGGTTGCGGCCTCAAGCTGCGAGACGTCGAAGGGAAACACAGCCACATGGGCGTCGTTCATGGCCTCCTGGGCGCGCAGGGCAAAGCTGTCGATGAATTTGTCGTCCTTGTCGATGCCCACTTCCTGATCTTGCCAATCGGCGAAAACGTTGTCGGAGGAGACCCAGACCAGGTTTTTGCGGCCGGAGACGGCGGAGAGATGGCGCGCGACCTCGCAGAGGAGGATCAGCGATGCGCGCGCCGGATTGCTGCCCAAGGTGAGCAACTGCGGATCGATCGGGGTGGCCCCATCCGGCACGTCGATGCGGTTGCCGTTGACCGAGTTTAGATCGGCGACGCTATGCACCTCGTTGAACTGCTGGCGGTTGCGCACCTCTTCTTCCTGCGCCTGGGAGACCGATTGCGCGCTGGGCATCCACTTCTGCAGGCGGGCAATCAATGCGGCATGATCGGTGGTGATTTCGGTCAGCACGCGAAAGCCGTAGCTGGTCATGGTGTAGAGGCCGACGCGTTCGCCTGGGGCCAGGGCGCCGAGGAACTTGAGTATCTCCTGACGGGCGTGGCTCAGGTCGCCCCAGGCGATGTGGCTCTCGTCGATGAGCAGAACGGTTGCGCCGGCTTCGGAGGCGATGGCCGCCGCTGGCCCGGCAATCACATCGACGGCGCGATTTGAAAAACTCCGCTCCGGCGCTTCGGTCACAGCCTGTGCAGCCGGGGCTTGGTCCGCAACCTCGCTGAAGAAGCGAAGCTCCTGCTTGCGACCGTTGTCGTAGACCTCGAAGTCCTCCGCTTTCAGGTCCTTTACCGGGTGGCCCTTCTTGTCGTAGGCCACAATGCCCACGTCTACCAGCCGCGAGGTGAGCTTGAACGAGTAGCTGCCATCCTGCGGCTGGGGCGCGTTGGCCGGCTGGTCGGGAACGCCGCTTGCCGCGGTCAGGGTGACCTCCGGAATCACCGGCTCTGCCGGAGTTGTCGCCAGGGTGGGAGGCGGGTTTGGCAGGGTAGCGGGCGCTGCCGGGCCGGGTTCCGCCGGGGTTGTTGCGACAGACGCAGTGGGCGGTGCATTCGCCGCTGCTTGCGCACCCGATTCCTGAGCCCCGGGGGCCGCAGATGCAGGACGCGAAGCATCAGGCTGCGGAGACCCTGGATTGAGAGCGCCAGACTCGCCGGCATCGGTAAGAATCCGCGCAGTCGCGCCCAGACGGTGATAGTGAGTAAAGCTGGTCTCGTTGAGGAGCAGGAGGGGGAAGATGCCGGGTTTACTGAGGGTGTTGACCTGTTCCATTGAGAAGGCCAGGCTGCGCACCGGGCAGATGTAGCTACGATCGCCGATCATGATCGGGCCGTACTGGACTACGGTGGCCGCTCGCACCAGTGGGTCGCCGGGATTCAATTCAGCTTCCAGCGTGATGCGGAGAATGGCGCCGGTGGAGGGATCGATGGAGAGAGAGCCGTGGTAGCCGGGCGTATCGCGGAAGGGCTGTGCGGCAGCGCCCGGCAGGTCGGACATCGCTGGCGACTCGGCCCGGCGGCCGCCTCCCGTGAGATGGCGTCCCTCCATGAGGTCCTCGCGAACGCAGCAGTATTGGACCTCGTAGTGCGAGGCGGCTTTGGGCACCGAGTAATGAAAGACCGCCTCCAGGCCCGCCGGGGTCAGTTCCCAATGGCTCCAGGTCACCTTGCCTTTGGCCGCGTCGGTGAAGACGATGGACAGCTCGGGACCGAATTCGCCAAAGGTGTGCAGTCCCAACTCCTGCTGAGCCAGCGGGGTGCCGGCGGAAGCGGAGGCCGTTTGCGGTGTTGAGTCTTGCATCTCCTGGCCATCGCGATAGGTGATCTCCCGGCTCACTGTTCCAACCAGGTGCAGTCCGGCGCGAACCGGCCAGCCGCCTTTCTCCAGCACCTGTGGGCCGTCATCGAAGTGGTTGGTGGCGCGGGTGGCGAAAAAGTTGGGCAGGTGCGGCACCGTTTGAATCACATAGCCCCGCGCCGCATCCATCGTCCGTTCCTGCGTCGCGGCGTCCGGGTCAGCGGCGGCGGGCAACTCGCTGGGTGGAGGGTCAAGAAACGCCGATTGGTCGGCGAGCAGTTGCAGGGCTAATGCCGTCAGGGGTCCCAAAGGAAGTTTTGCGGCGATGCGGCCCAGTGTGACATCGGTGAGTCGCTCGGAAAGTTCCAGGTCGCCGAGCTGGTGGGCGACCTCGGCATCCGCCCGATGTGCCGCATTATCGGTGGCCAGGGACTGCTCCAATTGCTCCACCGTTACGCGTTTGGCCGCGCCGGCAGGAAAGACCATCGCTGCCGCGAACGCCAGCAAGATCAATTTCCGCACCGAACCACCTCCGTTCGTCCACCAAAACGCCGCATAACGGGCAGACCACAAGACTATACCTGTTGCCTGTCCGCTCCACCATAACTAAATCCCCGTTTGACGCAACCGAACTGACCGTTCTGACTCAAATTGTAGCTGTTGGGCACGGGCGCGGAAGTTTCACCTGCAGGAAGCGGAATGGGCTACACGCCAACTTGACCACCGTCCGCACGCTGAATAGCCGGGAATCGACCATGCTCGTTACCGGCTTGGCTACGACTGCCACGGAATGCCCATCGAGATCATGGATGCAACTTCCAAGGCCGAGTCTGCCGGAGACTTGAAGGGACTGGTCTTTCAGCGATCCGCAAGCCTCACAGCGCAAGCGATGGAGCCGAAATCCAGTGCATGGTCTCCGCGCAGGCCGAGGCGCGCGGGGCAAATGCTAAGCGCCGATCGCAGCCTTGCCGCGGAAGAAATCCAGCGATTTTGCCAAACCTTCCTGGAGAGTGACTTGCGGTTCCCAGCCCAGCAGGGCGCGGGCCCTGGCTATGTCGGGGCAGCGACGGGCGGGGTCGTCCTCGGGCAGCGACTCAAAGCATAGCGTGCTCTTCGAACCGGTGACCTCCAGCACGGCCTGGGCGCACTCGAGGATGGTGAACTCGTTGGGGTTGCCGAGGTTCACCGGGAAGTGCTCGCCGGAGCGCGAGAGGCGCAGGATTCCTTCGATTAGGTCGTCGACGTAGCAGAAGCTGCGGGTCTGGCTGCCGTCGCCGTAGATTGACAGCGGCTCACCGCGCAAGGCCTGCATCATAAAGTTGGAGATCACCCGGCCGTCGCTGGGGTGCAGGCGCGGGCCGTAGGTATTGAAGATGCGGACCAAATGCGTGTTGACGCCGCGCGAACGGTGGTAAGCCATCACCAGCGCCTCGCCGTAGCGCTTAGCCTCGTCGTAGACCGAGCGGGGGCCGACCGGGTTCACGTGTCCCCAGTAGTCCTCTCTCTGCGGATGTTCAAGCGGGTCGCCGTAACACTCCGAAGTGGAGGCGTGCAGATGGCCGGCGCCATATCTGGCGGCGATCTCGAGGGTGTTTTCAGTGCCGGCGGAGCCCACCCGCAGGGTTTCCAGCCCCAGGCGAAGATACTCCGGGGGGCTGGCCGGAGAAGCCAGGTTGAAGACGTAGTCCACCGGGCCCGGATCGAAGGGCTGGCAGATGTCGCGCTCCTCTAATTGGAAGCGCGGCTCTGGTGCAAGATGGGCCAGGTTTTCGGGGTTGCCGGTGGAGAGATTATCGACGCCAACAACGGCGTGGCCCTCACTCAAGAGGCGGTCTGTCAGGTGTGAACCAAGAAATCCCGCCGCGCCGGTTACAAGGATGCGCATGTTCAAGGACTCGTGCTCCTAAACTCGGGTCCCGCAGCCCGGCTGGAGAAACTCTCCGAGGCAGTAGGGGAGTGTGGACCTGGGAATTACAATATCAGGCTCGGCGGCTTTCCTTGCTGAGCCTGATAGCTTGCCGGCCTGCCCACGCTCAGATACGTGAATCCATGGTTGAGCATCTCTTGCGGTTTGTAAAGGTTGCGGCCGTCAATCACGATCGGGAAACGGACGGCCTGTTTGAGCCGCACCAGGTCGATGGCGGCAAACTCTTTCCAGTCGGTCAGAATCAGCACCGCGTCGGCGTCTTTGGCCGCTTCGTAAAGGTCTGCCGCATAGCGCAGCTTCTCAGATGGCGGCAACACTGCCTGGGCGCGTTCCATGGCCGCCGGATCGTAAGCCGTGACCGTGGCGCCCGCCTCCAGGAGTCTCCTGATGACGTCGATGGCGGGAGACTCGCGAACGTCATCGGTATCGCCCTTGAAGGCCAGACCCAACGCCGCAAGCCGCTTGCCGCGCAGAGTCCAGAGCGCAGAAAGCACCTTGTTGAAGAAGAGATCCTTTTGCGCCTCGTTGATCTTGCGGACCTCCTGGAGTAGTTGAAAGTCCACGCCCCGCTGTTGCGCCACCCAGTGGAAGGCGGCTACATCTTTTGGAAAACAAGAGCCGCCATAGCCCAGCCCCGCGCGTAGAAACCGGGGGCCGATACGGCTGTCGAGGCCCATGCCGGCGGCGATGTCCTCGATGTCCGCGTCCAAGGCCTCGGCCAGGTTGGCCACCGCGTTGATGAAAGAGATCTTCAGCGCCAGAAAGGCATTGGAGGCGTGCTTGATGATCTCCGCGCTCTGCGCCGAGGTTACCAGCAGCCGAGCCGGATGGGAGGCGTTGCAGGCTCCCGGAATAGATTCCGGTTGCGAGTAGTAGCTGCCGCCGGTGAGCGGCTCATAGATGCGCCGCAGCACGCCGGCAGCGCGCTCGTTGCCGGCGCCAATCACGATGCGGTCGGGATGCAGGAAGTCGGCAATGGCCGTGCCCTCGCGCAGGAATTCGGGATTTGAAACCACGTCAAAGCTTTGCGGGTCAACGCCATGGAGGTGCAGCACGCGACGGATCCACTCGTTGGTATAGACCGGCACGGTGCTCTTTTCCACGATCACCTTGTAGCTGTTGATGGCACGGGCAATTTCAGAGACCACGGCCTCGACGTAGGATAGGTCGGCGCCGCCGGCGTCGCCCTGGGGGGTGCCGACGGCGATGAATACTGCTTCGCTCCGTTCCACGGCCCCGCCCAGATCTGTGGTGAACTCGACGCCGCGGTTCAGATGTCTGGCCAGTAACTCGGGCAGCCGGTCTTCGTAGATGGGCACGCCCCCTTCACGGAGGGTCTTCACCCGGGCTTCGTCGTTGTCCACGCAGACGACGCGATGGCCCATTTCGGCAAAGCACACCGCCGCCACGAGTCCCACATATCCGGACCCGATCACACAGATGGAAACTGGATTTGGCATACGCTGCTGCTGTCTCCTTCGCTGTTCTGCAGAGGGCTGGCGACGGGAAAGTCCGGGCCGGCGAGGCTGTCTCTAAGCTATCCGCAACGGGCTGGGCCGGGCAAACGCCGCCAGTGGTTTATCTGTCTGGTAGAGTGGGATTGCAGGCGGGGATCCGGCGCCGGGCAGCATTGCCACCGGCCTGCCGGCGGGACGACAAGCGGCTTATTTTCAAGCGATTGATTGTTATGGGGGATAGGGGCAATTCCTATGTCTAGGTTTGAACAGTCTGCGCTTCAGGAACTGGCCCCTTTTCGCATCGAACCCAGGTTTGTAGGCCGGGTGTGGGGTTTTCAGGATCTTCGTCCCTGGTATGACCACGCCGCCGGGGGAGAGCCTATAGGGGAAGTCTGGCTCACCGGGGACGAATGTCTAGTGGCAACCGGCCCGCACGCCGGGCAAACGCTGGCCGGCCTCTTCGGGCAGGCACCGGAGGCGCTGCTGGGAACGAGAGCGCCGTCGCCGTCTTCACCACTGCTGATCAAGGTCATTTTTGCAAAGGAAAAGCTAAGCGTGCAGGTGCATCCCGACGACAATCTGGCGCAGAAGTACGGCCAGCCCCGCGGCAAGAGCGAATGCTGGTATGCGCTGGCGGCCGAACCGGGGGCGCAGGTGGCTGCCGGGCTGAAGCCAGGCGTAACGCGGGACCAGATCAAGGACGAGATTCACGCCGGCACGCTGGAAGAGAGCCTCAACATGCTGCCGGTGACGGCGGGAGACGTGATTTTTGTGGATGCCGGGACAGTTCACTCCATCTGGCCGGTGTCGATTCTGCTGGAGACGCAGCAGAACTGCGACCTGACCTACCGGATGTACGACTACGGACGCGGCCGCGAACTGCATATCGAGAAAGCATTGGAGGCCATGCGGCTGGTAACCCGCGCCGGCAAGGTGCCAGCCAGGGTGCTCAAGGACCGCACAATTCTGCTGGATGCGGAGTACTTTCGCCTGGAGCGGATTCCGGTGGCAGGCAGCCGGTCCAGCAATAGCCTGTGCGGCCCCGGTCTGCCGGGTCCCAGTCTTCCCAGTGAAGACGAGCCGGCTCCTGGGCTGGCCCGCCGCAGCGGGCTGGCGTATCTGTTTGCCGCCGCCGGGGCAGGCAGAATCGCCGGGCCGGGATTTGAAACGTTCGACCTGCCCGCGCGCGGCATCATGGCCGTGCCGGCTTCCTCGCCGGCGTTTATGGTTGAGGATGCGGGCGGCCTGGACCTGATCCGCATCACGCCCAACTGGCCAAAAGAGACCCAATGACAGCGACCGGCTGGCGCAAAACTGTTGATGTTTGCCGTCTGAGCCGCATTTAAACCAGGGCGCGGAGTTTGGCGGGACCGCGGGTTGAACTGCTTCGTTCGTTGATTGCCGCCCCTCGAAGAAGGGGCGGGTGCGTTGCTATTCTGAATCTGCGCAGGGGTGGAAAGGGCAACCCGAGATTGGAGGCCCGCCGCCGGGAACGCTTGCGGAATCTTTGCATTGCATTTTTACATTGCGGATGTACACTCTACCGAAGGGGAATGCCTCGGGAGGAGGATGTCCTTCAACTTTAAAAGGAGACACAGAATGCGTTCGAAGCCGTATCTTGTGTTGGCGCTCGCAGTTATTTTTGTTTGCGCGGGATACTCCGCTTTTGCACAAACCGCACCGGCAGCCACGGAGGCAACACCGCATTTGGCCATCGGCGCCGGCTTTTCCGGCTACAACCCCGATTATGGGCACGGCCACCTGCTCGGCGGCACACTGTGGATCGACTATTCCCCCAACCTGGGGCCGCCGCTTCTGCACGGATTTGGCATCGAAGTCGAAGCTCGCGACCTCAACTACGGCCGCTCGTCGTCTCAACCGGCGAATCTGCGGGAGGACGTTGCCGGGGGCGGGGTGATTTACTCCTGGCACCACTTCCGCAACATCCGCCCTTACGGAAAGCTCTTAATAGGATACGGCAACGCAGACTACGGGGAAGATCCTCATTCGGTTTACAATCATCAAACCCGCACCGTCACCAGCGAGGGCGGCGGTCTGGAATACCGGGTCTCTCAGAGTATTTGGGTGCGGGCCGATTATGAATACCAGACCTGGCCCGATTTCTTTAAGAACACCGCGCCCGCCGGAAAGCTCAACCCCCAGGGCTTCACCGTCGGCGCGTTGTATCACTTCGGCAGCCGTCATTCCCAGTGAGGGCCAGGGTGGATGCCGCGTCTGGCGGCGCATGGGCATGGGCCGCGTCCTGGTCCAAGGCCGCAGATAATTTGCCCGCAGAGATACCAACCGTGAGTACAACCGCCGAGCTTAAAAATCCCTTTGTCACCCGGCCTATTCTCGGGGTGAATGTGGCCGTCGGCAGTTACGATAATGTGGTTCAACACAGTCTCGCCTGGGCCCAGGAACGGCAGTCCCGCGCACTCTTCTTCGCCAATGTCCACATGGTTATGGAAGCCGTTGACGATCCGGCTTTCCTTCGCCTGCTCAATGACGCCGACGTGGTCTTCCCCGACGGAATGCCTATAGCATGGGCGCTTCGCGCGCTTGGGGAGAGCAGCGCCCAGCGGGTCTGCGGCCCTGACGCCACGGCAGCCATGCTGGCGGCAGCCGAAAAAGCCGGAGTATCTGTCGGCTTCTACGGCGGAAGCCAGTCAGTTCTCGACGCTCTGATCGGCGCGGTGCGTTTGCGGCACCCGAATCTCAACGTGGTTTTTCAAGAAAGCCCGCCTTTCCGGGCCCTCACGCCCGAAGAGGACTCGGCCGTCGTCGATCGAATCTCCTCCTCCGGGGCACGGTTGCTCTTCGTGGGCCTGGGCTGCCCAAAGCAGGAGAACTGGATCATGGAACACGCAGGCCGGGTTCATGCCGTGATGTTTGCCGTCGGGGCCGCCTTCGACTTCCTCGCTGGCAGCAAACCCCGGGCTCCCCGGTGGATGAGGCACTCCGGGCTTGAATGGGTATTTCGCTTCGCATCGGAGCCGCGGCGTTTGGCCTGGCGCTACCTCAAACACAACCCCCGCTTTGTCATCCGGTTCTTTCAGCAACTTATCGCCAGGCCTGCCTGAGATGACCTTCGCGGTCACGCAAACGGCGGCAGAATTTCCATGTCCGCTCGCATGGTTGCATTGTTTAAGATAGAAGCAGGCGATTAGAGCGGACGGGAATGCCGTTTGGCGCCGTCGCAAACGGGAAGCCTGGCGTTTGTTGAGGTGTGTGGGCGCCGAGAGGATTGCATGCGATGCGGAAGGCTTTGATCACCGGCGTTACCGGTCAGGATGGCGCCTATCTGGCCGAGTTCCTGCTCCAGAAGGGCTATGAGGTACACGGAATCAAGCGCCGGTCCTCGCTGTTCAATACCCAACGCATCGACCACCTGTATCAGGACCCGCATTCCAACCATCCCCGGCTGGTGCTGCACTATGGCGACCTGACCGATACGTCGAGCCTGGTGAATACGATCCAGAAGATTCAGCCCGACGAGATTTACAATCTGGCCGCGCAAAGCCACGTGATGGTGTCGTTTGAGGAGCCGGAGTACACGGCCAATGCCGATGCGCTGGGCGCGTTGCGCATTCTGGAGGCGATCCGGCTGCTGGGGCTGACCAAGACGACCCGTTTCTATCAAGCCTCGAGCTCGGAGATGTTCGGCCTGGTGCGGGAGACTCCGCAGTCGGAGACCACGCCTTTCTATCCGCGTTCGCCGTACGGCGTGGCCAAGGTCTACGGTTACTGGATCACGGTGAACTATCGCGAAGCCTACGGGATGTACGCCTGCAACGGCATTCTCTTCAATCACGAGTCTCCCATCCGTGGCGAGACCTTTGTGACCCGCAAGATTACGCGCGCGCTGACCCACATCAAGGTGGGCTTGCAGGATTGCCTGTATCTGGGCAATCTGGACTCATTGCGCGACTGGGGCCATGCCCGGGACTATGTGGAGGCGCAGTGGCTGATGCTGCAACAGGAGACCCCGCGCGACTACGTGATCGCCACCGGCGAGCAGCACAGCGTGCGGGAGTTTGTGGACCTTGCCGCCGCGCAGTTGGACATACCCCTGAGCTGGCAGGGAACCGGCGTGGACGAGCATGCCGTCGACGGCCGCGGCGCGATCGTGGTGCGCGTCGATCCCCGTTATTTCCGCCCGGCCGAGGTGGAGAAGCTGCTGGGCAATCCCGAGAAGGCGCGGCGAGAACTGGGCTGGACATCGCGCACCACCTTCCGCGAACTGGTGAGCGAGATGGTTAGCGAGGATCTGAAGCTGGCCAAGCGCGATCTTCTGGTTCAGCAGCACGGCTTTGAGGCGGCGGCGGGTTTCCACGAGCATTGAGAGCGGGCCGTGGCGTTCGGCCGCCGGATTTTCCTATTCCCTGGGGGATTGATGAAGAGAGAAAGTCGAATCTACGTAGCCGGACACCTTGGGCTGGCAGGTTCGGCATTGGTGCGTAGCCTGGAGCGCCACGGCTTCAGCAACTTCGTCTTCCGTTCCCAAGCCGAATTGGATTTACAGAATTCGGCGGCCACCGATGCCTTCTTTGCCGAGGAACATCCAGAGTATGTGTTCCTGGCCGCAGCCAAGGTGGGCGGCATCCACGCCAACAACACCTATCCGGCGGAGTTCATTCGCAACAACCTTCAGATCCAGACCAATGTGATCGACGCCGCCTGGCGCAACGGCGTCGAGCGGCTCCTGTTTCTTGGCTCCAGTTGCATTTATCCCCGCGACTGTCCTCAGCCCATTCGCGAGGAGTATCTGCTGACCGGGCCGCTGGAGGCGACCAACCGCGCCTATGCGCTGGCCAAGATTGCCGGCGTCGAAATGTGCTGGTCGTACAACCGGCAATACGGGACGTGCTACCTGGCCGCGATGCCCACCAATATGTACGGTCCCGGCGACAACTACAACCTGGAAACCTCTCATGTGCTGCCGGCATTGATTCGCAAGGTCTACGAGGCTCGCTGCGCCGGGCGGCGCGAGGTGGTGGTGTGGGGCACGGGAAGGCCGCGGCGCGAATTTCTCTTCAGCGACGACTTCGCCGACGCCTGCGTGCACCTGATGACGCTCGACGACCGGACCTATGGGACACTACTGAACGAGAGCTTTCCGCCGCTGGTGAATGTGGGCTACGGCAGCGACGTGACCATCCGCGAGCTGGCGGAGACGGTTTGCCGCGTGCTCGGCTTTGCAGGCAGCCTGGTCTTCGACGCCTCCAAGCCCGATGGCACGCCGCGCAAGCTGATGGATTCCAGCCGGCTGCGCTCACTGGGTTGGGAGCCCAAGATCGCTCTGGAGACCGGGATTCGCCTGGCGTTTGAAGCCGCAAAGCCCGTTTTGGACCGCAACCTGGTCACGGCGCAGCAGGCCGGTTTTTCTCAAAATCCGCATTGGTAAGCGGGTCGCCGTGACGGCTGCACGTTTCAGACTCCAGACTTATGAGGCACAATCAATAACGAGATGAGCTTCCGATTCGTACTACCCCAAGAACTTCGCGGCGCCGTGGACCTGGCCGCCGCCGACTGGCACGCCAACAGCAAGGTTGATCGTTTCTGGGAGAAAGACCCCGGCCTTTGGACCCGCAATGGCGAGGAAAACTGGCTGGGCTGGATCGACATCGTCGAGCGGCAACAGAAGGACCTGGGGAACCTTGCCGAGCTGGGCGCGGACGTGGAGACGGGCGGCTTCGAGACGGTTCTTCTGCTGGGAATGGGCGGCTCCAGCCTGTGCCCCGAGGTGCTGGCTGAGACCTTCGGGCAGCAGACGGGCTTTCCCGCGCTGCACATCGTCGACTCCACCGATCCGGCGCAGGTGAAGGCGGCTCGCGACAACGTGAATCTGGCCGAAACGCTGGTGGTGGTGGCCAGCAAATCCGGATCGACGCTGGAACCCAACATCCTTAAACAGTATTTCTTTGAGCAGATGAAGGATGCTGTGGGCGCGGAGCAGGCCGGAAGCCATTTTCTGGCCATCACCGATCCCGGCTCGAAGATGGAGCAGGTGGCCAAGGCAGACAACTTCCGGTACATCTTCTATGGCGATCCGCAGATCGGCGGGCGTTACTCGGCGCTGTCGAACTTTGGCCTGGTGGCGGCGACGGCAGCCGGACTGGATGCGGAGAAGCTGCTAGATGAGGCGGCCAAAGCCGTGGCTGCAGCCAAGCTGCCGCCGGCGGATAATCCGGCGGTCGAACTCGGCCTGATTCTGGGCACTGCCGCCAATGCCGGACGCGACAAGATCACCATCTTCACTTCGCCGGAGATCTACGACCTGGGCGCGTGGCTGGAGCAACTGATCGCCGAATCGACCGGCAAACTGGGCAAGGGCATTACGCCGGTGGACCGCGAGGCCATTGCCGCGCCCGGGGTCTATGGCAGCGATCGCATCTTCGCCTATATCCGCTACGCGGGGACGGCCGATTCGAGTCAGGACGCCAAAGTGGCGGCCATCGAGGCCGCCGGACATCCGGTGATAGCCATCGAGATTGCAGACCTCTACGAGATATTCGGGCAGTTCTTCACCTGGGAAGTGGCCACGGCGGTAGCCGGCTCGGTGATGGGCATCAACCCCTTCAATCAGCCGGACGTGGAGTCGGCCAAGATCGAAACTCGCGCCCTGACCGAAGCCTACGAAAAGACGGGCACGCTGCCGGAGCGCGAGCCGGTCCTGGTAGACGCGGGAATCGAGCTTTACGCGACAGAGGCCTACGCCGCCACCCTCAAGGCAGCCGCGCCGACCGCGACGCTGGCCGGCTATCTGCGCGCGCATCTCAGCCAGATTCACCCCGGCGACTACTTTGCCACGCTGGCTTTCCTGCCCATGTTCCCCGAGCACGAGGCGGCGGTCCAGTGCTTCCGTCACAAGGTGCGCGACGCCAAGCGGGTGGCGACATGCCTGGGCTTCGGTCCGCGCTTCCTGCACTCCACCGGCCAGGACTACAAAGGCGGGCCCAACAGCGGCGTCTTCCTCCAGATCACCGCGGAACACGCCGTCGACGTGGATGTTCCGGGGCAGACGTACAGCTTCGGGGTGGTGATCGACGCCCAGGCCGCCGGAGACCTGGCGGTGCTGGAGTCGCGAGGACGGCGCGCTCTGCGGGTTCACCTGGGAGCCGACGTGGCGGCCGGGTTGAAGACGCTGGCCGCGGCCATCGACCAGGCGCTCCAATAGGAATCCGCAGGAAACGGCGAAGAGCGGAAGGCGTGCGGTTCAAACGCCCGCGACTCTTTTGCGAACCGCGGAACTTTTTCCCGCCAGCCGGGTTTTTGCGCATGACGGCTTCCGCCAAAGCTCGTCTAATGAATTGAGCCGGAAGCAGCATCTTTGAGCGTCCTTCCAACCCGCGCGGCATCCCACTGCCGTTGGGAGAATGCCTTATGCGGAGGAGAGACATGAAGATAGATTGGCCATTACTGAAAAGAGTTTTCCCGCAGGTTCTGGCATGGGCCGCGGTGGTTTTGTTGTCCAGCGCAGTTGCGCTTGCCCAGGACACGGCGGCTCCGGCGGCCGGCCAGCGCACGGACGGAGAGATCGAGATGGACGTGGTCCATGCTCTGGACGCCTCCAAGGCGCTGAAGAACGACCTCATCACGGCCGCTACCATCCAGAGCGAGGTCACGCTCTCCGGAACGGTGTCGAGCGAGGCCTCCAGCGAACTGGCGGAATCGATCGCCAGCCATGTGGCGGGCGTGACCAAGGTGTACAACAACCTGCAGGTCGGCAATCCGCAGGACGCGCAGAATGCGCAGCCCATGAATGGCGCGGAGCCCGGCGCGCAGCAGATGGCGGACAACCCGCCGGACGAGTCGATGGCGCCCATTCCGCCTCCGTCCGCGCCTTCGGATGGGCCGCAGCCAACCCCCGGCCAGCCTCCTTATCCAAGCCAGGCTCAGCCTCAGGCCCAGACGCCTAATCCGCAGCCTCCGCCCTTACGGCCCCAGTATGCGCCAGTGCGGCCACAATATGTGCCGGCACAGCCTGCCGCGCCGGTCTATGAGACTCCCAAGGGCCCTGTGACCATACCCCAGGGAACCCTGTTGCAGTTGCGGACCAGCGAGTCAGTGGGCACCAGGAGGGCCAAGGACGGCGAACCGGTTCAGTTCACCGTGATCCGCGACGTGGCCGTCGGCGGCGTGCTGGCAATTCCGCGCGGCGCGACCGTGCATGGGGTGGTCACCGAAGTCAAGCAGGCCGGCGAACTGGGCGGAAGCCCGGTGTTGGCGCTCAAGCTCACCTCGCTGGACCTCGGCGGACAAAGCTACCCGCTGGATAGCGACCAGTTCAAGGTGAAGGGACCGAACAAGGCCGGCCAGACGGTTGGCAATGCCGTTAGCGGCGCAATTATCGGCACCATCATCGGCTGCGCCGTGAGCCGCGGCACAGGCTGCGCCATCGGCGCGGCGGCCGGAGCCGGCGCCGGTACGGCAGCTTCAGCGGCTTCTCCCGGACCGGGGGTGTGGATTCCCGCCGAGGCGCTGGTGACCTTCCACCTGAACACGCCGCTTACGGTCACGCCGGTGAATGCGCAGGAAGCGGCCCGGCTGGCGCAGGGGCTTTATCAGGGCGGCCCAAGCCTCTACCGGCGCGGCGATTACCCCTACGGCTCCCCGTATTACGGAGCCGGTTACTACGCCAGCTATCAGTATTATGGCTATCCGCCGGTGTACTACCGGCCGTACTTCGTGGCTGGCGGGTTCTACTACTGGCGTTAAGAGCGGCAATCCGCAATGAAAACAGCGGGCATCCCGGAAGCCGGGATGCCCGCTTTGTTTTAGCGGTGCGTCTATGCGATAGAACGGGCTTTGAAGCAGTCCGTCCCGGCTTTCCGGGTCCCGGCTCGTCTATAATGGCAGTGAATCGCGTCGAGCGGGAATTGCGCATTTGTGGGAGATGCCTGCCCCATGCGGCAGAGCCCAAACTGGCCCGCGCTGGCCTCAGCAGGCACACCACGCCCGCGCGTAGAGAGTTGAAGGTTCAAGTCCATCCATGATCCGTTTCCTGCAACAAAAAGACAGCCGTGTCGTCAAGGCATTTTTCGTCGTCATCATCGCCGCCGCCTCGGTAGGCATGGTGTTGTACCTGATCCCCGGCCTGTCCAGCACCCAGGGCGCCGCGTCCGCCGATACGTATGCCGTGATTTACCCCCACTGGTACAGCCGCTTCGTGTCTTCGGGCGAGCAGGTAAGCCAACGGCAGGTGGAGCAGGCGGCCCGCCGGCAGCTGCAGCAGCAGCGCTACCCTGACAACCCGGTCATCCTGGGCCTGATCGAGCAGCAGGTCGGCCAGCAAATGGTGCAGAAGCAGATCTTGCTGGCTGAGGCGGAGAAGCTGGGCATCCACGCCACCAACGACGACGTGATCCAGTTTCTGCACCAAGGCCAGACCGGCGAGGTCCTCTTCCCCAACGGCAAGTTCATCGGCGAAGAGCAATACACCAACCTGATCGCGAGCCGGTTGAATATCTCGATCGCGGAGTTTGAGGATGACGTGAGGACCAATATCCTCATCCATCGTCTCCAGACGCTGATCACCGCCGGGGTCACGGTGGGCGACCAGGAAGTCCGCGATGCTTATCGCAAGGAAAACGTCAAGATCAAGTTCGACTATGCGGTGATCTCCGCGGACGACCTGCGCAAGCAGATCAATCCCTCTGACGGCGATCTGGCGGCCTTCTTGAAGAGCAACGCCGCGCGCTACGCGACCGCCGTGCCGGAAGAGCGCCGCATCACCTACTTTGCCTTTACCCCCAATGAACTGCCCGGCGGGGTTCCGCAGCCCAGCCAGCAGGAGATCAAGCAGTACTTTGACCAGCACACATACGACTACTCGACGCCGGAACAGGCGCGCTCGCGGCACATCCTCATCAAGGTGGCTCCGGACGCGGACGCCAAGACCGATGCCGCTGCCAAAGCCAAAGCCGAGGGGCTGCTCAAACAGATTCAAGGCGGCGCTAACTTTGCCGAGCTGGCCAAGAAGAACTCCGACGATCCCGGCAGCAAGGATTCGGGCGGTGAGCTGGGCTTTGCCCAGCGCGGGCGCATGGTGCCGGAGTTCGACAACGCCATCTTCACCCAGAAAGTCGGCGAGACAAAGATCGTGAAGAGCCAGTTTGGCTACCACATTGTTCAGGTGGAAGAGCGCCAGGCGGCGCGCACGCAGCAACTCAACGAGGTGCTGCCCACCATCCAGGCCACGCTGATCCGCCAGAGGGAGGCTCAGGCCGAGGAGAACTATGCGCGGACGCTGACCTCGGAGGCCATCAAGAACGGCCTGGAGAAGACCGCGGCGGCCCACCATCTGGAAGTGACGACTACGCCTCCGGTCAACAGCCATGGCGTGATTTCGGCGCTGCCCGACGGGTCTAAACTCATCGCCGAGGCCTTCCAGTCCAAGCAGGGCGACCCGCCGCAATTTGCGCCGACCGGCGAGGGCTACGCGATCTTCCAGGTTACGGGCATCGCCGCAGCCCACGCGCCCAGCTTTGCCGACTGGAAGAGCCACGTTCTGGACGACTACCGCGAGGAGAAATTGCCGGTGTTGCTGAGCCAGAAGACCAGGGAGCTGGCGGACAAGGCCAAAGCGGAAAACGATCTGGCCAAGGCCGCCAAGGAAGCGGGCGCGACGGTGAAGACCAGCGACCTGGTGGGTGAGACCGGCCAGGCGCCTGACCTGGGCCAGGTGGGCCAGGTGGCCCCGCAGCTTTTCGATCTGGCGCCTGGCGCCTTGAGCGGTCCTATCGACACGCAGCGGACCGGCGTGGTGGCCAAGCTGCTGGACAAACAGGAGCCCAGCGCGGACGAGATCACCAAGAACTTCGACCAGACGCGCGACCAGATCCTGGCGCAGCGCCGGTCGGATGCCTTCAGCGTTTTCCTGAGTAGCGTGATGGACGACTACAAGAAGAGCAAGCGCATCCGGATCAACGCCAAATCGAAGGGGCCGGAGATTCCGGGCATGTAAGCTACGGCAGCCGGGCAAGAGAACAAAAAGCCCGCATCCCTAGCCCGACGCGGGCTTTTTTGCGGCCATTGGACGGCTTTGCCGGCTGCGGTTCCCCGAATCGTGGCGGCGCGGGGATAATAAACTCATGGAGTTTCAACGCTCGTCCGGAGTTCTGATGCACGTAAGCTCTTTGCCGTCCTATGGGGGCATTGGCGACCTGGGGCCTGCCGCGCACGAGTTTGTGGCCTTTCTGGCCGCAGCTAAACAGCACATATGGCAGGTTTTGCCGCTGTGTCCCACGGGCTACGGCAACTCGCCTTATTCGGGCTCATCGGCCTTTGCGGGCAATCCCTGGCTCATCAGCCTCGAATTTCTCTCCGACTGGGGCTGGATTGACGGGGAGCGGATCGGCGGCCTGGCCGGACGAAGCGGCAATGTGGATTTCAACGAGGTGGAAGCGCGCAAGCTGCCTCTGCTCTACGAGGCGGCGGGAAACTTTCTGGACCGCGGGCCGCATGATCCGAAGCTCGCGGGGCAGTGGAAGCAGTTCGAGGAGTTTTGCCGGGCCGAGGCGGGCTGGCTTACCGATTACGCCCTCTATGCCGTGCTGCGCCGGCAGTTCTCGACCGGAGCATGGACGGCCTGGCCCAAGCCGGTGCGCCGCCGGCGGCCGGAGGCTCTGGCGAAGGTAGCCGCAAAGCACGGCCGCGCGCTGGCCCAGGAGCAGGCGCTGCAGTTTGCCTTCTCGCAACAGTGGAACAACCTCCGCGAAGCCGCGGCGCACAGTGCGATAAGGATTCTGGGCGACGCGGCCATCTTCGTCAACATGGATTCGGCCGATGTGTGGATGCACCCTGAGTTCTTCGAGCTGGACGAGGATCTGAAGCCGGTGCGCATCGCCGGCGTACCGCCGGACTACTTTTCGCCCACCGGGCAGCGCTGGGGCAATCCGCTCTATCGCTGGGATGTGCTGGCCGCGCGCGGGTTCGACTGGTGGATTGAGCGGATTCGCCGCGCCTGCGCGCTTTACGACATTGTCCGCCTGGATCACTTTCGCGGCTTCGAGTCTTATTGGGCCATTCCGGCGGACAAGAAGACGGCGGTACACGGCGAATGGGTGAAGGCGCCGGGGCTCAAGCTCTTTCACGCGCTGGAGGCGGCGCTGGGGCCGCTGCCGCTGGTTGCCGAGGACCTGGGAATGATTACCCCGGAGGTGGACGCCCTGCGGCAGGAGTTGGGCATGCCGGGCATGAAAGTGCTCCAGTTCGGCTTTGGCGGCAAGGGCGCGCAAACGCATCTGCCGCATCGATTCACCCCGGACACCGTGGCCTATACCGGCACCCACGACAACGACACCACGCAAGGCTGGTGGCAGACGGCAGGCAAGGTCGAGCGCAGCGCCGTCGAGGCCTTCGCGGGACCGGTCGGCGAGAGCCCGGTGTGGCCGCTGATTCGGGCTGTCGAGGCAAGCGTGGCGCAACTGGCGGTGCTCCCGGCGCAGGATTTGTTCGAACTCGGCTCGGAGGCGCGCATGAATACGCCGGCCATCGCCGCCGGCAACTGGAGTTGGCGCGCCCCGGAGGGAAGCTGGAAGCCGAAACTGGCGGCGCGGCTAGCTGCATTGGTTGAAGTGACGGATCGCGACAACGATCCGCTGGGCAAGCCGGAGGAAGCGGCCGCCAACGAAGCATAGAGCGGACCGGCCTCCCGAAGCTGCAGTCTAAGATTCTCTTCTCTTTGTTACTCAGGCGCAGGTTTAACTATCCGTTTGCCTGCTGGATCTGCTCATCGATCACGCGCCTCAAATCTGCGGGTGAATAGGTCGGCGACTTGATGAACTTTCCGTCCGGGCGCTTATGAACCTTCAGAATCGGATTCCAGTCGCCATGATGGGCGTCGGCGTCTTCCGGATGAACCAACTCCAGGCCCGCACCGCGCTCAAGCACAGCGTCGCAAACGCTGCAATGTGGCCAGGCCTTGCTCATGTTGCTGCGCTGCACTTCATCCCAGGCAGGCTGGGCCTTTACGCCGGCTGCGTTGAGCGCTCCATAAGTGACGACAAGCTGATCGATGCAGCCGTCCACGTATTCGACGAAGTCGGGTGTGCCGTTGGGATCAAGCACGACACTTATGTCGTCAATGACCGCAGTCTGCTCTTCGCCCTTCCGTCCGGCAAGGTGCGTCATGACCGTGCAACCACAGCCCTTAACGAACTCGAGAGCTTCCTCAAACACCAGCCGCGCGCGAAGCAGGCGCGTCTCCGGGTCAGGAAGCTCAGGAGATTCCTTTACTCGCTGGTTGAACTGCTTCATTAAGGTCACGATGTCTTGCTGCGGGCGATAGGGCTTACCGGTCATTCAATCCTCAATTCATTGTGCCCGCTGATGGCCAGCGGCTCGGGCTTTGGTTTGGCGCAATTGTAATCGATGCTGCGTTGCCCCCGGAACCGTTCCGAGTGGATAGCCGGTTATCCGGAAACAGGCCCGCCGCTCGGCCGAACGTCCGCTTTGTTCCGGCCGCCAACCTTGTTATCCTTGCCGCACATGGAAAATGCGGCGATTCAAACCCGCGGGCTCACGCGGCGCTTCGGCGCGCTGACTGCCGTGGATAATGTCGCCTTCAGCGTGGCCCAGGGGCAGTTCTTCGGCTTTTTGGGGCCAAACGGAGCGGGCAAGTCCACCACCATCAAGATGCTGACCGGGCTGCTGGAACCGAGCGCGGGGACCATGGAGATTCTGGGCCGGCCGTTCTGGGCCGGGGCGCTCGATTTGAAGCGGCAGATCGGCGTGGTTCCGGAGGGGATGGCGCTGCAGGGACGGCTGACGGCGCCCGAGTATCTGCGTTTCGTGGGCCGCATGTACGGACTGGACCGCGAGACCACCAACCGGCGGACTGAAGAGCTTTTGGAGTTCATGCAACTGGCCGGCGAACACAAGAAACTCGTAACCGATTTCTCGCACGGCATGCAGAAGAAGCTGGCGCTAGCCGCGGCGGTGATTCACGGGCCCAAGGTGCTGTTTCTGGATGAGCCGTTCGAGGGCGTGGACGCGATTGCGGCGGGCATGTTGAAGGCCATGCTGATGGGGATGATCAGCCGCGGGGCGACCATCTTCTTGACCACCCACGTGCTGGAGATTGTGGAGCGGCTGTGCAGCCACGTGGCCATCATCAGCCAGGGCCGGCTGGTGGCCAACGGGTCGATTGAAGAGCTGCGCGCGGGCGTGGCTTCCACGTTGCCGGGCGCCGAGCAAGAGCAGCGGCTGACGCTGGAAGAGATCTTTCTGGCGATTGTGGGAGCGGGCGGGCAGGAGCCGGCGCAGGAGCTTTCATGGCTGGCGTGAATGGGGCTAGCGTGACCGAAGTGAGGGAGGCGGGCGGGGGAGTGCTGAGCGCGCTGGCCCGGGCGCAGTATGCGGCGCTGGCCCAGTTGCGCTGGCAGATGTTGAAGAACGGAATGCGCTCAAACCTGGGCATGTTTGAGCTGGGCGCGCGCACCATGGCGTTTGTGATTTACGCCGCCATGGGGCTGGCACTAGGCGCGGGTGCAGGCGCGGCCGCTTATCAGCTGGCTTCCCGCGAGATGTGGAAGTATTTGCCGATCCTGCTTTGGGTGGTGTTCCTCATCTGGCAAGTGGTTCCGGTGATGCTGGCCTCGTTCCAGGAGCAGTTCGATCTGGGCATCCTGCTGCGCTTTCCGGTGGGCTTCGGGCCGTTCTATCTGCTGTATGTAGTCTTCGGGCTGGCTGACATTTCCACGATTCTGGGCGGGCTGTGCTGCCTTGGCATCTGGGCCGGAATCACGATGGCGCGGCCGGAACTGTTTGCCTGGACGGCGCTGGGCCTGGGGATCTTTGCGGCCTTCAACATCCTGCTGGTGCGGGCCGTCTTTGCCTGGATCGACCGGTGGTTGGCGCAGCGGAAGACGCGGGAGATTCTGGGCGCGGTGTTTGTGGTGCTTATGTTAAGCCTGCAACTGCTGAATCCTACGCTGCACCAGAAGCGGCATCAGGGTCCAATGAGCCGCCAGGAGCGGGATGAGAACTACCGCAGAGTGGGAGATCGGATTGTGCCTTGGCTGAACAAAGCCTACGCGGTGCAACTATGGCTTCCGCCGGGGCTGGGCGCGCGCGCGGTGCGGCAGGCCGCTGAGCGGCAGCCGGCGCCGGCATTGGGATCGCTGGGGATTCTGGGGCTGTATGTGCTGGCAGCCGGGGGCGTACTGGCGGGGCGCCTCAAGGCCGAGTATCGTGGAGAAAACCTGGGCACGGCCCCCAGCTGGAAGAAGGCGGCGCAGCGGCGCGAGGGCGGATGGCTGCTGGACGGCTCCGGCCCCATTGCCGCGGTGATGGAAAAGGAACTGCGCGCCCTGATGCGCACCTTGCCGCTGCTCTATGCGATAGGCGCGCCGCTGCTGCTGGTCCTGGTCTTCTCGGGCGCTTTTTTCAATACCGGCCCGCAGGGACACATGTTCCGCCTGGCGCTGCCGGTGTGCATGGTCTACGCCCAATTGGGCTTTACGCGCGTGTTTTATAACAATCTGGGCGCCGAGGGAGCCGGGATTCAGGTGTACTTTCTTTCCCCTACGCCCATCCGGACGGTGTTGCTGGCCAAGAACCTGTTTCATTCCGCGCTGTTTGGCCTGGCGATCTTGGTGGCCGGCATCCTGGCTACGCTGCGGCTGGGTCTGCCTGAGGGTGTGGTGGTGGCGGCTACGGCAGCCTGGCTCCTTTTTGCGCTGCCCTGCAATCTGGCCGTTGGCAACATCTTCTCGCTCACCATGCCTTACCGCGTGAATCCCGGGCGGATGACGCGGCAGGGCGGATCGCAGGCCAATGCGCTGTCCAGCCTGCTGGTCCAGCTTTTCGTGCTCGGTGTGGGCGCGGCGGTCTTCGGGCTGTGCTTGCTATTCGACAGCCTGTGGGCGGCCGTGCCGGTCTTCCTGGTGCTGGCCGGGGGCGCGGTATTTGCCTGGATGCGCGTGCTGCGCATCGCCGACGGAATGGCCAACCAGCGCAAGGATGCGCTGATGGCGACGCTGATGAAGACGGAATGACAGTGATCAGTGGTCAAGGATTTGTGAGGGCAAGGATCACTTTTGCTGACTCCGATTCCCCTTTCCAGGGCCACTGACTGACAACTGATCACTGACAACTGACCACTGCTGCTCAGAACGGAATGTCGTCGTCGGAGATTTCGGCGGATTGGTCGATGTCGTCGGGTCCGCCTGCTGGGGCCCGCTGGTCGAAGCTGGCCGTCGAACTGGCTGAAGTCGTCGGCCGGCTGGCGCTGCCGCCAGCACCCTCGTCGCGGCCGGAGAGCAGCGAGAGGTCGTTGACGATGATCTCGGTCTTGTAGCGCTTGGCGCCAGACTGCTTGTCGTCCCAACTGCGGGTCTGGATCTTGCCCTCGATGTAGAGCTTTGACCCCTTCTTCACGTAATCGCGAATGATCTCTGCAGTGCGGCTGAAGGCGACCAGATTGTGCCACTCGGTGCGCTCCTGCCAGTTGCCTTGGGCGTCCTTCTGGCGGTCGCTGGTGGCCAGGGTGAAATTGGCGACGATGACGCCGCCGGGGGTGGATCGGATTTCGGGGTCCTTGCCCACGTTGCCTAAAAGGATGACTTTGTTAACGCTCTTTGCCATGTTCGTTTACTCCAGTAATTGAAAAGAATAGCAGACGATCAGCGGTGACGCGCGAGTTGCCGGTTGCGCAGCCATTTGGCGACGCCCAGAGCCAGGAGCAGACCGCCGAAGGGGATGCACATCAGGGCGACGATGAGGGCGAACCAGCCGGTGTTGGTGCTGGCGCCGGTGGGCGAGAAACCGCCCAGCAGAGTGACCAACAACACGGCGGCCAAAAGGCCTGCGCCCAGCATCGATGTGCCCCATTGCAGGAGCTGCCGGGTGCCGTCGCTGGGCGGGACTGGATTCGGGTTGGGGCTGCTTGCGGGCATGATCGCTCCTATCCTTGCGCCAGGCGCAGCATCGCGTAAGTGATCACGCCGGTGACCGAGACGTAGAGCCACAGCGGGAAGGTCCATCGCGCGACCTTGCGATGCTGCGGGATGCGGCCGGTGAGTGAAAAGAAGAAGGTGATCAGCACCAGGGGCAGCGCCACCACCGCCAACACGATGTGGCTGGCCAGCAGCGGCAGGTAGACCGAGCGCAAGGCGGCGTGGGCAGGGTAGCGGACGTCGCCGTGTAAGGCGTGGTGCAGGATGTAGCTGACCAGAAAGAGCGTGGAGAATCCGAAGGCCGTAATCATGGCTGCGCGGTGAGTCGCGATGCGCCGCGTCTTGATGAAGGTGTAGCCGATGAGAAGAGCGGTGGCGCTGAGGCCGTTGAGCAGGGCATTGAGCGCGGGCAAAAAAGCGTACTCCGTGCTGGCCGCGGCGGCGGGATGAATGTAGATGAGCCAGAAGAGAAAAACCGTGGCCGCGGCGCTGACAGCCAGAATGGCGGTGATGGCGGCGCGGGCGCCGGATTGTTGAGCAGAGACAGTCATGGCTTCCTCATGAAGATAACCTATGGAGGTCGTGGTTCCCCGGGTCAAAAAATCGGGAGCTGGGGCACCGGCTACCGGCCAAAACTCTATTTGTGCTCGGACTCGAATTTCTGGTAGGTATTGTCCAGTGTGTAAACTACTGAACTTAATATCACGAGGTCAAACTGGACCTTGCCGATGCGATCAGTCACCATATCAATCTGCGCGGGAGATGGAACCCAGTCGTCGGGATGGGAGATGAAGAGGGAGTCCGCACTGCCAAGATCTTCGGCATTAAGCAGCACCATCCTGAGATACACTTCCTGTTCAAGATAGATGTTAGAGAAGGCCTGGGCATCTTTGTAGGGCATATAGGTAATGGCGCCGGTGTTCTGCGCGGTCTTCCAGGCCATATCGTCAAAGGCCCCCAAACCAAACAATAAATATATTGGACCTCTTTTGGCGTGGGGATGCGCCCGCATCTCCGCCAGGCTCTTTAGGGTAGTTTCCAGTTTATTCTGGCCATCCTTGATCATCTGGCGCTGCCGGCCTATTTCTTGCGCGTTATGGGCGATCTCGGCTCGCAAGCCGTCCTCCGCTTCGCGGGCTAGATGACGGTGATGCTGATATTCCACCAATCCGTCCAGGCTCAGAGCTATGAGCAAACCGATGGTGATGGTCAACAGATGAATGAAGAAATCCTTGACGCCGTGCAGTTTTCCGTAAGGTAAGTGGATTTCGCGCACAATCTCCTCCTCCCGTCCAACAGGATACTCCTGCGGCCGTGTTGCAATGTTACGAAATTTTCGCCAGGAGCTGATCATCCTCCCCATGGATGAGTTTGCCAGCTTCTCTACGTTTTGGGGATGGCGCAGAGCATGAGCGTGGTTAACAGCAGGGGCAGGTAGAGGACGCTGACTTTAAGCAGATCGCGCGCCAGCATGCGGCTCTCGTCTTCGGTGTTGGCGCGCAGAATGCCGGCGAAGCGGATGGTGTAAGCCAGATAGCCCATGCCCAGCAGAGAAGCCAGCACGGCGTAAGCTGCTCCGGCCACGCCCAGCCGCCACGGCGAAAGGCTGACGGGAATCATCACCACGGCGAAAAAGAGCGCCTGGGCCACGGTGGACCAGCCGTCGGGCTGGACGACGGGCAACATGCGGATGCCGGCGCGGGCGTAGTCCTCGCGATACAGCCAGGCAATGGACATGAAGTGGGGAAACTGCCAGACAAAGAGGATGGCGAACAGGGCCACGGCCGGCCACTCGATGCGCCCGCGGGCGGCGGTCCAGCCGAGCAGGGGACCCATGGCGCCGGGGAAGGCGCCAATGAAGGTAGCCAGGGCGGTAACGCGCTTGAGGGGCGTGTAGATGGCCACGTAGGTGAAGGCCGTGAGCAGCGCCAGGGCCACGGTGAGCAGGTTGGTGAGCAGCAGCAGCCAGAAGGCGCCCAGGGCCAGGGAGCCGATGCCGGCCACAATCCCCTGGGCCAGCGAGATGCGTCCGGCGGCCATCGGACGGTCCGCGGTGCGCCTCATGAGCGCGTCGGTCTTGCGCTCCAACGCCTCGTTCAGGGCAGCGGCTCCGGCCGAGACCAGCCCGATGCCGAAGAGCGTGTCCAGCAGGCCGCGCTGCAAGCTGGAGATGCCGGACTGCATCGATCCCAGGTAGAAGCCGGCCCAGCCGGTGATCAGCACCATGCCCGTGACCCGGAGCTTGAACAGCTCGCGGAGGTCGTGGATGAGGGTTGCCGTAGCGCCGGGGCTGGGCGCGTGAAGATGACCCGGACCGTGCGCTGTGCTCTCAGTGGAGGGTACGGTGAGCTCTGCCGAAACTGCGGACTGGGAGGCGGGAGTCATCTGAACGGTTGAAGACCTTAGAGGAGTGCCCGGAGTGCATGGCCGCCGGGAGCCCGTCTCGATGATAACAAGCGGTGAAGTTTCGGGGTGGAGCGTTGCGGTCAGCCCAGGCACGCAGCCTGGAGGATCGCGTCCACGATCTGCTCGGGCGTGAGCGCGTCGACGGGAATCGAAACGTGGGCGGTGCGGTAGAGCGGAAGGCGTCGCTGGTAGCGGCTGGCCAGGTTGGCCTGGTCGGCGAGGATGGGACGGGTGTGCTCGGTGCCGCGGCAGCGGGCGAGAGTGGTGGCCAGTTCCACCTCCAGATGGACGAGGAGCGTGCCGAATGTGGTAAGCAGCAGCGAGCGGGTGGCGGGGTGCTCGATGGCGCCGCCGCCCAAGGCCAGAACCAGCGCGTCGCCGGCGGCTAGGCGGGCGATGGTGGCGTGTTCGCGGTCGCGGAACGGGGCTTCGCCGTGGCGGGCGAAGAGCTCGGCGATGGTTGCGCCGGCCTCGGCTTCGATCACATCATCCACATCGAGAAAGCTCCAGCCCAGGCGGCCGGCAACGAGTGGGCCGACGGTGCTCTTGCCCGAACCCATGAAGCCGGTAAGGACGATGCGGCGGGGCGGCGCGGGGCGGGCTTCGGATTGGGTCGATGGGTCCACGGGAACTTTTTTTGCGGCAGCAAAAGCCGCATTCTCTCTCTTCTCAGTATAAGGAAGCGGCGTTCCGGGGCCGGTCAGCCCAGCGCGATGACCACGGCTCCGGCGGTGATGAGCAGGCCGCCGATGAGGGCCGGAGCAGTGAGCCTTTCGCCCAGCAGCAACCAGGCGAAGAGGATGACCAGGGGGACGCTGAGTTTGTCCAGAGGAGCCACGCGCGAGGCCGGCCCCAACTGCAGGGCGCGAAAGTAACACAGCCAGGACAGGCCGGTGGCCAGGCCGGAGAGCGCAAGAAAGAGTAGTGTGCGGCGGTCGAGGGAGCGTAATTCGTCGTGCTTGCCCAGCGCCAGCGCGATGCCCCAGGCAAAGACCACCACCACGCTGGTGCGCAGCGCCGTGGCCAGGTTCGAGTCCACATGCGCCACGCCCACCTTGGCCAAAAGGGCGGTGGCGGCGGCAAAGGCCGCGGAGAGCAGTGCCCATCCAATCCAGCTCATGGGGACTATGGTACGCCGTGCGCGAGACCTGAATCCGTGGTGATTTACACTGCAATGCATGGAGACTGGCCGCGCCAGCAGAACAGCCCTTCGCGTGGCCATGCGCCGCGCCGCGCACCAGATATTGGACCAGCCGCGCGTCCTTAACGATCCAATCGCCGTGCCGTTGCTCGGCGCGGGTTTCGCCATTGACCGGCAGCGCGAGATGCACCCGGCAGCGCGGGCCTTTCGCTTGTTTATGGCGGCGCGCAGCAGGTATGTTGAGGATCAACTGGCAGCGGCCGTGGCGCAGGGAGTGACGCAATATGTCGTTCTTGGCGCCGGACTGGACACCTTTGCCTACCGCAACCCGTTTCCCTCGCTGCGGGTCTTCGAGGTGGACTTTCCCGCCACCCAGGAGTGGAAGCGCACACTGCTCGCAGAGGCGGCCATCGTCCTGCCGGCCAGCCTGACGTTTGTTCCTCTGGACTTTGAACACCAGACCTTGGCCGCGGGGCTTGCCGAGGCGGGCTTCGATGCCTGCAAGGCCACGTTCTTCGGCTGGCTGGGGGTGGCGCCCTATCTGACGATGGAAGCCTTTCAGGCCACGCTTGTGGCAATTGCGCAACTGCCCGCCGGGACCGCCGTGGGCTTCGATTACGCCCTGGCGCCGGAGAGCCTCAGCCCGGCCGGCCGCACAGCATTCGACGGGTTGGCCGGGCGAGTGGCCGCCGCCGGAGAGCCCTTCCAGCTCTTCTTCACGCCGCACACAATGGAAACGGAACTGCGTTGCGCCGGATTCCACCGCTTCGAGCAGTTGGATTCAGACCGGCTCAACGAACTCTATTTCAAGGATCGCGCCGACGGCCTGAAACTCTCTTCTGTGAAGCTGGGAATGTTGGCGACCGCCTGGGTGTAGTTGTGCAACCTTTGGAATGCAATCGTCCTCCATTCTCTCCGCAGAAGAAAACCGAAAGGATGGGGCGCTCGGCCTCGGATTCGTTCAATTCTCTGGACTTGCCTTGTTCGAATTGCCGTACGCTCAAGCACCTGCTAGCCTTGAACTATGAAGCAATTCCTGATCCCGCTTGTCTTGCTCCTTTCCACCAGTGTCCACGCTCAGCAAAGAGACCTGAGTGACTGGATGGAAGCCTTTGTGCAGAAACTCCCGCCGGAAAGGCAATTTCAGGGGAACATCCTTGTCGAGCGCAATGGGCAAACAGTTTTGGAGAAGAGTTACGGCATGGCCGTCGAAGGCTGGAAGATTCCAAACACGGCTCAAACCAGGTTTGAGATCGCATCCGTCAGCAAGCAATTCACGGCAGTAGCGATTCTGCAATTAGCCGAGCGAGGAAAACTCTCGCTCTACGATCCCATCGGGAAATACTACAAGAATGCGCCGGAATCCTGGAAGGCGATCACGATTCACGAGCTTCTAACTCACACCTCTGGGATTCCTAACAACGACATCAAAGATTATTCGAAAGGGATTGCTGCGCCGTACACGCCGGATGAACTGATCCAAACCTTCCGGGACAGGCCCTTGGCCTTTCCGCCCGGAACAAAGTGGGCCTATTCCAACACCGAATACTGCCTGCTCGCCTACATCATCGAACAGCTTTCGGGCGAGGATTATGGCGCCTACCTCGCCCATCACATCTTCGAGCCGCTCAAGATGACCCACTCCGGGTATGCCTCCACACTCGCGATCCTTCCCAACGCGGCTGAAGGATACACGTTCGAGGATGGGCGTTTGCGGCATCGAGACTATTTTGACCGGTCTGTTGAGATTGGCGCTGGAGGCATTTGCACAACCGTCGGGGACCTGGCCCTTTGGAATAAAGCCCTTGACTCGCCGGGCTTTCTCACGCGCCATTCCCTTGATCTCATGTTCACGGCCCATCCTCCAGGGCATTACGGATATGGCTGGTTTGTTGACAGCGCTCCTCGGCGAAGAATCTATCACGAGGGCGGGGATCCTGGTTTTGCGGCATTTGAAGCCCGCTATCCCGATCAACACTTGCTCATTGTGGTGCTTTCCAACATTGAAAATGCTCCGGTAAGGGATGTTGCAGACACCATGGCGGAATACATCCTCAACGGTACCAGTGGGAAAGATGAGCATTCTCATTAGAACGCTTTCCGAATGGCGGATCATCCGGTTGGCAGCTTGTGGCGATGCAATTCTCTGGGAGCCGAATCAGGCGCGCGCCGTGGCGGCTGCGCGGTAAGATGAATCATGCGCCCGATCGCTCTCGCCCCGATCGCTCTTGCTCTCTTCGGCCTTTCCGGCTGCGGGTACCACACGCTGGGCGCGGCCACTCATCTGCCGCCCGATGTGCGCACGCTCTCCGTGCCGGTCTTCGCCACGCGCACCGAGGCGTATCACACCGAGACGGTGATGACCGAAGCGGTGATCCGGGAATTTGCCGCGCGCACCCGGCTGCGGGTGACGCCAGAGGACAGCCCGGACGCCGACGCGGTGCTGCACGGGACGATTCTCAAGGAGGCCGTGGCGCCGCTGACCTACAACGCCTCGACGCAGGAGTCGTCCAGCTTCCTCATCACCATTGTGGCTTCGGTCACGCTCACCGGACGCGACGGCAAGATCCTCTACGAGAACAAGAACTACGTCTACCGCCAGCAGTACCAGTCCACCACCGACCTGCCGACCTTCATTCAGGAGAATCCGGCGGCTATGGAGCGGCTCTCGCGGGAGTTCGCGCGGCAGTTGGTGGCCGATGTACTGGAGGGATTTTGAAAGGCAGGAGATGGTCTTGCTGAAAGGTAAACTCAGAGTCCCCCTTGAGGCCCCCCAAAAATGTTGGCAAGGTATACAGACATGACTAGGATGCCCGCACCGAGGGCAAGCACGTGAGGGTTCTTGCGCAGATTGAAGTCGCCTACCCGGCAGACGAACAGATAGCTAAGGGCAAGGTTGAAGAAACCCCAAAGGACATTGCCCACCGAGGTGGACAAACCGAACGGGGTATGGAAGGCATGACCTGAAATGCCATTGCTAAGATGGGGCAAGGAGTTTGCGAGGACGACGCCCCCGAAGAAGTACGACACATAATGGAGCCAGCGCATGGTTGTCCCTTTCTGTTTGCCTGTTGCTTCCTATCTGCTTCTACGAAATGGCGCACCAAATGTTCCCTTGAAAAATGACCCTTGTCTTGACAACGTCAGGTGCTGCAGGTGTCTCCTTCCGATGAACGAAGTTGGTCATCTGCCTCCCGGAGCGGTATGCTTAACGGCATGACCTTCACATTCAAGATTCGAGTTGCAGTCATGCTGGTTTCGAGAGGCTGGGTCCAATGACCGTCGCGCGCTGGGGCGCCGGCTTTGCCGCCGTGGGCCGCTTTGTGGCGGAGATCGAGGCTGCCGCCGCCGGCAAGGGGCCGCTCAAGGCCGGCTATGTGCTGGCCGGCGACGAAGTCTTCTTATTGGACCGCTGCCGCTCGGCCGTGCTCAAGGCCTTCGTGCCGCCGGAGTTGAGGGATTTTTGCCTCTCCGACCTAGATCTGGCCAACACTTCGATCTTCGAGGTGCTGGACCGCGCGCAGACCCCCTCGCTGATGGCGCCGTTCCAGGTGATTTTTGTGCGCAACGTGCGCCAGCTCTACACCCGCGGCGCCAAGAAGGACGAATTTGCGGCGCTGGACCGCTATTTCCGCTCGCCCAACCCGCAGGCGCTGCTGGTTTTTGTGGCCGACTTCCTGCGCATCCCCTCCGACGCGCGGCGCATGGAGATGGACGACAAGAACCGCTTCGAGCGGCTCACCGAGACTCTGGGCGAGCACTGCGGAATGGTGGAACTGGCCCGCGTGAACGAGGAAGACGCGATGCGCTGGATCGTGGCCACCGCGAACGAGGCCGGCGCGCGCGTGGACGCCGATGCGGCCCGCGAGCTGGTGGACGCTCTGGGCGCGGACATGATGCTGGTCTCCTCGGAGCTGGAGAAACTGCTGCTCTATACCCTGGGCCGTGGCCGCATTACGCTGGGCGATGTGGAGACCATGGTGCTGGCGGCCAAGCAGCGTTCGCTTTATGAGTTGACCGACGCCATCAGCGCCCGCGACCGGGTGCGCGCGCTGGCCCTGCTGCATGGGCTGCTGAACAGCTCCGACGCGGGCGAGGACGCCGCCATCGGCCATCTCTACATGCTGGCCCGCACCTTCCGCCAGATGCTGGTGATTCTGGAGAAGAACGTGCGCGACTCACGCGCCATCTGGCAGGCATTGTGGCAGGGCTTCCGCATGCCGCCCTTTGCCGCTGACGATCTCATCCGCCAGGCCCGCCGCTACAAAAGCCGCCGCGACCTGACGCGAGCGCTGCGCCTCGTGGCCCGCGCCGACCTGGAACTGCGCTCTTCCCCGCCGGACAAGCGGCTGGTGCTGGAACGGCTGGTCTACGAACTGGCTTCCGAGCCGAAGCCCGCTTCGCCGCTCTGGGAATCTACGCAACTGTCGTTCGAAACTTAGTTTGTGCCAAATCGATTCAGCCAAAGGCCATAGCTGAGGTCATCATCCTCAACGTGGTTGCCATGCCATTCGGAGAGGAAGCCCAGCGAATGGCCATTCAGCGTCAAGCTGCCCCGCTTTTGCCAGGCAACAAGCGACCTCAAACGCTCCATCATGCGTTGGTGATTCACGCGGTGCAGAGCCAACCCGGGGTACCGCGTGGCAGCCATCATCGCTTCTTCCATTGCGAAATGGGTCAGAGAAACATGCGCCAGCTTGCGCAGAAGCAAACCGGTCTGGTTGCGATTCTGGTCTCCGAGCGCCTTGGCTTGAAGTTCCTGGATGACTTCTGACATATCCCTGTGATCACGATCCAGGAGTCTTACACCCATGCTCAACTCGCCGTTCACGGTCGTTAGGTCCACAGTTGTCCTCCTGCCGGAGCTTGTCCAGCATCTCTATCATCGGCAGGAATGCAAAGAGGATGAGCGCATTTCCAGGCGGGTGTATGCTTCTGCCTGTGTGCCACTGGCGGCTCTAGCGTTTGCCATGCTCATTCAGCAACAGGCCAAAGAGTAGGTCTTCCTTCTGGAGGCGGGTGGTGAGCCAATCGGAGAGGAAGTGCAGCGAATGGTCGTTCAAGGTGAAGCCGCCCCGGTCGAAACGCAAGGAAGTTCAGTGAGAGTCGCGGCTTTGAGACCATGGGACGTTGTTCCCCAACGTGCGGCGGCGGCTCAGTAAACGCCCCGCTCATTCAGCCACACGCCATAATGCCGGTCGAGGCTCTCGATGTGCTCGGCGAACCATTTGCACAGCAAGTCGACCAGCGGCCGCATCTGCGCTCCTTGGCCGTATTGCACGCGATGGGCCGACTGGATCATCTGCGCCAGCATGCCGTGGTGCTCGGAGCGGTGCTCGGCCAAACCGGGAAATGCGCTCTGCTCCATCAGCTGTTCCTCGCTCCAGAAGTGCATGCGCGTGAACTCGATCAGCCGGTCCAGCACTTCGCGCAGCTGTTCCCGGCCCGCACCGAGCACCAGCGCCTGGCGAAGCTCGTTCATGGTATCCATCAGGATGCCGTGCTGATCGTCCATGGCTCTTGCGCCGATGGAACAGGTGTCGTTCAAGGTTAAAAGGGTCACATGAACCTCCGCTAATCACTCATGGAGATATCGACCGTGCCTGGCCGGGCGTTACCGGTAATCTGCACGGTTCTAGTGACCAAGGTTTGCCGCCCTGAGGTTGGCGCGTGAAGAATCTCGGCCTCAACAGGGCGATTTCGTTCTTCGCCGAAGGGTCGCGGCCCGTGAGGAATTATGGGGAGGAAGGCGCACAATGGAGCTGAGCCTTATGATCACTCCGGCGAATTCGATCGCTGCCTTGCTCACGCTCATCCCGCTTCTGGGGGCGGCATTCTTTCCGCAGGGCGCGGCCGGGTGGGCGCGCAGGCTTCCTGCGTGGGCGCAACTCGTCTGCCCCGCTGCCTTGAGCGTGCCCTATGTGCTGGTGACGTGCGCTGCCGGGATTTTCCGCTGGGACTGGTTTGCGTTGTATGCCGTGCTTCCCGTCGCGGTGGCAAGCTTGCTCTGGCAGGCCCGGCGGATTGACATCGGCCAGCGCGGCAACTGGCGGGATTTTCTGGTTCTGGCCTCGCTGGGCCTGGCGGTCGACCTGCGCTGGTTTGAGGGCGCGTGGCCGGCCCACCTGGCCATCTTCAACAAAATACTGCTGCTGGACGCGTGCATCTACGGCTTCATCGTGATCCGGCAACTGGAGGGAGTTGGATTCGACCTGCGCCTTCGCCTGCGGGATGCCACGATTGGACTGCGGGAGCTGGCCTGGTACACGCCCATTGCACTGGCGCTGGGCCTGAGTGTGGATTTTCTGCATCCGCACCGGGCTTGGCCCGGGTTGGCGCCGATGGCCGGGGCGTGGATCTTCACCTTCTTCTTCATCGCCGTTCCGGAAGAGCTCTTTTTTCGCGGATGGCTCCAGAATCTTCTGGAGCGGCGCATGGGACGCACTCCTGCGCTGCTTCTGACGGCGGTCCTCTTTGGCCTGTCCCACTTCAACAAGCGGACGGCGCTTTTCAACTGGCGATACGTGTTGTTGGCCGCGGTGGCGGGAGTCTTCTATGGCCGGGCCTGGCGGCAGGAGCGCCGGGTGGGAACAGCCGCCATCACCCATGCCTCGGTCGACACGATCTGGTCTCTATGGCTGCGGTGACGGATATGCCGTTGGATGAATTCCGTGCCTGTAGGTCAGGTAGCCGAGGCCAACCCGCATGTTATGATCCACCGGTCCGGGAACGGTGATGGCGATGGTAATGCCCAGGATGGCGTGCGCCATGGCCAGCGGATAAAGGTTGCGATAGCGGAGAAAGAGCAGGCAGGCGGCAAAGCCCCAGATCAATGTAACCAGCGTCAGGATGGGGTTGGGCAGGTGTGCGATCGAGAAGAGGACGGCGGCCACGGCCGCCGCGGATTTAGCACCCGGCGCCAACCGCCTGAGCCGCAACAGAAAGAAACATTGCAACAGGAACTGCTGCGCAAAGGTCCAAAGCGCATAGGCCCAATAAGTCTCGATGAACAGGACGGGGCCGCGCGGCACGTGCAGCGTATGCAGCTTGGCGGTCACGGCGACGGCCACCGCAGCCACCGCGAGTGCTGCACCCACCACCCAGAGCGAACGGAAGAAGTTTGCCCTGCGCAGGCCCATCGCTTTCAGGCCGTCGAAGGAAATGCACATAATGGCCACGACCGAGGCGGCCGCAACGCACCAGAGCATTCTCTGCCAGGAGCGCGGCGTCCAGACGACGAGCAGAATCAGCGAATAGGCAACAGCAAGCTCGAGCAAGTCGCGCCGCTTGCCGCGCGTGGCGACGGAGCACTCCCTGCCGGAACCTGAAGCCCAGCGGTCTTCCATAGAAAGAATGTTAGAGCAGACCGCCGCGGCTATTCCAGGATGATGGCAGGTTCCGGCTCGTGGCCGCGTGTGGTGAGGGCCACGGCCGCTGTTAGGATGAGCGCGCCGCCCGCCCAGGCGTACGGGCCCAGGTGTTCGCCGAGCAACTGAACGCCCAGCCAGGAGCCCATCGCCGGCTCGATGTTCAGGAAGACGCCGGCGCGCGAGGCCGGCACGTGGTGGAGACCCCAGTTCCAGAGCAGTGTGGTGGTGGCCGTGCAGAACAGGCCGCTGAAGGCCAGCGCAAACCAGGCGGTGGGGCTCACGTGGGCGAACGGCGGCGGCTGGAAGTTGTGATGGGTGAAGGGACTCAGCAGCGGGTTCAGCAGCCAGGGGCCCAGGATCAGGACGGCCAGCATGATGGTTCCGGCGAGAATGGTGTAGGCAGTCACGACCGGCGGGCTGTGGGTCAGCATCAGCTTTTTGCTGAGCAGAATCCAGGCCAATGCGGCAACCAGCGAGGCGACCACCAGCAGATCGCCCACGAGCGAAGGCTCTCCGCGCGCGGCCGGGCCCCGGCTGCCGCCCAGGGCGATGAGCACCGCGCCCACCGTGGAACCGGCCAGCGCCAGCCAGCCGAGCCAGTCAAGCCGCTCACCTGCAAAGAGAGCGGCGGCCGCGGCCAGCAACACCGGCATGGCGCCCACCATCAGCGAGGCGTGACTTACCGTGGTCAGGGCCAGGCCATGGAACTGGAGCAGAAACTGGACGGGTACGCCGAGGGTTGCGCAGATGAGCAGCAGGCGCAGCTCGCCGCCGGTAAGGCGAAACCGGTTCCGATTGATCAGCGCCACCGGCAACATGCCCAGGGAGGCAAACAGAAAGCGGTAGAGCACCATGTGCTCAACGCTCATCTCGTTCAGCGCCAGCCTGCCCCAGTAGAAGCCCGTGCCCCACAGGCACCCGGCCAGCGCGCAGGCGCCGTAGCCGAGCAGCGTGATATACCGGCCAGTTTTCAAGTCGTTGGCCATCCCTCATTTACTGTCGCACACGCGCCAGGCGTGCCGCATCACTGCCCAAGGGAGGCCCTATCGGCGAAAATACTCTTCGATGGTGAAACGGCTGCAAACTCTCTGGTTGCGCGCGGGCTTGTGGCCGGCGCTCGCCGGGGTGCTGCTGTGCGCTTTGCCGGCCGCGCGCGCACAGGCCGGTGCCGTGTCCACGGCGGAGCAATCTCGCGCCGGCAAAGAGCGCCCGCTTCACGACCGGCTTCCCGACAAGCCCTCCCTTCCGCCCGCATTCACCATCCCTGCGGAGCCGCTGGGCTTCTCCGCGCCCGGCCCTATCTATCTGGGCCAGCGCGACAGCTTTGCCTCACTGGACTTTCTGGACGAAAATCGCCTGCTATTCACCTTTCGCGTGCCGGGACTCATTCGCCGCGAGGCCGGAGACAGCGCCAGCAGCGATGAACGCCAGATACGCGCCGTGGTGCTGGCGCTGCCGTCGGGGACGGTCCAGGCCGAGGCCCTGTGGCCGGTGCACGGCCGGTCGCGCTACCTGTGGATGCTCAAGGACGGCCACTTCCTGGTGCGCGACGGGGACAGTCTTCTGCAGGGCGACGCCACGCTGGAGTTGAAGCCTTTTCTGCATTTTCCGGGGCCGCTGCTCTGGCTCGAGCTTGATCCCTCGCAGCAGTTCCTGGTGACCGACTCCCGCGAGCCCGCGGCGGCCGCAACCAAGCCGGGTGATGTGCCCAGCCCGGCCACCGCTCAGGCCAACATGGTTGTGGATGGGCAAAAGCCAGGCGGGCAACCCGATCTGGTGGTGCGCATTCTGCGCCGCGATTCAGGCCAGGTGATGCTGGTGAGCCGCGTCCGCTCCACCGTTCATCTGCCCATCAACTCCGACGGATACGTGGAGAGCCTGCGCGCCAACGGCGAGAAGTGGGTGCTGAACCTGAACTATTTCAGCGGTGGGAGCAGGGTTTTGGGGCGCGTGGATTCGTCCTGCTCGCCAACGATCGACTTTGTCTCGCAGCAGGAGGTGCTGGTGACCGCATGCGTTCCCGCGGGCGCGGACAAGCTGGTGGCGATGTCCACCGGCGGCCGCCGCCTTTGGGAGTATCCGACTTCAGCAGTGGCGGTCTGGCCGCTGCTGGTGATGGCGCCGGATGGCTCCCGGCTGGCGCGGGAGACGCTGGCCGTCACCCACCCGGTCAACGCCTACTCGCCCCTCGACAGAGAGGACGTGAAAGGACAGTTGGTGAGAGTTTTCGACGCGGCTAACGGCGAGGTGGCGCTTGCGGCCCCAGCCAGTCCGGCGCTCGATGCCGGCGGCAACGTGGCCATCTCGCCCTCCGGCCGGCGCGTCACGGTGCTCAATGCCGGCGCCATCCAGGTTTTCGAACTGCCCGCGCCGCCTCCGCTGCCGGCAACCGCCGGGGACCAGCCTGGGCGCTGATGCGGCACCGTTCTGCTACTGCTCTTCTGGCGGTGGTTTTGTGAGCTCAAGTTTGCGGCGGTGATCCTGGGCGATCCACTTCCGCTCAACATGAGATTCAAAACGGGGAGCGCCAGTGTTCAATGTGCACTTTTCTTGAGGCTGCGCTTCACAAACAGGGCAAGCAAAATCCAGGGAGAAATCAGTCATTGCAATCTTTTACCGCAGCTTAACAAACAAAGATGACCAATTCTGAACACTCCGCGCCCATTTCCGGCAACGCACAAATAGGATACTACCTTATTCTCTTCACCAGGTCCGGCCTTCGCCAACCGTGTAAACTGGGCAGCGGGGGAGTTTTTCTTGGCCACGGCTGCCGTCCACTACACGGCTGCGGCGGTTACCGACCGCGGCCGCAAGCGCCCTTCCAACGAAGATGCATTCGGTTTCTCCGTCGAGCACGGGGTCTATCTGGTCTGTGACGGCATGGGCGGCGCCGCGGCCGGGGAGATTGCCAGTTCCCTCGCCGTGGGCGAGGTATTGCGGCTGCTCAATCGCCGCAGCGGGAGCGGCGTTACGCCTCTGCCGCTGGTGGCCGAGGAAGCTATCAGCGCCGCCAACGAGGCGATCTTCTCCCGCGCTCAGCGCAGCCACAAACTCAGCGGCATGGGCACCACGCTGGTGGGCCTGGCGGTGGAGGAGCGCCGCGCCTGGGTGCTCAACGTCGGCGACAGCCGCTGTTACCGGCTGCGCAACCGCCGCCTGCAGCAGATCACCCTGGACCACTCGCTGGTCGAGGAGCAGGTCCGGCTGGGCCGCATGACCCGCCCCGAGGCCCTGCGTTCGCCGCTGCGCAACGTCATCACCAGGGCGCTGGGCACCCACAGCAGCGTGACTCCGGATGTTTTCGAGCTGGAAGCCGAGCCCGGCGACCTTTTTCTGCTTTGCTCCGACGGCCTGACCCGCGAACTCTCCGACTCCCTGATTGAAACGCTGCTGGACGCCGATTTCCCCCTCGACGACCTGTGCGCCCGCCTCGTCGCCGCCGCCAACAAAGCCGGCGGCCATGACAACATCACCTGCCTGCTGGTGCGCGCGGAGTAGCGGGGCGCAACCTCATTCGCCAATGATGTCCGGAGAGCGCGACAGCTTGCGCACGCGTTTGAAAAGCAGTACCAGCGGGATACACAGGAAGCAGAGAAAGGCCAGCAGGCGGAAGTTATCGGCATAAGCGAGGACGGCTGCCTGCTGCTGGACGCTGCGGTAGATCGCTCCCAGGGCCTTCAGATGCGCGGTGACCGGGTCCGCGCCCTGCGCGAAGAGTCTGGCCTGAAGGCCGCGGACCATGGCGCCGGCCAGGGGAGATCCGGCCGCGTCCGCCGACAAAAATGTCTGATGAACCTGCGCGCCGCGCACCAGGGCCGTGATGACGCCGGCGATACCGAAGCTGCCGCCGATGTTGCGCATGAGGTTGAAGATGCCGGTGGCATTGCCGATCTCCTGCTTGCGCAGCAGGCTCAGGGTCATGGTGGTCAGCGGAATGAAGACGAAGCCCATGGCGCAGCCGTTGATCACATTGGGCACGATCACCGAAGCCATGCCGATCTCGAGATTGATGCGGCCCAGCATCCAGGTCGAGTAGCCGAGCAGGGCAAAGCCGAAGGCCATCAGCAGGCGGCCATCGATGCGGCGGACCAGCACCCCCACGGCCATCATGGAGGCCATGGCGCCGATGCCGCGCGGGCTCACGGTGAGTCCGCTCTGCAGCGCCGAGTACCCCATCACGGTTTGCAGAAACAAGGGCAGCATGGCCGTGATGCCATAGAGAATGCATCCATAGATAGCGGTAATCAGAATCCCCACGGCGAAGTTGCGGTCGGCCAGCACGCGCAACTGCACGATCGGTTCGCGGTCGGTTAGTTCGCGGACTATGAAGCCAATCAGCGCCAGCGTGGAGACCGCAACCGTCCAGCGCACCCATGTGGCGGCGAACCAGTCCGCCTCCTGCCCCTTGTCCAGCACGAGCTGCAAGGTCCCCAGCCAGAGGGCCATCATGCTGAAGCCGAGATAATCGATCGCGCCCTTGAACTTGTGGCGCAGGTACGGAGGATCTTCGACGTAGAGGTTGACCATGAAGAGCGCCAGGATGCCGATGGGAAGATTGATGTAAAAGATCCAGCGCCAGGAGTAGCTGTCGGTGATCCATCCGCCCAGGGTGGGGCCGATGATCGGAGCCACCACCACGCCGACGCCATAGACGGCCATGGCCGTGCCGTGCTTCTCGGGCGGAAAGCTCTCCAGTAGAATGGACTGCGCCAGCGGCTGCATGCCGCCGCCGCCCATGCCTTGCAGCACCCGCGCCAGAATCAGCATGGGCATGTTGATGGCTACTCCGCAGAACAGCGAGGCCGCCGTGAAGAGGAGAATGGAGAGGATCAACAGGCGCTTGCGGCCGATGCGCCGCGAGATCCATCCGGCGGCCGGCAGCATGATGGCGTTCGAGACCAGGTAGCTGGTCAGAACCCAGGTGGACTCATCGGTCGAGGCCGAGAGGCTTCCGGCCATGTGCGGCAAAGCGACATTGGCCACCGAGGAGTCGAGCACCACCATGAAGGTCGCCAGCATCACCGACGCGGCGATCAGCCACGGGTTTGCCTCGGGCTTCCATTCGTGATGTTCGGCCTGCTTGCCGTGCGCCGCTGCGCTCTGGGCGCTCATCCGCTCTTTCTGCTCCTGGATGCGGCTAATTTGCCATGGGCCATGCTGCCATTCTAATATGCTGATGGTTTGGCGGGTTCCGCGAGCGCGGCGTCAACCGGGGCTCAGGACAACGGCGATGCCGTGAGAGGAAAGATACGCAAATGGCTTTGAATCGGCGTGAGTTACTCCAATGGATGGGCGGCGCATCTTCCGCCCTGGTTCTTTCTCGTTTTATGAAGGGGCAGGCGCAGGGCAACAACTTTCTTGCCACCCGTTCTTCCCTGCAAGGCTACCGGATTCCGGATTGGTACCGCGACGCCAAGTTCGGTATCTGGTCGCACTGGGGTCCGCAGTCGGCCATCGAATACGGAGATTGGTATGCGCGGACCATGTACCAGCAGGGGTCGAGGCAATACCTGTACCATGTGGAAACCTACGGCCATCCCTCCAAGGTCGGCTACAAGGACCTGGTCAATAACTGGCACGCCGCCAAATGGGATCCGGATCATCTGATGGGCCTGTACAAGAAGGCCGGAGCAAAGTACTTCGTCAGCATGGGCGTGCACCATGATAACTTCGACCTTTGGGACTCGAAGTACACCCGCTGGAATGCGGTGAACATGGGACCGAAGCGGGATATAGTCGGAACCTGGCAGAAAGCGGCGCGGAACCAAGGATTGCGTTTCGGCGTCAGCGAGCACCTTTGGATCAGTTACAAGTGGTTTGCCGTAAGCCATGGCGCCGACAAGACCGGGCTGCTGGCCGGCGTTCCCTATGACGGCGCCGACCCGCAGTACGCGGACCTCTATCATGACGCCGATTGCGCCCGGCTCATGGACAAACTCGATTGGAACGATGACGGCATTCCCGAATCGTGGAAGCGCCACTACCTCGACCGCATGACCGACCTGATCGACAAGTATCAGCCTGACTTGCTTTATACCGACGGCCACCTGCCCTTCGAAGATTACGGGCTGAAGATGGTCGCGCACCTGTACAACGTGAGCGCGCAGTTGCACGGCGGCCGGAACGAGGCGGTCTACACCAGCAAGGAAGACACCGATTGCGCCATCGGCACCTGCCTGCTGGACCACGAGCGCGGCGTCTCCGAGGGCATCGCGGCCAACCCCTGGCAGACCGACACCTGCATCGGCCAGTGGCATTACAACCGCGGCGAACGATATAAGACGGCCAAGAAAGTCATCGATCTGCTGGTCGACATCGTTAGCAAGAACGGCAATCTGCTGCTCAACTTCCCGCTGCCCAACTCCGGCGAACTGGACTTCGAGGAGATGACGGTGCTGGAAGGCATCACCGCGTGGATGGCGGTCAACAGCGAAGGCATCTATGCCTCGCGCCCGTGGAAGATATACGGGGAAGGCCCATCCACCAAGGTCAAGATCGAAGCCGGCAACTTCAACGAGGATAAACAGAAGGACCTGACCGCGGAGGATGTCCGCTTTACCACTAAAGGCGGCACGCTATACGCCTTCGTGATGGGCTGGCCGGAGAATGCTGTAGCGGTCAACGCCCTCGGCCTCGCCAGCTCGCAGAATCCGGGGAAGATCCGCAATGTTCAACTGCTTGGACACAGAGGTGAGCTCAAGTGGAAACAGGACGAAGCCGGATTGAAGGTGGAGATGCCGGAGGAGAAAATCTCCGATGCGGGCATTACGCTCAAGATGGAGTTTGCTTAGCGAAGGAATGATCCGGGCGGGGCCGGTCTACGCGCGGGCCTGTGCCGGCGGCGAGTGACGCTGCGCCCGCAGATTGTCCACCGCATAGTCGACAAACCGTGGCTCGAAATGTGCCGCCTGCCCCATGAACCGGCAGGTTGCGACGACCTGATCGACGATGAAACTCGGCTGATAGGCGGCCAGTTCGAGCCCCTTCTCTTTTGTGATCCTTTGCACGATGGAGTCGAATGATTTGTCGGGGAGCGTCAATCCTTGCCGTTCGCACTCCTGCTCAAATATGCGCTTGTAAAGTTCGATGCTGGGTGCTCCTACCTCGATCTTGTAAGGAAGGCGGCGCAGAAAAGCAGCGTCCATCAGGTCTTCGGGCTCCAGGTTGGTGGAGAAGATCACTAACTCCTCGAAGGGGACGGTGAAGCTCTTGCCCGTATGCAGCTTCAGGTAGTCGAAGCGGTTCTCCAGCGGCGTGATCCAACGGTTAAGCAGATTCTTGGGAGACACCAACTGGCGGCCGAAGTCGTCGATGACAAAACAGCCGCCCAGCGCCTTCACATGGAGAGGAGCCTCGTAGTCATTTGACGTGGCGTCATATTTGAGATCGAGCATCTCCAGCGTCAACTCGCCACCGGTGTGGACAAAGGGCCTCCGGCAGGGGACCCAGCGCGCGTCATATTCCTCGTGCCGGACGAAGGAGAGCGCGCCTTCGTCGCTGGAGGGGGCGGAACTCGGCAGAGTATGAAGGCTGGGGTCGTAGACGCGCATGATCTGCCCCTCGACGATGACCGCGTAAGGCACGTAGATCACGTCAGTGAATACGCTTGCAAAGCTGAGCGCGACTGAGGTTTTGCCGTTGCCGGGCGGACCATAGAGGAGGATGGCCCGGCCCGAGTTCAACGCCGGTCCGACATGTTCGACGACGCTGTCTTCGAAGATCAGGTCGCCAAGGCCGTTCCGTATCCGATCGAATGTGACGCGTTCGTTGGTAATCTTTTGCCGGTTGACCTGGTCCGAGAATTCTTCGATGGTGACGGGCGCGGGCCCCGTATATCGCAATTGTTTGAGGGCGTCGAGCATCCAACGCCGGCCCTCGTCAGTGAACGTGTAGTTCATGTCAAGCGGGCTGTCGGACGTGCGCGTTCCGAGGGTCTGCAACAGCTTACGGTCGATGGCCATCCGGACTAAGTCGAGCACGATGCTATAGGGGAGCTTGATGGCATCGACGAACTGACGGATGGATTCCAGGTGTTCTACGTAGATCAGCTTCATCAACAAGCTGAGGAGATCAATCGGGTCGATCTTGGTGGCCGCGATATCCGCGGGCTCTGACGGCATGCGATGGATAAAGGCGTTCAGGGCCTCCTGGGTGATGGCGCCGGCGGCCACCAAGCGGTCGCCCATGCGGCCGCCCAGATCGGCCTGAAGTTCGACTGCCTTTGCCACATCTTCGGCAGTGACCAACTTCGCCTGGATCAGCAGATCGCCCAATCGCATTCGTTCTTTGATGGCGCCCTCCTGGTGGGCTGAGTTGAGGGTCCACGCCGTCTCCCTCTGTCTCGCCGTCGCCATTTTCAAGCCGTGAGATGAACTTATCCTACCAAGTTCCTCCAGGTTGTGGCCAAGCCTCGAAGTGAGCGCGACGGAAGGGGTGCCCAAAAGTGGAACAGTGAGCAGGAATGAGTCGATTTTTCATAAATTATCGATTCGATTGGTCGGGGCGGAGGGATTTGAACCCCCGACCCTCTGCTCCCCAAACAGATCAGGCCGCCTGAACCGCCGCTGCGAACCTCTCGCCTCGAAATCGCGTAGAATGATCGCTAACGGAGTGCGTTGCTGCGCCTCCGAGCACGATGATCCTTATCGATCCAGATTTGGACTCCTCCGCCGCGGCGGACGCGCCCGACGCAACTTCGGCAAAGGGGACGGGTGTGCCGGCAAAAGCGACAAAAACACGCCAACTTCGCCTGCCCTCCGCCCGCACCCTGGCCCGGTTTCTCGCCCAGGCGCAGGCCGCAGTCCATCTCCAAGGCGAGGTCACCGTCCTGCTCACCACCGACGCGGCGATTCGCAAACTCAACTACCAGTTTCGCGGCAGGAACAAGCCCACCGACGTGCTCTCGTTTCCCGCCGAAGCCATCGGCGCGGAAGAGATCGCCGGCGACCTGGCCGTCAGCGTGACCACCGCGCTGCGCCAGGTTGCCGAACAGGGCCATTCGCTCTCCACTGAGATCAAAGTGCTTATTCTGCATGGTCTGTTGCACCTGGCCGGCCAGGACCACGAAGCCGACAACGGCCGAATGGCCCGCCGCGAACGCCAACTCCGCGCCCGCCTCGGCCTGCCGCAAGGATTGATCGAGCGCGCGGCAAGAGGTCCGCGGCCATGACCCTCCCCGTCATTCTCCTCATCGTCTTCCTCGTCGCGGTGGAAACGCTGGCCTCCTACATCAGCCGCGTCTACGCCGAGTTCGGCAAGATTCTCGCGCGCGAAGTGCAGGAAAACCTGGACGCCTGGGAGGAGCTGATCGAGCCGCAGCTTGGCCTGAGCCGCGAGCACGCCGCCATCTCCGCGGCCGTTTTGCAGCAACTGGCACTGGGTATCATTGCGCTGGAGTTCGGCGCAGTCCTCTTCGATCGCGCCCCGCACCTGGCCCGGCCCACCTATGCCGAGATCGCGCAAGCCGTTCTCGCCGTGGTGCTGGTGGTGGTCTTCTGCAACCAGCTTCTGCCCGCGCTGCTCTTCAACCGCACCCGCGGCCGCTGGGTCAGGCGGCTGGTCTGGCCCATCCGCCTGCTGCTCTGGCTCATGACGCCCATCACCGTCTTCGTGCGCTTCTTTTTCTCCGTGGCCTCGCTGGCCGAGGAGCCGGCCACTCCAGAGGAAGAAACCGCCGTCGATGTGGAGGCGCTGCTCGAAGCCGGCGAAGAGGAGGGCATCCTCGAAGAGAACGACATCGACCTAGTCCGCTCCGCCGTCGAGTTCGGCGACAAGCTGGTCCGCGAGGTGATGACTCCGCGTCCGGAGGTCTTTGCCGTCCCTGCGACCACCACTCTCGAAAAGTTCCTCGAACTGCTGCGCGAGCACAACTTCTCCCGCGTTCCGGTCTATGCCGGATCTCTGGACAACGTCACCGGCATCGCCTTCGCCCACGACCTGCTGCAGATCACCGACGAGGAAGCTCGCGGCCGCACCGTGGGCTCGATCCAGCACCCCGCGGTTTTCGTTCCCGAGACCAAGCGCGGTTACGAGTTGCTGCGCGAGATGCAGCGCGAGAAGCAGCACATGCGCATCGTCATCGACGAGTACGGCGGCGTCGCGGGCCTGGTCACCATCGAGGACCTGCTCGAACAGATCGTGGGCAACATCAAGGACGAGCACGAGGAAGACTTACCCGTCGAAGAGCCGCAGCGCGAACCGCACGGCGTCTGGCTGGTTCCCGGAAACTTTCCCGTCGATCAATTGCCGGAGCTCTTCGGCGAGCAGCCCGGCCTGAGCGATCTCAACGAGACCTACGAAGCTGCGACGCTCGGCGGCCTAGTCAGCGAGATCGAGGGCCGCATCCCGGCATCCGGCGAGGTGGTCCTGCTCGAATCCATCGGCTTGCGCATGGAGGTTGTGGCCTCGACAGACCGCCGCGTGGAGCGGCTGCGGGTCTTCCCGCCGGCGGGAGAGAGAGAGGCCTCGGCCCCCGCAAGCTCTACTTCACCTGATAAAAAGTAATACGCACCGCCGGATGATCCGCGTCTCCCGCACCGGAGAGAACTCCCACAAACGTTCCTGTCGTCAGCCAATCGTAGGCTCCCTTCGGCGCTTCAAAGACCGGCCGCGTAATCGTTCTTCCCCCATCTCCGCCGCAAAGCAGTCCTTTATTTGAGACATAGATAATAGTGCCGTCCTCTGCTTGCAGCTTGTAGTCCGCCGAAAGCGACATGCAGCCGTTGGACAACAGAAGCTGCCAATCCCATCCTCCAGGCAGAACCTTGCCTTTCAGCCTGGGACCACTGACGCTGCCACCGGTAATCGGCACAAACTGACGATGGCCGTATGCTGTGTCGCCAACCGTGACGCTCTTGTCCAGCGTGACAATCTCTTCAAAGGCCAATTCGAGCTTTGGCGCAGCATCGGAAATCGCAGCCATGCCGGAGGTCGTTTGAGCGGAAGAAAAGCAAGGTGTAAAAGCAACAAAAACCACCGCAGGAAGCAGCGCAAAGCCGCGGAAGTTAAACCAATTTGCCATCACAGAAACTCCTCCAGAACGAATCATTGATGTCCATCACGCTACTCTATATCCTCACACGCCACCCATTGCCTTCCGGCTTCGCCACTCCTTGGCCGTGATCTCCCAAACTTCGGAAGGCAGCCGGCCGGAGACATATTCTTTCTCCGCGACGCCCACCAGGCGCATTCCCTGTTTCTCCGAGATTCGGCGCGAGGCGGTGTTGGCGGCGGCCTTGGTAACTCGCAGGACCGGGAAGCCCAGCGTCTCAAACCAGAAATCGTTAGCCCACGCGCAGGCCTCGCTCATCAGCCCCTGCCCCTGCCACGCAGCGCCCAGCCAGAAGCCTCGATTGTCCTCATCGCCCTTCGTCAGGTTGAGGTGTCCTATCGGTTGCGCCGGCTCGTTGCGCAGGCGCAGCATCCAGTGCCACTCCTCGCCCCGCTCCATCTTGGGCAGCGCAATCTCGCGGCAATAGGTAAGCGCACCGTCGCTCGGGTAGGGCCACGGAACGCGATTCAGAAGATAGCGCACGATCTCCCAGCGAGGGAAATGCTCCTGAATCGCGACCGCATCGGCGAGTTCCAGCGGACGGAGGATGAGGCGCTCGGTCGTGCCTGTGGGGATCATAGGCCGATGATACCAACGCCGGAGCGGCGAATCCGCGATAATAGAGCCGGGAGCATGAAAACCCTTTGAAATCAGGATTTGTCGCCATTCTCGGCCGGCCCAACTCCGGCAAAAGTACGCTGCTCAACGCCCTAATTGGCGAAAAGGTAGCCATCGTCTCCGCCAAGCCGCAGACCACGCGCAACCGCATCGCCGGGGTGGTCGAGGTTCCGGCGCGCAAGGGCGCGCGGCGAGATTCGCAACCAGCGGCGCAGATCGTCTTTGTCGATACGCCCGGCGTCCACAAGCCCGGCTCGCAGTTGGACCGCCGCATGTTGCAGGAGGTCTACGCGGCCCTGGAGACCCGCGACCTGGTGCTAGTGCTGATGGACGCAACCCGCCGCGTGCAACTGGAAGCGGCGGCGCAGCCGGCCGCTGCAGTGGGCGATGGGATGGAATCCCAGCTCCGAGAATCCGATCCTCACCCCAGCAACGAGGACCTGTCGCCGGGGACCCCGGGACCTGGGGCGCCCAGCCTGTCGCCCTCTCAGGTTTCCGAACGCAAGAGCGCCCACGGCGCCTGGGCCAGCGAAGATGAGTTTCTCTTCGGCCTCATCCGCAAGCTCGACTGCCCGGTCTTCCTGCTTCTCACCAAGATCGACCTGGTTCCCAAAGACCATCTGCTGCCGCTGATCGATACGCTCACCCGCCAGTTCAGCTTCGCCCAGATCATTCCAGTCAGCGCCCGCAAGCGCGACGGCCTCGATCTCTTGGTCCGCAAAATCGTCGAAGTCCTGCCCAAGGGCGAGCGCTACTACCCCCAAGATCAGTACACCGACCAGCCCCAGCGCTTCATGGCCGCCGAGCTGATTCGCGAGAGCATCCTGGCCGAAACCGGCGAAGAAGTTCCCTACGCCTCGGCCGTGGTCATCGAGCAATTCGAGGAGCCGGAGCCCGCGCCGCCGGCGAAGAAAGGTAAAAAAACGGTCGGTCTCCCGCTCACCCGCATCGCCGCGGCCATCTACTGTGAGCGCGAGGGCCAGAAGGCGATCCTGATCGGCAAGGGAGGCGCGAAATTGAAGGAGATCGGCACCGGCGCGCGGCGGAAGATCGAGTCCCTGCTCGGCACCCGTGTTTATCTGGAGCTGCATGTCATCGTCGAGCCCAACTGGCGCGAATCGCGTAGCTTTATCGAATCGCTGGACTGGCGGAATCAGTTGGAGCGGCTGGCCGGGGCCCCCAGCGACAGGTCTTCGTCGCTGGGGTGACTGGCCGGGGAATAGATCCCCGAAGGAGCCTGAGATCACGAGGATTAACTGCGTGCTGGTTGGCTGGCCGGAAAGGGCTCACGCTCCGCGCACCTGGCCGGGGCCATCGCTCTTCACCGCATACATACGCGTGTCGGCTATGCCGATGATGGCGTGGACGGTGGCGCCGTCAGTGGGACTCGTGGCTACTCCCACGCTGGCGCTTACGCGCAGCTCAATTCGATTCCTCATCCGGAACCTGGTCTCCATCAGCGCCCGGTTCAGTTCTGTGGCCTGGGCCAACGCGGCCTGCGAACCGATCTCCGGCATCAGGACCACGAACTCGTCGCCGCCGTAGCGAAAGCACAGGTCCTGCGTGCGGCTCAACTCCCGGAGCCGCTGCCCGGTGCGGGCCAGCAGCTCGCTGCCCACCAGGTGGCCGTGCTCGTCGTTCACCAGCTTGAACTGGTCCAGGTCGAGAAAGGCCAGGCTCACCGGTAGCCCAAGGCGGCCGCACCGTTCCAGTTCCCGGCCCAGCACATCGTAGAGATGGCGCGCGTTGTAGAGGCCGGTGCAGTCGTCGGTGATGCTCAACTGCTGGATGCGGGCCACATCGCGCGCGTTCTCGATGGCGATGGCCGCGTGGTCGGCCAGGATGTGCAGAAAGGCGATGGTGTAGTCGGTCATCTGGTCGGCGCGCGGATTGAATATCTCGATCACGCCGTGCGTGCCTTTGCGCCCCCGCAACGGCATGGCAATCACCGAGCGCACGCTTTGCTGTTTGCCGTCTTGCTCCCTTTTCAGCCGCGGATCGTCGTCCGACTCGGGAACGATCAGCGTCTCGCCGTGCTGCGCCACCCATCCGGCCACGCCTTCGCCGACCTTCACGCGCAGGTCGCGGAGCGCCTCCTGTTCTCCGCCCGCGGCAAGCGCGTAGTAAAGCTCCTGGCTGGCTTCGTCGAGCATCAGCAGCGTCCACAACTCCGCCTCGATAAATCGCTCCATGTGCTCGAGAATTGTGCGCAGGATGGCGTCCAGGTCGAAGCTCGAGGTGAGCGAGCGCGCCAACTGGTGGAAGACGAGCAGGTCTTTGAGCGGGATGCGGTTTTCCGCCTCGTTGGTCATCCGTGGGCCCATGGGAAAAGTCTCAAGAGCATTCTGTCACACCCGGCTCAAACCTCGATAGGGAATCAGCGCGCAGGGCCGGGTCGATCCAAGGCGCGCCGGGATTTGCGCGCGGAGCGGCCTTGCTCCTCAACCGCTGATACGCACCATCGATCGCCAAGGTTTCAAAAATCCCCGGTTCTCCATTTGATGCCGGGCTTCCTTCCCCTCGACGGTACGAAGAATTTGCGCGCGGAACTCCGCGCTGCCGGCCCCGGCCTCCCCGGTTCGCAAGATCCCCGATGCCCTTCATGAGCGATTATGCGTGGCCCGTGCGGGGCGTGGTCCGCAGGAAACCCGGGAGCCACCTCAGTCGATCCGCGGCGTCCCCCGGCGCAGCAGGATGCCGGCGATGCCGAAGACCGCGATGATGGCCAGCACGATGGCGAAGTAATAGGCGATGGGATGCGCCCATCCCGGCGAGTAAGTCAGGTCCTGCCCAATCCAGAGCAGCAGAATGACGGCGATCACCGCAAACTGACCGGCGATGACCAGCAAGGTGTGGCCCAGGTCGCGCCGCTTGTCCAGCGCCTCCACCTGGTCGGGGGTCAGGTTGCGCTCTTCGGGCGGAAGCAGGGAATTTGCCATCTTGTCTCTCCAGTTCATCGGACGTGCCGCGCCAGATTTTTGATGGCCTCTTGGCTCAGCCGCTCACACTCTCGATTCAATCACAACTCGCGCGGGCCGTGCCAGTCGAATGGAGCGAAAGCACGCGCCGCCGCTTCTGCCGCTTAGTGCGTTTCCTACACTGGCACATTGACCTCTGGCCAATAGCGAAAATTGCGCAACGTGGCTTTGCCGGAGCCGCAAGCGTAGACGGCGGGCCGTACATCAAGAAAGCCGCCAAGCACGTTGTGGTGCATCCCCGAGATCTCTGCCGATTCCTGGGTGCGCTGCCAGGGCTTGCCGGGTACTCGGAAATAGAAGTCCACTTCCTGGCGGTCGTTGACGATGCGAAGTGTAGCGCGCGTCGCGCCTTTCTCCTGGTATGTCTGTATAGAATTATTTGCCAGCCGCGCATTGATGCCCTCAGGGCCCAACGTAATCCCGGTGGCATGCTCCGGGTTGTAAAAGAGCATCAGCCCTGACTCGCATCCCGGCTCGATTTCAACATCTACTTCCACCGTGTACGAGTGGCCGCCAACGGCAGTCGTGAGCGCCGGCGAATCCGCAAGGGAGCTGCCCCGGGCTGTGCGCGTGAGAGAGCCCTTTCCAGTGGTGAAGCGTGTTGGATCGTACTCGTGCCAGAAGCCCCACTGCAGGCCGAGTTCCGGGCTGGTGAAGTTGTCAGAGGGATCAACGAACGGCTGTTGGATCGTGCCTGGGATGGGCATTGGAATGGCTGAATCCGCTGAAATGCCCGCCGGCACGCGGAACCAGCCGTCGGCGGTCCATTCAACGGGCAGCAACAACAGTTGACGGCCCAGAGCGCGGTAGCCGCTTTCATACGCATGCACAGTCATGTACCACTTGCCGCCAGGAGTGTCGACGAGGCGGCCGTGGCCAAGGCTCAACCAGCGATCTTCGCGGGACGCGGTATGCACCACAGGGTTATAGGGAGAAAGCTCCCACGGACCTTCCGCGTGGCGGCTGCGAGCGCTGATCACGGAGTGGCTGGTGGCCGGACCCGCTGTGCCGCCTTCGGCAACGTTCAGGTAGTAGTAGCCGTTGCGCTGGAGCAGCTTCGGACCTTCCAGGCAGGTGCATTCCATCCGCGTGGTGGCGGGAACCGGCCAGGGTTTGAAGACGGTACGCGGCGGTGATTTGACGGCGAGCCCGTCCGCAGTCAGCTCCGCCATCTGGCCGCCGACAAGGTAAAGAAAGCGGCGGCCATTCTCTGCGATGTGCGCAGGGTCAATCGCACTGATTCCGAGGTCGATGGGCTCGCTCCACTGGCCTGTGGGATGATTGGCATGGACCACCTGGATTCGTCCGGCGGCTGGGAAATAAATGTAGAAATGCCCTTCATACTCGCACAGGTATGGAGCCCAAACCGTGCCGTAGTAGCGATGCTGGGCCGCTGCAACCGGGCGCCAGTTGATCAGGTCTCGCGAGTGCCAAATCAGCAGGCCGGGCGCGTAGTCGAAGCTGGAGTGAGTGAGATAGAAGTCGTCGCCGGCGCGGATGGGACTGCCGTCGGGGTGGTCGCCGCCCATGATCGGGTTGCGGTACATGCCCGTGACGGCCTGAGCCAGGGCCATGTGGGTTTCAGGAGCAACAGCCAGAGCAGCGGAGACAACCGAAGCATTCCAGACAAAACGACGGCGTGTGATCATTGCGGGACAAGTCTATCTTCATGCTCGTGCCGGAGTAAAGCGATCTTCTATCCCGGGTGAGGCGCCTCGCCGCAGGGTCCGGGAATGAGGTAGTTCCTGGATTATCGGCTATCCGGAAACCGACCCAGCACCGACAATCGCACTACCTGGGCGGGTAGCCGACCGATTGCGCGTACAGGGGCTGCCGTCCTTCGGGCAGTTTCAAAGCCGCGGCCGCGGCTGCTGTCTCCTGCGGGCCGTGGAAGGAGTAGAACCACGCGTTCAGCCCCTCGGAGGCCGCAAACAGATACACGTTCTGGCCGATGAAGCCCGTGTCGACCTGGGCCCAGCCGTCCTTGGCGGCGGCCACGTAAACAATGGTCATGGCCGCGTGGTCTGCGGGCGGCGCGCCGATCTTGGCGCGGATGTCTCCGGCCAGCACCGGGCGCAGGCGGTTTGCCTCCGCCTCGTAGACGTAGACTCCGCTGGCGAGAACCACGTCCAGTTCGATGTCCTGGCTGTTCATGGCCGAGGGTGCGGTGCGGCCCAGCCCCGGCTTCATGTCGCGCGACCGGTTGACGCCAAAGGCCGCCCACAGCAGGTTGGAGAGCGTTTGCAGAGGGAGCGGCTGGTCCAGGAAGGCGCGCGTGGTTTGGCGCTTGGCAAGGGCCTGCATCAGGGGCATGCCGGCGGTGATCTGCGGCTGGGGCAACTGGATGGGCTGCAACTCCCCGGCCAGGACGGGCGTGGCGCCCGGAGAGTGACAGGCCACAAGCTGCGCGCCCCACGCCAGGGTGATGAGTACAAGCAGGGCGGCAGGCCGCCTGGGAGCGAAACGGATTGGGATTTGCATGGTTCCTCCTCGAAGGATGCGGCTGGGCACGCCTGCCTCCGAAGGTGTGCGGAACTGGGGAAAGGAATACGGCGATCTGTTCATTGAGACGAAAAGACGCGAGCCTGGGACGCGGCACTGGGAGAGCCCGCGCCAGGCGCCCCGCTCACTCCGACAAGAACGCCAGCGTTTGCAGTTGCGTGATCTCGAAGGGCTTGCGGCAGCGGACATTGACGCAGGCCAGCTTGTCGTCGCGGCGCACCATGTACGACTGCGCCTTGGCGAAGCGGGCGCGGTCCCGCTCGTCGGCGTTGCGGGGCAATTGCGCCCGTTTCCGCCGCATCACCCAGGTGACCTTGTACTCGCCCGCATGCCCGCACTTGGGGCAGGTGAGGGTATGCGTCCGCTGTTCCGTCGTCTCGTTGAAAAAATCTCGCTCTTCCATCGCTCTCCGGCCCTCCACCCCACAGACAAAGACCCGTCCGTGGGGACCCCGGCTCTTCCGCTCCGGCGGATTTTATTCCATACTCATCCTTGCTATGACGAAACGCAAGCCAGCCCGGTTCTCAGCCGCCAAGGCGGTCAAGGCCAACGCCCGCGAGCGCGTCGGCCAGCCCAGGCCCGCGCGCGTGATCTCCACCGAGCCCCGCACCGGCCGCGACGTCAAGCACAAGCCCAAGCTCGACGAGATCATCAGGCAGGAGGAATAGGTATGGCAAAAGCGGTTGGCGTAGGCGGTGTCTTTCTGAAAGGGCGGGACCCAAAGGCCCTCTCGGAGTGGTACGCCCTTCACCTCGGCATCCCGGCCCAGGGAGGCGGCTCTTTGGCCTTCGATGGCCCCGAGTCCAGCGGCATGACCGTCTTTGCCCACTTTCCCCTCGATACACGCTACTTCGGAGACGGCCAGCAGCAGGCGATGGTGAACTTCCGGGTCGACGATCTGGACCGGTTGCTGGCTCAGTTGGCCGCCGCCGGGGTGTGCATCGACCCCAAGCGCGAGGACGCCGACTATGGCCGGTTCGCATGGATATGGGACCCGGAGGGCAACCGCGTCGAGCTGTGGCAGCCCTAGCCGGCGGATCTGAAGCAATCCTGACCCCTCGATCGCACCGCCTGACCTACTGATGTTGCACGCTGTAGGGTCCGGGCAATTGCGGCTCGGCCGGCTTGTCTGCCGTCTCCGGCGGGGTGTGGACGTTGGTTCTCTTCGAGTAAATGCGAAACTGCACCACCAGGTCCAGCAGAACCGGGACCGGCTTGCCGTCCAGGAGGGCCGGCTCGAAGGTGGCCTTGCGAATCGCCTCCACGGCGTTCTCGTCCAGCCCGAAGCCGATGGGGCGGGCGACGGCGATCTCGCCCGCTTTGCCGTCGGCGCCGATCACTGTGTGATAGAGGGCCATGCCGGCCACGGCATTGGCTTGCGCCCATTCGTTCGACTCGGGCTCGAACTTCGACACCAGCACGGCTTTCTTGTCCACGGTGTTTTGGCGCAGCACGGCAGGATCCTTGGGCCGGTAATCGGTTTTGGCCGCCACCGCCTGGTAGTAGAGCTTCCAGAAGTCGGGCATGGCGGCGATCATGCGTTCGTCCAGTCCCTGGGCGAAGATCTGATCGAGCGCATCCTTGAGAAGTTTTGTCGCGTGCGCCGGCGAGGTGGTGGTGGTTACGCTCTTGGGGTCGGCCGGGCGCTCGGCCTCGGGTGCGGCGGCGATCTCTGCCTTGACCTGGTCGGCCTCGCTTAGTTCCTTCGGCTCGGGGGCAGCCTGGGGCGCCGGCTGGGCTTCCGTTGCGGCTGGCCCCGCGGAATTTGGCGTCGCGGCTTCCTGTGCAGCCGGAGTTTCTGGTGCTGCCGGGGCCGCGGGCTTGGCCTTCTTATCCTTGTCGGCCTTGGGTTCTTTCTTCTTCTTGGGCGTCACCACCAGCTCGCGGTCGATGGTGATTCTGACCACCTTCTTCTTAGGCGTGATTTTCACCCGGTCCAGGGCATTGGTGGGATCCTCATAGGGCAGAGCGCCCAGAAAATGCAAACCGTAACGCGCCCCTTCCAGCTCAACCTTGTGCTTGGTCAGGTGCACTTTGTCGATCTGGATGGCGCTGAGCGTGTACGAGCCCTGCGGCGAGTGGCCGATCAGCGCGCCGTGCTCGCCGAAGGCAAGGGTATTGTCCAGGTACCCGCCGCGCAGGTAAAGCGCCTTGCCCACCAGCATTTGCTTCAACTCCTCCTCCGTGATGCCGGCCTCTTGAGGGGGCTCTGGCCCGGATGCGGATCCGGAGCCTGCCGATGCCGCAGGCATGGCGGCTGGGGCGGGTGCGCCTGCCGGGACCTGCTCCGCCGGCGCCTGGGCTGGCGCTGTCTGCTGCGTCTCCAGCGCGGCTGGTTGCGGGGCCGGCTGGCTCTCCGTTGAGGGAGCCGTGGCCGGTTGCTGAGCCGCATCGGGAGCGGGATTGGGCGCTTGTGTTGCAGCCGAGGCCGCTGGCGGCGGGGTTGCGTCAGGCTGTTGGGCCGTGCTGGGCTGCTGCGCGGGCGGCGGCTGTTGCGCGAATGCAGTCAGACTCAATGCCAGGCCCATAGCGCCCCAAAAAAACATGGCGCCAGACCGGGCCGTTGCCGCAACGGAGGACGTCTTGTGTGGGCTAACCATACGGAATAACATCGGGAAACCTTTGAGCGCCACTCTAACAGGATTTAGTTCCAGAGTAGCAAAAAGAATCATGTTTGCGCCCCCGCTTGCGGCTTCGACGCCCGCTCGGTCTCCTTTCTGGCCCGGTTCAATGCTTCAATCGCCACAGAATTCGCCGGAACAGTCCCAGAATGCGTCGTGTATCCCGCTTCGTGGGAGCCAGCCTGCGCAGCAGCAGACGCAGGTCGCGCCGGTTTGCCGCCCGCATCGAGGACGGGGAGTAGTCTGCGGCCAGCATGGCCTCTTCCACCACCCCGGCCAGAAGCTCCAGGTCGCCGGAGGATGCGGCGAGGCTCCGCTCCTCTGCCTTGTCCGCAGCCTGCGCGATCCTAATCTCGGGCGCGGATGCCTGGGACAGGAAGGCTCGGGAGGCCAGCTCATAGAGGCAAACGGCCACGGCCTGGCCCAGGTTCATCGAGGGCTGGCGCGGATCAGTGGGGATCTCGACCAAAAAATGACAATATGAAAGGTCTTCCCGCGTCAGTCCGTGTTTCTCCGGCCCGAAGACCAGGACCACTCGTCCTCCGCGCACCAGTTCCCGCCGCACGACCGGTGCCAAGCCGGGCAGCGAAACCACCGGCTGCTCCGGCTTGCGATAGGTCAGGGTTCCCGTGCCCGCCACCAGTGTGCCATCAGCCACAGCCTCAGCCAGAGACGCGGTCTCCTTTGCGTTTTGGAGCAGCTCCGGGGCGCCGATTGCCGATCGTGCCTCGCGCCAGTGCGGCGCATAGGGGGCCATAACCGTCAGCCGCGAGAAACCAAAGTTGGCCATCGCTCGCGCCACCGCTCCTATATTGAGCGGGTTGCGCGGCGAGACGAGCACCACGTCCAGGCGGTCGCGTTGGTCTTCAGGGAGCAAATGATGATTGTAGAGCAGGCGGCGGCAATTGCCGTCGCCTTGAAGCGGAGCGCCTCGACGATCAGCCGGGAGTTGGCGCGGAAGGACGGCAGGGGCGGTGGTGTTTCCAGCATGTTACCCCACCATCGCCAGCGGCTGGTTCCGGTCGGTACGCAGGGTAGGCACGGCGGCCAGCAGGCTGCGCGTGTAAGGGTGCTCCGGCGCGGTGAGCAGGCGCGCGCAGGGTCCTGTCTCCACAATCTGACCGGCGCGCATCACTGCTACGCGGCTGGCTACCTGGCCCACCACGGCCAGGTCGTGGGAGATGAACAGCATGGCCAGCCCATGCTGCCGCCGCAGGTCCCTGAGCAGATCCAGCACCTGTGCCTGCACGGTCACGTCCAAGGCGGTGGTGGGCTCGTCGGCGATCAGCAGACGGGGCCGGTTGATGAGCGCCATGGCGATGAGAATGCGCTGCCGCTGCCCACCCGAGAACTGATGGGGATAGTCGCCGTAGCGGCGCGCTGCCTCGGGAATCCTGACCGCTTCCAGCGCGGCGATAGCTCTTCGTTTTGCCTCTCGTCCGGTCCATGAAGGGGAATGCGCCGCAGCGCTTTCCGCCACTTGCCGGCCGATTTGCATGACCGGATTGAGCGCCGTCATCGGCTCCTGGAAGATGATGGCGATCTGGCGGCCGCGCAGCCGCCGGAGAGCCGCGGCCGGCTGCCGCAAAAGGTCAATCAAGCCGCCGCCGTGGGCGCTCTCATCCCTCTTATCCCCGTATGCCTTATCGAAGCCGCCGGCCACGGCGCTCCGCCAGAGAATCTGCCCTGCAACCTGCGCAGCCGGCCCCAGCAGGCCCAGGATCGCCAGCGCCGTAACGCTCTTGCCCGACCCCGACTCGCCCACCAGCCCCAGCACCTCACCCTCATCGATTTGCAGGCTGACGCCGCGCACGGCCTCCGCCGCTGCAAAGCGAATCTGCAAGCCGCGAATATCGAGTAGAGCGCCCATGCAGCAATCGTAGCGCACCGGCAGCTGGAGCGTGGACGTTACGAACTCAAGGAGAATCTGTGGAGCAGGCAGGGGCACGATTTCAGTTGCGACACTGTAGTGCAAGATCGCGGATTTCGGCAAACCTGGGCAAAACTCCCAACATCTCAAGGCAAGCACGTGCCAGAGAGCGCTTCCCGCTCTCCCACACCCCCGGCTACTGCGGCGGACAGTTATCCAACTTTTCCGCTGCGCTACACCAACACTCACGCTGGTACAAAATACCGGGCAGAGCAAGTTGGTAACAGGATTATCACGATGCCAAGGCTCGGCGGCCTGCATCACCGCGCGACCTGGCCGCCGGAGCTGGTGCTCCGAACATTTTCGTCGAAGTTGAAGATGAACTGAGGGAGAGGTGTGCCCGCCGATCTTTCACTGCCCGCTCGATGCTGTCCTCATGACGATCCGTAATCACTGAATACCCTCTTCCGAGTCGAAAATCCCTACAAAACTTCCTCCAGGTTTAAGAATCAGGCCCTTGTCACATCCGGATGGAATTTTGGCGAGGCACGGCCAGAACCTTGAGCCCTGACCGTCTTCTGCTCATCTGGTCGTATGATGATGAGAAAGGCTGCCTGGGAAGGCAAGCGTGGCAGATTTTTTCCGCGGAAGGTGCTGATGAAGTTGCTGGTTGGTTTTCGCTTGCATTTGATTCTTGCGCTGGGAGTCTGTGCGTTGGCCGGGGCCGGTGCGATGGCCCGGCAGAGTCAGGCTCCAGCCACGACCGGACCTGCGAAACCCGAACCCGCGCAACCTGCGAAAGAACCAGTTGTTGCCCCCGCCCAACAGGATGAGGGGCCGCAATCGTTCACGGTGCAGCCGGGGACGCAGGAGGACGAGGAACCGGCGGTGGTGATCCGCACCACCACGCGGCGTGTGGTAGTGGATGTGGTGGTGACGGGGTCGGATGGGAAGCTTGTTCCAGGCCTGACGGAGCAGGATTTCACGGTGTTCGAGGACCGGAAACCGCAATCGGTGCGCGCCTTTGAGGTTCACACCCCGGAGGAAGACCGCAGCCTGTTGCCGCCTGCCCCGCCCGAGTTGCCTAGCCATACTTTTGTGAACCTGGAGCAGACGCCAGCCAGCGGTCCGCCGGTGGTGGTGCTGCTGGACTACCTGAATACGCCGGTTACGGATCAGGCGTATGCCCACGAACAGATCGTGCATTTTCTGGAGCGGAAGCCGGCCTCGATGGAGGTGGCGATCTTTGCGCTGGGCGACAACCTGAGCTTGTTGCAGGGCTTTACTACGGATACGAGCAGGCTGTTGGCCGCGATGCGCTCGAAGGCGGCAGGGCCGCGCATGACCGCGGCCAGCGAACAGGTGCTGAAAGCTCAAACCACGCTGGATGCATTTCTGGACATGGGACGATTCCTGGCGACGCTGAGCGGCCGCAAGAACCTGCTGTGGTTTTCTGAATCCTTTGACATGATGGTTCTGCCCGACGCGCGGAGCGTGGCCGAGGGGGCGCTGTTCGTCGAGTCTTCAACAGGCAGCCCGAGCCCAGGGCCGGGGCCGGTGGTGACCTCGGCAAACCTGATTCCGTCCCAGGCCATGGTGGCTGGTTCGGAGGCGTCGTCGTCCGGGTTTAGCCACGGAATCGGCGACCTGACGGTGCTGGGGGAACAAATGCGCAAGGTGGCCACGGCGCTGGCGGTGAGCCAGACGGCGGTGTACCCGATCGATGTGCGTGGGCTGGCGATCGATCCGGGATTGTCAGCGGCCGCGGCAGGCGGGTCGCCGTTGACGGCGAATCCAAGAGGAATTACGGGTACGCCGGGGATGCCGACCGCGCCCGGCAGCGCTCCGGCGGCAGTGCAAAACCACAACGATTTCATGCAATCGCTCAACGGCGCGCATGCCACGATGATGGAGATTGCCGAGGCGACCGGCGGACATGCATTTGTGAATAGCAATGGGATTGCCGCGGCCGCCGGCCAGGCGGTCAGCGACGGCGCAGCCTACTACACGCTGGTCTACGCGCCCTCCAACCTGAACTTTGACGGTGGGCTGCGCGCGATTCATGTGGCTCTGGATAAACCGGGCTGCAACCTGGCGTATCGCAGTGCGTACTATGCGGTCGACCCGGCGACGGTGATGCCCGATGCGGTCCAGAACAATAGCCTGGCGGCGGCTATGGTGCATGGAGGGCCGCAGGCGCAGGGTCTGCTGTTCAAGGCGCAGATCGATCCGGACGGAGCGCCGGTGATGGCGGCTCCAGACTCGCCACTGGCGGTCAAGGCGGCCATCAACGGGACCAGGAAATCCAGGAAGCCGCAGCACCTCTCCGGCATGGTGCAGCCGTACCACATTCGCCTGGCGATCCTGGCCCAGCAACTGCAGATGACCGCATTGCCTGATGGGCGGCGCCATGCGGCACTGGAGATCGCCGTCTACGCGTATGCGGCGGATGGGCAAAAGCTGGGCGGAACAACGCAGAAACTGGAAGCAGCGATGCCGCCTGTGGTCTACGCCCAGGCTATTCAGAACGGAATGTTCCACAACCTGCGCGTCGAGTTGCCGGTGGAGGCCGCGAGCCTGCGGCTTGCGATTCTTGACCCAGGGAACCACCAGACCGGTTCGTTGGAAGTAGCGCTGCCGTTGCCGCCCAGCCAAGAGGCTGAGGCCACTGTTCCTGCAACGCCGGCGGAGCCGGGTGCGGTGACGAAATAGGCAGATTCGTCAGTTCTGCCTAGGCAGCACAATATCCGTCACCGTGTATGGCGGAACCGTGACGGTGAACTCATTGCCCGTAGCTGTAAACGGAGACGGAGCCAGCGGGGCTCCCGCGCTGTATTGCGCGCTCCCATAATCGAATCGCTTCCCGGATGCGCCGACGGATCCGTTTTTCAATATTACCTTAACCTCCGCAGGAGCCTTCGGATCCTTGTTGACCAGCATGAGCCCTACATAACCGTCGCGCCGATAGGTGGCGTGCGCGCCGACCAGCGACGAGCTGGAGCTTGCCTCCAGGAATGCATCGCCGGGGGAGTGAGCCACGATGTGCAGCATCTGCAAGCCATAAAAGGCGGGACCGAATTTCTTGCGGTCCCCCGACAGCATCGTATCGCCATACATCTCGCTCCAGCCGATGTTCACCGTACCGGATTCGATCAGAACGGCGTAAAAATCGGCGATCCATAGCGCCCTAACCTCCGGATGCTCGACCTTCACCCAGGTTGCGATTCCTGCCGGCGCAAAGGCTAGCTTGGGATGATGATCCTGGGGGCAATACTTGCCGTAGTCGTCAAGCATGGAGCCGATGATGTTGGAGAAGTTGGACTTCGTATTGGTGAGCAGGCCGGCTTCATCCAAGGTCTTCCAGTCGGGTGGAAGCAGCGGGCCCAAGGTCCATTCGAGGGTGATAAAGTCCAGGTTTGCGCAGGCGCCCTTCAAGACCTCCTTATTCCATTCCACCCCCCACAATACCGCCGCCCACGCTGTAGGGTCTGCGTGTTCGCCAGTGGAGTCCCAATAGGTTTTTGTTCTGAGGCTGGGATCCGGAGGGGTTGTGAACGCGGCGCCAATCTGAATGGAGGGATCTACCGCCTTCATGGCCTGGGCGAATGCCTTCAGATTTCCGGCATAGGACGATGGAGAGAGTTTGGGGTCGTTCTTCAGCTTGCCAAAATCCTTGGGGCCGGTTGGTGCGGCCCCATGGAGATCGGGATTGCCGGTGTGGTCTCCGCCGCAGTAGCCGTTGTTATAAACCTCGTCGCCGATCTGCCAGAGCTTGAAGCCGAAGGGACGGGGATGCTGGATGCGGAGAAAGTTCAGGCCATCGTCGCTGGCCAGCGGAGCCTGGCCGTGCAGCGATGCCCAATAGCCGACCGTATGCCAATCCTTGCCGGTCGTGTCTTTGCCCAGGGCGTGTGTGTCGGCCGCATCTCCATTGGCGTAGGCCACCCATGCCGCCGCCTCGGCCGGCTCTCCGCCTCCGGTGCCGTCTGAGTCCGCTCCGTAATTAACGATAATCACGGCCTGGCCGAGCTTCTCAGCGAAGAGCGCGAAACTGCCGAAGTTGCTTTCCGGGGCGAAGTAACCCGATTCCGCGCCTTTATACCGGGTCGTGGTCTTGGTAGACCAGTGATAGAGATCCGCCACCCCGTGGTTGCCCGGGTAGCGCGCCGCGGAAATCCCTGCCGCGCGCAGGTAGGGCGCCCCAGCCGGGTTGAAAGAGTTTCCATCGGAGGCGGGCGCGGGAACACCGAGAGAAGTGTCGGTCAGAATGTTCACGGCTTTGCCCATGTCGATGGAAACATTCGCGCGGTTTTGTCCGAATGCCGAAATACTGAGCAGCAAGCAGAGAACGCTTAACCGCGCAGGAAAGCTCCAATAGTGCTTCCCCGACCGTTCACTCAATCGTCTCCTCTGGTTGTGAATCATGATTGGCACCGTTCCTCTCGAAAGCCCGCGGAATCGGCCGTCGGGCTAACTGAAAAGCATACCAAAGATGGAATTGCACTGGCAGTTCATGCGCTTGAATGCGAGATTATCGGTAGTCTTCAATGCGCGTTTGCGGAGCGTGCGAGTTCAATTCGTCCGCCGGGCCGGGGCCGATATGCTCTTGAGATGCGGATCAAACCCGTGCCCCAGCTTCCGATCGTTCCGGGCGCGGATATCTATCACTGGTCCACGAAAACCTTAACGACGCGCCAACTTCAGCTTGAACAGTCTCTGGCCGGCTTCCGGCCCAACGCCGGCCAAACTTGACGGCCTGGGAGAGGATTTCGCGGTAACGGTTCCCACAACCTCCGAAAGTGTCTTGCTCATCCCGGGAAAATAGGTGCGCGCTGCCGCTTCAGGATTACGACTTATTGCGATTCGTCGAGGACCTCGATACCCGAGACCGTGGCGTTGTTCACAATCGGCTCAAAGGTAATGTTGAGCTTGCCTTGCGCAGTGGGTCTCAGGTGGTAAAAGGTTTTTGTCAGGGCATGAAGACCGCCCGCTTCCTTGTAAATGTCGAAGTCATCGAGCAGAGTGTTTCCGTTGCACAGGACGCGAAACACTCTGCTTCCCACGCCTCCGATTCCCGACGCGCTGGGCCCGAAGTAAAACTCGGCAAAGTGAAGGATCAGGGTGTAGCGATCACGCGTGTCAACCGGAATGGCGTATGTGAAGTGCCCATACCGCTCCGCCGCGAAAAGGTCGGGATCGGGTGTCCCCGCGATTTTCGTTCGCTTGGTCTCAGTGTATCCGTCCATGTAGTAGTCGTCAGGACGCCAGAACTGGCCGCTGTGGTCAGTGTAGGAAGTCGGCTGGGTAACCAGGCGGATGGGAAGCTGTTGGTTGGGTTTCCCGGGCAGAATCTCAATCGCACTCAGCGTCGCCAAGGCACGCTCGGCGGTAAAGCCAAGGTGCAGGAATCCGTCACTTCCTGGGCTGATGTCGCGGAAAATGCGTTCGTCCGCGATGTTCGGCCCCTGGGCATCTATGTTGACATCGAAGCCGGACAGGAGCGGTTGCCAGTTTAGCGAGACGGAAAATGAGGACGGGCCTCTGGAATCCGGCTCTATGGAGACGAAGTAGAGGTGTAGTTCGTATACGCCAGGCCGCAGTGGAATGTCGTAGTAGAAGCCCCCGTTGCGCCAATGCTCGAAGAGCATCGGATTGCTCGTTCGCGCTACCACGCTGTCCAGACGTTCCCACTTCCCGCCAAAAGAGACATACTGGTCGGGCTGCCAGACGTTTCCGGCGCTGTCGATCCGCGGCTTTCCGTCGTAGCCGGCGAGAATTCGCAAGGGTACTTGCGCGTAGGCTGCGGCGTTCGAGGGAGCGGCTTGCTGTGCATTAGAAGCTGCGCTGCCGACGTTGTCTTTTTTTGCGCTGTAAGCCCGGAAGACCAGGTATCCGCCGAGAATCGTCAATGCGAATGCCGCGATCGCAACTACATAATGCCGAGGATAATGCCAAGGCCGTGTTTCCGGCTGTGCGAGGACTGTTTCGCTCTCGAGCTTTGCAGGGCCAGAAGACTGACGCGTGAAAACAGGGACGTAAGTTCCCGATGGAATCGACAGATGGATGGGGTGATCTTTTCCCTCGCCCGCGTAATACTCCTTCAGTCGTTTTCGCAGGCGGTGGGCTTCTACCCGCACAATCGCGTCCTCGCCTGCATTGAATGTGTCCTTTGAGCGTCCGAAGACTTCGGTTGCGATGCCGTACTCGTGCAGCTTGTCCGTTTCACCCTGGAAATGCTTTTCCCCGATATAGGTGATTAGCCGATGCAGCCGGGAAGAATTCGCTAACGCCGCCGACACAACCTCTAGTTCCCGGCGCTCGTCCTCCATGGAGGCGGATGGAGGGCGATTCGATACGGCCTGGGTGGTGTTAGACACCGACCATCTCCTGTGTGGGTGATCATAGCTGTCCCAAGTACGCAATTGCAACACCGCCGCGGAAACACCCCGAGAATTTGGTCTATTTCGTTAAGTTTCATAAATATACACACCGTGTAACGGTTCGGTGTACGTGCCTGTACACGAATGTTCAGGTTTAACCTTGACCTCCGTTGCAGCAGGGCTTAACCCTGCTCGTGACTTCAAATTTTTGCTTGCCGAACGAACGCAAGTCCAGGTAGAGGCGTCCCGAATCAGGGTACCGGGGATTGCTCGGAGGTTCGATTGGCGCAGTCGCTAAGTTTCAATCTGCGCACATGACTCACGATCAGCAAGCACCGGCGGACGATGTCACCGGCACGTGCGAAGTTGTGCTCTTAGGTTGCGGTAGATGCCGGTTGTGACGCTGCTGCGGTGAACCGGCTTGCAGCCACCGGAGGACGGAGTGAGCGGCAAAGGATAGCAACGCACATACGGGGCCCGAGGCGGGAATTTTCCAAAGCCTACGGGTAAACCATTGATTTATTGGAGGAACCGGGTAACCGGGCACCACAGATTTGGAGGCACATCTTGTCAATATCTACGAACATGTTTTTCTGCGCATCGTCGATGCGATCTCTGAAAACGTTTCCGTACTGGGTACTCGGGTGTGCGGCCCTGCTCTTGCTGGCAGCCGCAGCCCACGCGCAGACAACCTCATCCATCTCCGGCACAGTTCGCGATGCCTCCGACGCGGTGATTCCCGGCGCCAAGGTCACGCTCATCAACGAAGCCAGCAAGGCGACCCGTAACACCACCAGCAATGGCGAGGGTTTCTTCAACTTTCTTGCCGTTCAACCGGCCACCTACAGCATCCAGGTGACGATGACCGGCTTCCAGTCATGGAAGGTGACGGGCATCGAAGCGCATCCTGGCGACAGCCTGACCGTGCCAAGAATCAAGCTGAAGGTCGGCCAGGTTGTGGAATCGATCGTGGTGACGGCAGAGGTAGCGGGTGTAACCCTCAACTCCGGAGAACACAGCACCCTGATCACCTCCACCGATATCGCCCGCCTTTCCACCGTCGGGCGCGATGCCATGGAATTGGTGAGCATGCTGCCCGGCTTTACGCTAAATGCGGGCACAGGCCTGAACAACCAGGGCGCCGACTACACCACCACCACCTTTGGTGGGCAGATGGGCGCTTACGGCGCCAATGGCGCTGCTCCCCAGCAAGGGCTGGTCAACATAGCCTCCGACGGAGTCCAGATCATTGATCCTGGCGACATGGGAGCATCACTTGCCAACATCAACATGGACCAGGTGCAGGAAGTCAAGGTGCAAACCTCGGACTTCGGCGCCGATGAAGCCAAGGGTCCCATCGTCATCAACGCCGTTGGCAAGTCGGGCGGAGCTTTATACCACGGATCGCTCTATATGTATGCCCGCGATCACATCTTCAACTCCAACGACTGGCTGTCAAATGACTCCGGGAGCGTCAATGCTGAAGGCCGGTATGTGCCCATCGCCAAGGCGCCAGCCAAGTACTACTATCCAGGCGGCACGATTGGCGGCCCGGTCAAAATCCCCGGCACCCACTTCAATGACAGCAAACGCCTCACCTTCTGGGCCGGCTTTGAGTACTACGACCAGTTGAACAATGCAAATGGAACATACGGCGGGCCGATGTACGCATTCATCCCGACTGCGTCTATGTTGGGCGGGAATTTGTCCGAAGCCTCGCTGGCCAGCGCCTTCAATGTGAGTGCTGCCGATCTCGCGGCGGGTTGCACCCAGGACTGGAGCCAGTCCGCCGCCTATTCCAACATCGGCGGCGACTGCTTCTCTCCTGCAAACGGGACCCTGGACCAGAACGCACAGCCCATCAACGGGGGCATACTCAACACCGTCAATCCGGCGGTTGCCGCCTTTACCAAGTTCTATCCAACGCCCAACGCCACCCCTCAGCCCACCAACGGCTATGCGTCCAGCGGCTATAACTGGGTCAAGAACGTCATGCAGACCAATAACGGCTTCCAGTTCCACGGCCGCGTGGATCAAAACTTCTCCGATAGCCTGAAGTTGTATGGCACATATAACTGGGAGATGGTGAATACCCAGTCGCCTCTCAATAACATCTACTACAACCCGCCCGATACCGTCCCCTTTCCGACCCCCCTGGACTCGTATGGGCGTTCGCATGCCGCGTCCCTGAATCTGACCAAGATTTTGAGCAGCAACCTGACCAACGAAGTCGTCTTGGCGGGCGTCTACTTTTCTCAACCGGAGCAATTTGAGAATCGTCCCGCCGCTTTGGATACCGGCACGCCCTGGGCGGCAGCCGGGTACGAGGGCGGAGCCCTGAAGAACGGCATCAACCAGTTGCCGCGTATCTACTCTTACGAGACGATCGGTATCCCCAACTTTTCCTTTGGGTATGTGCCCCCTGGCAGCCAATACCTCAGGAAATCCTCCTGGGACATAGCCGACAATCTCACCAAAATCTATCGCACGCACGCCATCAAGGCCGGTGTATACGCCGAGCAGACCAGAAACAGTAATGTTACTCTCGGAAGCCAAGCGAACGGCACTATCACTTTTGCTCGTTGGGAGGGGTGCCTCCCCAATCAAACCACGCCTAGCTACAGCACGAATCCGACGACCGGCGACATCACGCTCGCTGCTCCCTCTGCATCGAATTTGGGCAACACTGTGGCCAACTTCCTGATCGGCTGCACAAACGGTTACTCACAGGCCTCCGGCGATCCCGCCCAGGGCATGTATTTCAACACTCTTGAATTCTATGCAACGGATGAGTGGAAGGTAAATTCGAAGCTGACTCTCACCTTCGGCATCCGACTTTCCCATCTTCCCCCGTGGACCGATACCCACGGCATTGGCGCCGCGGTCTGGGATCCCACCAAATATAACCCCATTCAGCCCGGCCAATTCGATCCGAATATGACTCAGGACGCCAGGACGTGGCCAGGCATCAAGTGGCATCAGTTGGACTCCAGCATCCCCGTTGCCGGGGTTGGAAGCCGCGCACTCTTCTACCAGCCGCGCGTCGGCCTCGCTTACGACCTCTATGGAAATGGGAAAAGCGTTTTCCGTGGCGGCTTCGGTGTCTACCGGTCGCGTGACTCCGTCAATGTGGCTGGCGGCGCGACGCAAACAGCGGTCGACCTGATCAATTACAGCATTTCGTCAGCTTTTACAAGCAGTTGCACACTGGATCAACTGCTCAATGCGGCTCCGACAATAGGTCCAATGAGTTCTTATCCGCACGGTTCGCAGGTTGTTACCTGCGGATATTACACCGGATCCTACAAAGGGGACCTAACAACCGGAACCTACACCGGATCGCCGGCCTTTGATTCCACGCCTGGGGCCTACACGACTACCGGGGCGGTCGGCAGTATCGCCGCAGACGATCCAAAGGACAACGAGCAGCCGGTTACATACAACTACAATTTCACGCTTGATCAGCAATTGCCCTACGGTGCCGTGTTCGAAATTGCCTATGTCGGAAACCAGAGCACGAATCTTGCCACGATGGGCAGCTTGCAAAACAAGAATGTGATCCCTCTGGGCGCTTTCTTCGGTCCCGATCCTCTTACCGGGCAAACCAACCCCGCGTCGAACATCGGCAGCACTATTGTCAACGACTACCGGCCGTATCCGAACTATCAGCAAGTGAATGTGCCTGAACACACCAACTGGGCGAATTACAACGCCATGCAAGTGTCACTGAACAAGCAGAGCGGTTCCCTGGTCCTGGGAATCAACTACACGTGGTCCAAGGCCATGGCGGTTCGCGGCAACTGGGACACGGGCTACACCGCAGACCCGATCAATGCCCATCACGACTACGGCATTGTCTCCTTCGACCGGCCTCAAGCCGCCAACTTCACCTACTCCTATCAGGAGGGCAAGAAGTTTCACGGCAACCGCGAGCTGGGCTGGGTTCTGAACTCCTGGGAGCTTTCGGGCATCACCCGTCTGGCCAGCGGCCCGGACCTCTCCATTCTCAACGGGAGCACAAACTTTGGCTTTTCCGCGGGCGCAAGCTATTACACGGACATCTCTCGGACAACCCACGTCAGTGTCCCCATCAGCGCGGCTACCTGGCTGGGCAGTTCGGATTACACGCTGCAGCCTGTAGTTAAGTGCGATCCGAGTGCAAACCTGCATTCGGCGCTTCTCTCCGGGAACCAGGTATCCAAGCAGTATGCCAATGGCAATTGCTTCGGTCTCCCGGCACAGGGAACGCAGGGGTGGTGGAATCTTCCGGACGTGCATGGGCCGGCCTACTTCAACTCCGATCTCTCCGTCTATAAGGACATTCCGTTGAACGACCGGGGAAACCTACAGTTCCGCATGTCGGGTTTCAACTTCCTCAACCACCCCATCTCGTCGTTCAACGGCAATAACCAGGCGGCGCTGAACCTGACCTTTGCGGATCCGCCATGCAGTCAGGCCACCGGCGCAGGTTGTTATTACTCGCAGCAGGCAGCGTTCGCTGGCGTTCAATTGGAGAATGCCGGTTTTGGGTATACACCCTACAAGGCCGGTGTACGCATCGTTGAATTCAGCTTGAAGTACAACTTTTAAGCACCAGGGAGGGGCGGCCCTTCGGCTCCCCTCCCGCGTACTTCATGAAGGCGCGATGGCGGTAACGGCGAAGGAGAATCCGGAAGCCGGAACAAGGAACGAAGCAACATGCGGCAAACCGCAATATTTTTGGAGGCTTGAAATGTCGAGGAATGATTGGATGAACGGTTGGACCCGGCGGAACGCGTGGCTGACGATGCTCATTCTGGGTTTGATTGGGATCGTCTTGACTGGAACGGGGCACGCTGCCGCCAATGCGCATCAAGCGGTGGTCTCCAGCGAATCCACAGCGGCGACAGGATTAACCTATGCTGATGGTCAAGCTGCTCTAGAAGCGGGCGTCGTTCTTGATGCCTGTGGCAACATCTATGCGCTTGCCTCCGGTGTCTCATCCGGAAGCCAGCTAGAAAACGGCGGCCTGATCACCGAAATTCCCGTTGGCGGAGGAGCACCCACAGCCGTATTCGCCGCACAAAATGATAATTGGGCAACCCGTGAGATATGGATCGATGCGTCGAAGAGCAACATCTATATCGTCGATGGGGAATACAATCAACTCCGCATCCCAATTGTCAATTGCGCTCTGAATGCCGGTGGCGCATATACAATCAGTATCGGAAACCTGGGAGCGATCAGCTGGTGGTATACCTCTTCCGCGATTGCTGCCGACTCTTCCGGCAATATCTTCATTGCGACGAACAACGCTTGCTGCACGTCTTCAAACGAATTGCTCGAAGAGGATGCAACATCGAGTAATGGTAAAACGTTGATAGCCTCGCTTTCGTCGCCAATCGTTTCGATGACCGTCGATGCCAGCAACAACATCTATTTCGCCTCCGGCGGCGGACTCTATGAGTTGGCCTATAGCTCGGGGAGCTACAGCGCGTCCCCCGTAGCCTTCGGAAGCGGATACACCAGCGTGGTAGGAGTCAGCCTGGACGCAGCGGGGAACCTCTATGTGGCCGACCAGGGGACGAGCGCGCAATATGCCATCAACGGCTGGTGGCCGCCACTGTACTTGTCCTCGATCCTGTATGTGATTCCCAATGAAGGCGGGGTGTTGAACCCGGCGGATCAGTACATCATTACCGCGGGCTCGGGCACCACCTATCCCCTCACTCTGTCTAGCGCCGTGGCCATCGACACGTTTGGAAATCTCTACTACTCCAACGGCGGTTCGTCGGTCTATAAGGTCACGCAGGGCAGCGCGAATTTGGGATCGGCGGCCGTGGGCGCCAACGGAACAGGCACCCTGAACGTGGTCTTCAACGCGGACGAGACGTCGGCCGCCTTCTCCTTGGTTACCGGCACAGGAATCTTCTCCAACGCCGGAACAGGAAGCTGTTCAGCGACTTCTTACACGCCAGGCAATAGTTGCACCGTGAATCTAAACTTTGCGCCCGCCACACCCGGCGTGGCCTACGGAGCAGTCGTGCTCACGGATGCCAGCGACAACGTGCTGGCGACGGCCGACATCTCCGGCACCGGAGCCGGCGCTGGACTTACCGTTGATCCGGGCGTGCTCCCGCCGCCCTTTGGCAGCGGCTATACGGCGCCGACTGGCGTGGCCATCGACAATCTGAGCAACGTCTTCTTTGCCGACTCCAGTCAAAACGCGATTCTGGAAATCCCGGCCGGCAAGACGGCGGCGGTTGCGCTGGGCAGCGGCCTCAATGCCCCCACCGGCGTTGCAGTTGATGGCGCGGGGAATGTTTATGTCGCCGATACCGGCAACAGTCAGATCGTTGAGATCCCGGTGGTCAATGGAGCGATTAGCACCGCGGCGCAGACAATTCTGATCTCCAGCAGTACTACCGTCGCCGGTGCGAAACTGAGCAAGCCCGCCGGAATCGCCGTCGATAGCCTGGGCAACCTCTATATTGCCGATTCAGGCAATAAGCGCGTTGTCTTTCTTCCCTATGTAGGCGGTTCGGATATCTCGTTTGCGCATACCCTCGGCTCCGGCATGAGCAGTCCTTCGGCGATCACCGTGGATGCTTCCGGGAACGTTTATGTTGCCGACGCGGGCAATGGCGACGTCTACGAAGTGACCGCTCCGCTGAGCGTGAGCTTACAGGCGACAGTGGCCTCGGGTTACAGCACGCCATCGGCCTTGGCGTTAGATGCATCGGGCGCGCTCTTCGTCGTCGATCAGGGCAACGCAAAGATCTGGCGAGTTCCCAACATCTCTGGTACTTTGGCTCCCACCAAGGCCATCAATGTCGTCGGCCAACTCGATTCGACAGGAACAGCGATTGTCAAGGCTCCCTACGGCGTCGCCATCGACCCTATCGGCAATCTCTATGTAAGCGACAACGTGAACGCCGTTGCTTACATGGTCAATCGCATTGAGGGCACGCAGTCCTTCGGTTTCTGGAATCCCGGTTCAACAAGTTCATCTCTGGCCTACTACCTGGAAAACTCCGGAAACCAGGCGTTGACGCTCGGTAGCCCCTTCTATGCACTTACCGGAGATACGGCTGACTTCACCGCTCTTTCCTCGGAGACAAATGCCTGCGCCAGCGGCGCGTCGGTGGCCTCAGGATCAAGTTGCAACCTGGAAGCAACCTTTACGCCTGCCGCGCTTGCAGTGTATTCAGAGACCTACACGCTGAGCAGCACAGCCGCCAACGCGAGCACTCAAGAGGTTACATTCACCGGTACTGGCTTTGTTACAGCAGCGACGACAACAAACCTGGCGATCACCTCGCCGACGGGCGCAATCTCCTATGACCAGCCTGTGACGCTTCAAGCTACAGTAGCTTCAGTGGATTCTTCCAACGGCACGCCTCCTGGCAATGTGCAATTCCTCGTGGATGGCATCGTCGAGCAATCTGTCGTGTTGAACAGCAATGGCGTGGCGAGCTATACCATCGCTGGCGGGAGTCTCTCTGGAGGCAGCCATACGATGTCGGCGGCGTACCTGGGAGCAAAAACGGCTTTTATCGCTTACTCGCAGAGTTCTTCCAATACGCTAAACTCCACGGTGCAGACGGTCGCCACCTCGACTGCGCTATCGTTTACGACGGTCTATGTCAATCCACCCAGTCAGCCGGCAGGTACGGCGCTCACTTTCACCGCAACGGTGAGTTCGACTTTCGCGGGATATCTGACAGGAACCGTAGCCTTTGTCTTTACGGATGCCTCTGGTGGAACGCCCGTCACGCAAACCGGCACTCTTGCACCGGCAAGCGGCGGCACATTCCAGGCCACAACCTCTTACACTCCCACCGCTCCTCTTTCGAGCGGCTATGACGTGATCTCCGTTGTCGCTACCTATAGCGGCGATACAAACTTCACTGGATCGAGCTCGGCAAGCGCATCGTTCAATGTTGGCCCCGGAATCGGTTCTGTCGTTATCACCCCGAGCGGTACAAGCCTTACCAGCGGCGGCAGCAACACCAACAATAGCTCCATCACCTTTACCAACACCAGTTACGGCGGCTGGCAAGGCGTCGTAGGCTATCAATGCCTGGCTTCTTCATTGCCGGCTAACGCAATCTGCGTGTTCTCGCCTGGGCAGGTTACGGTCATGGCCAACACAGCCGCCACTTCATATCCTCCGGCAACAACACATCTGCAGGTTGTGGTGAACAATCCGCCCAACTCTCCGTTGCAGAGCTCGATACTGTGGTGGCTGGGCGGTCTCACCGGGTTGTTCCTGTTCTGGACGCGGCGCCGGTTGGTGCGCGGAGCCTGGGGAAAGGTCACGATGCTGATCGGGATGGTTCTGCTTGCGATCTCAGCAAGTGGACTCATGGCCTGCAACAACGGGGTTCAGTTCTCCACCCCGGCCGGCTCGAGCACGATCACCGTGATTGCCTCCTCTGACCCGTATGCCTTGAACTCGAACGGCTCGGTGAACACGGGAGAAACACAGCCCTGCGGTATTATCCCGGGGAGTAACCCTCCAACTGGAAGCCCAACGTTGGCTCCATGCGCGCAACCGACGTTCCAGATCGCGCTGACAGTGCAGTGAGTTGTTGCAACCGGCACTCGGCCCGGGCAGCCCATGCTGCCCGGGCGCGGCGCCCAAGTGAAACTACCGGCGGCGGCTCACCGCTCCTTGCCGTCCGTATGCCGGGTACGGCCGGGAATGACGCACTTCGATGATTCCATTCGCTGTGACCTTGAAGGGTCCGCACAGCCAGGAGCATTCTCTATATGAAGTCTCTTTTTCTTTTTTTGATTGGATGTATCTGCTTTGTTTTTCTGCCCAATGGCTGTGGCAGCGGCGGCAATAATTCATCATCGGGTCCAGTTACACCTACGGTCACGGTCACCCCCGCATCCAGCAGCATTCGCTATTCCCAGAGCCTCAGCGTGACGGTCGCCGTTTCCGGCGCCAATGGCACGCCTACCGGATCGGTGGTCCTTTCCAGCGGCAGCTATACCTCCTCCGCCGCGACGCTCAGCTCCGGCTCGGCAATCATTACGATTCCGGCAGGATCGCTCGCCGCAGGCTCCGATTCGTTGACCGCGAAGTACACTCCGGACAGCGGCAGCGAGGCGGCCTACTACAGCGCTTCCGGAGCCGCCTCGATCACCGTCACACAGCCTGCGACCACGCCCACTGTTACCGTGACACCGGCATCCAGCAGCATTACCACCGCACAATCGCTCTCAGTCACCATTGCGGTCTCCGGATCGAGTGGCACGCCCACCGGCTCAATAGTCCTTTCCAGCGGCAGCTATACTTCATCCGCCACTACGCTCAGCTCCAGCTCGGCAACCATTACGATTCCGGCAGGATCGCTGGCAACGGGCAGCGACACCCTGATTGCCACCTATACTCCGGACTCCAATAGCTCAGCAACCTACAACAGCGCTTCCGGAACCGGGTCGATCACCGTCACCGCCGGCAGCACGGCCGTTACGGTCAACATCGACGTGCTGGCCAATCGCCATCAGATCAGCCCGTTTGTTTACGGGAACAATGACCAGACGATTGCGGACATATCCGACGTGGGCTACACCTATTCGCGATGGGGCGGCAATGACGCGTCGAACTACAACTGGCAGTTGCAAACCCGCAATTCCGTCGCGGACTGGTACTTCGAAGACTACGGAGGCGCGGGCGACCAGGTGCAACTTATTACCAACACCCAAAATGCCGGCAGCCATGCTCTGACGACGATGGCAATGATGGACTGGGTGGCCGGGGAAGCCGAGAACAGCAGCAACCGCAACTGGAGCTATTCCGTCGCGATCTATGGCGCGCAGTGCTCCGTTGATCCCAACAATACCGACGCCGGCGATGGCCTAGAAACCGACTGCAAGACCCCGGTGACCACCAACGCCGTCACCACGGCCTACTATCCGCTGGTCGACACCGCACCAAACTGCCCGGCGGGAACTGCCTCCCAGACAACCTGCATTGACCGCAAAACCTGGGCGAAGGCGCTGGCCACGGCCTTTGGCAGCGGGACGTGCACGGTGCCTTACTCGCCCATCGCCTCCTGCCACTTCTACGACATGGACAACGAACCCGACATCTGGAACGGCACACACCGGGATGTACACCCCGTAGCTTCGGGCTATGACGAACTTGCCAACCTTTATGAGACAGAAGCGACGAACTTGAAGGCCTGGGATCCGGCGGCAGTGCGCTTTGGTCCGGTCTTCTGCTGCTGGTGGTTTTACTGGAACGGCGCCAACGGCAATGACAAGGCCGCTCACGGCGGCATAGACTTCCTGCCCTGGTGGCTGAATCAGATCTACTGGTTTGATCAGATCAACGGCGCGCGCACGCTTGACGTCTTCGATATCCATGCATATGCAGACTGCGGCCCTACCACCAATTTCACCAACGCACAGCTTCAGGCGGCTACGGTGAAGTGCGCTGGGTATTACTGGGATCCGGCCACTGTGAACCCGGATATGGACAACACCTGGACGGCCAATGAGGAGCCAAATCCCGGCATCCCCTTCCACATTCCGCGTTTCAAGGCCATGGTCAACGCCATCTACCCCGGAACGCCGCTGTCCTATACCGAGTGGGGCGCTGGCCTTGCCCAGAACGCCGGATCGGACTTTTCAACGGCGATAGCCGACGCGGACACCTTAGGCGTCTTTGGACGCGAGGGACTTAGCTTTGCCTCGCGCTGGGACGGGCCGTCGCCGGGCACTGCTGAATACGAGGCCTGGAAGTTGTACACCAACTACGACGGCGCGCATCATATGTTCGAGCCGCTGTCGATCTCTGCCGCCAACAACGGCAATTCTGATCTGTTCAGCAGCTTCGCCTCGCTCAACTCCACCGGCACGACGATGACCATCATGGTCCTCAACAAGGATCCCCAGAACACGGCGCAGGTCACATTCAACCTCTCCGGATTCAGCGCGTCCAGCTACGTAGCGTACACGCTGGCCTCGACCGCCTCCAGCGCGATTTCACACTCCAGTTCTGCCGCCTGGAACGCGACGCAGAGCTTCGCGCCGTACAGCATCACTCTGCTGGTGGTCAACGGAAGCGAAGCCTCCACACCCGCATCGGAGTGGCGCCTCAACCCCGACGACCTGATGATTCCTGCCTCGGGCGCCGCAACCCTCAATCCCGCCATCAGCAGCGGCAGCGCCACAGTGACACTCTCCTCGGCGGTCTTCGACGCCTACGAGGGCGCCCCCGCCTGCAGCGGTTCTCTGGCGCTCACCAACTCCACCATGACCGCGACCCAGCCCGCAACCATTACCGTGAACGCGGGCAGCGCGCCCGGCTTCTGCCACTTCACCGTGACCGGCTTCGACGGCACGGCTACTCAGACGCAGGGCGGCTGGATCGTTGTGGGCAATCCGCCGGCCACTCTCACCGTCACAGGCGGCAACAACCAGACCGGCACGGCAGGCACGACCCTCTCGAATGCCCTCACCGTCACCCTGGCGCCGGGCCAATCCGGCGGAAGCACCACGGGAGCCGGCATCCTGTTCACCACCTCGGCCGGCACGCTGTCCAATGGAACCACGTCGGGTACGAGCGTCATTGCCACGACCAGTTCGTCGGGCATAGCCTCGGTTACTCTGACACTACCTTCGTCCAAGGGAACTGTAACTGTCACCGCGCAGGACCAGTTCGCACTCGGCGGAGCTTCGGTCACCTTTACTGAAACCGCCAACTAATCCCACACCGGCCTACCTGTCCCTCCCGGGCGGTCATCGCGCCATGGAGGTGTCGATCAGCTTTAGGTAGTCTTGAAGGAACATCAAACGTTCAGTCACTTCCTCACGTAAGGAGGGCTTCATGAGAAAAAGGATTCGGTTGTCGCGTTATCGGCAATGCCCGGGCGCCTCAGTAAAGCGGCTTGCGCTTTTTCTGGTTGTCGGGTTGGCTCTAAGCGCATTTTCTGCCGCTCAGAATATTTCCGTACATCCCAACTGGCCGGGTTCCGGGCAGCTCTTTGTGGGGACTTGTTATCAGCCCATCGATCGCACGCCCGAGCAGATTGATCGTGACATTGCGATCATGAAGCACGCGGGATTCAACGTCGTGCGCATGGGGGACCTGTCGTGGGACTCGTTTGAACCCTCGCAAGGCAAATTTGAGATCGAGTGGTTCGACAAGGTGATGGACAAGATGCAGGCCAACGGGATCAGGGTGATCCTGGATATTCCGGGCTCGCCGGCGCCCATCTGGCTGCATCGTGCGTACCCGGGCGTCGATATCATTAGCCAGAGCGGCACGCGCCTTCCCCCCGCGGAACGCTATATGGACGACATCAGCGATCCGGGTTACGTGCGTGAATTGGGAATCTTAGCGGACGCGCTGACGAAACGTTATGCCCATCATCCAGCGGTCATCGCTGTCGGCTACAACAACGAAATCGGAAACGGTTTCATGTCGTATTCAGAAGCTGACCGGCAGCGGTTCATCACTTGGCTCAAAAAGAAGTACGGAACCATCGAAGAACTCAACAAGACCTGGGCGACACAGCGATGGTCACGCCGGTTGAACAGCTTCGAGGAGGTTGACTTGCCACTCGAAGACGGGCCTGGACCTCCCGAGCGCTATCTCGATCTTCACCGCTATTGGTCCGATGTCACGGTGGCCCGGCTTGAGGAACTCGATGCGATTCGCCAGCGCAATATGCCCGATATTCCATCGATCTCGAATCTGTGGGATACCGCATGGCGGCGAGGCTTCGATTATCTCAGCACTTACAAATCCTATGTGTCCTTTGGGACCGAGGGTTTTTATCCAGGTGACCCGGTCAGCGGCGTGTTTGGCGCCATGACGGTCAAAGGAGATTTGGCCACACCCATCTGGTTCAACGAGTTTACCGCGGGCGGCGGCGGCTGGTACGGCGCGCCGGGCCGAAGCCGGATGTACGCGTATCTCGGACTGATGATAGGCGCGCAAGGAATCCTCGCATGGACATTCAACAGTCATATTGGAGGAGAGGAGCAGGCGCTCTTTGGTTTGGTCGACCACGATGGCACGCCCTCCTGGAAAGTGGACGAGTTCACGCGGATCGCTTCCGAATTCAAGCAGCTTTCAAACTTCGGATTCCCGCGCTACACGCATCCGGAGGTGGCCATCGCATATTCCTTCGATTCCTTCGTCGATTCAAACCCGAACGGTCCCTCCAGCACGACGCGTCAATTCTTCAAGCCTTCCTATACGGAGCAGGTGCAAGGAGCCTTTGAGCCCCTCTTCCGCTCGAACATCGACACGGCGATCATCAACATCGGGCACGACAGCCTTTCGTCCTACAAGCTGGTCATCGTGCCGGCCGATTACGTGATGGATGCCGCAAGCGCGAAGGCCCTTCGTGATTACGTAAGCGGAGGCGGCGCCGTCTTGATGACCGCGTTTTCGGCCAAAGTTGACGAGCACGGGCAATGGTTCGATACGCCGCTGCCCGGCCGTTTGAGCGATGTCTTTGGACTGAAGACAAACGCGTTCTACGACATTCCGGCGGCACTCAGTTTCCAGTTGGGTGGTGACTCGATCGAGACCGCGGTGCATCACTATGAAGTGCTTGAGCCGTCCACGGCCACGGTCGTCGCGCGATTCACGAATACCGCGGACCATGCTCCCGCTGTCACCATCAACAAGTTCGGCAAAGGAAATGCAATCTATCTGGCGACGGAATCGAGCCCTTCCGCAATCGGTCCGCTGATGAGCTATCTCAACACGGTTGCGCGCATTCAACCGGGCCCCAAGACTCCCGAGGGAGTTTACGCAAGGGTTGTCGATGGCCGGACTCTCTATGTAAACACGACCGGGGAAGAGAAGAGAATCCCCATCTCCTCCGCCAAGAAAGGAATCATCAGCAATCGCGTGTTTGAGAGGACTGTGGTCCTCGGCCCAATGGAAGCAGATCTCATCCAGTGATCGATTGTCTCACGCCGGGACCGTTTCGACTGTTTCTCGCGAGACGAACTGAGTCTCTGGGCTGCCCCGTAGCGTCATGCCATGGTAAAGATAATAAGCGTCTTATCTGCCGTCTCGCGTAGCTTGCCGTAAGCTGCCTGGGCAGGCCAGCTACGAATTCGACTATAGCGATGTAACGGTAAAAGCAGATGCGCACTGAAAAAGTGAAAATATCGCTTGTATTTTCAATAGCTTATGCTGGTTGGGGCGGAGGGATTTGAACCCCCGACCTTCTGCTTCCAACACAGGTCAAACGATTTATTGAATCCTGTTGAAACTTGGAAGGAATGACTGCTTTTGATTGAATTGTTTATCGGGTGCCTGCCGATCCCCGTCGATCCTTGTGGCTCTGGGGTGTTCTAACAGTTACAAATTCGACTACAGCGATAAATCTGGCAACGCTATTCTGCGACGCGGAACAGCGTGAAAAACGCATCAGACAAGGTCATCGAATTCGAAGCTTCAAGCACAAACAAAATCGTTTCCCGCCAGGAAGACGTGCTGTTGATGCACAAGTCGACCGAGAACTCGGCCACCACCCGGCGCCAAGATGAGGTGCAAAGCGGCCGAACTTCCTGGTTA
>DATFYK010000068.1:0-10363 GCA_035315085.1 Occallatibacter sp.
GCGCCGCGGGCATGGAAAGAAGAAAATATCCCATGTAAAACGCAGACTGCAGCAATCCCGCGCGGAAGCGCGAAATCTCGAAGGACTTCATGAATTGCTTGATTAGCACGTCGTTGAGGTTGTTAGGGATTGCCCATAGAAAAAAGAGCGCCGTAATCAGGATGAAAAGGGTAATCTGCCCAGCGGGAAAGATTCCGTCCTTGGCCTGCGCTTTGGCTGGGAAATTCGCATTCATAACAGACATAACTGCATTCCTTCGAATGGCATCATAGGGATAACGGCAGCCATTTCTCCGCTATTCGTTGAAACAAGAAACAATCCTGAATTCCTTTTTGAAAAAACCGGCTCGATCTTAATCTGAGTTAGCCCCTTCCACCCGATGAATCAGTCAATTCTTCATCCGCGCAGACCGCGACTTTGCCGCACTTGCCGGAGGCCATCAGCGCATACGCGTCCGCAGCCTGATTAAGCGCAAACCTGTGGGTGATAATGTCTGCCGGATGCAGATTCCAGCGCACCAGGCGCTCGACTAACTCCTCCATCAGCCATGTAGATGTAACCCAGGAGCCGTAGAGAGTCTTTTGATCGTGAATCATATCCGGAGAGGGATTGATCTCGACGGTTCCACCCTCGCCGATGAAAACAATCTTTCCCCACTTGCGCGTGGCGCGAATCGCAGTGGCCCGCGCCGCCGCATTGGCGGAGCACTCGACAGCGCGCTCCACGCCAAAGCCGCCGGTCAGGTTCTTGATCCGGGCGGCGTTCTCCGGCCCGGAGATCAGCGTATGGTCGCAAAGGCCCAGGTCCCTGGCCAGTTTCAGCCGCTCATCCACAACGTCGACCCCAATGATCCTTTGCGCGCCGAGCTTGCGGCAGAGAGCCGCCGCCGCCAGCCCTACGGGCCCCAGGCCCGTAATCAGGACCGCATGATTGCCGTTGATTCCAATCTTCTCCAGGCCCTCGTACACGGTTCCGAATCCGCAGGCCACCTGCGCGCCGTCAGCATAAGAGAGCTGGTCAGGCAGCGCGATCAGATCCTTCTCCTCGGCGATCATATACTCCGCCATTCCGCCATCCCGCTGCCAACCGTAGGCGCGACGGTACTGCTCGCTGGTGCAGGAGATCATGTAACCGCGCCGGCAATCGTTGCATAAACCGCATCCGGAGATGTGGTAGACGATCACCCGGTCTCCCGCCTTGAAGCGCCGGCAGCCCGGACCGGCTTCCACAATCTGGCCGCAGGGCTCATGGCCCGCTATAACTCCCTGATAGCCCTCAGGCCCCTTGCCCAGGTGCTCGTGGTAAATACAGCGTATGTCCGAACCGCAGATCGTAGAGGCTTTCACGCGGATCAGAACCTCTCCGTGATTCGGAGACGGCACCGGCACGGTCCTTAGTTCGACTGTACTGTTTCCCGGCAGAAACGCCGCCTGCATTGTCTTTCCCATCTGACCTTACTCCTCTAAGTCCTGACCGCAATCGACTCCCGGCCCGCAGAGCGGCGCTCTAAGCCGGAGTTATTACGCCGTTCACGTCCCACAGGTCTTCCCAGTTTTGCCCCTCTTTCCAGAGAAAGACCTGGCCCTTGATGAGACGGCAATTCCTGTCGAGCGCGGCGATCTCCCGCATCTCCTCATCCGTCAATGGATCGCCGGCAACTCCCTGGAGATTATTGAAAATGTTTCTTGGGTTGGCTGAAAATGGAATCGGCGTCTGCCCACGTTGAACCGCCCACTTGAGGCATACCACGGCGGGATGAACCCGATGCCGCCCGGCAATGCGCAAGATCGCCGGATCCTCGGTCGGCGAGGTATCTTCCTGCGTACGATCGCGCTCCGGCCGGTGCGGCGACCCCAACGGCGAATACCCGATCGGCTCGATGCCGTTCAAGCGCACGAATTCAAACAGCGCCGGCTGCTGAAAATGCGGATGAAGTTCCATCTCATTGACCGCCGGCCGTATCTTTGCATCCCCAAGCACCAGCTTGAGCTTGGGAATGGTCATATTGGAAGTTCCGATGTGGCGCGTCAGCCCACGCTTCACAAGTTCTTCCATAGCCGCCCACGTCTTCATGTAGTTGGCATGGATATAGGGCTTGGAATCCTTGCTGCGGGCGGTAACATCGCAGCCCGGCGGATGGAAGTTGGGAAACGGCCAATGCACAAGATACAGGTCGAGATAACTAAGCCGCAGATCAGCCAGCGACTTCTCGCAGGAAGCGATTACATCGTGCGGGGCGTGCTTGTCATTCCAGACCTTGGAGGTAATCCACAGTTCCTCCCTGCGCACGCCCGCGGCCATAACTTCAGCCAGCGCGCCGCCGATCTCGGCTTCATTGCCGTAAACGGATGCGCAGTCGAAGTGCCGGTAACCGAACCGGGCCGCGATTTTCACGGCTGCCGCAACATCGCGGGCAGCCACATGATCGGAGCCGAAAGTGCCCAGGCCGATCGCCGGCATCCTTGCCCCGGTCGAAAGCGTTCTCTGCGGGACTGACGCTGGATCGATTCGATCAACCGCCGTCCCCTCACTCGTGCTCTTAGCCTGCATTCTTTACTCCTGGCCGGTCTGAAATCGCACCGTATCGCCGCTAGGCGCGCGGCGTTTGGTTGAGCATACCGGAGGCAACCGGTGGACCACTCGCTACTGTAAGCGTTTTCTCCCCTGGAACGCAATACTCACGGATCGCCCTGCGCGCGGGTTATCGTTTACCCGGTTGAGTCGATTCGGGCCAGCCATACGGCTTTTGCCGGGGCGGGCAAAAAGCTGGCGCGGATGGAGTTGGCCGCCAACTGGCGCAGTTCCTCGCGGGTAAAGCCCTGCTCGGTGTGGGCCAGCAGGTACTCGTTGGCCACATCGGAGCCGAAGAAGGCCGGGTCGTCGGAGTTGAGCGTGACCAGGAGGCCGGCATCGAAGTAGCGGCGCAGCGGGTGCTCGGCAAAGGACGGACAGACCCCGGTGCGGACGTTCGAGGTCGGATTCAGCTCCAGAGGGATGCTCCGCTCCTTAAGTTCTTGAAGCAGGTAGAAGTCCCTGCTGGCCGATAGCGCGTGGCCGATGCGCTCGGAACCGATGGAAAGCGCTTCGCGGATGGCCTCGGGTCCGGTGGTTTCGCCGGCGTGGTTGGTGAGTCTGAGCCCCGCCCGCGCCGCTTCTTGGTAAAGAGCGTGGAACGCCTCGGAGCCGGTCCGCCGCTCGTCGCCGCCCAGGCCGATGCCGATGATGGACGGGTAGCGAGGGCGCAATTCGGCGGCCTTGCGAAAGACCCGCGCGGCCTCCTCGACGGTGAAGTGGCGCACGGCGTCGAAGATCCAGTAAAGCGAGAGGCCCAGCTCGCGTTGGCCGCGTTCACGGGCGCGCTCCAGAGCGAGGAAGATGGGCTCGAAGGCCGCGGGGTCGTGGTTGCGCCAAAGGTAGATGACGCCGACAGCGACAAAGACCTCGGCGTGAACCACGCCCTGCACTGCCAGATGCTCCATCATGCGCCAGGCGGCCAGCTCGTAGTCCTCGGGGTCGATAAGCCGCTGGGATACGGCCTTGAAGGCATCCAGGAAGCCGGTGAAGTTCGTGAACCGGTAGAGCGCCTCGGCCTCGGGCAGCGTCAGGGGCCGCTCATCATGGCGGGCGCTCAGCTCCACCAGCGTCGAGGGCAGGATGGTCCCTTCGAGATGCAGGTGCAACTCGGCCTTGGGCAGCCGGCGGATGAAGCCTTCGATTTCGGTCACCTTCTAAGTCTATCGTCTCGTCTCCAGACCTATTCGCGATGGGGCTGGTAGAAGCAGGCAAAACAGGAATTCGCTAGAAAGGTATCTTTCTTTCGATGAAGATGGTAAATTGTCGCCGTGAACGAAAAGGCCTGTGATTCCATGCCTTTAGCTGCTCTTGTGAATGGCGAGCGTCGAGTTGCACCGCTGATGGACCCCGAAGATTGGGCCTCCCTGCGACGATCACGGCCCTGGATAAATCTGTGCTGCTGCAACAGCAAGGGATTCATGCGCGTAAGCAAACTTGGCACTCGGCATTTTGTTCACGCAAGAAAACCCGATGATTGCACTTCTGGGCCGGAAAGTGAGCAGCACCAGTACCTCAAGACCTTGATCGCAGTTACTAGCAGAGAGGCTGGCTGGGACGCGGATGTCGAGGTTTGTGACGCGGATGGAAAATGGCGAGCAGATGTGATGGCTATTCGCGGCACACTGCGGGTAGCGTTCGAGGTACAATTGTCGCCCATCTCATACCTGGAGCTGGAGAGCCGCCAACAGGCATATGAGAAAAGTAACGTGCGCGGTTGCTGGTTCTACGGGCCGGGAGCCCTAACTACGAATCCCCCAGTGGGGTCGGACATTCCGCTATTCTCACTTCACCGTAAGGATTCCGCTATTCCGAAAGCTTTCGGAGGAGATGAGAACTCAGAATTTGCTGACCATGTGCAAATTGGTTCCCAACGGATGTCCGTCAAGCAGGGCGTTGTCTCGCTTTTGAGAGGGCAGTTTAGACTCTGCGCCTCTCAGCGTGTAGCTACCGTTAAGGCCATATTCATTTTCCGATTTTCGAGGTGTTTCTCTTGCGGGAAAGATTTCGACATCTTCTCAATCATGGAAGACGATGCATATTGCGGAAATGAGCCGTCAATGGACTACCCAGGTACGTGGCGAGCCGCTTCCCTTTACAAATCTGGCGCTCCATGGATTGTCGAGAAAGTGGAGCGATTTATCGAAACACACAAAGAGATGAACCTCACAGTGTGCGCTCCGGATTGGTACACAGCCAAGAGTTCAGGACGCCGGCACTACACATTCTGCTGCTACCATTGTGGTGCTCTCATAGGCAGCGAGGTCTTCGAACAGCTGCTAGAGAATGGCTTTTGCAGCCAGAGTGAGGATTATTGCCTTGATCCAGTCGCACCCATCCAACTGAGTCGCCGCACATCAGAGCAGAACAACTTACATTGGTGCTTCTCTGAATCGGGCCGGTTTTGCGGACCGCCTTTTCAGAAAAGTGGCGTGAGATCTGGTCAGACAGATTTCGAGTCTCTCTAGCGCAGTCCCGCGAACTCCGAGCGGTGGCGGCTGTAGAGGAAGTAGATGACCAGGCCGATCACCAGCCAGATGATGAAGCGGTACCAGGTGATGATGGGCAATCCAGCCATGAGCAGGAAGCAGAAGATCACGCTGAGCGCCGGAATGACCGGGCCAAAGGGAACGCGGAAGCCGCGGCGGCGTTCCGGCTCGCGGCAGCGCAGCACGATTACGCCGGCGGAGACGAGAACGAAGGCGAAGAGCGTTCCGATGTTGGAGAGATCGGCCAGCGTGCCGATGTCGAAGAGGCCGGAGGGGATGGCCACTACGAAGCCCGCCACCCAGGTGGAAAAAGCGGGAGTGCGAAAGACCGGGTGCACATTGCTGAAGACTTTGGGCAGCAAGCCGTCCCTGGACATGGAGAACCAGACGCGGGACTGGCCAAGCTGATAGACCAGAATCGATGAAAGCATGCCCATGATGGCGCCCACCAGGACCACCAGCCTGATCCAGTGGAGCGAATGTCCGCCGGGCAGGATGGAGAGCTTCTTGAGGGCATTGACCACCGGGGCGGCGTCGCCCACCATGGACTGCCAGGGCACCAGGCCGGTGAGGCAGACGGCCACGGCCACATAGAGCGCCGTACACACAACCAGCGTGGCGATGATTCCGATGGGCAGGTCGCGCTGGGGGTTGCGGCACTCCTCGGCGGCGGTGGAGACCGAGTCGAAGCCGATGTAGGTGAAGAAGATGATGGACCCGCCGGTCAGCACGCCGGACCATCCGTTGGGCATGAACGGATGCCAGTTGCCGGGGTGGAGGAAGCCGATGACGGCAAAGACGAAGATGAGTATGGCGATGAGCTTGATGCTCACCATCATGTTGTTGGTGCTGGCCGACTCGCGAATGCCGCGCACCAGGATGACGGTGAGTATGAGGACCACGAGAAACGCAGGAATGTTGAAGCCGAAGTGCCATCCGGGGTAATAGAGCCAGTTACCGGCCAGGTCCTGCAATCCTCCCGGCAAGTAAGCCGGCGAAATCCATTGGGCGGTTGGATGGAGGCCGAACCAGTCCAGCAGGTCCACCACATGGGCGGCAAAGCCGACGCTGACGGTCATGTTGGAGCCGGCGTACTCGAGGATCAAATCCCAGCCGATGATCCAGGCGATCAACTCGCCCATGGTGGCGTAGGTGTACGTGTAGGCCGAGCCGGCGATGGGGATCATGGAGGCCAGTTCGGCGTAACACAGCCCGGTGAGCGCGCAGACAATGGCCACCAGGATGAGCGAAAGCGCAATTGCCGGACCGGCGCCCGGCCGCCCAGCCAACGCGGTGTGAGTGATGACGTAGTGGATGAGCGGAGTATTCACCACGCTGGTCGCGTCGAACTGCTCGCCGGAGATGGCCGTGCCGATGACCGTGAAGATGCCCGAGCCGATGACCGCCCCGATGCCGAGCGCGGTCAGCGACCACGGACCGAGCGTCTTTTTGAGCCTGTGCTCGGGTTCGTCCGCGTCCAGGATCAGCTTATCGATCGACTTGCGGGCAAGCAGTTGGCTGGGCAGGGCAGTTGTCCTCATCACCGCAGGTTGCGGGGTCCTGTCAATGCGGCATTCTGCGGGTTCCGGGAGCGCCTGTCTTGGGCTGGGCCGGAACCCCGTGTTGAGGTGGGACCGGTCGCTTTAGCGTTTCGACTGGCCGCGCGCCATCTTCTTTACTTTCTTCTTGTTGGAGCCGCGCGGCTCGGTCCGCTTTGCCTTGGGGGCGGCCTTCTTGCGGGCGGCGCGTTTCAGCTTCTTTCGTTCCAGCTTGTCTTGAATCCCAGTGGTGTCGGCCACGTATAACCTCTTTCGTTGCAATCTCTTCAGGGTTTCCCGCAAAACGGGTAGGTGTGACGTATATGGTAACAGGGAAATCGCCCGGGCGAAAGCCGGGTGCGCGGGTGCGAGCCGCATCAGTATGCCGCAATCGGGGTTGGCGCCGGGACTAATATTCAGGACTGGCATTTGGGAGCGGCGCCCCATCCATTTCCGGCGTACAATGAAGTTAGACCTGAAAGTGACCAGCCTGCTCGGCTCCGGCCGTCTTACCGCTTCTGACGAGCCCCGCACCCCACGCAACAATCAACCTGTTGACCGGAGTGAAGTCATGCGTTCCGACAAGATACACCGCGCGCTGGCGCAGGGAATGAACCGCTTTGAAGTCTGCCAGCTCGTCTCTAAAGGCGTAAAAGCCACGCACAAGACCGGCTCGCGCTTTGAAGATTCCATTAACGATGTACTGCAATATTTAGGCACCCACGTCACGCTGATAGAGAATCTTCACCCGGCCATTCCGCAGGTCAGCGTCAAGAGCCTCAAGCCGGCTGCGTAGGCGGTCAGCGAAAGTTCTACGCCCGGCTGGCGCGGTGGCCGCCAAATGCGTGGATCGTTCTGGTCCCGGCAAGAACTTCGCCGCCGTGCGAAACGCCGCGTGGAATGAGATATTCTTCGCCGGCCCGCACCGGAATCCGCTCTCCATCGATGATCAACGTATAGCAGCCCTGCGCAACGAGCATGTATTCGTCGTAAGCGTGGACATGCGCCTCCGACGCCGCAGTTTCCCGGCAGGTCCAAAACGCCATCTGGCTTCCGTCTGCGCCGTCGAAGACATAGCCCTCAACACCTGGAGTCGCTTGTTGGGAGACCGGGATCTTGTTCGCGGGTTTTCTCATGAATTCCGGGAAATCGTCCATGGTTGCGAGATATTATCGCATTCCCCCAGACACACGAAAGGGACGGCAGTTTTGCCGTCCCTTTCTTTCTTGATTCCGAGCCGGTTGCTAAGGGTTAGCCTTAGACGACCTGAACGTTCTCAGCCTGCCAGCCCTTGGGGCCCTTGGTTACGTTGAACTGAACCTTCTGGCCCTCTTGCAGCGAGCGGAAACCGTTCGACTGAATGGCGGTGTGATGGACGAAGACGTCCTCGCCGTTTTCGCGGCTCAAAAATCCAAAACCCTTGGCGTCGTTAAACCACTTGACTGTGCCTGTTTCCATTGTGTGTTGCTCCTTTGATACTGATTTACCGCGAACGCAATGTGGAAGTTTGCGAGTAGGCGGTAACCGGAACAGGCAAGAACTTCAGATCGAATTCTACGATTAGATAGAGTATAGCACGGATTGGCAAGCGGGCGCCGGGCGATTGTGGCGCGCCTTGCGAAATTCTGGCTGGAAGGGCCGTTTTGGCTCCTGGGGTTTGCCCGGCCCCACCCGGGACGCGATGGGGAGTGCGTAGGACAGGGTAAACTCGTTCTGGCCTGGGGGTGAACTTTGACCAACGAGAGCAGCCGGGTTCTTGTCCTCAATCCCGGATCGGCGTCCACGAAGTTTGGGGTCTACACCAAGGATGGCGCCGAGTGGGTGCGGACCATCCGGCATGGGGATGAAGAGATCGCGCGGTTCCGCGGGCGTCCGATGCTGGCGCGGCTGGAGTATCGCGCGGGGCTGATCGAGAGCGCGCTCGAAGAGGCCGGCTACAAGGCGGGCCGGTTTGCCGCCGTGGCCGGGCGGGGCGGGCTGCTGCCGCCGGCGGCTTGCGGCACGTACCTGGTGGACGAGGCGATGGTGGAAGAGCTGCGCCTGGCCCGCCGCGGAGAGCACGCGTCGAACCTGGGAGCTTTGCTGGCGCTCCGGTTCGCCACGGCCGCCGGGGTGAACGCGTACATTGTCGACCCCGTGACGGTGGACGAGTGGCAGGAGTGCGCGCGCCTCTCAGGCTCGCCGCTGGTTGAGCGCTCGTGCATCGGCCATGCGCTGAACACCAAGGCCGTGGCGCGGCGGTTTGCGCGGGAGAGTGAGCGCCGGTACAAGGCGCTGCGGCTGATTGTGGTGCATATGGGCAGTGGAATCACCGTCTCGGCACACCGGGACGGACGGATGATTGACAACAATAATGCCACCGAGGAAGGTCCATTCGGTCCCGACCGGCCCGGTGGATTGCCGGTGCGGGAGCTGGTGAAGGTATGCTTCAGCGGCAGGTATACGCGGGAAGAGCTTGACCGGCATGTCTTGGGAGACGGCGGACTCTTCGCATACCTGGGTACGCGAGACCTTCTGGAGGTGGAACGCCGGATCGACGCCGGGGACGCGAAGGCCGCCCAGGTCTTCGAGGCGATGGTCTACCAGATCGCCAAAGAGGCAGGAGCGATGGCGGCGGTGCTCAAAGGCAAAGTGGACGCAGTGCTGCTGACCGGCGGGATGGCGTGTTCGGAGAGGGTGGTGAAGCTGCTGAGCGGATACCTGGAATGGATTGCGCCCATCACGGTTTATCCCGGCGAGGATGAATTGCAGGCGCTGGCCGAGGGGGTATTCCGGGTGCTCGACGGCGCGGAACAGGCGAAGAGGTTGGGCGGACATGGATAGCCACCGCCGGGTATGACAAGGAGCCGTAGTTTCTGCCGCCGGAGTTTCCGCGGGAGCCTGTTGGCGGCTTGTAGGGTGGGTGCGAAGCCGGTTGGCCGAGGATGGCGTCCCGGCCAGAAGCAGGGAAGCTACATTCTCTGCAAATTGGCGAACTTTTCCATCAGCTTTTTCGTGCCGTGCCTTGAGAACAGGACGGTAAGTTTGGCGTCTTCCCCGTCGCCTTCGCGCATCAGGACGGTGCCTTCGCCGTACTTCGAGTGGCGGACGCGCTGGCCTTTTTTCAGGCCGGTTGCGCCTCTCGGTTCGGGAAGGTCGATGGCCGGGCGGGGGAGTGAGCCGGGTTTGCCAAGGTCTGATTTGCCGCCCCCTGTTTTTCCTCCAAAGAAACGGGCGATGTTGTCGATGGAGTCAGGCGGCGGCGCTTGCGCGCTTTTTCCTTTCAAGCCGGATTCCGGACTGGCCGGCCTGGCCTTGGCGGTCATCCACGACGCGACGAATGGCTTCGAGGAAGAGCTCTTTGGGGCGGCGTCAAAGCCCTTACTCCCGCCAGGCGCGAAGCGCGTTTCGCCGGCCGCGAAGGCCTCCTGGCTTTCGTCTTCGTAGTTGTAGTGCCGGTCGGCGAACTCGCCGACGTGGGTCTGCTTGCGGCCTGCGCGGTAGGTGTTGGGGTAACCGGGAGTGGACCAGGACGATGTCTGCGGCTGGCCGCCGAGATTTTCGATCAACTCGGAGGGAACTTCTTCGAGAAAGCGCGAGGGGATGCTCGGCTCCGGGGCGTCGTTGCCGTAGCGGCGGCGGTAATGCGCGCGGCTGAGGATCAGGGAATTCATGGCGCGGGTCATGCCCACGTAGCAGAGGCGGCGCTCTTCCTCGAGCTCATCGGGGTTGTTCAGGGTGCGGGAGTGGGGAAAGAGGCCCTCTTCCAGGCCGGCGAGAAAGACG
>DATFYK010000069.1:0-24044 GCA_035315085.1 Occallatibacter sp.
TGGGGGCGGCATTCTGCTCAACCGCTCTCCTCGTCTCATCCTTCTTTGCAAATCCGCGCGGCATTGCGGATTTGATCCTGTCGTATCGCGGGTACTTGCTGCGCGGCACAGGCGTGGGAACGGCTCATGTTCACCCCTGGAGCTACTACCTGCACTTGATGAACTACTATCGGGCCGATGGCGGGCCCCTGTTCACTGAGGCCCTCATTACGATTCTTGCCATCGCGGGCATGGTGGCCGCCATTCGCAGGTGCGCCCAGGGCAGAAGCGGCTTCCAATTCCAGCTCTTCCTGGCCGTCTACTGCGTCGCCATGGTCGCGGCATATTCGCTGCTTCCCTACAAGGTGCCCTGGAACTTTCTCGGTCCCATCCACGCGATGATCCTGCTGGGGGGAACAGCCCTGGCCGCTCTGAACGAAACCGTTCGCAGGAAATCGGTGAAGGCTGTGATGACCGCGTTGCTTCTGCTGGGCTGCGGTCATCTTGGGTGGCAGGCGTGGATGGGAAGTTTCCGGTTCGGCTCGGATCCGAGGAATCCGTGGGTCTACGCGCACACAGGCAAGGATGTCTTCACCATCGTGCAGAAACTCGAACTTCTGTCTTCAACCTTTCCGGCTGGCCGCGCCGAGATTCCCATCGCCATTGTGAGCCGGGAGAATCTGTGGCCGTTGCCGTGGTATCTGAGGCGTTTCAGACGGGTGCAATGGTGGAATGGCGTCTCGGACAGCGCAACGCCCGCTCCTGTGTACCTGATTACGCCCGACATGGAGCCGGCCCTGACCCGCCGGCTGTACGAGGTACCTCCACCCGGGCAACGTGACCTCTATATGAACCTCTTCGACCAACCTGTGGAACTTCGGCCGGGCGTCGAACTACGCGGGTACGCCCAGTTGTCTGTCTGGGAGGATCTGTGACTGACGCACTCGCCACGGCAGCCATGCCATCAGGTGTAAAGCCAGAGATGGCAACGTTCCCTGCTGCTCTCTGGAGCCCTTCCACACACCGCTTTGGGCATCAGGCCATGGCGTCGATGTTTGAGATTCTCTGCGTGCATGAGGACGCAAACTACGCGCGCCAGGCAGCCAATCAGGCCTTCGACCTGCTCGACAGGCTCGAAGGAGACTTGAGCCGCTTTGTTGAGAACAGCGACATCACACGCATCAACAACCTGCCAGTTGGCGGCACCGTCAGGGTTAGCCGTTGGACGATGGAGTGTCTCATGCTGGCACTATTAGCCATCGAGGAAACGGGCGGTGCTTTCGATATCTCCTTGGGTACGGGCCTTTGCAAGCTGGTATTGCGGCTATCGGAGTATGAAGTACAGGCGAACGCTACCGGCATACGCCTGGATCTTGGTGGTATTGGTAAGGGCTATGCCGTCGATCGAATGGCCGAAGTCCTTGTGGATTGGGGCATTGATCAGGCGTTGATTCACGGCGGGTGCAGTTCAGTCCGGGCTTTGCAGCCTCCTCCGGGGCAGACGGGGTGGCCGCTGCGCATAGGCCTGCCCGGAGAGCACGCCACACCTGCGTATAACTATTCGGCGTCGCAGTGCGTGTTGAGCGCTTCAGGGTTGCAGAAAGGCAACCATATTCTCGATCCCAGAGGTCCGAATCAATCTCGTCTTCGTCCCGCGGCATGGGTGATCGCCGGCACCTCGGTCTTCCGGCCCGCCCTTTGCAAGATGGGATCCGTCGGGTTAGGCGGCGAAGCAGTCTCCGAGTCGCCCGCCGCGTTGGCTGAGGTGTTCTCGACTGCGTTCCTGATGTTGAGCCGACAGGAAGTGGATGCGTGCCGCGCACGCTGGCCGGGCCTGGAGGCGTTGCTGGCCGAACCGGATGATGGCGTCCCTCTTATGGTATTCGCATGTACACCTGAAATGAATGAAACAAGGAGAGAAGAAATGAAAATGAGCCGTATCGAATCGAAGACCTATCTTGTGGTTCTCGGCCTGGCCTGTATGAGCGCCGTAGCGCGCGCACAACTTGCGCCGGTTCCCATTGAATTGCCGAAGCCCGGTTACGAGGGCACGCCGGCAAATCTCTTGTCCATACACAATCTCGAGAAACCATCGGTGAAGCAGCGCCCTCCGTTCCTCGCCCCTGTGGGTGTCGTCAACCTTGCCAAGGGCAAGAAGGTTACGAGCACGGAGACGGATCCTGTTGTTGGAGACCTCACAATGGTCACCGACGGTGACACGACGCAGGCGGACGGAAACTACGTGGAACTGGGGCCTGGCGTTCAATCCGTGACCATCGATTTGGGGGCGATGTTGGAGATCTATGGCGTGCTGTTCTGGCACTATTTCCAGCCGCGCGTCTACTTCTGCATCGTTGTCCAGACCGCGGATGACGAAGCGTTCACAAAAAACAAGCAAACCTGGTTCAACAGCGATACTGCCAACAAGGACGGGCAGGGCGCGGGCACGAACATGCTCTATGTAGAAAGCTATGAGGGCAAGCTTGTGGCCACCAAGGGCGTGAAGGCGCGCTACGTCCGGTTATTCAGTTGTGGAAACAACGTGAACGAGCTGAACCACTACATCGAGGTCGAGGTCTTCGGGTTGCCTGCGAAGTGACGATTACCCCTGCCGGGTCTGCGGGCCAAACGATGAGCAGGACCCGGCAGGGCCGCTCCCGGTTTCGAGACAAGTCCACGGCTGTCTGTTGCCGGAAGGAAACCAGCATGAAGAAGCTTTGAAGACCGCGCTGATTGGAACAGGTTTTGTGGGGCGCGTGCATCTTGAGAATCTGCTGCAAAGCGGCTGCGCCGAAGTTGCGGCGTTGGTCACGGCGCCTGTCGATTTAATCCGGACCGGCATAATGGCAGCGCAGTTTGTTACGGGCCATCGCATCACGGCGCTATGTGCGGACCTCAAGACCTTCCACCGGACCCGCAGACAGCCCGCCGGATCATTGGAGACCTTTGCCGTCAATTCACCGCAGGCGACGAACTTGAGAGACGTGCCGATTGAAATCGAAGATTTCGGGGCTGTCGTGTTCCGCATGGGCGAACGCACGCGCGGAAGTTTCACGGCCAACCAGACGTCGGCCGGAAGAAAGAATCGCGTATGAATTGAAGTCTACAGTTCAAGGATGGGAATGGCCTGGAATGGCGAGAACCCGGGTTCAAATCCCGTCAGGGACGCCAATAGAATCAACAATTTAACCGATTCAGGCAAGCCGCGCGCGCCATCGAGCATTGCTACTCCGCATCCGGCAGCTCGCGCCCGCAAGCGGACCCCGCCTGGCATTGCATCCGACACACTTCGCCGGTAGACTAGATAAGGTCGCAACGAATCTGCGCACGGCCGGGGAGTTCCCGGGACAACTGCCAGTGCCACAAGAGCGCAGTCGAGAGCATCCTCTAAATCGTTGTAGCCAAAGCGGAGAGGTGGCAGAGCCCGGTTGAATGCACCTGACTCGAAATCAGACATAGTCGCAAGGCTATCGGGGGTTCGAATCCCTCCCTCTCCGCCAGCACCTGCGGTGCGGCCAACTGCTCGCTAATCGCTCGCAAGAGATTCATGTTTGAGCATGGAGAGACAGGTTCTCTTGAGACTGAGTCCTCCGCCGCTGAGCCTTCCAAGAACATCCAAAGACATCCAAGGAATCGCAGAAATCTCCGGTAATTAGGCCCTGGGGCCTGGATGTGGCCTCCGGGATAGAGGCTGCGCCGGGCCTCAAGGAGCCGGAAAAGGTGCGGGCGTTTGTGGCTCGGCCAAGAGCGGTGGAACGCGAGTAGCGGCTTACAAAGAAAAATAGTCCACACGGTATGCAGAATTTTGTATAATATATTCATGAGCAAGAGCGCCAAGCCAATCGAGTTTCGAGGTAGGGCGCTTACCGATCTTTGCCGCTTTCCTGCCGCGGCGCGGCGAAAGGCCGGCTATCAGCTTTACCTGGTACAGGAAGGATTTGACCCGGACGACTGGAAGCCGACGAGCAGGGTCGGTCAGGGTGTGCGGGAGATTAGGATTCGCGAGAAGGACGGGGCGTTCCGCGTGATGTATGTAGCCAAGTTTGAAGACGCGATTTATGTGCTGCATTGCTTTCAGAAGAAGACTCAGAAGACCAGCCCCGAGGATATTGCTCTTGCCTCGCGGCGCTACAAGGATTTTGATTCGGGAGTTGAACCCATGACCAAGAATCGCTACGACAGTGTGTGGGACGCCATTGAAAAGACTCCGGCGCAGGCGGAGAACCTGAAGCTGCGGTCTTCGCTCATGCTGGCCCTCAAGCGGCACATTGAACGCAAGGGATTGAACCAGGCAGAGGCGGCCAAGGTCTTCGGCGTGACGCAACCGCGCATCTCCAACCTGATGCGCGGCAAGATCGACCTCTTCGGCCTGGATATGCTGGTCAATATGCTCGCCGCCGCCGGGCTGCGCGTGACCTTGCAGGTGAAGAAGGCGGCGTAAGGCGGCTTTTGTAAAGCCGGTTGTGCGCAAACCGATTTGTGTGAAGCAAAATTCGTTCTGTATGACACGATTCTTGACTGTGTAATGCAAATGAATTACATTTATAGCGAGGAGAATTTCTCTATGGCTGCAAGTGCGTTAGTGCAAACACGGATCGATCCTGCAGTGAAGGAGCGTGCGGCGGCTGTATTGGGGGAATTGGGAATTACCGTCTCGGATGCGGTGCGGATTCTGTTGACTCGAACGGCGAATGAGGGCGCGCTTCCGTTTGCGCTGGCCACGAACGCAACCGAACACGACGCCTGGTTCCGCGCCAAGGTGCAGGAGGCCTTGGACGATCCGCGCCCCGCAATTCCTCACGAACAGGTCAAGACACACTTTGCCAAGCGGCGGGCAGCCGCGCTGCGCAAAACAAGAGGCATTGGGGGCTAAATTCCGAACTGCTTGGAGTGCTCTATCCCACATCTCAGAATCGAGATGTGGGGCACCCGGAAATAGTGTGAGGGCAATGGAGAATCTTGGTCGCATTCTGTACGAACTGATAAAAGTTTCGAACCCTCTGCTATTGTGGCTCACACCTGCTTTCACTGCGATTGTGGGTGCGGTTGTCGGGTTATTCGCCGGGGTTTTCAAAGATTTGATAGTGTCTAACTTCGTTGGTAAGCGCACTATGCAAATTGCGCTATATAGGGATATTGCTGAAATGTTCTTTGCAGTTGATCGAATCATGAACGTCGAGGAATCGTTAATTGGGTCCGGACATCCAGACAAATTGGTTTGGAGACAGGAGCAAATTCGCCAATCTCGATTCATGGACGAAGAGTATTATTCGGGCAATCCTGCAATCTACATACAATTACCCGAGCGCTTTGCTGTCCAGACTCTCTATCGCAAGCTCCAATACGTCTTGGATCAGCCCCCTACCTCTTTGCCATTTAACACGCAGGATTTGGCAAAAACAATTGCTTTCTATGTTGACATCGGTGTCCTCAAGCGGAAGTATTTCAAGAAATATTGTAAGAAGAACGGCCGGATATTGTTACGAAAAGTTGATGAGGTCAACAGCCAGCGAAAAAATCGGATTCAACGCCTGATTGAGGAGGCCGAGGCTCAAAGGCACCAGGAAGGCCCAGTCTCTCAATAGCGACCGGTGAGACCCCAGCTCTGGATCTTCCGGGAGTACACCTTTGCTGTTCCAAATTCGTAAAGCGCGTACCTCGCGCCCTAGTACACTGAATAGTTCCCTGTTTTTTTGTTCCCATTCCGCAGGAGGCCCGCTTATGGCATCGATCATTCTTCCGGCAGTTCCATCCGAGTCGCGGCCGGGGCGGTTTGGCGTGTATGGCGGGCGGTATGTGCCCGAGACGCTGATGGCGGCGCTGGTGGAGCTGGAGCGCGAGTACGATCTGGCCAAGGCTGATGCAGCCTTTCAGGCGGAGTTGGCCGATCTGCTGAAGGACTATGCCGGGCGGCCAACGCCGCTCTACTTCTGCAAGCGGCTTACCGAGCAGTTGGGCGGGGCAAAGATTTATCTCAAGCGCGAAGACCTGCTGCACACCGGGGCGCACAAGATCAACAACGCGCTGGGCCAAGGATTGCTGGCCAAGCGGATGGGCAAGAAGCGCGTCATCGCCGAGACGGGCGCGGGGCAGCACGGCGTGGCCACCGCTACGGTGTGCGCTCTGCTGGGCATGGAGTGCGTGGTCTACATGGGCGACGTGGACATGGCCCGTCAGGAGTTGAACGTGCTGCGCATGAGGCTGCTGGGCGCCGAAGTCCGCGGAGTTTCGTCGGGATCGAAGACGCTGAAGGACGCCATCAGCGAGGCCATGCGCGATTGGGTGGTCAACGTCCGGACCACCTATTACCTGCTGGGCAGCGCGCTGGGGGCGCACCCTTATCCCACCATGGTGCGCGACTTCCAGCGCGTGATCAGCCGCGAGATGAAGGAGCAGATCCTCAAAAAAGAGGGGCGGCTGCCGACGGCGGTGATTGCCTGCGTGGGCGGCGGATCGAACGCCATGGGCGCGTTCTACGAGTTCCTCTCAGACAGACAAGTCCGGCTGATCGGCGTGGAAGCGGGCGGGCGCGGCACGGCGTTGGGCGATCATGCAATGCGGTTCAGGGGCGGGTCGCCGGGGGTGTTGCAGGGGACTTATTCCTACGTGTTGCAGGATGAGAACGGCCAGATCGCGCTGACGCACTCGGTCTCGGCGGGCCTCGACTATGCCTCGATCGGGCCGGAGCACGCGGCGCTGCACGACTCGGGACGGGCGGAGTACGTCTCGCAGGACGATGCGGCGGCGCTGGACGCGGTGGTGAAGCTGGCGCGGACGGAGGGGATTTTGCCTGCTCTGGAAAGCGCGCACGCGGTGGCCGAGGCCCTGCGGATTGCTCCCGCGATGCACTCGCGTGACATACTGGTAGTCAATCTCTCCGGACGCGGCGACAAGGACATGGGCATTCTGGCGCGCGAGTTGAGTATCCAGGGGGCGTGATGGACGATGCCGATGAAAAGAGGGGAAGATGAGTAAAAGTGCTTTTTGGAACCTCTTGCCTGAAATAGACAGCCGAGTATCAGCAATTCAAGTTACGCGTCAGGGCGTTCTGGCCGCAGCTTTGTCTTGCGCCATCACTGCGGTCTTCAGTGTTCTTTCCGCTGGAGGATTCAACCCACATAATCTCCTGGATGCCGTCATTTTTTGCGTTGTGGCATGGAGAATTTACCGTTTGTCCCTGACATGGTCGGTATTTGGTCTTATCTGGTTCTTGATCGAAAAAATTTATCAGCTCTTCGACAATACCAGGATCAGACCAAATGTTGTCGGCTGGATTATCGCTGCCGCATTTGTAATGTGCTATGTGAACTCTATCCGTGCAACTTGGTTTCTACGGAAGAACAAAGAACCCATGGTCGAACCAACAGATCAGATCAGCATCTCAAATTAGGTTACAACAAACGAGTTCGATGGCGATACGATTCGATCACAAACCCGGATTGGTGGTTTACCTGACGGCCGGAGACCCAAGCCTTGCTGCCACGCGTGAGATTACCGTTGCGGCGATTGATGCGGGCGCGGATGTGATCGAGCTGGGCGTGCCCTTCAGCGATCCGCTGGCGGATGGACCGGTGATTCAAAGGGCCATGGAGCGGGCATTGGCGCGTGGGGCCGGACTCAAAGGAATCGGGCTCAAGGATGTGCTGGGCCTGGCTGCTGAGATTCGCGCGGCGCGGCCTCAGGCGGGGCTGGTGATATTCACCTACCTGAATCCGGTTTTGCGTTACGGCCTGCACAGGTTTGCCGACGAGGCAGCGGCGGCCGGGGTGGACGGCGTGCTGGTGACGGACCTGATCGTTGAAGAGGCGGGCGAGTATCTGGCCGAGATGGAGCGGGTGAGTCTTGCGCCGATCTTTCTGGCTGCGCCCACCAGTCCCGACGAACGGCTTGAGGCGATCGCGACTCATTCAAAGGGATTCGTTTACGCCATCTCCCGCGTGGGCATTACCGGCACGCAGCAGAGCCTGGCAGCCGATGCAGCGGCTTTGGTGGCGCGCATCCGGCGATGGACGGGGCTGCCGGTAGCCGTGGGGTTCGGCATCTCCAACGCGGAACACGTCGCCCAGGTGGCGGAGTTCGCGGATGCCGTGGTGATCGGCAGCGCGATTGTGGAGTTGATCGAACGATCGACTCCGGAGACCGGGGTCCCCGCGGACAGGTCTTCGTCCGTGGGGTGGGAGACGGCGCCGGACGCAGTAGCTCGATTTATCAAGGGCCTGCATCTGTCCGCCGCGGCGGAGGGCGCCGGCCCGGTAAGAAACCAGCCCCTAGCTTCTAGCTTTTAGCTCCTAGCTCACTCGGCTGTGGATTGAAATGCTGATGCTTAGCCGACAGGCACGAGCTAGAAGCGAGTAGCTAGCAGCTTTTTGCAACACGAGGATGAAATGACGCTGGAAGAATTGCGAGAACAAATCGATGTTCTGGACCGGCAGTTGGTGGAGTTGCTGAGCGAGCGGGCACGCGCTGCACAGATGATCGGTCACCTGAAGGTTGCCACCTCGCTGCCGGTGTACGAGCCGGCGCGCGAAAAGGTGATTTACGCGAATGTGCGGGCGGCCAATAAAGGTCCCTTGCCGGACATCGAACTGACGCATATTTACGAGCGCATTATCGACGTGATGCGGGCCCTGCAGAGGGACGAGTTGGCATCGGAGAGGAAAGTCCTGGCGGATGCGCCGGGCCACGGCACTGGCGCAGAGACGCCCGAGACAGGGAAAAAGCAATGATCGTATCCATGCAGGAGAAAGCCACTGAGGAACAGATAGATGCCGTCATCGAAGTGATGGAGGAGTCGGGGGTCGACGTACACCGGACGACGGGCGCGACCCAGACCATTCTGGCCGCCGTTGGGCCTACCGCCGGACTGGACCTGGGCAAATTCGAGGTGCTGCCGGGCGTGCTCAACGTGATTCGCATCAGTTCCCCCTATAAGCTGGCCGGGCGCGCATTTCGTCCGCAAGGCACGGTGGTGGAGTTTCCTAACGGGGCCAGGATAGGCGGCGAGCAGGTTGTTGTCATCGCCGGTCCGTGCGCCATCGAGAACCGCGAGCAGATCTTCGAGACCGCCGCGCGCGTGAAGGCGGCGGGCGCCAGCTTTCTGCGCGGAGGCGCCTTCAAGCCGCGCAGTTCGCCTTACGCCTTCCAGGGGCTGGGAATTCCGGGACTCGAACTGATGCGCGAGGCCGCTCAGAAAAACGGCTTGCTCACGGTGACCGAGGTCATGGAGATCTCGCAGATCGAGCCCATGCTGCCTTACACCGATTGCTACCAGGTGGGGGCGCGCAATATGCAGAACTTCAACCTGCTGCGCGAGCTGGGCCAGATTCGCAAGCCGGTGCTGCTGAAGCGCGGCATAGCCGCCACCATCGAGGAGTTGCTGCTGTCAGCCGAGTACGTCATGTCCGGCGGCAACTATGACGTGATTCTGTGCGAGCGCGGCATCCGTACCTATGAGACATCCACGCGCAACACCATGGACATCGCGGCCATTCCGGTGATTCACAAGCTCTCCCACCTGCCCATTGTTGGCGACCCCTCGCACGGCACAGGGCGGCGCGATATGGTTCCGGCGATGGCCAAGGCCGCCGTGGCCGCGGGCGCGGACGGGATTCTGGTGGAGGTTCATCCCAACGCCGACAGGGCTGTCTCCGACGCGGCGCAGACGCTGTACCTAGAGCAGTTCGAGAAGCTGATGGACGAACTGCGGGTCATTGCGAAGGCGGTTGGGCGCACCATGTGAGAACCCACACGATATACTGCAACGTGTGAACGGATAGGCTTGAATTTGGAGCGAACTTATTCGTTGTCGACTGACATTCGCGACGAAGGCTTGGTTCTCAGCGGCTTGCGTCTTACATCTGCGGAACCTGAATGGTGGGTGTCCTAAATGTCTTCAGGAGCGAAGATGAAAACCATCGGGCTAATCGGCGGCATGAGCTGGGAGTCAACGGTTCCATATTATCGGATCATCAATGAGACAGTCAGAGACCGCCTTGGTGGACTGCATTCCGCCAAGCTGGTTCTTTTGAGCGTTGACTTTTACGAAGTGGAACGCCTCCAAAGCACTGGCGATTGGGCCGGGGCAGGGCGGATGCTTGCTCAAGCCGGTCGCTCTCTCGAATTGGCCGGGGCTGATTTCCTTGTCCTGTGTACAAACACGATGCACAAAGTCGCATCGACAATAGAAAGGGCAGTGGCAATTCCACTCTTCCACATCACCGATCCGACAGCCGCTGAGATCAAGCGCTCCGGCTTCAAAAAGGTTGGCCTACTAGGTACTCGCTTCACAATGGAAGAGGATTTCTACCGTTCCCGTCTGCAATCGCACCACGGAATCAGCGTCTTGGTGCCGAAAGAGGCAGATCGAGAAATCGTTCATCGTGTCATTTATGAAGAACTCTGTTTGGGGAAAGTAGTCGATGCATCGCGTACCCAGTTTCGACGGATCATCGAAGATCTCGTTGATTCTGGCGCTGAAGCGATCGTTCTCGGCTGCACTGAAATCTCTACGCTTGTTCAACGGAGCGACTCTTCGGTCCCTCTCTTTGACACCACAAGTATTCATGCATGCAAAGCGGCTGAGTGGGCATTGGCGCCACGGTGAAGCCTAGCCGGTAGCGACGGTCAAACCACGTCTTTTCAAAACCGAGGGAGCGAAAGGTTCGCATGATCGAGCGCATCGCCATCCTGGGCACGGGCCTGCTGGGCACATCGGCGGGGCTGGCGCTGCGCGCGGCGGGCTTTCACGGCGCGATTGTGGGTTGGAATCGGAGCGCGGAGGGGGCGCAGGTTGCGCTGGCGGCTGGCGCCATCGACTCGATTGCCACAGAGCCCTTGCAGGCGGCGCGGGAGAGCCAGGTAGCGCTGCTGGCCATGCCCATCTACGCGACTCTCGATTTCATGGAGAAGTTAGCCCCCGTACTCGGCTCCGAGCACCTGGTCACCGACGTGGGCAGCACCAAGCGGCAGATATCAGAGGCTGCCGGCCGGCTCTTCAACACTCCGGAGCGCGCGGCGTTCCTTCCCGGCCACCCCATGGCGGGCAAGGAGCGGGGCGGCGCGGTTCTGGCCGATGTGGAGTTGTTTCGCGGGACGGTGTGGCTGTTTACCGACGATCCGGCGGCGCAGCGTTCGCCACACTCGGCTGAGTTGGTCAAAGGCTGGCGGGAGTGGGTTGGCGCGATGGGCTCAAAGATTATCGATCTCGATCCCGCGCGCCACGACGAGCTGGTGGCGTGGGTGAGCCACCTGCCGCAGTTCGTGGCCACGGCCCTGAGCGCGCTGCTGGAGGAAGAAGTGGGCGACGCGCCGGAGTTGAAAGACGTGGGCGGACGCGCCCTGCGCGAGATGACGCGGCTGGGGGCAAGCCCGTACTCCATGTGGCGCGACATCGCTTATACCAATACCGAGGCCGTGCAGGCGGCGCTGCTCGCGCTGGAGCAAAGGCTGGCCCACCTGCGCGAGAACCTGCGTACGCCGGAGCTGCGGGATGAGTTTGAGAAGGCGAACCGGTTTCGGAGGGAGTAAGGAATCCGGAATTCAGCTTTCCGGATGCAAGGAGAAGATATGAATACCAGGTTCGCGCGTAGAATGAGCGGCATAAGCGCCTCGACGATCCGCGAAATTCTCAAGGTCACCGAACAGCCGGAGATCATCTCGTTCGCCGGAGGCCTTCCCGCGCCGGAACTTTTTCCCGTGGACGATGTACTCTGCGCAGCGGAGCGTGTCCTTCATGAGACCGGCGCGTCCGCGCTTCAATACAGCGCCAGCGAGGGCTTCGCGCCGCTGCGGGAGAGCTTGGCCGCGGAATCCCGCAGGCGCGGGATCGATTGTTGTGCCGAAGATATTCTCATCACGACCGGCTCCCAGCAGCCGCTCGATCTGGCCGGGAAGGTCTTTCTGGATGCGGGAGACTGCGTCCTGACCGAAAGCCCGACCTACATGGCCGCCATTCAGGCGTTTCAGACATTCGAGGTCCGCTTTGCCACGGTCCCTACCGATGACCACGGTCTGATCCCGGAGGAGTTGCCTGCATTGATCGAGCGCGAAAGGCCCAGGTTCCTCTATACGATTCCGAATTTCCAGAATCCCACAGGCAGGACGCTCGCCGAGGAGCGCCGCAAGACTCTTTATTCGATCGCGGCTCGCTATGGATTGATTGTTCTCGAGGACGATCCCTATGGATGCCTGCGTTATGCGGGGAAGACTATTCCTCCGATCAAGTCGTTGGATACCGAAGGGATTGTTATCTATCTCAGTACTGTTTCCAAGACCATCGCGCCTGGGCTCAGAATCGGCTGGGTGGTTGCTACCGAGGAGATTCGCCGCAAGCTAACGATTGTCAAGCAGGCGGCCGATCTGCATACGTCGAGCCTGGACCAGCGCATCGTTCATCGCTACCTCACGGACTTCGACAGCAGCGCCCACGTCGAGCGCATTCGGCAAGCATACGGGGAACGCTACTCGATCATGGATGCGACACTGCGGGAAACCATGCCTCCGGGATTCAGGTGGACGCATCCGGAGGGAGGAATGTTCCTCTGGGTAACCTGTCCCGAGGGCGTAGACACAAACGAACTGCTGCGTGAAGCGCTTTTGCGCAAAGTGATCTTTGTGCCGGGGCAGGATTTTTTCCCCGATGCCAGCGGCCAGCGATTCATGCGCCTGAACTTCTCCAATGCCTCGCCGGAATCGATTCGGGAGGGCATCGGGCGCCTGGCAGCGGTTTGCGATGCCACGGTTCAACAAGCAATCGGTTGAGGTTGCGCGAAAATCTGCGCACGCCGGAGCTGCGGGATGAATTTGAGAAGGCGAACCGGTTTCGGAGGGAGTAACTGCCACCGCTCAAATGCTGTGCTCGAGAAGCTGGCAGGCCTTCTCTTCCAGGCCGGCGATTTCGCCAAAGAGTTGAGAGGCGGAACGCACCTTCTCCTCGATGCCTTTCATCTTCGCGGCATCCTTGAACATCAGCGCGATCCCGGTAAACTTACTGCCGGACTCATGGAAGATTTCGGCGGCGCTTGCCAGCGCGGGTATGCCGGCGATCCTTGCGCCCTGTTCCAGAAAGCGGGCATACATGGGGCGGAAGCAACCGCCGCCGGTGCCGCCGATTTCGATGAAGACATAGAGATTGAACAAGTTCATCCGCAGTTCTTTGTCCTGGAAGATCTTCGGCCACTGCAATAACTGGGTGGCTGTATGGCGCAGTCCCGCGACGCCGAAGTTCTTGATCGGCGGGTGGAGGTGGGCATCGACGGTTTGTGCGATGGACGCGGCGATCTCCTTACTCCCTGGATTGCGAAACCCGGCAAAGTCGAACTCCAAGCGCAGGTTTTTCGGCGGAAATGGCTTGAAGGGCGAGCTCCTTGCCCTGGCGAGCTGCTCTAAAGTGACAGGCGCGTAGAATCCTTTCTTCAGTCCGGCCATCCGCGGGTCCATATCGGAGGCCAGAACCGTCTTGGCGCCGTCGTAGCCGCAGACCACAAAGGCGTGGCCGCCGAAGTGGTAGTCCTCCGGGAAATGAAACCAGGGCAGAAAGCCCATATCGCCGCCGAGCATCACGGGCTTTTTTTGCGCCATCTCCCGCAGCAGGCCGGCTTCGGCCGTTTTGGCGCTTGAGGTGGTAACTTCTCGGATTTCGACGCCGGTTCTTGCGCCCAGATCCTTATAAAAGTTCTTGCCGTTTCCCCTGCCGCCAACAAAGATATACGTGCCCGCTCCCATCTTCATCTGCCAATAGATGAATCCCATTCCAGCCCCAAGACCGAGAAGCATGTCTTCCGAGAGCGGATGGCCGGCATGGTGAAAGATTTTTGCCAAGGAGTTGGTGACGCAGTGATAGCCGTCGAGGGCGGGGCAGTTGGGGAAGGGTTCAAGGGCGGGACGTATGTTCGGGACTTTCATGGTGAGCAGCGACTCCTCGTGTAACTTCATAGACGGCTCACATGATACTCCCGCCGGAGCGAGGGCGGGGCGGCGAGTCAAGTCCTGAACGGAATGAACGACTTCAATCTTCGCTTGCCGGTTCGTCCGCTTCCTTGGCTGGGTCGAGGGCGTGGAAGCCCTCTGCCTTGGCGACTTCGAGCAACTGCGGCGAGGCGGAGACGAAGATGATTTCCGTGCCCTGGAACATATCGCGGGCGACGAGAGCGGAGCCCAGTTGCAGGGCGTCGGGCCAGCGCAGGGCGGTGCGGTCGAGGAGCTGGCGGGTGGCTTCGAGCACGGCTGGATTGAGCGGCTGCTGCACCATGCGCGCGGCTTCAAGGCGGAGAATATCGAGCGCGGCTGTGGCGTCTTCCGCCGAGATGCCGCCAGCCCGCTCGCGGCGGCGGATGGCCGCGTAGACCTCCAGCGGCGTGGAGGCCGAGATCAGCTTGCGGTTGTCCTCGACGGCCTCCATCAGGCGGATCAGGGCGCCGGTGCCCTGATCCTGCACGAAGAGCCTGGCGAAGGCCGTGGACTCAAGGAAGTAGCAGCTCACAGGTTCCCCCGTTCTTCTTCAATGGCCTCGGCGATGGAGTCGCCATGGACCGCGACAGGATGGAAGCGCTGGGCTTCCTCGGGAATGCCGGCCTCGGCGCGGTTGAGGCGGATGGTGGTGGTGGGATAGGCGGGGGTCTTGGGGTTGGCGATCTTGCTGGTGAGCACGACGCCGCGCTGGATGGCCTCAGCCAGGACCGCCTGGCGCGATTCGGGGTGCTGATTCCAGCGGAAGGCCTTGCGCGGCAAAAACGAGTCGCGGAACCACTTCAGCGCGATGAAAGCGTGCCCGCCCCGTTCGGCCTCGGCCAGCGCGGCGCACAGCTCTTTGACGCGGGCGTCCAGGTCGGCGGGGATCACGGCCTCCTGGCTGTCGTCGTCCTCGTCGTCGAAGGCAGGCTCGGCAACGGCGCGCGGCGCGCGGGCGGCACGCGGGGCAGGTTCGCCATCGCCGATGCGCTCGAAGTAGATGCGCACCTCGTCGTCCTCCGGCGACCAGGTTTCAGCCGACGCATTGCGGCGCTTGCTGCGGCCGTTCTCGCTGCACAGCTCGACGATCGCCTGGTAGCCCGGAGGGGCCAGAAAGTGCAAGGCCCGCGCCAGGCCGGGATCGGCGGATTCCCCCAGATCGTTCAATGCTTCTTCAATGATCTCTTCCGCGTCGGGAATGCTAAGGGTGCTGAGTTCTACGCTGCTTTGGGCAGCTCTTGTCGATTTCATGATTTTCTTCTCCGTACGCCGCGCCTCTCGCCCGCGGGCGAAAGAGAGCGGTCTTGGGTCTAAACCTGCGCCATCGCCTTGTGTAAACTAGGCTCCATTGCGGCGATGGTCAGGGCGTTTGTCGACTTCTTGCCTTTATTCTGCAAGTGAATGCGGGGCCGGCGGCATCTCTCGAATCAATGTAAGGCAATCCAAGGTATGAAAACGGCTCAACCCTACTGAAAGCCATCTTCTTTTTCTACCACACATGGGCTCGGGAGATACTTTAGCCAATCCCTCGGTTCGAAGCTATACAGATTTCAGTGTACCGCGATAATGCGGCCACACGGGTTGTGGCGAAAAAAAGTTGCTGGCGGCTGGTTCCATCCTCCAGCCCCGCGACAGGGGGAGGATGGAGCTTCGCCCAATTCTATCCGGGAGATTTATGCCGTGCAATAGTCCACTCCACTCGCTGCCCGGCCTCAGGAGTGAAGCCTCCAACCGGGAATCAGCGCATCATAGTGCAGCAAGGAGCTGAGAGCCGCGTGAAAGAGCGCGTAGATGACCCAGGTGGATGCATAGGCCACAGCTATCTTCCGCGGCTTCCTCAAGACATACCAGCATAGGAAGATGTCGAGCGGAATCAGCAAGGGAACTACGGCCCAGACGGGCGCGTTCAGGCTGAATACACTGTACCCGGCCAGGCACCCAAAACAGCCGATTGCCAGGGACGCGAAGATGTATACACGTTTGTCGGCTATGAGGAATCCGAGGCTCCACGCCAGCGCTGTGAAGAAGATGTAAATGTCGAGCAGAATGGGAGCGGGCAGCGAGTTGAACATGGTTCTTCCTCCGCGACGCACACTCCCGCGCGAGAACCACGCCAAGAACCGCGGATAAACGTCAGAGTGATCTGTCTATTGTTCAATACGAAGGAGACTGGATATTCGTTCCTGCGCAGACGGGATTTCCGGCAATCTGCGCAAGTTCAGTTCAAAGCCTAACGCCGCAATTTATCGACGGCCGACTCCCCCGGCCGACAACCAGCCCGCGGGGAGCGATCGCGTTGCCCATTGCCCTGCGCATTCTCCAGCAACCGGCACGTAGAGTATCAGTTGAAATATGCTTTGTTCTTCCCGGCAAAGTGCGCTTTTTCCGGTGGCAGATCGTCGGCTGGGAAGATTGCGTTCTGGGCGCAGATGCTGGCGCAGTTTCCGCAGTCGATGCACTCATCGGGGTTGATGAAGACCTGGGATACGGTCCCGGCGGCGGGATCCCCTTCTGTGGGCGCAATGGCGGCGGTGGCACATTCCGCGGCGCAGACAAAATCCTTGATACAGGCATCGGTTACGACGTAAGCCATAATGAAACGCTCCTTGCGTGATTCCGGGGCTTGTTGCCGGGCACTCGCTCTGCGACGTACCCCATCAGTTCGAGGCTACCGGGCCTTCAGCCGGGGCACTGTGACCCGAATCACACCGACTGGGGCACCAGATGGTACCGTTTGGCCGACGAATCGTACGGATCGGGGCTGCCGCGGATTCCGGCTGCCCGTTTGGAGCGGGAATGGACGATTCCAGGGGGCGCTTCATTTGGCTGCCAGGCGGATGCAAGGACTGAGTCAAATTGCTCAGACTATCGCCGGTGGGCGGTGCGAAGCTGTGTCAGGGTGCGGATTGTTGCGCGCTGTGGAACGGAAACACGGGCCATTTCCGGCGCATGTGTCAAATCAGCGGCCGGAACGTCTTCAGGAGGAGGTCTCCACATGGATGGAGTCGCGAAGAAGCACTTTGATCCGGGCGTTTATCTAGCGAGCGAAGGGCCGGGACGGAAAATTGTCCGTTTCAGGGCCAAGCAGGTTTTCTTTTCCCAGGGAAGCCGCGCCGATTCCGTGTTTTATCTCCAGACTGGACGGGCCAGGCTCACCGTCGTTTCCAAGAAGGGCAAAGAAGCCACGGTTACGCTTCTCGCCGCCGGGGACTTTTTCGGCGAGGAATCGATGGTCGGAATGGACCCGCTTCGAACCACCACAGCCACGGCCATGACCGTCTGTGCTGTGCTTGAAATCACGAAGGAGCGGATGCTTCGCGTTCTGCACGAGGAACACGCCTTCTCCGACTTTTTCATGCAGTTCACCCTCAACCGGGGCCTGAGAACCCAGGCGGATCTGGTCGATCAGCTCTTCAACTCAAGCGAAAGGCGTTTGGCGCGGATACTCCTGTTAATGGCGCAATTCGATAAGCCGGGTGAGCCGGAGACGGAGATTCCAGCGATTACCCAAGAGACGCTTGCGGAGATGATCGGCACGACCCGGTCACGCGTCAGCTTCTTCATGAACCGCTTCAGGAAACTCGGCTATATCGATTACAACGGCCACATCCAGGTTCACAAGTTGTTGCTCGACACGGTTCTGCACGATCAATTGCCGGAGGAGAACTCATCCCGGCCCAAGCTGCTCGATCCCCCACCCAGCAAGGCACGAGCCGCCAGGCGGGCCTTGCTGGCGTGAGCGGCGGGCAGCCGCATCGAATTCACTCGTCCGAAAAGCCGGATGCAAGCAGCGATTGGCTCCAGAGGAGATAGTATGTCGTTCGGAATATATGCTGCCGGGTTCGCAATCCTGATCGGCGGACTGGTTTACGCAGCACACCTGATGCATATGCCCACGCACTGGATTGCCGCGGGCGCGATTGTACTCATCGGCATTGGGATTCTATCGGCCGTGAAAGCCACACGCCAGAAAGACCCTGCCAAATAGGGATTTTGCCGGCATCCGGGTTTCCCGCGGTTGGCTTGAACCACAAGGCGCAGGCGCCTCCGAGTCGATCGGCGGCGGGGTGCGGGAGATCAACCCAGCATTGAGATGGCCTGTGTTGTCCATGGGGTCGAAGTTATTGAAGGAATTGGAGGCGCGGGCCGGGATCGAACCGGCGCATAAAGGTTTTGCAGACCTCTCCCTTACCACTTGGGTACCGCGCCCTGGCAAGGCTGCCCTGAAATATGACTTGCTCCAAACCGCCGTAGCCAATCCGGTTGTGACCGGAGGGCGAAATGGAGCGGGAGACGAGATTTGAACTCGCGACCCTTGCCTTGGCAAGGCAATGCTCTACCACTGAGCTACTCCCGCTTGGTGCAGAATTGAGTATACCGGGCTCCCAAAACCAGGTCAAACAGGCATGAGGTCAAACTGCGGCCGGGGCCGTATTTGCGGCAGGCAGCGCCGCGCCTGGGCCCGGCAAGACCGCGCCTGAGGCTGGAAAAGCAACCCCGGGCCGCGAACCTGTCTCCTCATGCACAATCTCCCCGTCGCGCATGTGCAGAATGCGGCTGGCAATCTGTGCCGCCTCGGGATTATGGGTGATCATCAGAGTGGTCTGGCCCAGCTCCCGGTTCGAGCGCAGCAGCATGTGCAGCACGGCATCGGAGTTCTTGGTATCCAGGTTGCCGGTGGGTTCGTCGGCCAGCACGATGGCCGGCCGCGTAATCAGTGCGCGCGCAATGGCCACCCGCTGCTGCTCGCCGCCGCTCAATTCCGACGGCCGGTGCGGGAGCCGCCCCTGGATCGACAGCATATCGCTCAGATGGTCGAGATACGCGAGGTCCAGCGGCTCCTTACGGCCGCTCACCGAGTGCGCGATCTCGATATTGCCCATGGCCGAAAGGGTGGGCAGCAGGTTGAACTTCTGGAAGACGAAGCCGATGCGGTGCTTGCGCAGCCGGGTGCGCTCGGCGTCCGAGAGCGAGGCGAAATCCACCCCGTCGATCACCACGCGGCCCGCTGTGGCTTGCGTCAGCCCGCCCAGCAGGTAAAACAGCGTGGACTTGCCCGAACCCGAGGGGCCGACAATGGCCACAAACTCGCCGCGCTCCACGGCCAGCGAGAGCCCACGCACCGCGGTGACCTGGATTCGGCCTGTGGAATAAACCTTGGTCAGGTTTTCGGCGAGAATGATGGGCGAAGACGATTCGGGCTGCACAGTTGCTATTGTAAATGCGACGCTTGCCCGGCTGTTCCCTTAGAATAACTATGCACAGATTCCCCAACGCAGGATTCCCCTCCCATGACCGCAGCGCTGAAGTCCACACTCGTCACTTCTCTTGAAGCGGCCGCAGAACAAGCCGGACTGCTTCTCGTCTCCGCCACGGAAGGCACGGACTTCCACGGCCGGCCCACGGCTGTCTTCCAATTGGGTCTGGCTGGCGTGGGCCTGACTGACGCGGAGCTTGCCGGCCAGACGCTCAAACTTCAACTGAGCGAGGCATTTGAATTCGACAAGCCGGAACTGCTGCCCGCGATGACGGCTTACCTGGCCGCCCAGGCCAAGCGGCTGCGCAATCCCCGCCCCGAGTGTTCCGTCACGCTGGGCGGCCTGCCGGTGGCCTTCGGCCAGTTCCAGTGGCCCTTCCACCGCTCCACCTCCGGCGCGGATACTTACATCGTCCACGGCGAAGTGCGGCTGGCCGACGGCGGGGCGCACAATCTGCACGCCAAGGTCGCGGCCTCGGTGACTCAGACCTTCGCGGAGATCGTGCCCGCCATGGAGCAGCCCTATGCGGAGAGCTTCGTTTACAACGCGGTGCGCAAGACGGTGGACCTGGGCCAGCTTGAATTCATCAAGAGCGGCAACCGCCAGCCGGTGCCGGTGACCACGCGCTACTACAGCCGCTGGCAGAAGAAGTTCCTCTTCACCGAGACCAACGATGCGGAGCGTCTGGAGTACCTGCTGCGCAAGGTCTACTGGCTCAGCGGCGTGCTGGGCGAGGGAAAGCCGGTCTGGATCGCCGACCCGAGAGACGCGCAATACCTGAATACGACCGAGGCCGATCTGCTGCGCATGGCCGGGGATAAGGCCGGCGATGGGCTGCTCAAGCTGGTGGGCGAGTTTGCCGCGGCCACGCCGCAACTGCTGTCTCGCGCGCCGGAGTACCAGGCCAAGCTGGAAGCCGCGCTGAGCTTTACCAAGCCGCAGTTCAACGAATCAATGCGCGCCGGGCATGGGAATATGTAGGTTCCTAAAGCGCCGCGCCGCAACCGGAGCAGAACCGCGCACCCGGCGGATTGGTCTGCTGGCAGCGCCCGCAGGCGACCAGCGTTCCCGGCTGCGCCACAGGCGGCATGTTGACGGTCACGTTCAGCGGCTGGCCCCATCCCGGCATCATGATGCCCAGCGCAGCCGCAATCCCCGCCGCCTGAATGGCGTTGAATTCGCGGACCCGGCCGGGCATGAAGAAGCACTCGATAAAGCCCAGCACCCAGGGAATCGGCGTCCAACAGAAGCAGCAGTAAAGAATACCCAGGCCGGTGTTCCTCAAGTAGAAGTGGTGAATACCGAAGCCGCCCAGAAACAGTGCCAGCAGAATGCCTACGACTTCGTCGCGGCGCACCGCCTCATACTGCTGGTAAAAGATGGCTTGCGGGTTGGGATATGGTTGGCTGCTCATGGCTGGTTCTCCTTGCTTCTGTCGCCAATATACGCAATTGCGGCCTTGGGGGTTCCCGAGGGCGAAGGTGTGCGTGTTCCAGCTTGGCCGCTTCCTGGTATCCCAAAGGTAGGAAACCACGGGCTTCGTCGACGGCCTGGACATTGCGGAGGTTGGGGTCGATCGGAGTCTCGGGTTTGGGCTCCTCCTTGGCGGCGCCCGGGGTTCAGGAGACCTCGAGAATCTGGAGTCTACGTGGCGGATGCAGGAATCCTCCACCCCGTTTCCGGAATCAAACCAACGTAGCCGATTCGCCCTCGATCTTCCTTAAAGGAACCCCCGCTATGACCCTATCTGCCAGTGAAGTCAACAACTTGAAACAGGCTCCCGCTGTCGATGGCGTGTTGCCCGTGATCCACAACCGCTGGAGCCCGCGCTCCTTTTCCGGCCGCGATGTAGCCCCCGCCGACCTGGCCAAACTCTTTGAAGCCGCCCGCTGGGCGCCGTCCTCCTACAATGAGCAGCCTTGGCGCTTCCTTGTTGGCATACGTAACTCCTTGACTTATAAGAAGATATTCGACTCTCTCTTACCCTTCAATCAAGCCTGGGCGGCTCATGCCCCGGTCCTGATCCTGGGCGCGGCCAAGACGAAGTTCTCCCACAACGACACCCCCAACGGCTTTGCTGTCTTTGATTTAGGAGCAGCCTCCAGCTACCTTGTCCTGCAGGCCGCCGCGCTTGGCCTCTCCACCCACCAGATGGCCGGCTACGACCAGGCCGCCGCCCGCCAAGCCTTTGAGATTCCAGATACACACGTCCTCGGCTCCGTCATCGCTCTCGGCTATCAAGGCGAGCCATCCGCCCTGAGCAACGAACGCATGCTGGCCCAGGAACTCGCTCCGCGCCAGCGTAAACCATTGAAGGATTTAGTCTTCTCCGCCTGGGGCTCTCCCGCAGACCTGGGTTGATTCCGCCCACAAGTCTCCACCCTCCAGCCCCGCGCTATAGTTAAAGGCTGGAGGGAATTCCCTTTGACCCACACCCCACCGCCGGGGAGAGTTCGGCGGCCAGCCCACGCGCACAAATCCCGCCCCCGGCCCGCCCGCACGCGCCCGCGTAACTGGTTGATTCATTGGGTGTTAGCCGCAGTTGGACTGGCGGGAGCATTGCTGGCCTGGGCGGCCATCGCTCGCCAGCTTGCGCCTGCCTCCAACACCTCGCTCACCCGCTTTGACGCCATCGTCGTGCTGGGCTCCGCAGCCGACGCCGACGGCAACCCGACCCCTACGATGCTGGCCCGCGTCACCGAGGGTGTGCATGAGTACCAGCGCGGAGCGGCCCCGCGGCTCATCCTTACCGGGGGAGTAGACCGCCGCGGGTTTGTGAGTGCCCGCGTCATGGCGCGAACTGCACATGCACAAGGGATTCCGAAATCCGCAATCCTGGTTGAACCGGAGGCCCTAGACACCATCCAGAACGCCTGCTACGCGGTGCGAATCATGAACGCCCACGGCTGGCATTCGGCGGAGGTGGTGTCAAGCGCCAGCCACCTGCCCCGCGCAGGGCTTATCTTCAGCCAACTGCCGCTGGAGTGGCGCGCGCACGCCGCTCCCCCGCTTTCTCCGGAATCAGCGGCTTACTTTAGCGTAGCCGCATCCGTCGAAACTTTGAAAACTATGCGCTACCTGATGTGGGCGCGCTGGGCCGAGCGTTGCGAGCCGTAACCGAAACAAATTCCGCCCGGTTTGCGTTGTCCCCCATCGGCGTGGTCCTGTAAGCTGGATGGTGATGCGTCTCCTAGTAAGATTTTCAGTTTCTTTCGCAGCCTTTGCCGCCTTGGCTCTCTGTGCAGGAACCTGCGCTCAGGCCCAGAGCACCGCCGCCCCGACCGCCGGCAACGGCACCTACATTGTTGTCGATCCACTGGCCAATGTGCGCTATGACAACCGTTTCGACGCCTCGCTGGGCGCGGCCTACGGCCACATCATGGCTGGGCCAACCCTGGATCAGGGGGCCAATCTCGGCGGGCTCGATCTGACCGGCTCCTACTGGTTCAGCAAGCACTTTGCCGTGGAGGGCACGGGGCGCTCGTATCTGGGTTCCAGCGGCGCTGGGGCCACAGCCCCGCCCATCAAGGGACCATTTGTCAGCCAGTATATTTTTGCCGCCGGTCCTGAGTGGCTGGGACCGCACAATAAGCACGGCGCGCTGATTGCCCATGTGCTGGTGGGTGGCGCGATCTTTGACTCGCATCTGGGGTCACACACGCCGCAGGAGGTGGACTTCTATCCCAACCAGGTCGCTCCGGCGGCCATCTTCGGCGGCCACTTCGACCTGAACCGCTCGGCGCGCTGGGTTTTCCGCGTCACGCCCGATGCGCTTTTTACCCGATATAGCTTCAATTACGTCACCGTTCCCGCGGCGGGAAGCCCGCGCAGCAACTGGAACTTCGGCATCTCGGTCGGGGTGGAGTACAGGTTCAAGAAGAAGCGATAGAAGGGCGCCCTCCGAGGGCGGCTTCCAGTGGGCGGGTGCCGTAATCGCCTCGCCCAATTGTGTTTTTCTCAAGCCCAGCCACCAGGGACGAACCCGTTGCAGGGACCATGGCTCTCCACCCGTCCCGGCCAACCCGGCACTTGCCGGGGGACCCTGGTACTTGTGTTTGGGCCAACCATCCTCGATGCAATAACATCGATATCAAATGGACGGGCTGCCAATTTCATCTGCGTGTGGTATTCTCCACCGTTCGGTGACACAGATAGATAAGTGTCGCCGGAAAATATGCCGTAACGGATAGCGGCACTCATTTGCGTGGGGGAGTTTCAGGCAAGCAAAGGAACGAAGGCAGGGTCAAACGGCTATGAGAGACACACTTGGAGTATTGCTTGCGGGGGGACAAGGAGAACGGCTCTTTCCGCTTACCCGCGACCGCGCCAAACCGGCCGTGCCCTTTGGCGGGCATTACCGCATCATCGACATCACCCTCTCCAACTGCATCAACTCCGGTCTGCGCAAGGTCTTTATTCTCACGCAGTACAAGGCGCTGTCGCTGAACCGGCACATCCGCGAAGGCTGGACGGGTATCATGGCCCAGGAACTGGGCGAGTTCTTTGAGCTGCTCCCACCCATGCAGCGCACCGGGTCCAACTGGTATATGGGCACCGCCGATGCCGTCTATCAAAACATCTATTCCATCGGCAGCGAACAGCCCAAGTACATGATCATCCTCTCCGGCGACCACATCTACAAAATGGACTACAGCCGCATGCTGGAGCACCACAAGGAGACTAACGCCGAGATCACGCTGGCCACTCTGCCCATCCCGCCCGACGAGGTCCCGCGGTTTGGCGTGGTCGAGGTGGGCCGGACCGGCGAGATCCTCGGTTTCCAGGAAAAACCGGCCTCTACCAGCTTCCGCTCGCCCAACAATCCCAACTCCGTGGATGCCTCCATGGGCATTTATATCT
>DATFYK010000070.1:0-2350 GCA_035315085.1 Occallatibacter sp.
CCTGGTCTGGCATCTTACCGGCGGCCCACAGGGCGGGCTCCACGTCACCGATTCAACCAACGCCAGCCGCACGCAGTTGATGAATCTGCGAACGCTCGATTGGGATCCGGAATTGCTGGCGGAGTTCGGCATCCCGCACCAGGTCCTGCCCAAGATCCGGTCCAGCAGCCAGCGGATTTTCAGCGCGCTGAAATAGGTGGCCAGCGGGAGGCCGGTCTGGGCGCGAAACCGGTCGGGGCCTCCGGCGCGCGCGAGGTCGGGAATGTAGTCGGCCACCCGCGTATCCTGCCACACCAGGGCATTGTAGAGAGGTCGGCCCGTGGTGCGGTTCCAAAGAACCGTGGTCTCCCGCTGGTTGGTGATGCCAATGGCCGCCAGGTCGCGGGGTCCCAGGGAGCGCTGCTCCATGGCGGCGGCCACCACCTCTTCCGTGCGGCGCCGGATCTCGTCCGGGTCGTGCTCCACCCATCCCGGCTGGGGGTAGATCTGCTGGTGCTCTTTCTGCGCGCTGGCGACAATCGCTCCGGCGCGGTCGAATATCATGAACCGCGTGCTGGTGGTTCCCTGATCGATTGCTCCGATGTAGTCTGGCATGGATTGACCTCTTCGATGCCGCGGAGGCTCCGGCGTCTGAAGCCAGGCAAACGTCCCCCTTCGGCGGCTGCCGAGCCGCGGGCGAGACGCCAGATGTCAGCGCATGCTATTGCCTTCGCTCTTCATGACCATGGCGTTGCGGTAGGCCTGGTCCTGATACGGACCTACGATGGCTGCGCACTGGTCGCTGAATGCTGCGCCTTCCAGCACCTGTTTCTTATTGTTCGTCATCTTGCCGAGCTGGTAATTATCGAGGCCCAGATAGAACAGCGCCGGCCCCATCAAGGCCGGTTCGCCCTTGATGTACGGAAGGGCCGCGCGCAGGCTCTTGTTGGATAGCGCGTACAGGTTCTTTTCGCCGTTCGAAACACCGGAGATCCAGTAGCCGCGACCCAACCATGCGCTCTTCTGGCGCTCCCAGTCGGCGGCCGCCATCGCCTCGGGCTTCTGGCGCGCATTGGCCGCTGTCACCAGCCTGTTGGCGAGGGAGATGGCGCGGTCGGTCTGTTTCTTCGCCTGCGCCGTGGTGGCCGCCACCAGCAACAGGTCCGGGTTATTGGGGAGGTTCACGACGGCTTTATCCACGATGGCTGGGATGTCAGCCTCTTTCCCCACCTGGCGGAGCGCCGCCAGGTAGGCCTGGTAACCCTGGTCCAGGTACTTGCTCTTGGGACTCATCTGCTCCAGTGTTCCCAGCAGGTCTACCATCGTCGCCGGCTCGGCCTGGACGCCCGTGGCATACAGCGCATACTCGGCGTATCCTTGGGCTTCCTGCGCGTACTTGACGCGGTTGGGCCAGTCTTCCTTTTCGATTGCGCTCGTTGGCACGGGCGCGACAATCACCTTTTGCGCCAACTCGAACAGCGGCGCCGCCAGTTTCTTCACCTGGGCGGCATCCTTCTTCGCAACTGCGTCTTGCAGACTCTGGTACGTGTCGTCCAGTTCATCGGCGACCACGACGGGTCCGGTCATCAGAAAAATCGCAATTCCCACTACGGAAAGTTTCATGGCACCTCCTACATAGCCTAACGCAAATTTATGCCTAAGCCGGATTCTAGCATCTGCACATCCGGAATGGCGAGGGGGGCCGCGCGGCGGCGTGCCGGAGATCGGCATGGCTTCTCGGTACATAACCCCTTTCCCGTGGCATAATTAGGAACGCTCATGAAGATCGGCTACCTCAACCCCTGGCAAAATGCCGCCGAGAATCAGTGCTTCCAGTCACTCGCCATCGCCGCGATGCGAATCGGTCACGAGCTCGTGCATTGTGCCAACAGTATGGAGGTTGCCGCCTGCGCGCCGGATTTCGTCCTCGCGTGCTCTTCCGTTCAGCCCAAGCTCAACGACACTCCCCACTATGCCGTAATCCACGCGCCCAGGGATCTCTATCTCACCGAGCGCCGCCACTACAACAACATCCTGACCTGCGACGGATATCTAACCATTTCCGATTCCCTCGCCCGTTTCATCCGCGATCTCACCTTCGGCGCCGGACGCCCCCAGGAAGCCGGCTTCTACTTCAGTACCTGCCAGCGCCAAGATATCCGAGCCGATCTCGCCACCCTGATCGCGTCCTCCCGCCTCAAAATCACTTACTGCGGCACCAACTGGGACCCCCACCGCGCCGCACTCATCGCCCTTCTCGCCCGCCACGAAGGAGTCGAAGTTTTCGGTCCCAAGCAGTCGTGGACCAGCCTCGATCGCAAGGCCTATGGCGGCATGCTCCCCTTCGACGGAGTGTCGGTGCAGAAGAAGT
>DATFYK010000071.1:0-20398 GCA_035315085.1 Occallatibacter sp.
TAGGGAGTACAATTGATGTTACTGCTCATCCAGGCGGCAAGGTGTTGGTGTCTGCCGTCCCGGCGATGTGAACTTTCTGTGACTTGAAGGGAGTTGCGCACGTCTATAAGGGTGATGTAGGCGAAGTGGAAGGTTCTTTGCGCGGCTGCTCCCCCGCCGGGAAAGAGGAATCCTGGTGAATTCGACCGTTAGATCGATCATGTTCTGGGTCTTTATCCTCGTTTGCCTCATGCTGCTTTTTACCGTGTGGCAGAAGAGCGCCAGCGTGGGCAAGGATAAGGAGATTCCCTACTCCGACCTGTTCAGCGAGGTGAAGCAGGGGCACGTGCTCGATGCGGAGATCCAGGGCGGGGACTTGCACGGTCATATGAAAGCCTCGCCCAAGGACCAGTTCCACACCCACGTAGGGGAGCACTACGAGGGCCTTGAGGCTGCGCTGCTGGCCTCCGATGCCCACTTCTCCAAGAAGGAACCGCAGAGCAACTACCTGTTGCAGGCCCTGGTCAGCCTGGGTCCGTTCATTCTGCTGGGCGCCATCTGGTTCTTCTTCATGCGCCAGATGCAGTCGGGCGGAAACAAGGCGCTGTCGTTCGGCAAGAGCCGCGCGCGCCTGCTCTCCATGCAGCAGAAGAAGATCACCTTCAAGGACGTGGCCGGCGTGGACGAGGCCAAGGAAGAGCTGAAGGAGATCATCGAATACTTGCGTGAGCCGGCGAAGTTCCAGAAGCTGGGCGGACGCATTCCCAAGGGTGTGCTGCTCGTCGGGCCTCCGGGAACCGGCAAGACGCTGCTCGCCCGCGCCGTGGCCGGCGAGGCCAATGTGCCGTTCTTCTCCATCTCCGGCTCCGATTTCGTCGAGATGTTCGTCGGCGTTGGCGCCAGCCGCGTCCGCGATCTGTTCGAGCAGGGCAAGAAAAATGCGCCTTGCATTATTTTTATTGACGAGATCGACGCCGTGGGCCGCCATCGCGGTGCTGGCCTGGGCGGCGGACACGATGAGCGCGAGCAGACCCTCAACCAGTTGCTGGTCGAGATGGACGGCTTTGAATCGAACGACGGCGTGATCCTGGTGGCCGCCACCAACCGCCCCGACGTGCTGGACCCGGCGCTGCTGCGCCCCGGCCGCTTCGACCGCCGCGTGGTGGTTGGCCTGCCCGACGTGCGCGGCCGCGAGGAAATCCTGCGCGTCCATGTGAAGAAGGTTCCCATCGCCGACGATGTGAACCTGAACGTGCTGGCGCGCGGAACTCCCGGCTTCAGCGGAGCCGATCTGGCCAATATGGTCAACGAGGCCGCGCTCAGCGCCGCGCGCATGAACCGCAAGCAGGTCGTCATGTACGACTGCGAGGTGGCCAAGGACAAGGTGCTCATGGGCGCCGAGCGCAAGTCCATGCTGCTCACCGAGGAAGAAAAACGGGTGACCGCCTATCACGAGGCGGGCCATGCGCTGGTCTCCTTCAAGCACGAGCACTCTGACCCAATTCATAAGGTCACTATCATTCCTCGTGGCATGTCGTTGGGCGTCACCGTCTTCTTGCCCGGCGACCGGCACAATTACACCAGGGAATACCTGGAAGCCAATCTGGCCATTTCTTACGGCGGACGGGTAGCGGAGGAGATCTTCCTCAACCAGATGTCCACCGGCGCGGGCAGCGACATTGAAAGCGCCACCGACTTGGCCCGGCGCATGGTCTGCGAATACGGCATGAGCCGGCTGGGTCCGCTCACCTTCGGCAAGAAGGAGGAGCAGATCTTCCTGGGCCGCGAAATCGCCCAGCACCGCGACTTCTCTGAAGAAACGGCGCGTCAGATCGACCTTGAAGTGCGCCGCCTGATCGATGAGGCATACCAGTCGGCCCATGGGATTGTAGAGACCAACGCCGACGCCATGCACCGCATCGCCGCGGCCCTGCTGGAGCGCGAAACCATCGATGCGGAAGAGGTCCAAATGCTCATCGAGGGAAAGGAACTCCCCCCCCTGCGTTCCGTTCTCGCTACTCCTTCCGACACCGGCGGCGACGTGCAGCAGGTGCTCAAACCCGAAAGCCGCAGCGGACCGAACTACCCCGAGGGTTCGCCTTCGCCGGCGTAGTTCCCTCTACAATTGCAAGCAAAAGGGCTGCTCAAGACGAGCGGCCCTTTTGCTTTGGCGCATTAGAAATGATTTTTTGATGCCGCGGAACTCCGCTCTGCTCGCGTGCGTATTCAAGATGCAGGAAAGGAACTCCATGCGCATGACTCTTCGCCGTATCCACAGATTCCCCGTATTCGTTTCTTTCGCCGCCGTCCTGTTCTTGGGCAGTACAGCCGCAGTCGCGCAGAATCCCGATTTCAAACTCGAGCTTCATGCCAATAAACATGTCAGTGCGACCGAGATCGGCCTGCCCGCTTATCCCGGCGCAACCCTCGTTAAAGAAACAGACGACGACAACACCGCCGATCTAGGCTTTACATTTGGTGATACGCATTTCAGGCTCATGGTTGCCAAATACATCACCACCGACACGCCTGACCGGGTCCTTGCGTTCTATCGCAAGCCGCTCTCTCGTTACGGAGAGGTCTTGGAGTGCAATCACGGCAAGCCTGTTGGCGACCTCACTGTTACGCAAAGCGGACTCACGTGCTCGGAGCAGAAAGAGGGAGGACTAACCGTCACTGACCATGGACTTTCCTCCGACGGTCACGAACTTCGCGTGGGCTCTCCCCATCAGTTCCGCATTGTGTGTATTGACGAATCTCGTCCCCAATCGACTCGTTTTTGGCTTCTTTTCATCGAGCTGCCAAAGGACAACGACAAGGATAAAGAATCGAAGTAGATTTGCTCCGAAACCTACAGCCCCGCAGCCTACCATGGCAGGTTATCGAAACCTGGTATCGGGAATGTAGCACTGAACTCTTTCACCTCGCTAGCCAGCTGGGAGAGCCGGGACGCGTCTCCGCAGTGGCGAAGGGCATCCACAATCCATTCCGCAATGCGCGCCATATCCTCCTCCAGCATTCCCCGCGTGGTTGAAGCCGGAGTGCCGATGCGGATGCCGCTCGGCCGCAGCGGAGGGTTCTTGTCGTCCGGAATCACCTGCTTGTTGGTGGCGATGCCGATCTGTTCCAGGGTCTGCTCCGCTTGCTTGCCGTCCATGCCGAAACTCGTGACCGTGTCGGCTACCATCATGTGATTGCTGGTGCCGCCGGTGACAAGCGTTACGCCCGCTCGCGTGAGCGCCTCCGCCAGCGCCTTTGCATTGGCGAGAATCTGGCGCGCGTAGTTCTGAAACTCTGTTTCTTCGGCCTTGCGGAAGGCGATGGCGGCGGCGGCGATGCTGTTCATGTGCGGCCCGCCCTGCAAGCCCGGGAAGACTGAGTTGTCGATCGGTTTAGCGAATTGCTTGCGGCAGAGAATCATGCCGCCGCGAGGTCCGCGCAGGCTCTTGTGGGTTGTGGTGGTCACAAGGTCGAAGCCCGCGTCCAGGGGATTGGGCAGGACGTTGGCGGCGATCATGCCGGCCACATGCGATACGTCCGCCATGGCCAGCGCGCCAACCTCGCTGGCGATGGAGCGGAAGGCCGCATAGTCGTACTCTCGCGGATACGAGGTGTAGCCGCAAAGAACGATCTTCGGCCGGGTCTCCAGCGCCAGCCTCCGCACTTCGTCGAAGTCGATGCATCCCGCCAGTTCCGGCCTGGTCTTGTAGCGGACGAAATTGAATATCTGTCCCATGTGCGAGACTGGAGCGCCATGGGTCAAGTGTCCTCCGTGGGAGAGGTCCATGCCGAGAATCGTGTCGCCCGGTTTCATGAAGGCCAGATAGACCGCTTGATTCATGGGCGAACCGGAGAGCGGCTGCACATTGGCGTGTTCGGCTCGAAACAGCCGGCAGGCGCGTTCCCGGGCGGCGTTCTCAACCCGGTCCGTGTAGGTTTGCCCGGCGTAGTACCGCCGGCCGGGGTAGCCCTCGCAATACTTATTGGTCAGGACCGAGCCGAGCGCGGCCAGAACCTCTGGGTAGGTGTAGTTTTCTGAAGGAATCAGGTTGATTCCTTCCTGTTGCCGAAGTTCTTCGCCGGCAATCGCCGCGAAGATCTCGGGATCGGATGCGAACAGGAAATCGCGGAAACTGGTCTGTAAACGGGTCATGGGCAGTCCTTTCTACGGGTTCGCTGGACATGGAACTGAGTGCCCAGGCGATCGGCATAGGACTGCCTCGCGCTCCCCGGTGGTGGCCCACCTGAATCGCCAGTTACGCGAGGGATTCCGGAGACGCGCCAGCGTTTCTGCGGTCCCGGAGACCACAGACTACCATAATCCGCGCCAGCCGCTCACAGGAAAGATTCCTTCCTGGCTTCGGCGCCTTCAATAGACCTTGTAGCCGATGCCCACGCTGGCGCCGTAGGGATAGAGCGAGCTATTCAGCCACCGGGGCCACTGCTGGTACTCGACGTCGATGGCCCGGATGCTGATCCTCTTGGTCAGCTTGATGTCCACGCCGCCGCCGTAAGCGATGTCGGTGAAGCTGCCCGTGCCCTCGTTGTACTCGAAGTTCATCTTCCCGTAGCCGATCAGGACCTTGGCATAGGGGGTCGCCCGCCAGAAGCGCATGCTCTGGATGGGAATCCGGGGGCCGATAAGGTAGTTGCTCTGGTTGATGTTCTTTAACTGGTTGAAACGCAGCCAGCGGCCCTCCGCTTCAACCTGAACCCAACGGGTGAACTTCACGTCCACATAGGCGCCCGCGCCATACAGGGGGTAGGAACTGGATTGAGCGACGTATCCTCCCTGGTAGTCGGTCTGAAAGCCGGACGCGAGGGCGCCGGCGGTGATGGAAAACTGTCGGGCGACGGCCGAGGGGACCACCTGCGCATGTGCGGGTAAGGTGGCGGCGGCAAGCAGGATGGAGAGCCAGGCAACGATCGATCGTTTCATAGAAGGGAAACAGGTGGGCACAATGTTCATCCATTCCGGGGAAGGTGGGGTGAATCTGCGCTAAGGCATTGTGAACTTCAAGCGAGAACCCTGTCCGGAATGAACTGTGCGGCGCGTACCGTCCAGGGTTCTCCAAGTTTGCTTTGCTACTGTGTCGGCGCAGTTGGTGTGGGCGCCGCCGCAGGCGGCGGCGTTACAGGAGCGGCTGCCGGCGGAGTTGCCGGCTGATCGCCCGCGGCAGGCGGCGTCTGAGGGGCGGCTGTGGCCGGCGCTGCCGGCTGATTGCTCGCGGCTGGCGGCGTCTGAGGGGCGGCTGTGGCCGGCGCTGCCGGCTGATTGCCCGCGGCAGGCGGCGTCTGAGGGGCGGCTGTGGCAGGCGCTGTCGGCATTTCGGCGCGGGATGCATCGTAGCGCTGCAGCTTGTAGAAAAGCGGCGTCACTTCAAACGGCATCTTGTCGCGGGCGTTCATGGGCGCATACCGTTTGGCGTTGATCATGTGCTCCTTGTCGTCCCAGGGATCGGTCTTGAGCCAACTGCCCAGAGGCAGGGCGGCAGTCTGGGTGAGGTCCTCCCAGTTCAGACTGGGCGCCATCCTCTGCAGATCGGCCATCCACGGGGTTCCGTCGGCTTGGAGCAGCGAATCGCCGAGCTTGGGAGTGTTGAGACTCTTGAGCACCTTGGCGCGATCGACCAACTGTACATAGTAGAGGCCCGCCGAGGGCAGCTTGTCCTTGTACATGGAGTTCTGCAGGTACTCCATGGCCTTCTTGGCGGCTTCCGCGTTGTCGTGGTCCGAGTGGTACATATCGATGCGCTGGAAGGACGACTCGTCGGGGAAGAGAAGGCGGTCGTTGAAGGCGTAGCGCGTGTCAATATGGTGGCCCATGGCGATGTGGGCCAGTTCCATGGCAATCACCGAGGCGATCGCTTCTTCGTTGGGCAGGCTGTCGATGAGTCCCTTGCTGATGAGGATGGTGTTGCCGACAGTGGTGGTCTCGATGGTGGTCGAAAGCAGGATGCGCGTATGCAACTGGTCGGTAAAGGCCAGGTTGTTAGGTACGACCAGGTTGATCACGATCTGATCCAGGATCTTGTTTTCGTAGCCCCCTGGATCAAGCGGTGCCACCAGGCCGGCCTCCACCAGGCGATCGATTACGTTGTTTTCGGCCTGCGTGATCCAGGCGCGCGTGGCCTGCAGCGGGCTCATGTCCTGCGAATCGTCGCTCTTGTCGACGGCTTCTTCCACCTTCACGCTGACGTTCTCGCTATCCCGGGTGGGCAGCTTGAGGGAGTAACCCCAGAAGTGCGTCTGGGCCTTCAGTCCGACCATCCTTGCGCTTCCGACGCGGGTCGTCTCTTCCACGTAGACGGCCACCGGCAGCCAGATTCCGGGCTGCACGTTCATGCGCCAACTGTCGAAGTGGAAGTAGTACTTGTAGGAGTCCTCGGTGGGGGGGCCGGTGTAGGTGCCGTTAAAGCGGACTACGTTGCCATCCTCATCCTCGATCCAGATGCGGCCATAGAACCGGCCCTGGCCGGCTACCTTGGGGTGCGCGTCGAAGACCCAGGTGCGGACCGAGCCGAGAAACTCCCGGCGCACAAAGCTGAACTCGTAGTGCTGTTGGTCGAAGCCCCTGGGGTCGAGGAACATCATCATCATGAAGCCGCTGGGTTGATAGGTAAACCGCTCCAGCCCCAGCGCCTTGGTCAGCCCGGTAATGGCCCCAAACGAGCCCTTGAAGAAGCCGCGCTTGGCGGCCGTGCGGGGTTCGTAGCTCTTGTCGAAGAAGGCCCTGCCGAAATCGATGCGGCTCAGCATGTACTGGTCATCGACCGGCACCTGATAGAGCTTCACATCGGGCCGTATGTTCTGAATGTAGGTCTCCACCAGCGGCGTGCGCTGCTGGATGCTCTTGATCAGCACCTTTTCGCGTCCGACGGCCCTTTCCACCAGCGCGGCCTGTTCGGCGGTGAGCGGGTGCGTCGGTTCGTACTTCGGTTCCTTCTTCGCGTACGCGCATGGCACGGCCAGAATAAGGATCAGGAAGGGGAGGGGGATCTTCCGAAACGTCATGTCAAGCTCCTAGTGTGAGTTCTTCCAGGTCTTCCTCCGGCCGCGAGCGCCGTTTCGCTGTCGCGCGGCTGAGTTCAGCCTTTGTTTCTCTGTGCAACATAAATGCTACGCCAACTGAAACGTAACGATGATATTGGTCGTCACGTCGACCGCCTGTCCGTTGCGGGTGGCTGGACGGAATCGTATCCCCTCCGCCACCCGGCGAGCTTCTTCATCCAGACCATGACCCAGTCCATGCACCAGGCCTTGCACCACAACCTGGCCAGAAGCGGTGAAGGTAACGCGCAGAACGACATCGCCGTGAACCTTCAACTGCCGGGCTTCGCTGGTGTACTGGGGCTCCGGTTTGGAGAGGACCTCGACTTCAGTGATGACCGGTTCAGCGACCACTCTGGGGACAGTCACCACAGCCGTGGGCGCGGTGGAAATGCCGACCGAGGCTACTTTGCCCACGTTACCCGATGGGGCCGCCTTCTTAGCGTCCGGAATGCTGGCTGAGGCTACCTTGCCGCCGGGCCTGCCGCCGTTGTTGCCGAATTTAATTCCATCGCCAATGCCGGTCGAGCCTGGCACTCCATGGGGCGCGATGGCCGGGCCCTTCATTCCGCCATAGGGGTTGCCGATGGCCGCGATGGTGGCCGGCCCCCGGGCATTGGGATTGGGCGTGACGCCGAAGGTATCGCCGAGGTGGACAGGTTTCGTGGAGGGCTTGACGCTGCTGTCCTGCGCCGGCATGGCCGCGGGCGCCAGAGCCGACTTGGGCTGAGGCGCCAGTATGACGGACGTCCTGGCCAGCTTGATGGCCGGCAGCGCTACCTTGGCTTCCATCTTCACGTCGGGCAGCTTGGGCTCCGGCTTGGGCTTGGGTACCGTGATCCTGGGCGCGTCCAGCTTCACCTCAGGCAGTTTGGGCAAATTCTGCGGGGGAGGCGACGGGGGTACCTTGGCCTTGGGCTTGGGCGGAGTGTCTGGGACGATCAACTGCGTCTGCTCATACTTGTGCGTATCGACCACATGCTTGACCGTCAATCCAAAGTATATGCAAAGGGCAAGGATGATCCCGTTGATCACCGTACTGGTGATAAACGAGGCGGAACGACTCTCGGGTTCGGGGAGCAAACTGAAGTTGATGCTTTCCGGGTAGTATGGCACCGACATGTTTTCAGTCCTCGTTTGCGTCCGCTTAAACGGTACAAAATCGCATTTTCAATGCAGGCACAACCGGAGGCGGCAGCGAATCGGGGGAATGAACGCGCGCGGAGACCTTCAATTTCCCGCGTGACTCGTGCGCATCCGGCAGTAAACCTGCAATCTTTTGCTTCCCCGAAGGAAAGCCTGTTGCCTGGTTTGCGGCTACAGCGGTTCTCCAATTGCTATACCTTGAAACCACTGCCGTCAAGTGGCTCGCTGCGGAGAGCCACCCTGTACGAAGCCAGCAAGACCACACAAAATTCGAAAACCGCTCTAGACGACGCCGGCTACTGCCATGCACAGCGCCAATATAGAACGGCGCTCAACACATAAAATCCGGGCAAGCCGCCTGGACGACGGTCTGAAGGCGGGTGGCGCTAGGCCATCCCAACCATACCCTGTTGTAATACTGTTAGGGTAAACCAAAAGGGCTCAGGAAAGGGCAGTTTTTTTGTGAAGATATTGCTTACCGGAGGCGCGGGGTACATCGGTTCCGCTGTCGCGAGCCTGCTTGCCGAACAGGGGCATCGGGTGGTGGTTTTTGACAACCTGAGTCACGGCCGGCGAGAGCTGCTGCCCGCAGGAGTGGAATTTGTGGAGGGTGAGCTGGCAGACCGGCCCGCGCTTGAAGACCTTTTTATTTCCGCCAAACTCCAAGGCCCGCCCTTCGACGCCGTGCTCCACTTTGCCGCCCTCATTGAAGCCGGCGAGTCCATGGCGCGGCCCGAGATCTACTTCCGCGACAACACCGCGTCCACCCTCAGCCTGTTGGAGGCGATGCTGGCTCACGGTCCGCGCCGGCTGGTTTTCTCCTCCACCGCCGCCGTCTACGGAGAGCCGGAATCCCTTCCGATTCAAGAGGATGCGCGCCTTCTCCCGACCAACGCCTATGGCGACTCCAAGCTGCTGGTGGAGCACATGCTCGACTGGTTCAATCGCATTCACGGCCTGCGCTATGCCTCCCTGCGCTACTTCAATGTGGCCGGAGCCGCTGAGGGACCGGGGGGTGTGGCTCGCGGCGAGGCCCACGAGCCCGAGTCCCACCTGATTCCGTTGGTGCTGGACGTCGCCCTGGGCCGCCGCCCGTCGATCCGCATCTATGGCGCCGACTACCCTACGCCGGATGGGACCTGCATCCGCGACTACATCCACGTCTCCGACCTGGCCGACGCGCATCTGTTGGCGCTGGATGCCCTGGAGACACGGGACCGGGTGATTCTCAATTTGGGGAATGGCCAGGGCTTCAGCGTCCGCGAGGTCATCGAATCGGCCCGCCGCGTCACCGGCCATCCCATCCCCGCCGAAATCCATCCCCGCCGTCCCGGAGACGCGGCCGTCCTGGTCGCCAGTTCCGAAAAAGCCATCCGCGAACTCGGCTGGAAGCCCCGCTACACCCAGCTCGATGAAATCATCCGCACCGCCTGGATCTGGCACCAGAAACGATACTCCTGAGACCGGTTTCAACTGCAAAATGGCTGCCGGCATATTGAATGTCCACCTGCCGGGCGCGATAAATCTGCGTCCGATATGGGGCCCCTGCATCGATATAGATGAAAAGTGTAAGCACAGTTATTGCGAGAGACGAGGAGGTCCTTATCTTCGATGCTGAAAAGCGGTTCTGTCTTGGCAGCCGTTCTGGGGCTCTCGATGCTGATGGCCTGCAAACAGGGCGTCGAAGCACAGCCAATGGCGGTCGATATCGGCGGCCGGCGGCTTTTATTGAACTGCGCGGGCAAAGCGAAATCGCCGGCTGTCATTCTGGAAGCCGGTTCGGAGGCCACCTCAGAGGCTTGGAGACTGGTGCAGCTGGAGGTGGCAAAGTTCGCCTATGTTTGCAGTTACGACCGCGCCGGACTGGGCAGGAGCGACCCGGCGGGACACGAAGAGAGCATCGCCGAAAATGTCTCCGACCTGCATGCGCTCCTGCAGAAAGCGGGCGTTGCCGGGCCATACGTGCTGGTTGGGCACTCTTCGGGAGGGTTGCGGGTGCGCCTGTACCAGTCGCGGTATTCGGGCGAAGTGGCCGCCATGGTGCTGGTCGACTCCGCGCATGAAGAGCAGGTGTGGCGCTTCAACGACGCCATTCCCGGCGCGGTGCGGGGCATTCCCCAGGACCCCGCCGGCCTGGCCCGGATGGGAATGCTCCCCGCGCGCCAACATTTGTTGTGGCATGCGGATATTCCGCTCATCGTGATCGAACACGGAAAACCGATGGAACTGCCGCCGGCTGCGCGAGAACACGCCCAACAGGCGGAGGATGCCATGCACGCGTTGCAACTGGATCTGGCGTCGCGATCGAAATATGGAGAACTGCGCAAGGCCGAGCACAGCGGACACGATATTCCCATGGAAGAGCCCCAGGCCGTGGTGAAGGCCATCCAGGACATTCTCAGCCGCACCAAGCCGATTTAGGCGGAAGCGGAGGTGGCGTAACCGGCTTCCAGAGCACGGAACTTTGGCGCAGGAACTTACCCGCTTGCTGTTTGTGCGCCTCTCTCGATAAAGTGACTTCCACATGGAGTTCTCGCGGGAGCCGTTCCCCGGTCGCGCCCCGAGCCAACTCCATCTCTTTTCCCCAAAGGAACCTCGCATGTCTTCCAGGTCCGTTTCCGCCTTTGCTGGCCCCGCTGTCGCCGTTGCCAGTGGGGATATCGACTCCACGCTGCGCGAAACCCGCGTCTTTGCTCCTCCGCCGGAGTTCAGCCGGAAGGCCCACATCCAGAGCCTGGAACAGTACGAGGCGCTCTACAAGCAATCGATCGACGATCCGGAGAGCTTCTGGGCCGGGGTGGCCAAGGACCTGCACTGGTTCAGGCCTTGGGACAAGGTGCTGGAGTGGGATCTGCCCTGGGCCAAATGGTTTGTGGGTGGCAAGCTGAACCTGAGCTACAACTGCGTGGACCGCCATGCGCTCGCGGGCCGCCGGGACAAGACCGCGCTGATCTGGGAAGGCGAACCGGGCGAGATTCGCCGGCTGACCTACGCTGAGTTGCACGCCGAGGTGCAGAAGTTCGCCAATGCCCTGAAGGCGCTGGGCATAAAAAAGGGCGATCGCGTGGCCGTCTACATGGGCATGACGCCGGAGCTGGCCATCGCCCTGCTGGCCTGCGCGCGTATCGGAGCCGTCCACTCGGTCATCTTTGGCGGATTTGCCGCCAACGCCATCGCCGACCGCGTCAACGACTCGGCCTGCGTGGCCATTCTCACCCAGGACACAAGCTACCGCCGGGGCAAGGAGATACAGCTCAAGCAGACGGTGGATGAGGCCATGGCCGCCTGCCACAGCGTGAAGCACGTAGTGGTCTACCGCCGCACGGGCTCGCCCATCACGATGGTCGAAGGCCGCGACCACTGGTGGCACGACCTGGTGGCCAAAGCCGCGCCCGACTGCCCGGCTGAGCCGCTGGACTCGGAAGACCCGCTCTACATTCTTTACACCTCCGGCACCACCGGCAAACCCAAGGGGCTGGTCCACACCACAGGCGGCTACGCGGTGCAGACTTACCTGACCACCAAATATGTTTTCGATATTCGCGATGAGGACATTTACTGGTGTACGGCGGACATCGGCTGGGTTACGGGACATTCCTACGTGGTGTATGGGCCGCTGCAGAACGGGGCCACGGTGCTGATGTATGAAGGCGCGCCCAACTGGCCGGATTTCTCCCGCTTCTGGAAGATCGTCGACGACCACCGGGTAAGCATCTTCTACACCGCGCCCACGGCCATTCGCGCCTTCATCAAGTGGGGCGATCAGCACGTGGAAAAGTACAAGCTGGACTCGCTGCGCCTGCTGGGGACGGTGGGCGAGCCGATCAACCCCGAGGCCTGGATGTGGTATCGCGAGAAGATTGGCCGCAGCCGCTGCCCCATCGTGGACACCTGGTGGCAGACCGAGACCGGCGCCATCCTCATCGCGCCCATTCCCGGCGCTGTGCCCACCAAACCCGGCTCGGCTACGCGGCCCTTCTTCGGCATTCAGCCGGAGGTGGTGAACAAGCAAGGCGAACCAGTGCCCGCCGGCCACGGCGGCCTGCTGGTCATCCGCCAGCCCTGGCCTTCGATGGCGCGCACCGTGTATGGCGATCCGGAGCGCTACCGGAAAACCTATTGGAGCGACGTGGAAGGCTGCTACTTTACCGGCGACGGCGCGCGCATGGACGCCGACGGCTATTTCTGGCTGATGGGCCGCGTGGACGACGTGATCAACGTCAGCGGCCACCGGCTGGGAACCATGGAGGTGGAGTCGGCGCTGGTGGCGCATCCCAAGGTTGCCGAGGCCGCGGTAGTGGGCCGTCCAGACGATCTGAAGGGCCAGGCCATCTCCGCGTTCGTCTCGCTCGAAAGCGGCAACCAGCCCAGCAACGAGCTGAAGGACGAGCTGAGGAAGTGGGTCTCGAAGGAGATCGGCTCGCTGGCCCGGCCGGACGATATTCGCTTTACCGAGGCGCTGCCCAAGACCCGCTCCGGCAAGATCATGCGCCGGCTGCTGAGGGAATTGGCCACGCATGGCGAGATCAAGGGCGACATCACCACGCTCGAAGACTTCACCGTGATCGCCAAGCTGCGCGAAGCAGAAGAAGGGTAGAGACGATCGTTCTTCGCGTTCATCAGACTGAGTTGTCTTTCGAACGGTCAGAACTTGTACACCACGCCGATAGTGGCGCGCGAATCAAAGGACCGGTGCGGGGAGTATCCAAGGCTCGACGAATTTCCCCTCACGGAAAACGACGCCCCGATGTAGTCGCCGGAGGCGCGCACGGCAAAGTGCGGGCTCAGCTTGTACTCCGCGCCGCCGCCTACTCCTGCGGCAAAGGAGATGTTGGGGGTCATGTTCTCGCCGCCGGTATGTTCTCCGCCCAGCAGCGCATGAACGAACACGTTGCTGCGCTTGTAGAGGTTGGCATGAAGCAGCGGTCCGAACAGAACCTCATCCACCGACGGAGTGCAGGACTTGATCCCCGGCGGGCAGGGGTTGCCGGAGCCGATCGGGTATTGGTAATAGACGCCGTCCGCGGTGATGCCGTAGTACTTGCCCCAAACGCGGGTGACGGAGAGGTTCACGCCCTGCAATCCGTGGCGTGACCCGTTCAGCTGGTTGAGGCTCGTGTACCCGTAGCCGGCGTAGATCTCGTACTTGTAAGTGGGTTCGACCCGCTCGGCCGAGGCCGGTTCAGAGGCTGGGGCAACCTGGCTTGCGGCCGCCAGGGGCATGAGCGCGGCCGGAACCACGGCCAAAATCGTAAGCAACAACTTCCTCTTCAACTTGAAACTCTCCTCAATACCGTGCTGTGGCTGGCCTGCAGTTCTCAGGGCATTCCCCCTCGAGCAGGCGCCGTGACTGGAATGCTGTACCCTCATAGACTATCCTCTCCACCCCGGTTCGATGAAGCGCGGTCAGCGCGATCGGGCCGGAACCGGCTCGGAGAGCCGCGGCAGACTGCCGGAACTGCCTGTACCTGAGACGGAGATTCCTCTGCGAAGATAGCGGCGCAAGCTCATTCGATGTACCAGGGAATGTTGATGACCACGATGCGGCGGTTGCCGCGCATCAGCAGGATGGCCTTCAGCATTTCGGCGCGGCGGTTGTGCAGCAGATTTTCCCACCAGTGGCGCACCACCAGCTCCGGCACCAGCACGCAGACCTTGCGGAAGCTGGATTCCCGTTCCACCGTCAGGATGTAATCGACTACCGGCGCCAGGACATAGCGGAAGGGTGATTGCAGAATCTCGAGTTTGGGAACGCATTTGCCGGCCGCGCGCAGGGGAGCGGCCACGTCCTTTTCCCAATCCTGCGATATCTCATCCGGATCGCTGCCGGTCTGTACGTGCAGGCAGCGAATGTCGGAAGACATGGAAAGCGCAAAGGAGAGTGCTTTCTCCGTGATGCGGCTCCAGCGGTCGATGGGCAATACGACGATGGGTTCGGTGATCTCGGCGGGCGCGATGGGCCGGTCGAGGACGGTCTCGCGGTCCACGCCGGCGTAATGGCGCTTGACGGCGCGCATCAGCACGATCATGGCGATGACCAGCAGCGCCGTGATCCATGCGCCCTCAACAAACTTGGCCACCAGAACCACAATGACGGTGATGCCCGTGGCCACGGCGCCCAGGCCGTTGACTAACATATGCAGCGGCGCGCCACCCTGGCGCTTCCAGTGCATCACCATGCCGGCCTGCGAGAGGGTGAAGGCCAGGAACGCGCCGATGGCGAAGAGCGGAATCAGCCGGTCGGTGACGCCGCCAAAGACGATCAGCAGCAGAGCGGTGAGCGCGACCAGCACGTAGATGCCCCAGGAGTAGAGCAGCCGCCTGCCGCGCAGCAGAAAGACGTGGGGCATGTAGTCGTCGAGGGCGATGGCGCGGGTGAGGCGGGGGAAATCGGCAAATGCGGTGTTGGCCGAAAGAGCCAGCACCAGCAACACCGAGCCGATGGTGGCGTAGTAGAACCAACCGTGGCCCATGACGGCGCGGGTCAGCATGGAGAGCACGCTCTCGTAGCCGGGACTGCCGGGGTCGGTGGCGGCGATGCCGTAGGCGCGGCACAAGAGCGCGATGCCGGCCAGTAGCGCTGCCAGCAGAACGATGATGATGGTCAGCGTGATTTTGGCGTTCCTGCGCGTGTCGTCGCGGAAGGCCATCACGCCGTTGCTTACCGCCTCCACGCCGGTCATGGCTGTGCAGCCGGAAGAAAAGACTTTCAGCAGCAGCCACAGGCTGACGGCGGCGGTGGCCGCGGGGATTGCGGGCAGCGGCGTGGCCGGGTGCGGATGGCCGCCGCTGTGCAGCACCTGCCAGGCGCCTACTCCGATCACGATCAGCAGCGTTCCCGTGAAAAGGTAGGTGGGAATCATGAACACCACGCCGGTGTCGTGGACGCCGCGCATGTTCACAATGGTAAGGATGAACAGCACCGCCAGGCACAGTTGCAATGTATAGGGCTGCAAGCCGGGTGCGGCGGAGATGAGCGCGCCCACGCCGGCTGAGATGCCCACGGCGGCGGTGAGGATGTAGTCGATCATCAAGGCGGCTGCGGCCAGCAGGCCCGCGCCCTCGCCCAGGTTCTGAGAGGCCACGGTATACGAACCGCCGCCGTGAGGATAAGCGTCAATCGTCTGCCGGTAGCTGAAGTAGACGATGATCAGCAGGACCACAATCGCCGCGCTCACCGGAACGATGTATTTCACGCCCAGCAGGCCCAGCGGGATGAGCAGCGTGAGCGCGGCCTCGGGGCCGTACGCGGCGGAACTGAGAGCATCCAGGCCGAAGACGGGAATGCCGGCCACCGGGCCGATGTGCTCGGCGCGCTCTTCGCTGGTAGCCAGCGGGCGGCCGAAGAGCAGATTCAGAACGTTTATCGATAAAGCCATGGGTTTGTCGTCCGGCAGCCGCGAAGTATCGGCGGGGAAGGTTGCCGAAAGCATTCTCTCATGGAGCGGCGGCAGGGGAGTTTATGGGTCAGTGCCGGGGAGCGGGGAGAGACGAGATTTTCCGCGGATGAATTTCTTGAAGCTCGTGGTGCAACTCGTCCACCTTCCCTCTGGCCTTGTCTAAAGCCTTCCTGCCGGCGGCAGTGATCTTGTAAACCCGCCGCTTGCGTCCGCCGACATTTTTGAGGACCGACTTCAACAGGCCGCCGCGTTCCAACCCATGCAGGAGCGGGTAGAGGGTTCCGGGGCCAATGCGATAGCCGTGATATCTCAGTTCCTCCATCATGGCCAATCCAAAGATGGGCTCGTGAGAAGCATGCACCAGCACGTGAACCCGAATGAGTCCGGAAAAAAGTTCCCGCTGTTCCTTTAACACAAAATAAATATACCCCTGCCGGCTCGATTTCGCATTGAATATTATCGAATATCGATATATGCTGTCCGAGATGAACATTTGCTTCAGAAGGGGACATCAGGATCGTCGTGAGAGAGCAGGAGGGCCGATAAGGATGAACGGCAAATGCTCAAGGCTGACGCTGCTCCTGTTCTTCGTGCTCGCCGCTCAAAGACTGTGGGCGCAGGGTCCTCCCTATCAAACCGACGATCCGGTGCCGGTCGACTTGCATCACTACGAGTTTTATATCTTCGGCGGCATGGACGGCACGCCGGCGGAGATCGACTCCACGGGTCCGGCCTTCGAGTTCAATTGGGGCGCGATTCCCAGAGTGCAACTGCACGCCGTACTTCCCTGGGGAGGCGTCTTCCCATCGAACAATCCTGTTTACCTGCCCGGCGGAACGGGTCCGAGCGCGTTCGGTCTCACCGACATGGAACTGGGCGTGAAACTCGCCATCATCAAAGAAACCAGGCGCGTTCCGCAGATCGGCACGTTCACCATGTTTGAAATGCCGACCGGGAATTATGACAAAGGACTCGGCGCCGGAAAAGTCTGGTACAAACTCCCCGTCTGGCTGCAAAAGAACTCCGGTAAGTGGCTCTTCGATGGTGGTGGCGGCTATCAGGTGGTTCCGCAGACGAACTATCGCGATTTTCCTTACACCGGATGGTTGGTAAAACGGGAGATCAACGAGAGGCTTGAACTGGGCGCCGAAGTCTTTGCGCATGGGCGCGAAGGCTATGCCGCGGCGCAGACTGGGCGCTCGACGATGATCGACGTGGGGGGCTACTACCATTTCAAGCGTCACCCCGGCGAGCAGTTCTTGTTCTGTTACGGCCACTCCATCGCCGGCCAGACAGAAAATTACGCCTACGCAGGCATGTACTGGACCTGGGGAAAAGACGACAAGAAAGACGCAGCGGGAAACGGCTGGATGCAGGGACCGATGAACGGAAGAGGATCTGAATGACCTCCGGGACAGGCCCGCCGTTACGGCCGATCCGCAGGGAAGGACACAGCGAATGGAAATCACGACGCGCAGTCTCTGGACACTGATCCACGGCATGGGGTTCGGCGCTCTCTACTTGTTGGCGTGTTCCGGCGCGCTCCTGGAGCTTTATCGCTTCACCACCTCGCACACACCGTCCGATTCCACACCCGGCCCTGAACGCTTCCTGAAGGGTTACATGATCGCGATGGTTGTGCTCGCGTGGGCCGCCGTGCTGACCGGAGCTTACGTCATCTACCCGTGGTACCGCGCTGCGCCTCCGCCGGGAGCGATCGATCTTTCGATGTATCCGCAGCGGTTGCTGATGTCCAGTCCCACCACCATCGGCTGGCACTCGTTGGGGATGGAGTGGAAGGAGCACATCGCCTGGCTTGCTCCGATCTCGATCACCATGGCCGCGTTCGTCTTCATCCGCTACGGCCGCGACCTCAGGAATCACAGGCAACTTCGCGCCGCGGTGCTTTGCTTTACTCTGGTTTCGTTTCTTGCCGCGGGCGTCGCCGGTTTTTTCGGCGCGATGATCAATAAATACGCGCCGGTCCAGGGTGGTCATACGATTCAACTGAGCCGCGGAGGAGAAAAATGAATACGCCGGATCGTGCCGTTAACCTTAACGCTCCCGCAAGGCCGAACGGTTCCGGCGCGGCCGCCGTTCTTTCCGCAGGTGTAGGCTCCTTTGCTCTGGCGGTACTGGCCCTCGCTGGCGATAAGTCGGCTCTCATCAAGAGCAGCCTTGTTTTCTATAAGCCGACGGGGCCTCTCTCAGGCGTAACCACGGCTGCCATTCTCATCTGGCTTTTCACCTGGGGGATTCTGGAATGGCGTTGGCGGAAGAGGACAGTCGCCGCGGGCCGCATCGGCGCCATTGCTCTCGCACTGCTGGGCCTGAGCCTGCTTCTGACATTTCCTCCCGTCGTTGACCTTTTCTGAAAGCATGCGGGCCGATGCTCCGCACAATTTTCTTGCGCAGGCTCTCTTTGGGCATCCTGGTTTCCACGCAGTGAGCCGTCTGGATTTCTTAACTCGCGGGAACCGCCGCGGGCAGCGTGAACAGGAATTTGCTTCCCTTGCCCACTTCACTCTCCGCCCAGATGCGGCCGCCGTGCTGCTCGACGATGCTGCGGCAGAGGGCCAGGCCCATGCCGGTGCCGCCGAGCGCGCGGGTGTCAGAGGAGTCGCCTTGCTGGAAGCGGTCGAAGATGCGTTCGAGCTTCTCGGGCGGGATGCCCTGGCCCTGGTCCTCGACGATGAAGCAGACATCGTTCTCTCCGGAGGGGCTTGTGTCCGTGGGCTGCGTGGCCAAACGGATCAGGGTCTCCGGCGGTGAGAATTTGATGGCGTTCCCTATCAACTCGTTAAGGACTTTGAGGATTCGATCTTCGTCGGCCAGCACCGACGCCGGCTGGGCGTCGATGCGAATGCTGATGTGGGCCCGGCCGGCTGCGTCGTTCGCCGCTTCGGCCGCCCGGCGCAGCAGATCAAAGGCCTCCACCGGCTGGCGGTGCAGCGGCAGCCTTCCTTTTTCCAGGCTGTCGAAGTCCAGAATGTCGTTGACCAGGCGCACCAGGCGGTCGCAACTGCCGATGGCCATCTCGACCATCTTGCCGCGCTTTTCCGGCCGCTTGTCCAGCGAGCCGGAGGAGATAAGCCCCAGCGAGGCGCGTAGCGAGGTAAGCGGGGTGCGCAGTTCGTGGCCCACGGTGGAGATGAACTCGTCCTTCATGCGCTCCAGGCGGCGGCGCTCGGTGATGTCCTGGAAGGCCACGACCATGCCCGAGATCCGGCCGTCCTCGATGAGCGGGCTGGCGCTGTAGTCGACCGGAAACGAGGCGCCGTCCTGACGCCAGAAAACCTCGTCCCGCATGCGGATGGCCTCGCTGCGGTGCATGGCCCGCAGAATCGGGCAGGCAGCCCTCGGGTAGGGCGTGCCGTCGGCGTAGCTGTGGCAGATGACTTCATGCACGTCGCGTCCGGTCAACTGCTCGGGAGTGTACCCCAGCGCATGCGCGGCGGCCTGGTTGACGAAGGTCACCAGGCCATTGAGGTCCATGCCATAGATGCCGTCGCCCACCGAATCGAGGATCAGCTCGCGTTGGTGCGTGGCCAGGTGCAGCGCCTCCTCGGCCTCGTACTGTTCGGTCACGTCGATGCCGTGGGTAAGCACAAAAGGCTGTTCGCCGGGCGGTTCCATGCGGCGGCTGCGGAAGGCGATGCGGCGGCGGCTCCCGTCGCTGCGGCGGACCGGCAATGTGCCCTGCCACTCTTCTTTGGTTTCGAGGGTGCGCAGGCAGTCCTGAAATGTTGCCGCGCCGCCCACATCCAGAAGCTCTGAAACGGCGCGGCCGGCCAGCGCCTCTGGACTGTAACCGAGCGTTTCGGCGGTGAACGTATTCAGAGAGGTCAGCCGGCCCTCCATGGAGCAGGTGAAAAGGAAACCCAGGCTGTTCTCCACCACCTGCTGGTAGCGGGTTTCGCTGGAGAGCAGCGCCTTCTCGGCCTCGCGTTGTTCGGTCACGTCCTGGCCGCTGACGATCAGATACTGAATCTCGCCAGTTGGTCCGGGCAGTGGCCGCAGGGTCCAACTCACGCGCCGAACCTTGCTGCCGCGCATCAGCCAAGCCGTCTCGTGGGGGCCCGAGACTTGCCCGCCGGCGGCTTCCAGCAGTTTCTCCTCGGCCCAGGCCCGGTCATAGCTCTCCAGAACCTCCTCGATGAACGGACGGCCCGCCGCTTCGGCCTGGCTCAGTCCGGTCAATTGCATGCACGGGTAATTCAGCCGCACCATGTGGCCGGCGGTGTCCAGCAGGGCTGCCAGGAATGGAATCGAGTCCAGCGTGCCGGCCACGAAGCATCGTTCGGTGGCCAGCGCGCGCTCGGTCCGCTGCAGAGTCCGCTGCGCTTGCTCCTGCGCCCTGATTCCGCGGTAGAGCTCCAGTCGCGTTATTACCTGGCGAGCCAGAATCTCCAACAGGGTGAGGTGTTCCGGGCTGAACCGGTCCGGCTCCCGAGCCAAAACCGCCAGTGTGCCGACAATCTGCTGGGAGCTGGTAATGAGCGGCGTTCCGGCGTAAGAGCGGCAAGGCTTTGCGCCGAGCAGCGGAATCCCTTCCGGAGGGAAGCGCGTCTCCTGTCTGGAATCCCGGATCAGCAGCGGTTCGCCCTTCTCCAGCACCCACTGGCAGGCGGTTGATGTGCGCGCCTGCTCGGGCGCCTTGAATCCGCTCTGCGCTTTGAACCACAGGTGTTTGGAATCCATCCAACCGGTGTAGGCGTAGTCGGCGCCGCACAGCACAGCGGCTAGCCCAGTCAACTCGTCCAGCGCGGGGTCCTGTTCACGGTCAAAAAGGTCGAATCCCAACCGCAAAGCCGGGCCGTAGG
>DATFYK010000072.1:0-35556 GCA_035315085.1 Occallatibacter sp.
ATCACGTAGAACTTCTCCTCCGCCCGGTTCAGCAGGTTTTTCGCGCGTGTGAACTTCTCCGCGGGCACGGCCACAATCAGCCCCACGCCCATGTTGAAGGTGCGCATCATCTCCTCGTCCGGGACTTGGCCCAGCGCCCGCAGGTGCTCGAAGATGGGCAGCACCGGCCAGGAGCCGATCTCGATCTGCGCCGTGACGTTCTTGGGCAGGATGCGGGGCAGGTTTTCCGTAATGCCGCCGCCGGTAATGTGCGCCATGCCGCTCGTCAGTCCCGCCGTAACCAGCTTCTGAATCACGTGAAGATAGCTGCGATGCGTCTTCATCAGCGCCGCGCCCGCCTTCTCCCTGATCGCGGTTACATATTGCGTTGGCTTGTATCCCGCCACCTCAAAGAACAGCTTGCGCGCCAATGAATAACCGTTCGTGTGCAGCCCGGTCGAAGGCAGCCCCACCAGCACGTCTCCGGCCTTGATGCCCGCGCCGGTCACCATCTTGTCGCGGTCCACCGCGCCCACGATGAATCCCGCCAGATCGTACTCCCCTCCGGCATAAAAGCCCGGCATCTGCGCCGTTTCGCCGCCGATCAGCACGCACCCGTTGGCCTTGCAGGCCTCGGCCAGCCCGCTCACCACGCTCTCCGTCACTTCCGGTTCGAGCCTGCCCGTGGCAAAGTAGTCCAGGAAAAACAGCGGCGTCGCGCCCTGCACGGCAATATCGTTCACGCAGTGGTTTACCAGGTCCGCGCCCACCGTCTGATGCAGCCCCAGCTCGAAGGCCACTTTCAGCTTGGTGCCCACTCCATCCGCCGAGCTGACCAGGATGGGGTTCTTCCAGCGCTGCAAATCCAACCGGAACATCGCGCCAAAGCCCCCGATCCCGCCTAACACATTGCGGTTAAAGGTCTTCTGCGCCAGGTATTTGATGCGTTCCTTGGCGCGATTGCCACTGCGGATGTCCACGCCGGCGTCGGCGTAGGTCACGGATTGGGGCTGGGATTCGTCTGGCATGGTGCGGGCTTTCTGTGGATGGATTTTCTGGCGCGGATGGCCGAAAGGTCGATTTTAGCAGGATTTGACTGAGGTGGCAGTGCATTCCACACCTCTTCCGCTTCCGAGACCGGAAAAAGCAGGCAAGAAATGACAAGCCGGCTTGACAAAGAATGCTCCCCAGGCTACTCTGTTTTGGAAAGCCAACTTTACATGACGTGCATCATCAAAAACCGGGTCAAAGAGCTGCGCACCACGCGCGGATGGACACAGGAGCAACTGGCGCAAGCGGTGGGCGTCTCCCGCCAGAGCATCAACTCCATCGAACGCAATCGCTATGTGCCTAGCCTGGAGCTTGCGCTCGTCTTCGCCCGCCTCTTCGCCTGTTCCACCGATGAAATTTTTCAGTTGGAGGAGAAAGCATGATCCATCCTGTTCTCAGCCGCATTCTCATGCTCGACCGCATTGCCGACGAGCGTTTACTCGATCATGGCCGCCGCTCCACATCGTACGCGGCCGTCGTGGGTACATTCACTGCCTTTGCCCTGGTCGAATATCACCTGCTTGTCGAGCACCGCGTCCCCTGGGATTTGATTTCGGTGATCTACGCGATGGGCGCGACAAAGATTGCCCTGATGTTCTGGTATCGCTTCAAAAACTAAATCTTTCGGAGGAATTTCCCATGTGCCTGTTTCGCCGCCGTCAACTCGATCTCAAGTCCCGCCGTATTTTTATCGCCGGCAATCTCTGCCTCATATCCGGCCTCATGCTCACGCGCACGCTCTTTGCCGTAGGCTTTGGCCATCGCCACCCGGCCCTTTACGACGGTCTGCGCTTTCTGCTTATAGGATGTGCCGTCTGCCTGCTTTACTGGTTCGCGCGCCGCTCCTGCGGATGCGCTTCCCGCTCCTGAAAGGAATTCCTATGTCTGCGCTTGATACTTGCAGTCTGAAAAAATCGCTGCCGCTTCTCATCGCCCTGCTTGTGATTGCTCAGATCGATCTAGCCAGCGCCTACGGCTGGCCGAATTTGCTCTTGTCGCTGCTGCATCTGACGCCTGCGCCTGACGGCCATTGCAGGGGTATTTGCGCGGGACTGGGCACCTTCATCGATTTTTTTGTGATCTTCCAGCTCGCCCGCATCTGCGCCAAACGCGCGATGCAACCCAGCCGCGGCACGCGGCACGATTGAAGCCATTTTGCAAAACGGGCAGCAGGCTCGACGCCTTCTGCCGAAGGGAGAATTGAAAAATGTGCATCGCCGATCGTCAACTCGATCCCAAAACCCGTCGCCTGATGGTCATCGCCAACCTCTCGTTCATTCTCGCCATTCTGCTGTCGAACTCCGAGCGCTGGAATTGGGTGCATGGCTTCAGCCAGTTTGAACTGAATTGGCTCCACGCATTCACGGGCTTTTTCTTCGGCCTGTATATTGCCATCATGTTCTTTGGGCTGCGCACAGCTCGCCGCTGCGGCACCACCGATTCCGGCAAGCTATAGGAACCTCACGCGCTCCTCGGCCGTAGGCACCGGACAAATCTCCAGTTGCCCCCAGATGCGGTAGCGCCAACGCGCTATGAGCCGGTAGCTCAGGTCGCGCACCGGCCGTGGAATCCAGCCCAACGCAACGCCCACGGCCGGCCAGGGCTGCGGCAGCTCGCCCAGCAGCGCCAGAACCGCATCCGAGCGTACCAGAATCCGCTCCGCCGGACCCCCAGGGTCGCTCACGACGAGAATCGTGCCGGGGCCGGATTCCGAGTCCGGCGAGCTGATTCCATGCCGCGCCAACAGCCCGGCCACACTCGGCGACTCGGAGGCCACAAAGCGCAGCCGGTCCCGCCGATCGTGGTGCAAGAACCACCGCACCGACCGGTTACACAGCCCGCAGTGGCCATCGAAGATGACCAGCAGGTGATCGCCGATCCTATCCAGTTCGCTCACACTCAAGCGGATGCCGGCGCGGAGCCGGCAGATTCAATTCAGCGAATGCACAACTATCTACCTTCTATACTGAACCCACCATGAGTTCCAAAATCCACGCCCCCGCCCGCACCCATTCCCACGCCCTGCAACTGCGCGCAGAACGCTTCTTCCCCGGCGGCGTCAACTCCCCGGTGCGGGCTTTTCGCGCGGTGGGCGGCGCGCCGCCGTTCATCGAGCGCGCCCAGGGCGCCTGGCTCACCGACGCTGACGGCAACCGCTATATCGACTACTTCGGCTCCTGGGGGCCGATGATCCTGGGCCACGCCTTTCCGCCGGTCGTCGAGGCCATCGAGCGTGCCGCGCGCAACTCCGCCAGCTTCGGCGCCTCCACGGCCGCCGAAGCCGATCTGGCCGAGCGTGTCGTGGCTTGCTTTCCTGCCATTGAAAAGCTGCGCTTCGTCAGCTCCGGCACCGAGGCTGCTATGTCGGCCATCCGCCTGGCCCGCGCCGCCACCGGCCGCAAGATCGTAGTCAAGTTCGAGGGCTGCTACCACGGCCATGCCGACAGCCTCCTGGTCAAGGCCGGCTCCGGCGTCGCCACCTTTGGCATTCCCGGCTCAGCCGGCGTCCCTGAAGAGATCGCCCGCCTCACCCTGGCCCTGCCCTACAACGATCTTGCCGCGGTCAAAGCCGCCTTCGCCGCTCATCCCGGCGCCATCGCCGCGGTCATCCTGGAGCCGGTCGTCGGCAACGCCGGCTGTATTCCACCCTTGCCCGGCTATCTCGCCGGTCTGCGCGCCATCACCGCCCGCGAAGGAGCCTTGCTGATCGTCGATGAGGTCATGACCGGCTTCCGCGTCGCCCTCGGCGGCGCGCTCCAGCTCTACGGTCTGGACGCCGATCTGGTCACGCTGGGTAAAATCGTCGGCGGAGGCCTTCCCGTCGGCGTCTTCGGCGGCAAGCGCGCCCTCATGGACCTGCTCGCCCCGCTCGGCACCGTCTATCAGGCCGGAACCCTCAGCGGCAATCCGCTGGCCATGGCCGCCGGCATCGCTACCCTCAGCTATTTACAGGATCACGCCGTCCAGGTCTACCCCCAGCTCGAAGCCACTGCCAAAGCCGTTGCCGAGGGCGTCGCTGCCGAAGCCGCCCAGGCCGGCCTTCCCCTTACCCTCAACCGCGTTGGCTCCATGTGGACCTGGTTCTTCACCCCCGGCCCCGTCACCAACTACGCCGAAGCCGCAAAGTCCGACACTGCCGCCTTCGGCCGCTTCCACCACGCCATGCTTGATGCCGGCGTCTGGCTTCCGCCCTCACAATTCGAAGCCGCGTTCCTCAGCACCGCCCACGGCGAAGCAGAAGTAACCGCCACCATCGCCGCCGCCCGCCAAGCCTTCCAGGCCGTTATCGCTGCATAATCCCAAAAAATCTCCGTGCCCCATCCTTGCGACTTTTTTCTGTCGCGAGGGTGGGAAACCACAAATCTCAATCAGCCGCCCACGCTTCCAGCGTCACAAACCGATGCGTTTCCTTGTAGCGCGCAACCAGCAACCCAGCAGCGGCCACGGACGGCCCCCGATCCGCAGCCGTCTCCCGATGGCCGCCGTCGTGGAGCACGATAGTGGCTGCCCGGCCTCGCCGCTCCAGCCGGTCGATCTTGCTCGCGAGCCGCGCGACAATCCTCTCCACTGAAGGCTCCTTCCAGTCCGAAGTCATCGCGTTCCACAGCACCGGAACCATCCCCAACGACCTTGCCAGGCGCAACACGACGGGCCTTCGCGCTCCATAAGGCGGACGAAAATACTTCACCGGCGCGCCCACAATCTGCTCCAGCGTTTGGCTGGTCCGGGCGAGATCCTCCTTCACGCGGGCGGCTGCGGTGAGCGCCAGGTTGGGATGGCTCCAGGAGTGGTTTCCGATCAGGTGTCCGGCCGCAACGATTCGCAGCACCAACTCCGGCTCTGCCTGGGCATGGCTGCCCAGCAGAAAAAAAGTCGCCCGCACATCGTGGCTGGCCAGAATATCCAACAGCCGCGGCGTCCACGCCGGGTTGGGGCCGTCGTCGAAGGTAAGCGCCAGCTCGCCGGGGCGCTCGGGCGCAATCAGCGCGCGCCCAAAGAGCTGCGAACCCGGCCACATCGCCGCATAGGCGCAGCCGCCCGCCGCCAGCCCCAACGCACTCGCCGCGCCGATCCCAGCGTAAATCCCCGTAGCCAAAGGAGAAAGCATCCTGCATTCCAGTGTGCGGTGCGGGACCGTTGTACCGCAAGCAGAACCAATGTTGACGACGGTGGGGCGTGGACGGAGAGGTGACCGTGAAATGGCTCGATATGGGGTTCTTGGTCCCGGCAATAGCCGTGGCGAGCACGCCCGGGCCTTACCCTGGAGAAGATGCATATAAACCGCGAGCAGCGGCACCCGGTGCTATATTGCCCTGTAGCCGGAAAAGCAACATGAAAGCTCCGGCCAGGAGGAACGCATGACAACCTTCATTCGCACAGTATTCGTAGCCGGTTTATTGATCGGCCTATCGGCGCCCTTCGCGGCAGCACAAGACCAGGACATGGAGGGAAGCAAGGACCATCCCCTGATTTCGCGATATCCCGGCTCGTATATCACGCACTATCTCAGCAAGCAGTTCGATGAGGTCACACTTCCGCTCGGCAAGACCAGTGAGCAGGGATTTACGAAGAGCCAGCATCTGGAAGGAAAGGTCACCCGCATCGTGTATGTCGTTCCCGAGGGGCGAACAGTGCTGGAGGTCTTTCGCAACTATCAGGCCGCGCTCAAGAAGGCCGCGTTCGAGACGCTCTTTACTTGCGGTCCACAAGACTGCGCTGGGCCCATGAACACATCTGGAAGGGTGTATGGCAACGGTGATTACGACGATTACTGGGGACCTGACCACGGGATTCGATATGTTTCAGCGAAGCTTGCTCGGCCGGAGGGCGACGTTTATGTGAGCCTGCTGGTTGACGACCAGGGCGGGAATTCCCGCGCCAATGTCGAGCTTTACGTCATCGAAGTGAAGCCCATGGAGTCGGATCTCATCACGGTGAACGCAGCCTCACTGGCCAACGACATCAATCGCACCGGCCACGCATCGGTGTATGGGATCTACTTCGACACCGGCAAAGCCGATGTCAAGCCCGAGTCCGACGCGACGCTGAAAGAGATCGCCAAGCTGCTTCAAGGCCACCCCCAGCTGAAACTTTATGTTGTGGGGCACACCGACAACCAGGGCGCGCTCGACATGAACATGGACCTTTCGCGCCGGCGCGCAGAGGCGGTGCTCGCCGCGCTCACGACGAAATACGCGGTTCCCGCCGCCAGGCTGAAGGCCTTCGGTTGCGGCCCCTACTCCCCCGTGGCGTCGAATGACAGCGAGGATGGGCGCGCGAAAAACCGCCGCGTCGAACTGGTGAAGCAGTAGAGGAACGGATCAAGGGCTATCCGGAAGTTGGGCGCCAGTTGATAGAAACAGGCCATTTCATGCGCTGAGTGGTTCCTGGCGTCCTTGGCCGGCCAAGACTCAAAGTGGCAGGCTTCCCCAATCCTGCCCCGGCCGCCCGCAGAAAATGGGACGCCGCCGAGTCTCCCTTGCACTCAGCGCCCGCCTCCGGGCGTATACTCGCCTTGTTCGGGTCGCATCCTGAGTCTACGGAGCGGCACTGGAGACTTGCATGAGCCTCACCAGTTTTCCCGGCGATGCGAATCCCTCGCCTCCCGGCATCTCCATCACAAAAGTCACCATGCCGGCGCTTGTTGAGATGAAGCGCCAGGGCAAACCCATCTCCGCCCTCACCGCCTACGACTACTCCAGCTCCCGCCTGGCGGACGAAGCCGGCATCGACCTTATCCTGGTCGGCGACTCGCTGGCCATGGTGGTTCTGGGTCACGAAAACACCCTCGCCGTCACCGTAGACGAGATGCTCCACCACACCCGCGCTGTCCGCCGCGCCGTGCGCCGCGCGCTGCTGGTGGCCGACATGCCCTTTGGCAGCTATCACGGCCCGGTCGCCGAAGGTCTCGCCAATGCCATTCGCTTCGTCAAGGAGGCCGGCGCCGAGGCGGTCAAGATTGAAGGGCCGCGCATCGAACTGGTCCGCGCGCTCACCGAAGCTGAAATTCCCGTGGTTGCCCATCTGGGCCTTACCCCGCAGAGCATTCACCGCATGGGCGGCTTCCGCGTCCAGGCCCGCACCGCCGAAGCCGTCCTGCAGCTTAAGGCCGATGCCCTCGCGCTTGCCCAGGCCGGCGCGGGCGCAATCGTGCTGGAAGGCATTCCCCGCGAAGTGGCCGCGGAAATCACCACCGAGCTTCCCATTCCTACCATCGGCATCGGCGCTGGTCCCGATTGCGACGGCCAGATCCTCGTCTTCCACGATCTGCTGAACCTGACCTTCGCGCCTGCGGCCAAGTTTGTCCGCCGCTACGCTGACGCCGGCGCCCTCATCCGCTCCACCATTGAACACTATCGCGAGGACGTCGAGCACCACGCCTTCCCCTCGGATGAAGAAAGCTATCACTTGCCCGAAGCGGAGCGTAAGGCGCTCGACGGAATGCAGAAGGCGGGAGATCTCAGAAAAGCCTGATGGAAATCCTTCGCACCGTAGCCGAACTCCGCCACTGGTCCCGCGAATGCCGGTCCCGCGCAATCGGAATCGAGGCCCGCAACGATGGCGGCAACCTGATCGGCCTCGTCCCCACCATGGGCGCGTTGCACGCCGGCCACGCCTCGCTGATCCGTGCCGCCAGAGCCTCGGTCGGCTATGTCGCCGTCAGCATCTTCGTCAACCCCACGCAGTTCGGGCCCAATGAGGATTACGCCCGCTATCCCCGCAGCTTCGAGGCCGACTGCGCCCTCGCCCAAGCAGAAGGCGCGGATGCAGTCTTCGCCCCATCGGTCGAGGAACTTTACCCGCCCAACGCAGCCACCTTCGTGGAGGTCGCCGGCCTCAGCGATCGCCTGGACGGCGAGTCCCGCCCCGGCCACTTTCGCGGCGTCGCCACCGTAGTCGCCAAACTGCTCATTGCCACGGAGGCCGACCGCGCCTTCTTCGGCCAGAAGGATGCCGCCCAGGTCGCCGTAATCCGCCGCATGGTCGCCGACTTGCGCCTCCCCGCCGAAATCGTAGTCTGCCCCATCGTCCGCGAACCCGACGGCCTGGCCCTCAGCTCCCGCAACCTCTACCTCAGCCCCGCTGAACGCAAACAGGCCCTCACCCTCAGCCGCGCCATCCGCCAGGCCGAAGCCTCAGTAGCCTCCGGCGAACGCCGGGCCAGCGCGCTGATAGAAGCCGCCCGCCGGCTTTTCGATGCAGAACGCAGTTCCTTTGCCGCCGAGCCCGAAGTCCGCATCGATTACATCGCCCTCGTCGACTGGGCCACGCTGCAACCCGTGGAGATCGCCGCCCCCGGCGCCCTCTTCGCCGTAGCCGCCTGGGTCGGCTCGACGCGGCTGATTGATAACACCATCCTCGGCTGAACTGGATACCACAAATCTGTTATCGTGAGCGAAGCGCAGCGGATTTGAAGAACCTGCTCTTGCTCTTCTTGCATTGCACACGCAAGAACCTCATTGCACCAACACAGCTTCCGGCTGCACTCTGTTATCAATGCCGGAACTCCCCGACATCGCCGCCTACATCACCGCTCTTGAGGCCCGCATCCTTCACCAGCCCGTTGAGCGTGTCCGCCTCGCCAGCGTCTTTCTTCTCCGCACTGTTGACCCGCCGCTCGCCAGCGTCGAAGGCCGCAAGGTCCAAGAAATTCGCCGCATCGGCAAACGCATCGCCATCGGCGTGGAAGGCGATCTCCCACCCCAACGACAAAGACCCGTCGTTGGGGACCCCGGGTTGCTCTGGCTGGTGCTGCACCTGATGATCGCCGGGCGTCTGCACTGGCGCCCGCCGAAAACTAAACTCGCCGGTCGCCAAGCCCTCGCGGGCTTTGACTTTTCGGACGGAACCCTCGTGCTTACCGAGGCCGGCAGCAAGCGCCGCGCCTCCCTCCACGTGCTACGCGGCGAAGAAGCTCTGCGCTCTATCGATCCCGGCGGCGTCGAAATCTTCTCCACCGGCCTCGACGGCTTCCGCGCCGCGCTCACCCAGGAAAACCGCACCCTCAAGCGCGCCCTCACCGATCCCCGCCTCATCAGCGGCGTCGGCAACGCCTACTCCGACGAGATTCTGCACGCGGCCCAACTCTCGCCTATCACCCTCACACACAAGCTCAAACCCGGCGAGTGGGATCGCCTCTTTGCCGCAACGCGTTCCACGCTCACCCTATGGATAGACCGTCTGCGCGCCGAAGCGGAGAAAAACTTCCCAGAAAAAGTCACCGCCTTCCGCCCCGAAATGGCCGTGCATGGCCGCTTCGGGCAGCGCTGCCCGCGCTGCGGCGAAAAGATCCAGCGCATCCGCTACGCCGACAACGAAACCAACTACTGCGCCCGCTGCCAGACCGGTGGAAAGGTCCTGGCTGACCGCGGTCTCTCCCGGCTCCTCGGCTCCGACTGGCCGCGCACCCTCGAAGAGCTGGAAGTTCTCAAGCGCCGCTGAGGATCAGGGGTCTCCGATTCTTCTTGACAGCGCCTTCCCGGCTGCCGCACAGTCAACTGCGCGACTCCTTTCCGGCCGGCGCTTTCTCCCCATTTCCCTGCGCTTCCGGTCCATCGGAGCCGGACTTCTGCCCATTATGGAGGATTCTCAATGCACCATCTTCACTTGCATCAGTTCAACTTCTGGGCCGTGCTGGTCGCGGCTCTGATTCAATGGATTCTGGGCGCGCTCTGGTACTCCCTGCTCTTCGCCAAGCCATGGATGGCCTTGACCGGCCATACCAAGGGAGAAAGACCCAAGGGCGCCGTCGTCGCTATGTTCACCTCCTTTTTCGGAGGGCTCGTCTTGGCATTCGTGCTGGTGCACGTGGTGGTTTGGTCCAACGCGGCCACATATGGCCGGGGAGCATTTATCGGCGCCCTCTGCTGGTTGGGCTTCATCGCCGCGCCTCTCCTTTCAGAAACAATGTACGAGAAGCGCCCCTTCAAGCTCTTCGCCATCAACTCCGGCTACTGGCTTCTGGCTCTCGTCATCTCTGGAGTAGTGCTGGCCGTTTGGCGCTGAAGACGGGACAAGGGCCTGTTCATGGAGTCATGACCGTGACCCTGGTAGCGTAAACAGGCCCTGTCGCCGCCCGTTACAATCGACCCATGAGCAAAACCGTCATCGCAACTCCCTCGGCCCCCGCTGCCATCGGCCCCTATTCTCAGGGCATACGCGTGGGGAACCTTGTCTTTACCGCCGGCCAGGCCGGTGTCGACCCGGCGACCCAGCAGGTGGTCGCGGGCGGCATCGCGGAACAAACCGCGCGCACCTTCGAAAACCTGAAGGCCATCCTCGAAGCAGCCGGCACGAGCCTTGGCAACGTGGTCAAGGCCACCGTCTTCCTCAAGGACATCAATGACTTCGCCGCCATGAACGCGGTCTACGCCAGCTATTTCGGGCAAACGGCCACCCCGCTGCCCGCACGCACCACCGTCGAAGCCGCCCGCCTGCCCAAGGATGTTCTGGTGGAAATCGATCTGATCGCGGAGGTCTGAAACCGGCCGCCGGCTACTTTGTCCCAGCTCCGCGCATCCAATCGGTGGAAGCAAGACCCTCGCGCAAGCCCAGGAGGCCGCATTGAGCGAAACCCCTGAAAAGATCGTGCGCACCCAAGCCGAGTGGCGCGCCCTGCTCACTCCCGAGCAGTATCGAATCCTCCGCGAAAAGGACACTGAGCGCGCCTTCACCGGTGTACTCACCGGGAACCACGAGACCGGCAACTACCACTGCGCCGGCTGCGGTGCGCTGCTGTTTCTGAGCGGAGCCAAGTTCGACTCCGGCTGCGGCTGGCCCAGCTTCATGCTGCCCGCCGGCTCCAAGGCCATCGCCGAGCACGAGGACCGGAGCTTTGGAATGCGCCGCGTCGAGGTCACCTGCGCTCGCTGCGGCGGCCACCTGGGCCACGTCTTCCCCGACGGCCCCGCGCCCACCGGCCTCCGTTACTGCATCAACTCCGCCAGCCTCACCTTTACCCGGCAGGAGCCGAACTCAGCCGCCTAAATCGGACCCGTAACCGAGCCTCGAATCCCGTTTAAAAGCAGCCCTCCGGGCACAACAAAACCCCGTCCGGCCTGGACGGGGTTCGTGTCGATCCTGAATGAAGTGGGGGCCTGAAAACCGGCGCAGGCCAAACCCAGCGGGCGATCAGTCCATGGTTCTTACGGCTTGGCGATCTTGCCGCTCTTGATGCAACTGGCGCAGACCCGGATACGCTTCGGCGCGCCGTTGACCAGCACCTTCACAGCTTGCAGATTCACGTTCCAGCGGCGCCGCGAAACGTTGTGCGCGTGAGAGATATTATTGCCGAACTGCGGGCCTTTCCCGCAAATATCGCATACTTGTGCCATGCCTTCGCTCCACATTCTTACGTTGCCGCCGGGATTTGCCCACCTTCAAGCGCCAAGGAACCGCGCTCAGGCCCGGGCCGATGCCCGCCGGGGCGGCCATCGGGGCGCATATAGACACACCACCGGCCGCTTGCAGAATCTTCAGTATACGCGGAAACTGCCACCGAGCCAAGGCGCTGCGCAGCACAAGAACATTCGCGCCGCTTGCGCGCCCGGTTCGTTGAGAGTGGTGGCCAGAGACGGGATTGAACCGCCGACGCCGGCCTTTTCAGGGCCGCGCTCTACCACTGAGCTATCTGGCCTCAGTGCAAACTTTTGAGTTGCAGTCTCCTGCGCGGATTCCGGCGTCGCCGGAGAAGGTGGGCGAGTCCACGAACAGCGCGCTCAAAACAACCTGCGACAGTATACCAACTCCCAATTCTCCACGCAAAACCTGTTCCCGCAAACCCGGGTACCCAGCGATGCTCAGAGGACGCCAACTTCCTCGCTGGGATGGTAAACACTCCCCACGCGTCCGATCCTGCACTACACTGGAAAACAATCATGCGCCGCCCGGTTTGTTCTCTCGCCTGCCTTGCCTTCGCCGCAACCGCCGTCCTCCACGCCCAGCTTCCCGCCCCACGTACTCCGGAGCCGGAAGCGCGTGCGGCCCAAGCCTTTGAAACCGCCGCGCATCAGGGTCCGCTGTCCTTGCATGCCTTCCTGGCCCAGTTCCCCAAGGGCGCCGACCTGCACGTTCACATTTCCGGCGCGGTCTATGCGGAGAGCTTCATCCGCGCCGCCGGTGAGGACGGCCTGTGCGTTGACCCCGCGGCGCTCAGCTTTGCCAAGCCTCCCTGCACACCCCCGCTTGTCCCGGCAGTCCAATTCTCCGGGAATATCACCCCGGCCAATCAGGATCTCTACGACCGGCTCATAGACTCTTTCTCCATGCGCGGCTTTGTGCCCACGCCCGGCTTCAGCGGCCATGAACATTTTTTCGCCACGTTTAGCCATTTTGGAGGCCTCAGCAAGCGGCATACCGGCGAGTGGGTGGACGAGGTGGCCAGCCGCGCCGCCGCCCAGAACCAGCAGTATCTCGAGCTGATGGAGACCCCACCCTTCAGCCACGCCGCAACCATCGCCCACGAAATCAGTTGGAAGCCGGACCCCTCCCAGCCGGATTTCGCTCAATTCCGCCAGGCCCTCTTTGATCACGGCCTGCGCGATGAAGTCGCCGCCGGCCGCGAGGACGTCCGCACAGTTGAGGCCCAGCGGCTGCAGATTGAGCACTGCGGAACTCCCCAGCCCGCGCCCGCCTGCCAGGTTGAGATTCGCTACATCTACCAGGTTCTGCGCGGCAATCCGCCCGAGCAGGTCTTCGCCCAGACGCTGCTGGGCTTTGAAACCATTCAGGCGACCATGGACGCCCGCGAGCCCGGCTTCCTCGGCATCAACTTTGTTCAGCCCGAGGACGGCTTCATCTCCATGCGCGACTACATGTTGCAGATGAAGATGCTCGACTACCTCCACTCCGTCTACCCGCAAGTTCACATCAGCCTGCACGCCGGCGAACTGGCCCCCGGCCTGGTGCCGCCCGAAGGCCTGCGCTTCCACATCCGCCAGGCTGTCGAGCTGGGCCATGCCGAGCGCATCGGCCACGGCGTGGACGTGATGTATGAGGACGACGCGCCGGCCCTGCTCAAGGAACTGGCTCAGAAGCATGTGATGATCGAGATCAACCTTAGTTCCAACGAAGGCATCCTGGGGATCGAGGGTGCCGGCCACCCCTTCCCGCTCTACCGCGCCGCCCATGTTCCTGTCGCGTTGTCCACTGATGATGAAGGAGTTAGCCGCATCGACATCACCCACGAATACATCCGCGCCGCCCTCGACTACCACCTCAGCTACCGGGACCTGAAGCAACTGGCCCGCACCGGCATGGAACACGACTTCCTGCCCGGCAAGAGCTTATGGGCCGCCCCGGACGCCTTCACCACCCCCGCCACCGCGTGCAAATCCCAGCCGCTCGGCGCAGACACCCCCTCCGCCGCCTGCAAAGCCTTCCTCGACACTAGCGAAAAGGCCGCCGCCCAATGGGAGCTGGAACGCCGCTTCCGGGCCTTCGAGGCGAATTTCTGAACTCTGCCGCCTACGGTTCGGGCGTTGGACGGTTGTTCCGATAGCTCGGCCTCTTGTTGAAGGTCTTTTTGCCTTCCGCCGGCGCTGCTTCCGGCTTACACTGGCGCCATGGACAACGAACGCATCCGCGCCATTTGCCTGGGGCTCCCGCACGTGGCGGAGACGCTGAACTGGGGCCATCACCTGGTCTACTGGGTGGGCGACCGCGATATTGGCGGCAAGATGTTTGCCATGACCGACCTGGACGGAACGGGGATCGGCGTCCTCTGGTTCCATTGCGGAGCGGAGCGCTTCCACGAGCTGCTGGAGAACGAAGGGATCTTCGCCGCGCCCCACCTGGCCAGAGCCTATTGGGTCGCCCTGGAGCGCTGGGATGTGCTGCGTCCGAGAGAGATCGAGGACGAGCTGCGCCGCGCCCACGCGCTGATCTTCGAAAAGCTGCCCAAACGCACCAGGGCCGTGCTGGCCATGCCGGACAAAGAACGCGCCAAGCTCATCCGCGAACGCAAGAAGCTGCTTTCCGAGCGCGCGAAGACCAAGCGGGGGTGAGCGCGAATCCCATCTCTCAAAATCGAAACTTGGAGTATCTGGCAGTGGGAACTGCTTCCATCCCGCCCTCGTATCATGGGTTGGGCCGCTCGGGGCGCAAGCCCGCGCGCAGTGAGGCGTTGAAGCCATGACGAAGTTTCTCCTGTGGTGCATTCTTCTGGTGTTGTGCTGGCCGCTGGCGCTGCTCGCCTTGATTCTGTATCCGCTGGTGTGGCTGCTCCTGCTGCCGTTTCGCCTGGTTGGCATCGCCGTGGGCGGCGTGCTGGAACTGGTGAGGGCTATCATCTTGTTCCCGGCGCGGCTTGTCCGCGCCATCTGATTCGGTTTTTCCCCCGCTTATATGCCGCCCTTGAGGGGGTTTTTCTCTTCGCCTGGGACAAGCGCGCCGCTGGCCCTCGACATCATTTCCCAAAATGCGATAGCGTGAGCGTTGAGACCCAAGCATTGGCCGCCGGAACCGTCCAATGGTTAGAGGAGAAAAGCTCATGCGCAGAGTTCTGCCGGTTACGCTGGCGATGCTGATGCTGGCCTGGCCGCCTGCAACCCAGACTCAGGCCACGGACGACGCCGGCGCGAAGAATGCGCAGCAGGCGCGCGCTGCTCTCGACGCCATGGTGCAGGCGCTGGGTGGCCAGGCATGGCTGACCATGAAGAATTCGATGCGGCAGGTAACAGTAGCCGCCTTTTTCCATGGCAAGCCCAGCGGCGGCATGGGCGCATTCTGGGAGTACCACGCCTGGCCGGACCAGGACCGCATTGAATTCAGCAAGCACAGCGACGTGGTTCAGTTTTTCCTGGGGCGCGAGGGCTGGGTGGTGAACTCTAGTGGCAAGAAGGCGCTGCCCAAAGAACAGGTGGACGACTACCTGCGCCGACGCGATCACTCCATCGAGACCGTAGTCAAGTCCTGGCTCAACGATCCCCGGACCATCCTGATCTACGACGGTCAGCGCCTGGCTGAACGCCACCTGGCCGATCAGGTGACCCTCATCTCGGCCCAGAACGAGGCCGTAACCATCCAGATGGACACGCAGACCCACCTGCCGCTCCGCCGCACCTTCGAGTGGCGCGATCCGGTCTACAAGGACATGAATCTCGACGCCGAGGAATATGACAACTACCACACTGTCGACGGTTTCCCCACCGCATTCACCATCACCCGCTTCAAAAACGACGACCAGACCCAACAGCGATTCCTGATCCATGTGGCCTACAATCAGCAGTTGTCGCCCGATTTCTGGAGCCCGGACGCAACCCAGCACAGCTTAAAGAAGTGACAGAGTGGACTTCCCCGCGCCGCTTCCCTTAATCCGGCTCTAAAAACATACCTTTTTCTTGCACGGATGCAGATGAGGTGGCATACTAAAGTACCCTGGAATTGGGTTCAAGCGAAAACTTTAGAAAGCTTGAATGGTTACCTGTCTGCAATAAAGTAATCCACCGATGGTTACCTATGGCCGTTGCTCAGATCATTAGATCAATCGCCCAGGGGCTCTGGGAGGGCGCTAAGGGAAGGAAGCAGTGTGGAAAAGAGAAAGAATCAGCCGTTCTCGATTTCAGCAGCACAATTGATGCGGGAAAGCGATCGGGGAATCTCTTGGATCGCAGACCGGCCGCTGAATTCCGGCAGCGGATGCTGCTGAACATGGCCAGTGATGATTCTGTTCTTAAGTATGGCAAGGTAGATGACGAGTTGTGCCAGCAGATAGTCGCGTACGGTCTGCGGCACGACATTGAAACCGGTCTATTGAATTACAAGTCCTTCCAGGAGTCGCTTGCGGCGCTCTTGCGGGACGGTCCCGCGGACCAGGAGATCGCACTCATCTGGATCGACCTCCTGGACCTGCGCCGGGAGTTCTCTTCATGGGGCTGGGCGAGGTCAGAGGCGGTAGTGCGGCGTGCGGCGGATAAGCTGCGATCCACGGCGGATCCGGGCGCATTGCTGGGCCGGTTCGGCGGCGGCAGCTTCCTGATTTCGATGTGGGCTGCCAAATGCGACCAGGCCGGCCGGCGCCGCATCCAGGCGCTGGTGGACGCGCAGCCGCCGTTGCGCTTGCGCGCTTCAGATTTCAATCCGGAGGTTGCGGCAGGCGTCGCGTTCTACCCCTCCGACGCCGCGTCGGCCGAGGACCTGATCCGTTTTGCCAGCCTGGCAGCCACCCGCGCTGGCCAGGTGAAGAGTCTGACCGTGATGAACTTCCATGCCGACATGAACAGCCTGATCATGCGGGACAGGCAGCTGGAAGCGGAGATGCAAAAGGGCCTGGACCTGGGCCAGTTCTCTGTCTTCTACCAGCCGAAAGTGGATCTGGTAATGGGGCATGTGCTGGGCGCGGAGGCGCTGATTCGCTGGAGCCACCCGGTAAGGGGCGCGATGACGCCTGGCGAGTTTATTCCTGTCGCCGAACGCTCGGGCCTGATTGACCACATCTTCGACTACGTGTTGCGAGCCACCCTCAAGGAGATGCAGTGGTGGAGCAGCTTGGGCCTTTCACTGCCCATCATCTCCATCAACGCCTCCGTGGCCAACATGCGCCGGGACGACTTTGTCGATTCCGTCCGCGGCATCCTGGAGGAGATACCGATCAAGCCCGCACAGTTGGAGTTGGAGGTGACTGAGTCGGTGCTTTTCGATGACGAGGAATTGTTCGCCGTGCGCGTGAGACAGTTGAAGGAGATCGGCGTGCGCATCGCCATCGACGACTTTGGCACCCGTTATACCGGCTTCAACGTGCTCAAGGAACTGCCCTTCGACACCATGAAGATCGACAAATGCTTTATCCGGGGCATCGACCGCTCCCAGGACATGCTGGTGCTGTGCAAAACCATTGTCGCCATGGCCAGGCAATTGAAGCTGCATATTGTGGCCGAAGGCATCGAGGAACCCGGAGAACTGGAGGTCATGCAGAAGATCGGCTGCGATGCTGGTCAGGGATTTCTCCTTCAGCGGCCGGTGTCGGCGGATGAGTTTATCGTTTTTTTGCGCAAATGGCCTGAGCAGAGTTCCAAATTCGGTTTCGCAACTGCCCGGGATCTGCGCGATATCGATCCGCTCTACGGAATCGTCTAGAACCGGTTCCCGGCATTCCCGGCACGCCCTTGTTTATAATCCAGGGGAGCGCAAAGCGGCCACGCCAGTCGCTCTCTGGAGCCATGAATGACATTCGACATCCAGGAAATCCTGGGTTTCCTCCCCCATCGCTACCCGTTTCTGTTGATTGACAGAGTCGTGGAGTTCGAGCGCCGCAAGCGCCTGGTCGCCATCAAGAACGTGACCATGAATGAGCCCTTTTTTCAGGGCCACTTCCCCGGTTTCCCCATCATGCCCGCCGTGCTGGTCATCGAGGCCATGGCGCAGGCCGGAGCCATCATCATGATGAGCGAGATTCCCGACCGGCATAAGAAGCTCGCGGTCTTCACCGGCATTGACAAGGCCAAGTTCCGCAGTCAGGTGACGCCCGGCGATCAACTGCGCATCGAGGTGGACGTGCTGGCCTTCAGGAGCCGCATGGGACGCATGGAAGCCAGGGCTACAGTGGACGGCAAGCTGGCCTGCGAGGCCACGCTAAGCTGCGCAATCGTGCCGCGCGTGAGCGAGGCCGCGCCCGTTGCCGATCCCCAGCCGGCGGCGGAGGCGGTGAAGGCGGAGTGAGCGTCCATCCCAGCGCCGTCGTTGCTCCCGGAGCCGTGGTTCCGGCCTCGTGCACCGTCGGCCCCTTTTGCACCATCGGTCCGGAGGTCGTGCTGGGCGAGCATTGCACCCTCATCTCCCACGTGGTGCTGGATGGCCGCACCCGCATCGGCGCCCGCAATGTCTTTCATCCCTTCTGCGCGGTGGGCGTGGCCCCACAGGATCTGAAGTACGCCGGCGAACCGACCGAACTCGTGATCGGCGACGGCAACACCATCCGCGAGTGCGTCACCATCAGCCGCGGCACGGCGGGCGGCGGCGGCGTAACCAGAATTGGCTCCAACTGCTTGCTCATGACATGCGTACATATCGGCCACGACAGCCAGGTGGGTAACCACTGCATCCTCGCCAACGCAGCCACGCTGGCAGGCCACGTGATCATCGAGGACTACGCCACCGTGGGCGCATTCTGCCCCGTCCATCAGCATTGCACGGTGGGCACGTACGCCTTTATCGGCGGCGGCACCATCGTCACCCAGGATGTGCTGCCCTTCTCGCTAACCTCGTCGCGGCGCGAGAACAAAGCTTTTGGCATCAACAAGATAGGTCTCGTGCGGCGCGGCTTCTCGCCGCAGCGGCTGCAACCGCTGCAAAAGGCCTTCCGCCTCCTGCTGGCCGCCAAGCTGAACACCACGCAGGCGCTTGAGAAAATCAAGGAGCTGGAAGGCGAGGACGTGGCGCTTCTGGCAGCCTTCCTCGAGCGAAGCGAGCGCGGGGTGATCAAGTAGCCATGACCCTCGGCCTCATCGCCGGCAACGGCCGCTTTCCCTTTCTGCTGTTGGATGCGGCGCGGGCGCAGGGATTGTCAGTCGTCGTCGCAGCCATCCACGAGGAGACCGACCCTGAAATCGACCAGCGCGCTGCCGCCGACAACGGCATCACCGTCCATTGGCTCTCGCTGGGCGAGCTGTCCCGCTTGATTGAGGTCTTCCACAAGGAAGGCGTCCAAAAAGCTGTGATGGCCGGACAGGTGAAGCATAAGAACATTTTTTCCAGCATTCGCCCCGACTGGCGGCTGGCCAAGCTGCTCCTCAATCTGCCGGCGCGCTCGACGGACATGCTGCTCGGCGCGGTGGCCAAAGTCCTCGCCGATGAGGGCATTGAACTGGTCAGCTCCACCGCCTTCCTTGAACCGCTTCTGGCCCAGGAGGGCGTTCTGACCGCGCGCGCCCCGGATGAGGATGAGCGCAAGAACATCGACTACGGCCTGGGCGTGGCCCGCGCCGTGGCCGGCTTCGACATCGGTCAAACGGTGGTGGTGGCCGCGCAGGCCTGCGTGGCCGTCGAGGCCATGGAAGGCACGGACGCGGCCATCGAGCGCGCCGGCCAGCTGATGCGCTCGCTCGGCGGCGACGCCTCCACGCTCGAGCGCCGCCTCACCGTCGTCAAGGTCGCCAAGCCCAATCAGGACATGCGCTTCGATGTACCCGTCATCGGCATAGCAACGGTGGAAACCATGATCCGCGCCGGCGCCAGTTGCCTCTCGGTCGAGGCCGGCCGCACGCTGCTGTTCGATCGCGACACGTTGCTTGCGCGCGCCGCCGAGGCAGGAATTGCCATTGTGGCAACTCCGCGCGGAAACTGAGCTCGGCAAGGATTTTCAGAGTCCCGTTCAACCCCTTCCCCATCCAATAACCTGGAGGTCCCCTCGTGATAAAACTCTTTCTCTTCGTCCTTGCCACGGTCCTTGTGCTCGGGACTGCGTTCGTCGCAGTCCATGCGGCCGATCAACCGCAAACCCTGCCCTCCGTCGGGCAGGCCGCGCCCACTTTCACCCTTCCCTCGCAGGACGGCTCCCAGATCTCGCTGGAGAGCTTCCGCGGCAAATGGGTGGTGCTCTACTTCTATCCCAAGGACATGACGCCGGGCTGCACCATCGAGGCCCACAACTTTCAGCGCGATCAGGCCAAGTTCGACGCCGCCAACGCCGTCATCCTGGGCGTGAGCCTGGACACGCCCGACAGCCACAAACAGTTCTGCACCAAGGAAGGGCTCACTTTCCGCCTCCTGGCCGATCCGGAACACAAAGTGGTCGATGCCTACGGCTCGCTGGGCCACTTTGGCCCCATGACCATCGCCAACCGCAACACCTTCCTCATCGATCCCCAGGGCAAGATCGCTCAGGTGTGGACCAAGGTGGATCCTTCGCACCACTCCGAGGAAGTGCTGGCCGCGATCGCCGAACTGAAGAGGTAAGCAGCCCGCTATAGACGCAAAAAGGCCCGCCGAGGCGGGCTTTTTTGCTTGCCTTGATTGGCCTGTTGCCGTTATTTCTTGGATTTCTTTTTCGCAGCCGCCTTCTTTGCATGGGCCTTCTTGGCCGCTGCCTTCTTCGCCGGAGCCTTCTTTGCATGGGCCTTCTTGGCAGCTTTCTTGACGGCCGACTTTTTACCTCGTTTGGCGGGTTTGCCGGCGCGCTTGCCGGCCGCGGCCTTCTTGGCTACAGCCTTTCTGCCCTTTACGCCAGCGCTCTTCTTCTTTACAGCCGCCTTCTTAGCGGCCTTCTTCGCCACAACCTTTTTCACGGCCGCCTTCTTCGCTACAGCCTTCTTGGCCGGAGCTTTCTTCACCGCGGCCTTCTTGCTGGCCGGCTTTGATACAGGTTTTTCCACGGCCACGATCACGGCCTCTGCAACCACTCCCTCGCTCTTATCCGAGGAGGTCAGCACGCCGGAGGTTTCGACTTCTTCATCCTCTTCGAAGTCTTCTTCCAGATCGGGGTCGAACTCTGCGGGCTCCCCATTGAGGTTGCCATCATTCATCGCGTACATCCTGAACACTTCTTCCATTCCATTGCCTCCAGCGGTTTGCCGCTGCCGTTGTGTTGGTTTGTCTCTTCGCGCAACAGAGGCACGTGCTCCGCTCGCGGAAATCATTGTAGCAATAGCTTGCACACAAACGCTATCAAAACACAAGTGGGTAATGAGCTACCAGGCCATTTTTTGCCTCTACAAGGAAGACTATCCCTTCTCAGAGGCCTTCTTTACGCGGCGTTTTTTCGCGCTCGACGCCCCGCCTTTCTTCGCGCCGGCTACGGTCCTGGGGCTCTCCGCGCCTCCCTTTTGCGTCTCCGGTGCGCCGTTGTTCTCTGTGGCCGCGCGAGAGGCGGGCTCTTGAGTAGAACCCTTTGCCGGGGCCGTTTCATGCGCCTTTGCGCCATTCCCCCCAGACATCCCGGCAGAGGCTCCGGGGCGGCGGCTGCGTCCCGTGCGCGGCGCACTCGAAGGCTCGGCCACGTGCAGGCGGCGGCCCGGCTCAACCTTGATCCCGGTGATCTTGTTCCAGCGCCGTAACTGATTGAGCGAGACGCCGAAACGGTCGGCAATGGTGACCAGAGTATCGCCCCTGCGCGCGGTGTACATCAGCATGCGCGCTGGCGCCGCCGCGGGCGCCAACGGCACCAGCAGCGCCTCAACCCCCTCGATGCTGTCGCTCTGGTGCAGGTGATTCGCCGCGGCCAGTTCCGCCAGCGTCACGCGATACTCCCGCGCCACCGATGCCAGCGTGTCCTCCGCGGCAACGCGGTGGTAGCGCCACGCGTTGCGCTTGGACTCGGGAATCTGGGCGACGCGCTGGGTGAACAGCGTGGCCGTGCCGGCCGGCAGGTGCAGGTCGAAGGAGGCGCCGGGTGGCGTGACCAGCCGCAGCAGGCTGGGATTCAGCGCCATCAACTCATCCACCGGCGCGCCCACCAGGTCTGAAACCAGCCGCAGGTCCGCGGAATAATTGATGGTCACCGTATCGGTGAGCACCGGGGGATCGAGGGTGAGGTCCTCGAAGCCATACTGCTTGGGATTGTTGGCGATGATGATCGCCGCCAGAATCTCCGGCACGTAGTTCCTGGTCTCGCGGGGAAGATTATTGCGCTTGTACAGCTCCCAGAAATCGGCGTAGCCGGTCTTCACCACCGCGCGCTGCACATTGCCCGATCCCCAATCATACCCGGCCATTGACAGATACCAGTCGCCCAACTGGTCGTAGATGTACTTCATGTAGCGGGCGTAGGCGCGGGTGGACTTCTCCGGATCGAAGCGCTCGTCCACATAAGCGTTGCGCACCAGGCCGTAGTTGCCGCGAGGCATGAACTGCCACATGCCGCCGGCCCGGGAGCGGCGATTGAGCGCCCGCGGCTGAAAGCCCGACTCAGCCACCGCCAGGTAGATCAGGTCCTGCGGCACGCCCTCCTCGGACATCACCCGTTGGATCATCGCCTTGTAGCGGCCGGCGCGCTCAAACGAGTGCTCCAGCGTATTGTGGCCCCGCTGCGTATTGGCAAAGAAGTTGATGTAGCTTGCCACGTACTCGTTCACCACCAGCGGCAGATCGGACTTGGTGGTGGCCAGATCGGCCGTGGCCTTGGCCACGATGTTGGGGTTCACCTCGAAAGTCACGTCGCTGGCCGCCTCGGCCGGCGTGGGCTCTTCCTTGGGCACAAAGCCGTTGCCCTGCTTGAGCGCCTCCATCTCCAGCGCGTTGACCCCGTCCACAATGCGGTCGAACTCCTCCTGCAACCGCTCATCGCTCTTGATGTCCATGCCGCTCGACAGCATCAGGTCCACCGCGCGATCGAACTCCGCCTTGGCCTCGGGCAACTTCCCCTTGCGATAGTCTTGCTCCCCGCTGCTGTAAGCGTCTTCCACCTGCTGGATGAGCACGCTCACCCGCTGCTGTGCGGGCGTCGGCGGCGGAGGCGCTGCCGGCGCTGCGGCTTGTGGCGGCGCCGCGGCAAGCGTGGGCGCGGTGGCCTGGGGCTGAGCGCCCACGGGCTTCTTTGCGGATTGCGAGGGATCGCACCCTGCCAGGATGAGCGCCAGCATGCCCGAACCAACCAAACGATACAGATTCCAACAAATATGCATGAAAGGATGCGGCGCCGCGATCAGAAACAGACCACGGAAGGCGCTATGCCGATGATAAGCTATGCCCTGGAGGTCCGCTGCGGCGGACGCGCTGCTACGGCGCAAATCCTCCGTTCGGCAAGCCCCGCATGGACGCCCGCTTCCTTCGCAACTTCGCGATCATCGCCCACATCGACCACGGCAAGTCGACGTTGAGCGACCGTCTGCTGGAACTCACCGGCTCGGTCACCGGCCGTGAGATGCAGGCCCAGATCCTGGACGACATGGACCTGGAGCGTGAGCGCGGCATCACCATCAAAGCCCATGCCGTGCGCATGATGTACAAGGCCCGCGACGGCAACACCTACCAGCTCAATCTGATCGACACCCCCGGCCATGTTGACTTCAGCTACGAGGTTTCCCGCTCGCTGGCCTCCTGCGAGGGTGCGCTGCTGGTGGTCGACGCCAGCCAGGGCGTCGAGGCGCAGACCCTTGCCAACGCCTATCTCGCCATCAACCACGGCCTGGAAATCATTCCCGTCATCAACAAGATCGACCTGCCTTCGGCCGACATCCTGGGCACCCAGGAGGCTATCGAGAAGGCGGTGGGCCTGGACGCCACCGACGCCATCCCGGTGAGCGCCAAAACCGGCCAGGGCGTGGCGAAAGTGCTTGAAGCCATTGTCCACCGCCTGCCGCCGCCCACCGGCGACCCCGAAGCGCCGCTGCAGGCTCTCATCTTCGACTCCTGGTTCGATGCCTATCGCGGCGTCATTGTTCTCGTCCGCGTGATGCAGGGAACCATGCGCAAGGGTCAGCGCATCCGCCTCATGTCGAATGGGAAGTCCTTTGAAGTCGAGTCCATGGGCGTGCTGATGCCCAAGCCGGTCGAGATCGGCGAACTCTCCGCGGGCGAGGTGGGTTTCTTTGCGGCCACCATCAAAACTGTAAGCGACACCAAGATCGGCGACACCGTAACCGACGACGCGCGCCCCGCTCCCGCCCAGTTGCCGGGCTTTGAAGACATCAAGCCGATGGTCTTCGCCGGCCTCTACACCGTGGACTCGCATGAGCACACGCTCCTGCGCGACGCCCTGGAGAAACTGCGTCTCAACGACTCCTCCTTCTTCTTTGAGCCGGAGAGCTCCGTTGCGCTGGGCTTCGGCTTCCGCTGCGGCTTTCTCGGCCTGCTGCACATGGAAATCATCCAGGAGCGGCTGGAGCGCGAGTATGAGCTGGACCTGATCACCACCGCCCCCGGCGTGCGCTACCACATCACGCTCACCGATGGCAGCGTGGCCGAGGTGGACAACCCCTCGCGCTGGCCCGATCCTGGCAGCATCGAGGCCATCCGCGAGCCGGTCATCACCGCCAAGATTCTCACCAACGAGGAATACGTGGGCGGCATCTTCAAGCTGGTCGAGGAAAAGCGCGGCCGGCAGTTGAACTTCGAGTACGTGACGCCCACCCGCGTCATGCTCACCTACGAGTTGCCGCTGAACGAGATCGTGCTCGACTTCTACGATCGCCTCAAGTCCATCTCCCGCGGCTACGCTTCGCTGGACTATCAACTGGCCGGCGAATGGGTATCGCCGATGGTCAAGCTCGACATCCTGGTCTCCGGCGAGCCCGTGGATGCGCTTTCCATCATCGTCCACCGCGACTTTGCCTACGAGCGCGGCCGGGCGCTGGTCTCCAAGATGCGCGAATTGATCCCCCGCCAGCAGTTCGAGGTAGCCATCCAGGCGGCTATCGGCGCCAAGGTCATCTCCCGCGAGACGGTCAGCCCCCTGCGCAAAAACGTGCTGGCCAAGTGCTACGGCGGCGACATCACCCGCAAGCGTAAGTTGTTGGAAAAACAAAAGGAAGGCAAAAAGAGAATGAAGCGCATCGGCAAGGTGGACATTCCCCAGGAAGCCTTCCTGGCCGTATTGCGGGTCGGCGAAGACCAGCAGAAATAGCAGCTTTTTGTGATCCAATACACATTCTGTTTACCGGACGTTCATCGGGAATTGTGGGAAAGTCTTGAAAGCCGGAGCCTGCACTTGCCTCCGGGGGCGTCCGGCTGCGGAACAGGGCGTTCCCAAGCTTTCATTGATATATAAGGGTTTGGCTTGACTATCAGAATCCAACTATTGTTGGCAAGAGGAAAAATTGGAATTTTTGCACGGATTTCGCGAAAGATTTCCACATTTTTTCCCACAAGAAAGAACTCTGCCGGAATGGCTTTTCCCTTCTCCGCTACGCAGCCTTTATTTGTCCTTCAAAAAGCTTCGAGCGCAAGCACGAGGGCCCCAATCCTTCACCCCACGGACAAAGACCCGTCCGTGGGGACCCCGATCCTGTTGGTCGCGTCAACTTCCGCTTTTTACCGCTCTCGGTGAACTCCACGCGAAATCGGGAAATGTTCTAGCGCGCGGTGGGTGGCGTCGGCGCCGCAGCGGCCGGCCGCGCCGGTTGCGCAGGCACGCCCGACTTCAGGTTGTACGCGTCGACAACCGCCTTGGAGATGTCCAGCGACGGGTTCGCATACAGAACCGGACTCTGCTGCTGGCCTATATCCAGAACCAGCGTGTATCCCTGCTGCTGTGCGTAGCTTGTCAGAACGTCATAAACCTTCGCGGCCAGGTTACTGTAAATCTCCTGCATCTCCCCCCGGAAGTCGTTCTGGGCGTCCTCGGCGTCGCGGTCAAATGCTTTCTTCTTTTCATCAAAGGTTCTGGCGCGGTTGGCGCGCTCGGCATCGCTCAGTGTGTCGGCTTGCGCCTGCAACTGCTTGGTCATGCCGTCAAGCTCCTCGCTGCGAGTCCTGAGCTGCTGGCGCTTGGGTTCATACTTCTTCTGCAGGTCGGCGAAGTTGCGCTGGCCCTCGTTGGTTTGGCCTACCGCCGCCTCGAAGGCGATAACGGCAATCTTGGCCGGCGCGACCGGCGCGGCTGGAGCGGACGGCGTTTGTGCGGCTGCGCCCAGTGCAATGCCCGAGGCCAGCAAGATAACGAATGCAAGCGAACGCTTCATTTGAATGGAAAACTCCTTCACATCAACCGCGGCAAACCGCGATGCAATGAACCCCGTCACGATCGGCGCCGGTGTTTGTCGTCTACTGAAGATCCCCACGAGATAGAGACCCCGGAAAGCGAGGCCTCTACCTGCGTTGGACTTCTCGATTAGTGCGCGACGGGAGCCTTGGGCGCCGGCTTCGGCGCTGCGGCAGCCGGCTGCTGCGGCGGCGGAGCTGGCACGCCCGACTTCAGGTTGTAGGCTTCGATGATCGCCTTGGTTATGTCTGTGGTGGGGCTTGCGTAGAGAACCACAGGAGCCTGCTGCTGGGTCCCGGTCCCGTCCACCACCAGAGTGTATCCCTGCTGCTGTGCGTAGCTGAACAGAACGTCACCGACCTTGGTCGCCACCCCCTCGAAGACCTGTTGTATCTCCTGCTGGTAGTCGCTCTGGGCGTCCTCGGCAAATCGCTGGGCCTGCTTCTTCTTGTCGTCGATGGTCTTGGCGCGGCTGGCGCGCGCGGCCTCGCTCAGTGTGTCGCCCTGCGCCTGCAGCGCCTTCTCCAGACCGTCAATCTCATCGGTCATAGTCTTGAGCTGGGCGCGCTTCGGTTCGTACTTCTTCTGCAGGTCGGCAAAGTTGCGCTGGAATTCGTTGGTTTGGCCCACTGCCGCCTGGAAGGCGATCACCGCAACCTTGGCGGGGACGGCCGGCGCCGCGGGTGCGGGCGATGTTTGAGCGGCTGCGCTCAGGACCAAGCCTGATGCCAGCGTAACAATTAATGCAAGCGATCGATTCATTTGAGTCGAAACTCCTTCGGAATTCCTGTGTGGCTGTCCGCGTTTCAAGGCGTTTTCACAGTATACTCGCCCTCTTAGCCGGGTGCCGGGTGGCGTTTACTTCCACCCCAACAACCAAGACCTCGCTGGGGACCCCGGTTTGAAAGGCTCCGCGCCGGATGGCGCAGAGACGGCAAAAGACGCGAGCGGAGACATCAGCAGGAACTGCATGGATTATAGGAGGGCAGAGTCGGAGCGTCAAACCGGCATTCCGTGCGTTTAGCTCAGCCAAAGAGGATTTCGGCTGCCGGACGGTTCAGGACATCCGCGCAAAAGACCTTGGTTACTCTGTCTTGATCCTCCGTCGTCCATGCCGCTCGCTGACAAAAGAGCCGTCCGCCGTGGCGGACGGCCCCGAAAGCCTCCTTTTGAGCGTACTGTCGCTTTAGAACGTAGTGGAAATCGTGAACCGGAAGGTCTTGCGCGGCTCCCGGAACAGATACCGCGCGCCGTAGCCCTCCAGCGCCTCCTGGTACGTGTAATCGCCCGCCCCGCCCGGCGGGAACAGATCGCGGGTAATCAACTCCGCCGAGCAACTCTGCTGCTTGCCCCCCAGGATGACGTTGTTGCAGTAAGGCCTCTCATACAGGCGCAGCGGGTTGTACGCATAGTAGATGCGCATGGGCGCGTTGATCACCGGCATGATTACCGAAAGCTCGGCGCCGGTGGACATGCGTGGAACAAAGTTGGTGCCTGAGATAGGCCGGATATTCGGCTGGAAGCCGACCTGCGAACCAGGAATGCCGCCCTGGCAGGAGCCGTTGTTGTACACCGGGCAGCCATACAGCGGCGCAGTGAGCGACGCAAAGCCTTCGGGACTCTGTTTCAACTGACCTTTGTTGAGGACCGTATCGATGCCGAAGTCGTCGAAGAACGAGAAGGTCACCGGACCGGCGATGGGAATGCGGTACTCGGCATTGGCCGTGAGGTTCGTATCGCCGCCGATGGAGGCGATGCCGTAGACCGGCAGCGGCACCTGGATGCACTGGTTGTCCTCCGGATTGGTCGGGTCGCGCGGAACGCAGCTGCCGTCCGGATTGGTCAGTTGAACAGTGACGCGATTCGGAACGTAGCCGTATGGCGTGGCGCCGCGAATGTCGAATCCGCGCAAGTCACCCTCGCCGCCGGTGTAGAAGCGGTTGTTGGGCGGGGCCACGTCGCCCCCAAAGCCTTGCACATAGGCCAACTGCGCGCGCAGCCCCAGCACGTTGCGCCCGTTGGGAGACAGCATTAGGTAATGGATAGGCATGAAGCGCTTGTAGGCCACCATCGGCGAGAAGTACCGCAGGTTGCCGCCGATGCCGGAGACCTGGAAGGCGACGGTGTATTCCTTGCCGTTGCGCGGGCGAAGCGGGTTGTTGATGGTGTTGTAGATATAGGTGAATGAGGCCGAGCTGTTGACGATGCCTTGCAGCGCATCGGCCCCCTGAATGCCCGACCGGAAGCTGATCGTCTGGAAAAAGGTCTGCGAGGCCGTGCTGAACGCCGTAATCGACGACTTGTTCAGCGAATAGGTGAAGCCCACGCGCTGGAACGCGTGCCGCTTGAGCGGATAGCTGACCGAGACGTTAGTGCCCTTCGAGGACTGGTTGTAGTTCTGCGTTAGCGACTGCTGCGCCGCGGTCAGGTTAGCCGACGTGCCTTTGGCCGTCTCGTAGTTCTTGGCCGCGTTGTAATCCTGCTTGGAGTTGAAGAGCTGGAAGCCAATGTTCAGTGGCCGGTTGCGTATGTAGGGCTGCGAGAAACCGAACATGAACGTGCGCGCCACGTTGCCTATGTTGCCCTGCAGGCTGAGGGTTTCGCCCAGGCCGAGAAAGTTGTTGGTCTGGTAGTTCACGCCCAGGAAAGCGCCCGAGAGGCCGCTGACGCCGCCATTGATGCCGATCTGGTTCTTCCCCTTCTCCTTCACCTTCAGCAGCAGTTCCACCGTCCCCGCCTCGGCATCCTGGTGGGCCTCGGAGTCCTGATCCACCTTGAGCGGTTCGAAGTACTCCAACTGGTTCAGGCGCAGAAGGCTGTACTCCCATAACTGGGAGTTATAGACATTTCCTTCGTCCACCATCAGCTCGCGCCGGATGACGCGGTCGCGGGTGATCGTGTTGCCCTCGAACTCGATCCGCGAGATATAAAACGGCTTGCCCTCGTCGATATCGATCTCCAGAGAGACGGTCTTCTTCTGGTCGTCGAAGACCGGCTTGGGGATGGCGCCGAAGTTGATGTAGCCCAACTGCCCGTAAGCCTTCTTCAGGTTCTCCAGGCCCTTGCCGACCAGCGTGGCGTTGAACCAGTCGCCGTCTTTCACGGCAAAGGTGGCGCGCAGGGCCTTCGCGTTGCTTACCGCCTTGTTGCCGGTAAAGGTGATTGTGCCCAGCCGGTAGCGGTCACCCTCTTCAATAGGCATCAGAATGTCGATGCGCTTGCCCTTGTTTGGGCGGAAGGTAAACCAGTTCAGTCCGCCCTCGTCGCGGATCTGCGTCCTCGGCTCCTCGACCGCCGCGTTGTAGTAGCCCTTGTCGCGGTAGGCCTGGCGTACCCGCTCGGTGTCCTCTTCCAGCTTCGAAGCATCGAAGGCCTGCGCGAACAGATTCTCGAAAATGAGCGAATACGGAATGCCGATGGGCCTCAGGTTCTTCATCGAGCGGCGCAGCAGCAGCCCGCTCAGGTGCTGGTTGCCGGTGAACTTGATTTGGCCCACCTTCACCGTCGGCCCTTCTTTGACGTTGAAGTTCACCTGCACCGAGGCCGGGGGGATCGTCTTCACCTCGGGCTTGATGGTGGCAAACTGGTGCCCGTGCTCCGACAGTATGTCTTTGAGCACGGTCACAGCCCGCATGATCTTCGTCGGGTCGTACTGGCTCTCCACCGACAGGGCAACCTTTTCCTTCTTGAACCGGTCCAGAACGTCCGACACGGAGACCGCGTTCAACCCCTTGTAGTTGATCTCGCGGATCGTGGGCTTTTCCCGTACGAATATGTTCAGGATGATGCCCTTCTCCGAATCCTCGCGCTCGATGCGCAGGTCTTCGAAGTAACCCGTGTTCCACAGCGAGTTGAAGTCGCGCTCGATGGAAATCGGATCGTAGGTGTCGCCGGGGTGGCTAAACAGCCGCGCCAGCACAGTCTCCTTCGGAATGCGCCGGTTGCCGATGACACGAATCGAATCGATGGTCAGCGGCTGCTGGGCCAACGCTGTGCCGGCTGTGAACACCAGCGCCAGCAACAACATGATGCGCGCCAGGCGGCTCGCGGTCCGCATTGCGCTGCAGATGCAACTGTGCTTTGTCTTCACTGGGCTGGAGCCCTGCGCCGAGCACAAGTGCTGGTGCGGTCCATAGTTTGCCTTCAAGTTCGGCTTCACCGGTAGAATATCGACACCCTCACTGCTGAAAATCTGACTCTGCCTCGAGGAAAGACTGATTTTACCACCCCAGCGGCGAAGACCCCGCCGCGGCCGGCTGGGACCCCGGCCATTACCACCCCGGCTATTGGGGACACATACCCCAGTCTACCGGAAGCAGACGGGTCGCGACGGGATGTAGACGGGTTAGATTCGCTCTGCATCCCCGCCGCGCCTCGTAGCATCCCTCTTAGACGCAGTTAAGGCGCACAGGACATCCACCCTGCAAGAAGGTTTTCCAGTTTGGGATGCGAACCCTTGGCGCGCGCCATTCCTCTAATTTCCTCGCAATTCCCGCATTTTCCGTGGCTCCTGAGGTATGCTTGCTGCATACCTGGCTCGATCGCCCGCATTTATCCGCAATCTGGATAGGCTTTTCCAGAGAAACTTGAGCGCCGGGAGGCAATGATGCGCCGAGATCTTCCCATGATCCTGATTCGCGTGATTGTGGGTCTGGTGTTCCTGACTGAAGGCATCCTCAAGTTCATCCACCCCGATGAGCTGGGCGTGGGACGCTTTGCCGGGATCGGCCTGCCCTTCCCTCATCTGCTGGCCCCGCTGGTGGGCGGCATCGAGATCGCCGGCGGCGCCGCAATCCTCCTCAATTTCTATGCCGGGGATGCCGCTTTACTGTTATTGCTGGTCATTGTCACCGCGCTCGTCACCACCAAGGCGCCCATCCTGCTGGGCCATCCCCTGGGTCCTTTTCCGCTCGTCAAGCTCCCCCATTATGGCTGGCTCAGCTTTTTCCACGAGGCCCGCACCGACCTGTGCATGATCTTCGGCTTGCTGGCCGTGCTCATCGACTCCGGCCTGCGCATTGGGCGCAGAAGACGCTGGTACCAATCCAGGGAACTCTAGGGAATGGGCGCGTCTGCCGGCGCTGCCATCGGCATTCTTCCCAGTGGCGCTGCGCAAGCCCCTGTCAATTGCCCGCGCCGCGCCCCAATCGAGATGTCAAGTTCTGACCTCTCCCGCGATTCAATCGTTCCGCTGCTACTCCACCGGCGCTGCCAAGAATAAGACGTAAACCAGCATGGCCACGCCGATGAGGCCGGGAATCAGGCCGCAATAGGCCATCTTAGGGCCCATGAAAAACCACAAAAAGATAAATATGCCAATGCCCAAACCGACGTTGATTAAGCCGCTGATCTTCATTCCTTCGCGCTTTTTGAGCCGCTCCAGCCGGCTCTCTTCGCGCAACAGATCGATGGTCGCCTTGGCGCATTCGCCCGAAGCCTCGGCCACGCGGCGGATAGTCTCCGCCTTGTAAAAGGCCTCGCGCTCCTTGCGCCGGTTGTCGAGCCAGGTCACGGTTGGAATAAACACCACAAACAGCGCCACCGCGCCGATGGAAAGAAAAATCCACATTCCCATGTTGGTTAGATCGGGATTACCGAAGAACAAAGTTGCCAGATGCGTCATAGAATCCTCCTTGCAGGGTGTTTTTCCCATGCGTCAGGTGGGACCGTAGACCACGCTGCCCGGTTGCATTTTCTTGGCAGCTTTTCCGTTCCTAAAAAATGCAACCGCCGGGACGGCCTTACTGTCTCACTGCACGGAGAGTGCTGCATTGACCGCAACCCCAATGAGCGCGACCGAAGCCCCGGCCGGCCTCGACCTGGCCGACGTCGACCGCGTCCTGGCTGGCGACCTCGCCGCCTTCGAGGGCATCGTCCGCCGCTGGCAGGGGCCGCTCATCAATATGGCCTGGCGTTACTGCCGCGACCGCGGCCGCGCCGAGGAGATGGCTCAGGAGGCATTCCTCCGCGCCTGGCGGGGCCTCGCCCACTGGCGGCGCGAGTCCAGCTTCTCTACCTGGCTCTTCGCGCTGGCCAGCAACGTCTTTCGCTCCGAGTTGAAGCGGTTTCCTACGGAAACCCTTCCTCTGGAAGCCGCGCCCGAACCCTCCCGACCGGCCACTCAGCACAACACTCTGTCCAAAGAGTTAAGCCGCGGAGCGGTGCGCCGCGCCGTTTTGGCTCTGCCCCTGCGCTATCGCGAACCCGTAATTCTCTTCTATTTTCATGAGACGGATGTGGCCGCGGCGGCGCGCACCATGCGCCTGCCCGAGGGAACCCTCAAAGCACGCCTCTCCCGCGCGCGAACTCTGCTGCGGCAACGCTTCCCGCATCTGGAAGCCGAGTACGCAGGAATGGAATTGCCCGCTCTTAAATCTGGAAAGGAGGCTTGAAGATGAACCGGATCAACAACGATAGTGAAGAGATGGAATTGAGCAGGATCGATCACATTCTGGCGTCGGAAGAGCCGTTGATCCCCTCTTCGGGCTTCCTGGCCTCGGTTATGGAACGCGTCCACGAAGAGGCAACCGCGCCTCCGCCCATCCCATTCCCTTGGAAGCGGGCCGTCCCCGGCATGGTGCTGGCCGCCGGGGTCTTCGGCTGGGGCGCATTCGAGTTCCTCCGTTACGGCCTGCCCGCCGTAGGCTCAATCGCGCTAGCCCCGCCGCATCTCTCCGCCGCCGTCGAGCGCCCACTCGAAGAAGTGGGCTGGGTAGCTCTCGCGCTCGGGGCGTCGCTGCTCTCCTGGCTCCTCTCCCGCCGCCTCGCCGGCCGTGGCGGGCTGCTGTAAGTCTCTATTGCGCCACCGCGTACTTGGCCCCAAACCGCCGCAGCTTCTCGAGAATCGCCGCCGCCTGCCCAGAGTCGATTGCCTCTGCGCCCAGCCCGACGCCCTCCTTCAGATCCCCGGCCAGCCCCGCGGCCACCAGCGCCGCCGCGGCGTTCAGCAGCACAATGTCGCGCCGCGCGCCGTGAACGCCGGTCAGCACGTCATAGAGCAGAGCCGTGTTGGTCTTCACATCGCCGCCGGTGAATTGATCCAGGGTCGTGCGCGGCAGCCCGGCCATCTCCGGCGTCACGCGGGCGGCCTTCAGCGTCGGCGCGCCGCCCCCTTCCTGCTCCTCGATGCGCGCCACAATCGACTCGCCGGTCGTCGTCAGTTCGTCGATTCCATCCGTCCCATGCACCACGAAAGCCCTTTTGGCGCCCAGAGCCGCCAGCGTCCGCCCCACCAGCAGCACCTTGCTTGGAGCCAGCACGCCGATCACCTGATTGCGCGCCCCGGCCGGGTTGGTCAGCGGGCCAACCAAGTTAAAAACAGTCCGGAAGCCCAGCGCCCGCCTGAGCGGCCCCAGAGCCTTCATGGCCGGGTGATAGAGCGGCGCAAAGAGGAAGACAAAGCCGGTGGTGCGGAGACATTCGACAGCCAGTTCAGGACCGAGCGCGATGGGCACGCCCAGCGCCTCCAGCACGTCGGCCGCGCCGCACAGCGAGGTCACCGCGCGGTTCCCGTGCTTGGCCACTTTGGCTCCCGCAGCGGCCGCCACCAGCGCCGCGCCGCAAGAGATGTTGAAGGTGAGCGGACCGCCGCCGCCGGTGCCAACCGCGTCGACCAGATCGTCCCGCTCCGCATCCGTAAAGGGCAGCGGTGTGACGCGCCGGCGCATGACATCGACAAATCCAGCCAGCTCCGGCGCCTGTTCGCCGCGCGTGGCCAACACCGTGAGCAGCGCCGCCGTCTCAACTTCGGGCACTGAGCCGGTCAGTATCTCTTCCAGCACGCCAGCGGCTTGCTCGCGGGTCAACGCCGCGCCATCCTCGGCCAGCGGCTTCAAAAGCTCCTTCAATGACGCCATATGCTTCCATGATAGCGGTGAGCCAAGGCAACGCCGCACTCTACCGCAAATTGAGATTGTTCCGCGCCTTCCGTTTGCCCCTCCTTTGGCGGGCGCGATAGTATTTTGTTTACCGCTGGCACGGTCGCGCGGGCTCGGAATCAGACGGGTCCGGTTCCGAATTCTCAACAGCAGCGGACGCGGACGGTCCCAACCGACATGAAGATTCACGAGTATCAAGCGAAGGAAATCCTGGCCAGGTACGGCGTGCCTGTGCCCAAGGGCGAAGTTGCCAACACGTTTGAAGAAGCCTCGACGGTGGCGCGCAAACTCTTTGCCGAGGGCGCAAGCGGCGTCGTGGTCAAGGCGCAGATTCACGCCGGAGGCCGCGGCAAGGGCGGCGGCGTAAAAGTTGCCCTCACCCGCGAGGACGCCGAGCTCTACGCCAAGAATATTCTCGGCATGCAGCTCGTCACCCACCAGACCGGCCCGCAAGGCCAGAAGGTACAGCGGCTGCTTATCGAGGAGACCGCGGCCATCGACCGCGAGCTCTATCTCGGCATCGTTCTCGACCGCGCCGCCGGCAAGCTGGTCTTCATGGCTTCGCAGGCCGGCGGCATGGAGATCGAGGAAGTGGCCGCCAAGACGCCCGAGGCCATCTTCAAGGAGAGCATCGACCCGGCCGTCGGCTTCGGCGCCTGGCAGGCGCGCAAGCTGGCCTTCGCGCTGGGGCTCAAACCAGCGCAGATCAACGCTGCTGTCGGCTTCTTCCAAAGCCTCTACAAAGTCTTCATCGAAACCGACGCCTCGCTGGTGGAGATCAATCCCTTCATCACCACCAAGGACGACAAGCTCTTCGCCCTCGACGCCAAAGTCACTTTCGACGACAATGCCCTCTTCCGCCATCCCGAGATCAAGGCCCTCCGCGACACCGCCGAAGAAGACCCACTTGAGGTTGAGGCCAGCAAGTACGCCCTCAACTACATCAAGCTAGACGGCTCCATCGCCTGCATGGTCAACGGCGCCGGCCTCGCCATGGCCACCATGGACATCATTCAATACGCCGGCGGCAGCCCCGCCAATTTCCTCGACGTGGGCGGAGGCGCAACCCAGGAGCAGATCGAACACGCTTTTGAAATCCTCCTCTCCGACTCCCACGTGAAGGCCATCTTCATCAACATCTTCGGTGGCATCCTCCGCGTCGACCGCCTCGCCACTGGCGTCGTCGCCGCCGCCCGCAACCTGCATGTCACCGTCCCCATCGTCCTGCGCCTCGAAGGCACCAACGTCGTGGAAGGCCGCAAAATCCTGGCGGAGTCGGGCCTGAACTTCCAGGTCGGAGAAACAATGAAAGAAGCAGCGGAGTTAGTCGTTGCCGCAGCAGCAAGGGTGGGGGCATAACATGTCAGTCTTAGTTGATAGAAATACACGTCTGATCGTGCAGGGCATTACCGGCAAAGAAGGCACTTTCCACGCCAAGGGCGCAGCCGAATACGGAACGAATGTCGTCGGCGGGGTAACTCCCGGCAAAGGCGGCACGACACACGAAGGCTGGCCCGTCTTCAACACCGTAGCCGACGCCGTCGAAAAGACCGGCGCCAATGCCACCGTAATCTTCGTCCCTCCGCCCTTCGCCGCCGACGCCATTCTCGAAGCCGAAGACGCGGGCATTCCCCTCATCGTCGCCATCACGGAGGGCATTCCCACCCTCGACATGATCAAGGTCTGGGCCAAGCTCAAAAATTCGAGGTCGCGCCTCATCGGACCCAACTGCCCCGGCGTCATCTCTCCCGGCAAAGCCAAAATCGGCATCATGCCCGCCAACATTCACAAGGAGGGCTCAGTCGGCATCGTCTCCCGCTCCGGCACACTCACCTATGAGGCTGTGCATCAGCTCACCCAGCGCAGCATTGGCCAGTCCACAGCCATCGGCATCGGCGGCGATCCCATCATCGGCACCACCCACATCGACGCCCTTCGCCTGCTCAACGACGACCCCGAAACCGAAGCCATCATCATGATCGGCGAAATCGGCGGCGCAGCCGAAGAAGCCGCAGCCGAGTTCATCAAGCAGAACGTCAAGAAGCCCGTTGTCGGCTTCATCGCCGGACAGACCGCGCC
>DATFYK010000073.1:0-22615 GCA_035315085.1 Occallatibacter sp.
TTCACTGACCACTCGTTACTTGATAATCTCCGAGATGGTTCCCGCGCCCACCGTGTGCCCGCCCTCGCGGATGGCGAACCGCAGCCCCTTTTCCAGGGCCACCGGCGTAATCAGCTCCACCTGCAACTGCACGTTGTCGCCCGGCATCACCATCTCCACGCCCGCCGGCAGCTCCGCCACCCCCGTCACGTCCGTGGTGCGGAAGTAAAACTGCGGCCGGTAGCCCTTGAAGAACGGCGTGTGACGCCCGCCCTCTTCCTTGCTCAGCACGTACACTTCGCCCTTGAAGACCGTGTGCGGCGTGATCGAGCCCGGCTTGGCCATCACCATCCCCCGCTCCACGTCCTCTTTCGGAATGCCGCGCAGCAACAGCCCGGCGTTGTCCCCCGCCAGACCCTCGTCCAACTGCTTCTTGAACATCTCCACGCCCGTGCACACCGTCTTGCGCGTCTCGCGGAAGCCCACGATCTCCACCTCTTCGCCCACCTTCACCTTGCCGCGCTCGATGCGCCCGGTGACCACGGTGCCGCGTCCGGAGATGGAGAAAATATCCTCGATGGGCATCAGGAAGGGCAGATCCACCGCGCGGTCCGGCCGCGGCACGTACTTGTCCACCGCCTCCATCAGCTCCTCCACCTTGGCCTCCCACTGCGGCTCGCCGTTCAGCGCGCCCAGCGCCGAGCCGCGAATCACCGGCACGTCGTCGCCGGGGAACTGGTACTTGGTCAGAAGCTCGCGCACCTCCATCTCCACCAGGTCGATCAGTTCCGTGTCCTCCACCGCGTCGCACTTGTTCAGGTACACCACGATGCAGGGCACGCCCACCTGGCGCGCCAGCAGCACATGCTCCTTGGTCTGCGGCATGGGGCCGTCGGTGGCCGCCACCACCAGAATCGCCCCGTCCATCTGCGCCGCCCCGGTGATCATGTTCTTGATGTAGTCGGCGTGACCCGGGCAGTCCACGTGCGCGTAGTGCCGGTTGGCGGTCTCGTACTCCACGTGCGCCGTGGCGATGGTGATGCCCCGCTCCCGCTCTTCCGGCGCGTTGTCGATGGAGTCGAACGAACGGAACAGGATCTTCGGATTGTGCTTGCCCAATACCTTGGTGATGGCCGCCGTCAACGTCGTCTTGCCGTGATCGATGTGACCGATCGTCCCCACGTTCACGTGCGGCTTGCTGCGATCAAACTTCTCTTTGCCCATAAAAGTCCCTGCATCCCTTTCATGTTTGTACTGCTCGTTTCAACCCGGGGCGCCGGCCATCCGGCTCCAGCCCCAAAACTTAGCTTTTAGCCTTTAGCTGTTAGCTCTTAGCTTCTTCCTGCCCGAGCAGCAACTTTTGGCCCTTGCAAGCGCAGCTAATAGCTAAGAGCTAAGAGCTAACGGCTTGCCTTTCTTACTTGCCTTGCGCGCGGCCGATGATCTCGTCGGCGATCATGCGTGGCGCCTCTTCGTAGCGCGCGAACTGCATTGAATACGATGCCCGGCCCTGCGTGGACGAGCGAATGTCGTTCACGTAGCCGAACATCTCCTTGAGCGGCACCATGGCCTTGATCACCTGCGAGCCGCCTATGCGATCCACGTGCTCGATGCGCCCGCGGCGCGCGTTGATGTCGCCGATGATGACTCCCATGAATTCCTCGGGGACGGTGACCTCGACAGCCATCACCGGCTCCAGCAGCACCGGGCTGGCCTTGCGCGCGGCTTCTTTGAAGGCGATCGAGCCGGCAAACTTGAAGGCCATCTCGTTGGAGTCCACCTCGTGGTAGCGGCCGTCGTAGAGCGTCACCTTCACGTCCACAATCGGGTAGCCGGCCAGGATGCCCAGCTCGAGCGCGCCCTGCACGCCCTGATCGATGGGCTTGATGAACTCCCTGGGAATTGCGCCACCTTTGATGTCGTTGATGAACTCGTAGCCCTTGCCCGGCTCGTTCGGCTCGACCCGCAGCTTGCAAACGCCATAGTTGCCCGATCCGCCGGTCTGGCGGATATAACTGCCCTCGGCCTCGGCGGCCTTGCGGATGGTCTCGCGGAAGGCCACTTTGGGCTCGCCCACATTAGCCTCGACCTTGTGCTCGCGCTTCATGCGGTCGACCAGAATTTCCAGGTGCAGCTCGCCCATGCCGCTGATAATCGTTTGGCCGGAGTCCTCATCCGTACGCACCTTGAAGGTGGGGTCCTCGTCGGCCAGCCGCGCCAGGGCCACGGCCATCTTCTCCTGGTCGGCCTTGGTCTTGGGCTCGATGGCCACCGAGATGACCGTCTCCGGGAAGGTGATGGCTCCCAGAGCGATGGGATGATGCGGATCGCACAATGTGTCGCCGGTCTTCAGATCCTTCAGGCCCACGCAGGCGCAGATGTCTCCGGCCAGAATCTCGCTCACGTCCTCCCGCTTGTCGGCGTGCATCTTCACCAGCCGGCCGATGCGCTCCGTTTTGCCGGCGCGGGGATTGAGAACCATGTCGCCGGTGTTGAGCGATCCCGAATAGACCCGGACGAAGCAGAGCTTGCCGAAAGGATCGTTGAGGATCTTGAAGGCCAGAGCCGCAAGCGGCTCGTTGTCGTCCGGCTTGCGCGCGACCACGCGATGATGATGCGAGGGGTCGATGCCCTCCACCGGGGGCTTGTCCAGCGGGCTGGGCAGATAATCTACGACCGCATCCAGCAGCGTCTGAACTCCTTTATTTTTGAAGGCGCTTCCGCAGATCACCGGGAAGACTTTCAAGTCGATGGTGGCCTGGCGAATGCCGGCCTTCAGTTCGTCGATGGTGGGCGTTTCGCCTTCCAGGAACTTTTCCAGCAGCACGTCATCGGTCTCGGCGATGACCTCAATCAACTGCAGGCGGAAGGCCTCGGCCTTTTTGAGCAGCGCGGCGGGAACCGGCTCGATGTCGTACTGCGAGCCCATCAACTCGTCATGCCATACGACGGCCTTCATCTCCACCAGGTCGACGACGCCCTTGAAAGAAGCCTCGGCGCCAATGGGGATTTGCAGCGCCACCGGACGCGCGCCCAGACGCTTGCGAATGGTCTCCAGAACGTGCTCGAAGTCCGCGCCGTTCTTGTCCATCTTGTTCACGAAGCAAATGCGCGGCACCTTGTACTTGTCGCCCTGCCGCCAGACCGTCTCGGATTGCGGCTGCACACCGGCGACCGAGTCGAACAGGGCCACCGCGCCGTCCAGCACGCGCAGGCTTCGCTCTACCTCGGCGGTAAAGTCCACGTGGCCGGGGGTGTCGATGATATTGATGCGGCAGTCTTTCCAGGTGCAGGTGGTGGCTGCCGAGGTGATGGTAATGCCGCGCTCCTGCTCCTGCTCCATGTAATCCATGGTCGCCGTGCCCTCATGCACCTCGCCTATACGGTGCGTGATGCCCGTGTAGAAGAGGATCCGTTCTGTCGCTGTCGTCTTTCCGGCGTCGATGTGCGCCATGATTCCGATATTCCGGCAGCGGTTCAGCGGTGTAATGCGAGGCACGGCATTTTTCCTTGCGGGTTTCTCAGCCCGCGGTTCAATTTCCCGGCAGTCTCTTCGATCGGCCTGCCGCGCCGGACGCGTCTTACTATCCGGCTCAAATCGTTCCAAGTTCTCTGCTAGCTCCTCAGTCCCCAGTCCTCAGTCCCTAGTTCCCTAAGTCCCTGTCTCTACCAGCGGTAGTGGGCAAAGGCCCTGTTGGCCTCGGCCATGCGGTGCACGTCTTCCTTCTTCTTCATCGCCCCGCCGCGCCCGTTGGCCGCGTCCAGCAACTCGTTCGACAGCTTGTCGGTCATGCCCTTCTCGCCGCGGCCGCGGCCGTAGCTGATCAGCCAGCGAATGGCCAGCGAGGTGCGCCGGTCGGGATTCACCTCGATGGGCACCTGGTAGTTGGCGCCGCCCACGCGGCGGGTCTTCACCTCCAGCAGCGGCTTGCAGTTCTCCACCGCCTTCTTGAAGAGTTTGAGAGCATCGTCGCCGCCGCCCTTCTCCTCCAGGTTCTTCATCGCCTGATAGAAGATGCCCTGGGCCGTCGACTTCTTGCCGCCCCACATCATGGAGTTGACAAACTTGGTGACCAACTCGGACCCGTAGACCGGGTCCGGCGCCACTACCCGCTTCGCAATGTGCCCTTTTCTCGGCATAATTCCTCAAATCCAGTTTTCAGTTCTCAGTTGTCAGTTGCCAGGCCCGTGCTGATCACTGATCACTGACCACTGTCTTACTTCTTCGCCGCGCCGCCCTTGGCGCGCTTGGCTCCGTACTTCGACCGGCTCTGCTTGCGCTCGCCCACGCCCACTGAATCCAGCGTGCCGCGTACCACGTGATAGCGGACGCCGGGCAGATCCTTCACGCGCCCGCCGCGAATCAGCACGATCGAGTGCTCCTGCAGATTGTGGCCGATGCCCGGAATGTAGGTGGTGACCTCAATCCCGTTGGTCAGCCGCACGCGGGCCACCTTGCGCAGGGCCGAGTTCGGCTTCTTGGGTGTCTGTGTATACACGCGGGTGCAAACGCCGCGCCGCTGCGGCGAGGCCTGCAAGGCCGGCGACGCCGTCTTGTACCGCGGGGCCGTGCGCCCCTTGCGAACCAACTGATTGAATGTAGGCAAATCAAAACTCCTTACGCCAAAAACCGTGACCCTTCGAGTTCAACAGCCGCACACTGGCCCATGGGGCCTCCCGCTGCGAAAGGCGCGACTTGAAGCCTGTCGCGCACGCGCACGGAAGCCCTATTCTGCTGCTTCGCGTCTGCCTTCGTTCCAAAATCAGACGAGAACCGGGACGGTGGCCGGGCGTTTTCCCGCTTCTGGCGGGTAAAGCCAACTCCGTTTCGCGGTTCCGGCCCGCATAGCCCTCCAAGGTGGAGAACGCGCGGGCTCCGTAGCGATATTGCCCCTGCCCTCCGCAAGAAGAGAGCGATTTCGGAGACATGTCTGGCCGGTTGACTGCACCTGGCCTGGGGATCAGCGCCCGTCCTTTGCTGCCGAACCGGACTGCCCGCCCGCCTAAGTCCGTTAAGACACACTGGCTCAGGCGTTCTTGCGCAACCTTTTAACCATATCAAGAAAACCGGGTGGGGTCAACGATTTCTCCCCCACCCCCAGGGATTTTTCTGCTCTACTCGATTGAATGCAGCTTCCAGGCCCCGTTTTCGAGGACAAAATTGGCCTGGCGCTTGGTGCTCAGCTTGTTGCCGGGGTTGTGGGCAATGCCCTGTAGCGCGTCCGGCACGCCGTCCATATTCACGGCCTCAGAGAACTCGACGCTCTTGGCTGTATCCACGCCGGGAAGTATTTCGTCCTGGACATCCTTCAAATCGCGCGCCTTCAGGTGATTGGCTGCAACGGTCACCACAATCACTGAATAGTTTTTGTCTGATTGGCTCAGCGGGCGCCACTGGATCACATCGCCCCCACTTTGCAGCTTGAGCACCTTCTTGCCCTCGGGGGTTAGCGTGAAGTCGGCCCAGAATCTGTTGGGATAGAGCTTGGTCCGTCCCCAATACTTGGCCGCAACGCCCTCCCCAAGTCCCAATTCGTCCACTGCGATGCTGGCGCCCACCGCGGGAGTCTGGTCGTATTTGGCCTGAATCAACGCCTGCGCATTGTCTCGCGTCAACTCGGGCACTGCCTTGCAGCCGGTCAGCAACAACCCCGCGCCCAGAAACGCCAGCGCACCCAAAGCCTGCATTTTCATCGCGTTTTTCACTTTCCCTCCCTACAGCGCATAAAATTGCACGAACTGCATCAACCCGCCATTTTTCACCTAACTCTCTCGCAGTGTCAATGGAGTTGGAAGTGACCTTGCTCACAGGTGGTGGATTTTTACCCGGACAAGCGCAAAAACAGCCTCGGAACCAGGGCAAAAGGGCCGCGTCAGTTCAATCCGTCCTTTTGTCAGCGCGCCGCTTCTTTTGCGATCCTGTCCAGCAGGAACTCCAGAAAGCCCTTCTCGTCCGATTGGAGGCAAACCTGCGCATTGGGCGGGCCATCTACAGGCCTGGTAAAACCCTTGTCGTCCACTTCCAGCCGCATCGGCGTTGCCGGGCACAGTTCGGGACGAACCGCATAGGCCGCGGCCACCGGGTCAAAGAGAGTAGGCGCGGCTGTATGCCCCTCGTTGCCGGCCAGCCACTGGTGGTAGAGCAGCGTGAGCTGGTCGGTGAGTGGCGAGCCATGCGCAAAGATCGCCTCCCGCTCCGGTGTCTCCAGGTGAATCTGGGTCGAGTCAAGCGGCATCATGAATACTGGGATGCCCGCGGCCAGCAGCGCTCGCGCTCCCGCCGGGTCGCGGCTGATGTTCCACTCGGCGTCAGGAGGCCGTCGCTCGCCGTTACGCCCGTCGTAGCCCCGGTAGATGCTGCCGCCCATCATCACCACCCGCTTCAGCTTGCGAAAGGTCGCCGGGTCCTGTTCAATCGCCGCCTGAATATTGAAGAGCGGCCCGATGGCGATCAGCGTAATCTGGCCGGGATGCGCGCGAATCTGCCTGAGCAGGAACCCGGCTGCGTCGTCATGCTTTCGCTCGTAATCCCAGCGTGCCCACTCTTTCTCTTGGTCCAGGAGCTTGCCAGGGGCAATGCAGCCACCGCGCGGTCCCCCCTTTGCATACGCAGCCTGGGTGAATACGTTGTTGTGCGGCGTTGGAAGACCGGGAACCACTGGAATGTTTGACCCGCACGCCGCGGCGTCCAGATAGCGGTCCACCAGCCGCGCCCGTAGTTCGGTATCGCCGAAGGTTGTTGTAATCCCAATGAGCCGCAGTTCCGGACTCCGCAGCGCCAGGGCCAGCGCAAAGGCGTCGTCGATGTCGTCGCCGATATCGGTATCGAGAATGACAAAGTCCGGAAAGCGGTCGGGCGGGCGAAGGGCTGCGGGCGCTTGAGAGGCGGCAGCAGAGGCCGTAATCATCGCGGCAAGGGCAAGGAAGATTCGCGCGTTTCTCATGCCATTCACTTTAATGGATTTCCGGCGCGTAGGATCAGGCTAGGGCATAGAAGCTCAAAGCCGCATCGCCCTGTTCCAGAAGCCGCGTGCGTCCCAGCAATCCATAGCGGTCTTCAAGCCGCTCCTTGCGGCGGTGCTCGGCAATGACCAGCGCGCCCTCGGCGAGCAGACCAGCCGCGCCGCTGCCCAGCAGCCCCAGCGTGGCCGCGTACTCCCCCGCAGCGTCGTAAGGCGGATCGAGAAACACCAGGTTGAAGACCAGGCCCGATTTTCGTTCCGGCTCCTGTCCGGCCTTTCGGCCCAGGCCGGTGCCCGTCCCGTACTTTCGCAGCCAGGCGCCCACGCTGCCCGCGTGAATCTGGAATCCCGCCCTCAGCCCCAGTCTGGCCAGATTGCCGCGCAGCACGGCAAGCGCGGCCGGAGCGCGCTCCACGAAGACAATGTTTGCCGCTCCACGGCTCAGCGCTTCGATCCCCACCGCGCCCGAGCCGGCATACAAATCCAGAAACGCCGCGCCCTCAATGCGCGGCGCCAGCACGTTGAAAAGCGTCTCGCGCAGCCGGTCGCTGGTGGGCCGCGTGGCCAGCCCGGAAGGGGCCGCCAGCGTGCGGGATCGGAACTCGCCGGCAATAATGCGCATCGCTGTTCAGCATACCGGACCGCCACCCGCTACAATCTTCGTATGCGTGGCTGGTCAATCCCGATGGGCCGTTGGATGGGCGTCGAGTTGCGCGTCCACGTCTTTTTCCCGTTGCTGGCGCTCGTTTGCCTGGCGCTCAGCGCCACGGACGGCCCGGCGCGTGGCCTCGGCCTGTTCCTGGTGCTGGTTGCCGCAGTCCTGGTGCGGGAAACCGCCCGCCTTCTCGTTGCCGCCTGGCTCAGTTTGCGCCTGCGCGCCATCCTGCTGCTGCCCATCGGCGGATTGTTTGCCTACGCCAATCCCGAAAGTCAGGAGAACGCCAGCCAGGGCGCCGGACAGTTTGCCATCGCGCTGGCCGGTCCGCTGGCCAATGCGGCCACGGCGTTGGTGCTGGCCGCCACGTTTTTGGGCGCAAGCGGCGATCTGAAACTTCTCGACCAGCCGTTCATCACCTCCGCTTTTCTTCTCCGTAGTCTGGTTTGGATGCAGGTGGGCCTGGCGCTGCTGCACCTGATGCCCGCCTATCCGCTTGACTGCGGTCGCCTGATCCGGGGCAGCCTTGCATGCAAGCACGGCTCCGCTGCCGCCGGCCGCGCCGCCGCCGGCCTGGGCCAGGTGCTGGCGCTTGCCGCCATGGTCGGCGGCATGCTGCTGCACAATTACTGGCTCATCATTGCCGGCTTCTTCATCATGATCGGCGCGCAAATTGAAGACCAGGGAGTCTTTTTCCAGTCCGTCGTCGACACCGTGCGGATGCGCGAGGTGATGCTCACCGATTTCGCCACCCTCTCGCCCTCCGACACTCTGGCTGACGCGCTGGCCCGCTGCGTCCACTCCCTGCAGGAAGACTTCCCCGTGGTGCGCGGCCTCCAACTGGTAGGCATCGTTTCCCGCCAGCGTATCGTGGACGCCCTGCGCAGCGAAGGCAACGGCTACATACAGTCGGTCATGTCGCGCGCCTTCCAGGTGGCGCGGCCCGAGGATACGCTGGGAACCACCATCCGCCGCCTTACCGCGGGACGCGGCCTGGCCCTCATTCCGGTCACCGACAGCGGACGCGTGGTGGGCATTGTGAGCGTGCAAAACCTGATGGGGGCGATGTCGCTGCTGGCCGAGCAGCGCCGCCTGGAACGCGAGGAAGCCCGCCAGGAAACCGGAGTCTGACAGTGCGCACGGCCGCCGACACGAACTGGGGTCCCCAGCGACAGGTCTTCGTCGCTGGGGTGGGGGAAATGCCGCTGGCCCCCGGCCTCTACCTGGTGGCCACGCCCATCGGCAACCTGGGCGACATCACCCTGCGCGCCCTCGACGTGCTCCAGCGAGTGGACCGCATCGCCTGCGAAGACACTCGCCAGACGCAAAAGCTGCTTAACCATTTCCAGATCGCAACCCCCACCGTAAGCTGCCACCAGCACAACGAGCGCCACCGCGCCCATGAACTCCTGACCGCGCTCAAGGCGGGCCAGCGCATCGCGCTGGTCTCCGATGCCGGAATCCCTGGCATCAGCGACCCTGGAAGCTGGCTGGCCGCCGAAGCCATCGCCGCCGGCGTGCCCGTGTTTCCCATCCCCGGCGCCAATGCCGCGCTCAGTGCCCTGGTGGCCTCCGGCCTGCCCACCGGCGAGTTCCTGTTCCTGGGCTTCCTGCCGGAGAAAGCCGGCGCCCGCCGCAGCCGGCTGGAAGCGCTGGCGGCCGAGGCCGGTAAGTTCGAGTCGGCCCGCACGCTCATTTTTTACGAGGCCCCGCACCGGATTCTGGAGACGTTGGCCGATCTGGAGGCCGTCTGGGGCGAGAATCTGCGCGTGGCCGTAGCCCGCGAGCTGACCAAGATACATGAGGAGTTTCTGCGCGGAACAGTGGCCGGCGTGCGGCATGAAATGGAGGGCCGCGATCGCATCCGCGGCGAGATTACCCTGCTGGTGGAAGCGCTGCCCCAAAGCCGCTCACAGTCCGCTAGCGCCGCGCCCGGGAAGATCGCCGATCGCGTTGCGCGCCTCCAGGCCGAGACCGGCGTGGACGAGAAGGAAGCCTTGAAGCGCCTGGCGCGGGAGCTGGGCCAGTCAAAGAGCGAACTCTATCGCGAACTTCAGCGGGAGCGGGCGCGGTTGAGGGCCGGCTCTTGATCCACGCGCAAGAATCTTTGAAGAAGAAACAGGAAAAGCGCCATTTGCAGGATGGTCTTCATGGGGCCCTCGACTCTGAACTTCGGGATAAAACCAGCATCTCCTTCAGCAGAGGCATCGCGCTGCCGAAATGGGGGAACGGCTCGGCTGTCCCGTCCGGCAACTGTCTGAGCCGGGAGGGAATCGGAGCCGGTGCGGCTTCATCCGCTACCGGCAGCACCGCATCCCGCTGAATCCGGTACGGATACACTCTTACCCTGGCCAGAAAGAACCAGGGATATTGTGTCAACTCGATATGCTCCACTTCCACGGCGTTGAAGTGTTCACTTACCTGCCGAAGCGCCAGCTTGAGCGCGCTGGCGATGGCCTCCTGCGATCTCTCGCCTACGCCGCTTCGCAGCAGTCCATCGGCAATCTTGATGAAGTTCCATCCGCGCGTCTGAATCTTCTTTTCCAAACGGCGCGCATTCTCCCTCCGCACCAGGTTCCAGCCCTCGCCAAACTCATCGGTCGCCAGTTTGAGGCCCACGGGCAATTCAACCTGCGCGCGCAAAAGCATCTTCAGTTCAGCGATGTTGTGCATCGGGAAAACTCTTCCTCAGTTGTAGAATTGGGCCGCGTTGGCGCACTTCGGCAGCCCCTCGGCGGGGCGCCTTTGGAAAACCTGCAGGGGCGCCCGCTCTGCCGGCTGGACGATCGCGTAGCGGATGAGACTGTGGCAATAGATGCAATCCGCTTCGCGTATCAGGCTGACAGAACCACCTAGAGCCTGGGGAAAGGTCCGCAGGCATTCCGTACAGCAAATCATCACATAGGGCTCTCCGGAATTGTCGTGTCCGTTGGACTGAATCCAGATGGGCGCCAACGCGCTTGGCGGCCGGTTGGGAAGCACCCGGTCCACATTGGGCAGGGCTCCCAAAATCCTCAATAAAGATCCCATGCTGCTGCCTTTTTGATAGAAGGCGTCGGCGGCAACGCCGGAAGGCACTTCGTTGCCTTGGAACGCGCCGCTCATGGCGATCGTCTGAATCGCGGGGAACCGGCGGCGGACCACCGAGAGCAACTCGTAACCGGACATATTGGGCATGTTGAGATCGGAAAGAAGGATGTCGGGGACTTCCTTCCGCAGCTCAACCAATGCGGAGAATCCGTCTTCCGCAGTGCGCGCGCGATACCCAACCTCAGTCAGCAGTTGCGACATCGACGTTCGAACGGAAAGCTCATCGTCGACGATGAGAACTCTTGTTTTCTTATCGGGCATCTCTCACCCCACTCAGCGAGTCAATTAAGGAGGTGGGCCGAGCGTCCCATTATTTGAATCCAAATACTGGTCAATTTTGTACACGTTGCCGGGGCCGGCTATGTATATTCGCCTGGAATACCCTAAAGAGCTTGCTTTTCGGCGTTGTTGTCCGGCAATTGATCGTGCAGGATCACGTTCAGCAGCGACTTGTGAACCTTGATGCGGCCGTTATATTCGATAAAGCCGAGCTTGCGAAAGCGGTTCATGAAAAAGCTCACGCGGGAGCGCGTGGTGCCGATCATCTCCGCCAGCGTCTCCTGAGAGATCTTGGGAATGAATTGTTCCGGCTCGCCCGGCTGGCCAAACTCCGCCATCAGCAGCAGAATCCGCGCCAGCCGCTTTTCACTGGAGTTGAAAAGCTGATCCACCAGATCGGCTTGGATGCGCATGCTGCGCTCCAGCAGAAACTTCAGGAACAGGTCGGAGAAGCTATGCTCCTCGTGCATGACCCGGATCATCTCTTCCCGCTTTATTTTGAGCGCGGTGCAGGCGGTAAGGGCAGTAGCCGTTGACAAACGCAGTCCCGCCACGGCCGCCAGCGCCTCTTCGCCCACAAATGCGCCCGCGGAGACCAGCGTGATGGTGGCTTCCTTGCCGCTTTGCGAAACAACCGTGATTTTTGCGCGGCCCTTCTGAAGATAGAAGACGGAATCAGCCTTGTCTCCCTGCGTAAAGAAGGTCTCCTTGGGCGCCAATTGCACAATTCTCCGCCCCAGCCCGGCGCTCGCCAGAAAGGCGGCGGCATCGAATGCTGGTTTTTCAAGCACGATCATCGAATGAGCCTCCCTTCAGCTGCAGTGTTGGCACGGGACGTTGCGGGTGGGACCACGACCGCATCGCCATCAGATTGAAAGAGGAACTGCCGCGATGAACAAAGAATCATCGACAAGTGTCGAAGCCCTGGGATGCCGGGACCGCTCTTTCAACTGAGCATCCACACCACGCATATCGGCGGTACACACACCGCCGCATTATGCCACAAGATTGCATCCAAAAAGGGGACAATCTGTTCAATTTTGCACACTTTTTCAGGAAAATTTCAAGCCTCGGGGCGGTCCGTACCTCGAAACGCGGTCAGCATATCGAAATATCCGGCGCAGACGTGATTCCTTGAGGCCAGGCGCCTCTGGTAAAGCGCAAGGTGAAGAGAGCTATCGAACGTTAACCTTCCCGGCTTCTTCCTCTCAGTCTCCCGTCCTTACCGCTTTCCGGCTGGACTCCATCTCTTCGATCTCCTGGATCAACTGCTCCACCTGGGCCAGCTTCCGTTCGCTCATATCGAGGAAGCGGATGCCCACCAGGCGCCGATCCCGATCATGGACAGCTTGGATCACGCCGCCCAGCCGGAATGGCAGCCCTTCGAGATGAAACTCAGTCTCGACTCGCGTGTAGATGCCCACTGGAAAGCGCTCGTCGGTGCAGATGCGGCAGCCGCCCAGACTCATGTCCAGAATGCGCCCACGCAGCGCTGACCCAATATTGATGAGAAAAATCACGGCTGAGGTATCCACCTCGTGCCGGGTCTGCGCCCGGCGCTCGTGCTTGGCGTGCCTAGCCGCCGGCTGCGATGCGGCCTGTTGGGGCGATGGCGCCGGTTTCGCCGCGGGCAGGGGCTGCGTCGCGGCCACATGGCTCTCGGTGTGCTCCCGGTCCGGCCTTTCCACCTTGTCCCGTGCGGGTCTCTCTTGCGCTAGCCTCTCGGCTGCCAGTTTCTCCGCTGCCTGCTTCTCGGCCTTGGCAAGATTTTCTGCCACCACCTCGCAAAGCACTTCGGCCAACTCGTCACGGCGGCGGGAGATCACGTTCACAAAGCGGATGTCCACAATATTGTTAGCGTCGATCCCTGGGGTTACGCCGCTGAGCCGGAAGGCTATTCTGTTGATGGTGAAGATGACTTCCACGCGGATCGCGGCGCCCGCCGGAAACCGCTCTCCGGTGCGCAACCGGCACCCTTCCAGGCTAAGCTCAATGATGCGGCAGGAAACGCGGGAGCCATGGCTCAACAGCAGCAGAGTGGCGTTCTCGTCCACAGCTTGCCGGGGGGGCCCGCGGCCCTCCGGCTGTTGGATCGCAAGCTCTTCCGGTTTATCTTGCGTCTCCATGGCTCTCCCCATCGAAATTCCTGAAAAATCAGTGTCCCCCGGACATTTGCCCGGCGCCCGTGGGAGCAATCTGCGCGCCTTCCCGGCCCTTCAAACGGTCATATTCGTGCACATCGCTGGTAGTTCCCAGCGCCTCGTTATAGAGGCTGACGGCGCCGGTCAGTTGTTTCAGTTCTTCACTGAACAGGTGTATCGCCTGCAACTGGCTGGCCGATGCCGGAAGCTCACATTGAGAAGTCTTAATGAATTTCTGGTAGCCCCGGTCCTGCAAACGCGCCACTTCGCCGTTCACCAGAGCTCCCGGATGCACCCCCAGGGCCGCCGGCGCCTCCGCATCATTGGCCTGGACGGCAACCAGCACCGCCGCAGCCCCATGCTTGCTCACCAGCACGCCGCCTGCGACTCCCGCGAAGGGTCGAACGTCAAACGAATGGGCGCGCAGGATCTCCAGCGTCTGATCGAAGTTCGGATTGTGGGATTTTCGGGTCATGAAGTCTTTCCCATCTGCGAGGTTGTTCAAATAGATATCGGTTGAATCAACACCCGACTCCAATCTCGCATAACAGGAGCGCGCGCCGCAATTCTCAATGAGAATCGGCCATCCACAAACGAAACCCCACCGTCACCCAGTTCATCGGCTACCGGCATTTCTGCGGCATTTCGCCCCCATCAACCCCAGAAACCAGTGAGGAGAAAATCTTGAAGAACGGAATTCCCCAGCTCAGCGTGAAAGAGCTCAAGCGGCGCATCGACGCCGGCGAGGACGTCTTCATTCTCGACGTGCGTGAGCCCTGGGAGTATAAGATCGCCCAGATCGGCGGAAAGCTCATTCCGCAGAATGAAGTGCCCCAGCGCCTGGCCGAGATCGATCGCAACCGCGAGGTGATTGTCCACTGTCACGCAGGAGTCCGCAGCCAGCGCATTGCCGAGTTCCTCAAGCAGGCCGGCTACCCCCGCGTCGCCAACCTCGCCGGCGGCATCCATGCCTGGAGCGAAGAGATCGACCCAAAGGTGCAGAAATACTGAGAGCTGGCGCTGGGTGGAAGTAATAGCCGCCTTGCTCGTCGATGCAAGGGCAACATGTGAAGTGAACATGCTCTGGGGGAAATATCCGCAGGCGTGGCTGCGAGATGCCGTCTTCTGGCGCTTTGGATACGAAAGGTAGCGCCGCTTGACTCTTAACATCCCACTTCGACCTGCCAACTCGCGCGTTCGTAGATTCCCATCAACATCGCTTACTGCATGCGATTGGGGCGGTGATGCCGGTGATGGTGATGGTGGTGGTGGCCCACTTCGACGACCACCTGCGCCTCCGCCGCATAAGGTATTGCGAGGCAGAAGACGAGAACCAGTCCTAGCAAAATCTTTTTCATGTCTTAGTGTGACGTGCAGCACGGTTATTTACAGAGCTACTTTGACCTCTTCGCGCAAACTCCACTTTATTTCGAGATCCACGCATATTCTATGGTTCTTTCGATACATATCCGCGAGTTAAGTGACCGTCAATCCATGTCAACCGTAAACACACTTATGGCCTTTGCACTAACCCCAAACCAGGGAAAACCGCTCGCCCTTCTTTGATGCCGGTTGCCCAGAGGCCCCTGAGCTTGCCGAAGGGCCTGGATTTACCGGAACTGGAAAACTACCGCCCTCCACCAGACGCAACCGGGGGCTCCGGCGAGAGGTCTTCGTCATTGGGGTGGTAACCGGGGTGGAAATCAGTTGTTTGCCGGATCGAACCCTGGGGCCGGCGGCAGCTTCACCGCCACCAGCACCTCCAGCAGCGTGGCGGAGTTGCGAACGCTTCCCGAGAGAATCGTTAGCTCTTCCGAGATGGGCTCATGTTGTTCCGCCAGCACGTCGAGGCTGTCGCTCACTTTGTGGAGCTTCGTGGCTTCTTGCAGAATTTCGTGGGCGGGCATGGATTACGCGCCTTCCGGGAGCCTTGCAGGAAGCTGGACCGGCCTTTATAACCACCGTCTCGCACCTTCTCTACGCACCATTCTAGAAGCGGCTGAGGCCAATGTCTGCTCACATTGGACCACCGCGAGCAGCAGCCAGGACCGCATCCGCGATGGGAGCGGCCTCGACTGCGGGGCGGACGGCGTGGACGCGGACGATGGAAGCTCCGTGGAGTATGGCCGCGGTCAGCGCCGCCAGACTGGCTGGCTCGCGGGCCTCGATCGGGGCGTCGTTGCCCCCAAACAACGGGGCCAGCGTGTGTCCCAGAAAAGACTTGCGGCTCAGCCCGGCAAGAAGCGGGCGGCCGAGCGAAAGAAGTTCCGCCTGGCGGGCCAGCAAGGCGTAGTTCTCGGCGAACCGCTTGCCGAATCCATAGCCGGGATCGAGCACGATGGACTCAGGCGGAATCCCCGCCTGGGCGGCGGCAGCCAGGCTTGCGGTCAGGCCTGTGCGCACCGTGGCCAGCAGTTCATCGGGGGGCAACTGCGGCTGCGCGCGCCACTCCTCGGGCCGGCCACGCGTGTGCATCAGCACCACACCCGCCTTGAACTCGGCGCAGACGGCCGCGATCCCGGGGTCCCACTGGAAGCCGCTCACGTCGTTCACGATCTCTGCCCCCGCCGCGAGGGCCGCGCGCGCCGTCGCGGCTTTGTAGGTATCCACGGAGACAATCGCCTCGGGTCGCGCGCGCAGAATCCCTTCGAGCACCGGCAACAGCCGCGCCTGCTCCTCTTCGGCGCTCACAGCCGGGGTCCCCAACAACCGGGGTCCCCAGGAAGTGGTCTTTGCTTCCTGGGGTGGTAGCGACAGGTCCTCGTCCGTGGGGTGGACAGCCGGGGCCAGCGCGGTCCCGGCAGCCCTGCCCGCCCGCGAACCTGGCCGTGTGCTCTCCGCACCCAGGTCGAGGAGGTCCGCGCCCTCGTCCAGCAATTCCAGCGCGTGAGCCATGGCTGCTTCAGGGTCAAGAAACCGCCCCCCGTCGCTGAACGAATCGGGCGTGATGTTGACCACGCCCATGATCAGCGTCCGCCGCCCCAGTTCCAGCGTGCGGGTGCGCAGCCGCCAGGGCGTAATGTTTTGTCTGCAGGCGTTCATCCCCGGTTACCGTTCATCATTTTTCCGTGACCAGCTGTCAACCTCAAAATCTCCTCTTCTTGAAACCACACTCACCCTCGATGGTACGCCGCGGCCTGTTCGCATCCTGCTAAACTCCGTCCATGAAAGTTTTTCCGCGAATTCCTGCGCTTCTGTTGGTTTTGGCTTTGCTTCCTTTTACTGGGCTTACTGCCCAGGCCCCGGCGCGACACACCGCCAAGCCCGCGGCGCATCCCGCTCCGGCCAAGGGACCCCTCGCCGGCCGCATCAATGCCATTCTGGCCGAGCCGGCGCTAAGTCACGCGGAGTTTGGCATCAGCGTCGCAACGCTCGACGGTCAGCCACTCTATGGCTTCAACGAAGGCCGCCTCTTTGTCCCTGCCTCGAACGTCAAGCTGGCCACCACCGCCGCGGCCTTTGCCCTGCTGCCCGTCGACACGCTGACCTGGACCACGAACGTGGTGGCCGGCGGCGAGATCGACAGCCAGGGCGTGCTGCACGGCGACCTGATCCTACTGGGCGCGGGCGACCCCACGCTGAGCGCGCGGCGTTATCCGTACCGGGCGCCGGAGACGCCGAACCCGGCTGCCGCAAACCCGGCTGCTGCCGCTTCCGCCGCGGACGAGGCGGAGCAGCCGCCGCGCTCGATCGAGGTGCTGGAGCTGCTGTCCGAGCAGGTGGAGCAGGCCGGCGTGCGCACCGTCGAGGGCAGCGTGGTGGGCGATGACAGTTTTTATCTCCACGAGCCTTATGGCCGGGCCTGGGGATGGGACGACCTGCAATGGAGCGACGGGGCGCCGGTTTCCGCGCTGAGCTTCAACGAGAACACTGTGGAATTGACGGTGGCGGCTGACCCTGACTCGCCCGAAACTGCCGTCGCCGAGTGGACGCCAAAGGTGGACTACTACACGTTGGACAACAGTATGACGCTGGCGGCCGCGGGTGAAACACCCCATCCCGGCCTGGACCGCAGGCCAGGCTCCATGCTGGTGCGGGCCTGGGGCACGGCGCCGGCCGAGGGCTTTCATGCCAGCCTGGCCGTAGAGGACCCGGCGGAGTTTACGGCGGCGGCCTTCAAGGAGGCGCTCAGGAGCCGCGGCGTCAATGTCACCGCCGCGTCTGCGTCCCGGCATAAGGTCTCGCTTGGATCCGGCGATTTTGCTGGCGAGCGCGCCCAGCCGCTCAAGCTGGACCGCTCCGGGCTGGCGACCATCGCCGCGCCGCTGGAGGGCCGCAAGGTGCTGGCTACGCACATCTCCGTGCCGGTGGTTCAGGACATTGCAGTCACCAACAAGATGAGCCTGAATCTGCACGCCGAGCTGCTGCTGCGTCTGCTGGGCAAGGTCCACGGGACGGAGGGCAGTTTTGAGCAGGGCGCGCGGGTGGTGCGCCAGTTTCTCGCCGGTGCGGGCGTTGACGACGGCGACTTTTTCCTCTATGACGGCTCGGGCATGAGTCCCGACGACCGCATCGCGCCGCGCGCCATTACGCAGTTGCTCGTTTACGCCGCGCGGCAACCGTGGGGAACGGCCTGGCGCGAAACGCTGCCCGTGGCCGGCGTGGACGGCACACTCGCGGGACGCTTCCGTAAGTCGCCTCTGAAGGGCCGCCTATGGGCCAAGACAGGCACTCACAGCGAGGTGAACGCACTCTCCGGCTACCTCACGGCGGCCAGCGGCAAAACTCTGGCCTTTTCAATCCTGGTCAACGGCCACAGGCCGGGCAGCGTGGCCGAGGTACAGGCCATCGACCGCATTGCCGAAGCGATAGCGGCGGCAGAGTAGCCCTGTATCATCGGAGGCAGATGCGCGCGCCTTCTCTTGCTTCTCCTCTGAGTGTGTTGTGCTTTGCGGCCGGCCTTGCCGCAACGCTCGGGCTGGCCGGCTGCCGCTCGCTGCCGCCCTCCAAGCCCGCGGCCCTTTGGACGCCGGAGGAAGCGCGGGGAGCGCAGATCTACCAGTTGAAATGCGTCCGGTGCCACTACCCCACCACCACGCATGGGCTGCACGGGCCGGGATTGCAGGCGCTGACTAAAGTGAAGGCCATGCCCTCGGGCGCGCCGCCCACCGACGAACGCCTGACGCAGGTGATTCTGCACGGGCGACAGATGATGCCCGCCACTCAACTAACCGATGGCCAGCTCAGCGATTTGCTGGCCTACCTGCACACGCTATGACCGGCGAAGCCAGGAAGGACGAAGCCCAGCCGCCGCGCCGCGAGCGCCTGCCGCTCCCAGGGCTGGCCGCCATCAGCCTCTACCTGCTGGTACTCGCTGGAGTGATCGTCGTGGGCGTGGTTGCGGGCCGCCGCTATCCGCCGCTCTTTCTCGTCTTCGCGGCGGTCTTCATCGCCGCCAGCGCGGGGCTTCTGCTGCTGCTGCGCTGGGCCTGGGCGCTGGCCCTGGCCGCGGTCTTCATGCTGGCGGCCTACGACCTGTGGATCTTCACCAGCCGGCATCAAGCGCCTGCCCTGGTGCAAGGGCTGCTGAACCTGGTCTTCTTTCTCTACCTGGTGCGGACCGAGGTGCGTGACCGGCTGCGTTAGCGCATTCTCACAAATGCGTAAAGTCTCTCCGTGCCCCATCCTTGCGTCCGCCGCGGCGGATTTCTGGCGCAAGGGTGGGAAACCGTCAAGCCCTCTCTACATTCATGATGAAAATGCTTTAGGGGGCTGACGGATTCTGGGGCCGAGGACTGCGCCGAGCATTCTTATGTCTGCGGGAGCCAATGTGCGCTGTTCGAACCTTCGCAATAAGCCGTAAGACAGCGTAAGACGCTGTCCGGGGAGGGTCTTCGGGGCAAGACCGCCTTGTCTTACGATGTCTTACGGGCGTTGGACGGGCGTCTTACGGAGGTAAGACAAAGGCAAGACCCGAGTCCTGCCGCTGCCGGGCGTAGGACACGCATTGAAATCGTTTCGAGCCTGTGGGTGTTCACTGATCCGTAACCGCCCTCCACTCCAGAATGGTTGGCCTTGAGTTCGGCCCAGAGGAATGTGGCGATTTCGCTGTGGTTCTGCCCGGGGCGGCAGGCTGATCGTCACCAGCGAGCGCGGCAATGGAACCGCAGATCAAGTGTGCCTGTGAATGGCTGGCCGCTTGGTGGCCGGGCGGCAGGATTTGCAGAGCTACGGCCGTCACAGGCGCGATCAGCCCAGCGCGGCGCACTGGGTGACGATCGGAGAAAGTTGCGGAATCGCCCGCCGCGAATGCTTCGCGTCCTTGGCCTGCGGTTCCGCTACGAACCGTAGATTATCCGCGACGATCGCTACCGCTGCCGTCAGTTCCGTCTCGAATGTGGCAACGGACTTTTCCAGCCGCTCGAGATAGTCTTCGCGTATCCGGTCTGCGTTGCGGCTCAGTTCCGCGTCGATGCGGGACAGCATTCGGCCAAATACAAGCCTGTGCATTAGAGACTTCGGCAGGGCAAAAATTAGCTTGTCGTGCCAGTGTTGAAATAAGGGATCCGTGCTATACCGCAACCGGCTCTCCACTGTCAGGGATGAAGCGATAGCTACAGGCGCGACCGGAACGTCGAACAAGTCTCCTGCGGCGTTTTCCAGGCGTTCCAGCACAATGTTCGTTCTATCCACAAACCGGCGCGTCAACGCCGCCAGTTCCATGTGGATGCGCTCGTCTTCCTGCGCGCGCCAGTCCTCAAAGACGGCTTCGACCTCGTCCAGCATGAACCGGTCGAGCAGCGCGCTCAGCTGTTTGCGGTTCTTGCTTGGCTGCTGGTTCCTCAGCTTGTTCAACCGGTTGTGCACCCGCGGAGCGGTCGTGGCGATGTGCTCCTTCAGATCGTTCTCGATGCGGACAATCAGCGTGGCGGTGTCCTCCCGCAGCAGATGGCGCAAGTCCTTCAATTCCTGATCCGAGCGAGTCACTGCCTCTTCCAGCGCGCTCTGCCTCGATGCCATCTCCTCGCTGTGCATCAATCGGGCCCGCTCCCCAACCATGGCTACAAACCGCAGTGTGCCTGCTATGCGCAACAAGTCGATGGCCACTGACTGAAACAGCGCCTGTTCCTTTTCCTCGACGGCAAAGTGGCGAAGACGGCCCATGAGCCGGTCCATGCCATTGGGCGCCAGGGGCGCCTCTTTCAGCATCTCTTTGATGACCTGCCGCGCTGAAAGTGCAAATACCTCCGGCTTCTTGACGCCAACATGGTTGCGCAGCTCATTTTCAAGAAACCAGACGACTTCTTCGACTTCTTCGGGCGTGGCGATGTCCGTCTTGTTGACGACGAACAGAAGCTTGGGCACATCCTGGCGTAGGCGCCGGAAAAAGTCGGACTCAACGGCGGTTATCGCCGGGTCGACGGAGAGTACCGCGATGCCCGCATCCACCTCCGCCAGATAGCCCTCCGTCGTCGAGGTGTTATGCCGGCGCGTGGAACCGATCCCGGGCGTGTCGATGAGGTCCACGCCCATGCTCAGGAACTGCGATGGGTACGCGACCTCGGCGGATGCTACTTGCTTTTTGTTCCCTGGGTTGCCGGCCTCCGTGATGTACTCATAGAGGCATTCCACTGCTATCTGTTCCGATTCGCCCGTCTCGTAGAAGATCTTCGCCGAGGGATTTTCGCCGTACGTGACCCTGGTGATCACGGAAGTGAGTGGCAGCACTCCCGTCGGCAGAATCCTCGCGCCCAGCAGCGCATTGATGAAGGAGCTCTTGCCGCGCTTTGTCTGTCCCAACACTGCCAGATTGAAGCGGTTCTTCTTCAACTTCTCGGTGAGCGCTTCCAGCGACGCGCGCAAGTCTTCGGAATGGTTGTCTTCAGCAAGAACGGATAGTTCATCGATGGAGCGCAGGAGAGCTTTGCGAACCATCTGCAGGATGCCTGACTCGCCGGCCGGGGGATATGCCATGCCTCACCTCTATCGCGGATTCAGAATTCCCTGGGGTCTCGTGGAGGTCCAAAATTAACGTAGCACGTCCACAGGAAAATTGTAACTGGTTCCTCTTCCCAGGACATCTGTGGGAATCAGATGCACCAAGAAAGGAACGTGACCAGACGGCTTCCCAATGCGGGCCCGGAAAGGGCTGTCGAGCCGATCGATGAAATCGACTCCATTTTCTGGCTCATACCGGCTGAATCCAGCGCAGGACGCAGTCTCCGCTACAATGAATGCGTGATGGAACTGGTGCAGATCGAGCCGGCGCGTTCGCCGCAGCGAACTCCGGCGCCCAAACCCGAGTGGCTAAAGGCGCGCGCCCCGGTGGGCGAGAACTACCACGGCCTGAAGCGGCTGGCCCGCTTGCTGCGGCTCAACACGGTCTGCGAGAGCGCGCAGTGCCCCAACATCGGCGAGTGCTGGCACCACAAGACCGCGACCTTCATGATGCTGGGCAACCTGTGCACCCGCCGCTGCGGCTTCTGCGCGGTTCCCAAGGGCAGGCCCCAGCCCATCGACTTTGACGAGCCGCGCCGCGTGGCTGAGGCCGTAACCGCGCTGGGCCTGGAGTACGCCGTCATCACCAGCATCAACCGCGACGACGATCTGCTCGGCGGGGCGCGCGCCTTCGCGCTGGTCATCGAGGAGATCCGCCGCCAGGCGCCCGGCTGCCGCGTCGAGGTGCTCATCCCCGACTTCCAGGGCCACCAGGAGGCCATCCGGATGGTGGTCGAGGCCCGGCCCGAGGTGCTCAACCATAACGTTGAGTCGGTGCCGCGCCTCTACCGGGTGGTTCGCTCCGGCGCGCGCTATGAGCGTTCTCTTGAGTTGTTGCGCTACTCCAAAACGCTAAACCCCGGAGGTGTGACCAAGTCCGGCGTGATGGTGGGCCTGGGCGAGGAGACGTCCGAATTGCTGGAAGTTTTCCGCGACCTGGCGGCGGTCGACTGCGACATTCTTACCATCGGGCAGTATCTGCGCCCCTCGCGCGACCATCTGCCCATGGCCCGGCTTTATACGCCGCGCGAGTTTGCCGAACTGAAGACCGCGGCGCTCAGGATGGGCTTCCGCCATGTTGAATCGGGCCCACTGGTGCGCTCCAGCTATCACGCGCACGAGCAGGCGGCAGCGACGGGGCTGATGGTGGTGGCGTAGGGATTCCGGCCAGCGCCGGCCAAAGCCATTTTGTCCGCTGCAAAGAGCCTTTCCGCGGCGATGAGGATTCGCTAGTATATTGTTTTGGATGGAACGAGGAGAAAGATGACAGTCTCGACTATGGCCGGAATTCCGGCGCTCAAAGAACTCTCCGCCGACCTGAAGCGGCGCATGGACCAGGCAGTCGCCACTTTTCAGGCCAGCCTGGCCTCCACGCGCACGGGCCGCGCCAACGTCCACATGCTCGACCAGGTGAAGGTGGACTACTACGGCACGCACACGCCCATCAGCCAACTGGCGCAGGTCTCCGCGCCTGAGCCGCAACTGATCGTGATCGCGCCCTGGGACCCCGGCATCATCAAGGAGATCGAGAAGGCCCTGCGCACCGCCGACCTGGGCTTCAATCCCATATC
>DATFYK010000074.1:0-6630 GCA_035315085.1 Occallatibacter sp.
CGGTTTTGTTTTTCAGGGGCCAGGGACCAGGGGTCAGGGACCAGCGCTCTTGTTCAGCAGTCAAGTTGCTGGTGGGAACTAAACCCAGCAGCCAGTGGTCAGTGGCCAGTGACCAGATGTCATGCCGCTCTGCATTCCGACCTGACCCCTGACCCCTTCCTGTTACACTCAGCGCAATGGATTTCCGCGCGCGCCAGACGAAGCTCCGGGAGCATCTTGCTACCACCCAGTTCGACGGGCTTCTCATCAGCCATCTGCCCAACATCCGGTATCTTTGCGGCTTTACGGGCAGCGCCGGATTTCTGCTGGTGGAGGAATCCGGGAGCGTGTTCTTCACCGATGTCCGCTATGACACGCAGGCGCATGACGAGGTCAAAGCGGCGAAGGTTGTGGTGGCCCACAAATCAGTTCTCCAATGCCTGGGCGAATGGCTGAGCGGGCGGCGGAAGCGGGCACGGGGATGGACATTCGGCCTAGAGGCTGAGCACCTCACGCTGGCGGACAAGAAGCGGCTGAACGATTTGCTGCCTTCCGGCACACGGCTGAGGGACGGGCCCCCGGTGGTAGAGCGTGCGCGCATCGTCAAGGACGAAGAGGAACTGGGGCGAATCCGCGCTGCCGTGAATCTGGGCGCGAAGCTTTTCGACCGCGCGCTGAAGGTCCTTCGGCCGGGAGTGAAAGAGGCCGAGGTGGCGGCAGAGATGGAATACGCGGCACGCCGGGCGGGGGCCGAGGCGATGTCGTTTCCCACCATTGTTGCTTCCGGGGCGAGGTCGGCGCTGCCCCATGGCCGGGCCTCGAACCAGCCCATCAAGCCGGGCGGGTTCGTGGTCTGCGACTTCGGTGTTATACTCGCAGGTTATTGTTCCGACCAAACCCGCACCGTATGGGTGGGCACGGTCTCAGACGAAGCCCGCCGCGCGTATGAGGCGGTGCGGGAGGCGCAGCAGGCGGCCGTGGACGCGGTTCGGCCGGGCATTGCCCTCGGCGAGGTTGACGCGGCGGCCCGTAAGGTATTGCGCAAGGCTGGCTTAGCACGTTATTTTACCCACTCGACCGGGCACGGCGTGGGGTTAGAAATCCACGAGGCACCGAGAGTAGCCGCCGGGCAGCGCGAGATGCTGCAGCCAGGGATGGTCATCACGATCGAGCCGGGAGTATACTTCCCCGGCAAATGGGGCGTGAGGATCGAGGACATGGTGGCAGTCACGGCCGGAGGCTGTGAGGTGCTGACGCCGACGAGCAAAGATTTTCTGGCAGTCCAGTCTTCTTGACATTACTTAGCAGCTGGGCAGGATCCCGGCCCAGTTTCTTCGCGCGCCCGGGTGTCGAGCGCAGGCGAGGAGTGACAGGCGGTCCCACCGTAAACGAATGAATCAAAAAGAGCTGAAAGAACTAATAGAGTTCTTAATCGAGAAAGATATCGCCGAGTTCGAACTGGAACGCGGCGACGTCAAAGTGCGCATCAGGCGGGGCGGAGAGCAGGTGGTCCATGCGCACGGGGAGCCGCGCTTTTTTTCGGTGCCGGCTGCCCCAGCGGCTGGCCCCGAGGTCGGTGCCGCGCCCATCGGGTTTCCGCCACCCGCGCCTGCGGCCGAGGCGCCTCCCGAAGAAGGGTTGCACATGGTGAAGTCGCCAATCGTAGGGACGTTCTACGAAGCGCCTTCGCCGGGGGCGCCCCCGTTCGTGAAAGCTGGAGACTCGGTGGAAATCGGTCAGGTGCTTTGCATTGTGGAGGCCATGAAGCTGCTCAACGAGATTGAGTCGGACGTGGCCGGGGAAATCGTCAAGAAGCTGGCGGCCAACGGCCAGCCCATTGAATACGGCCAGGAACTGTTTGCGATTAGGCCGAGGAAGTGAATAGAGCGCTTGCGGTGTGCTCTCAATTGTTGATTGTTGATTTTTGATTGTTGAATGAAGGCCGCATCAGCCAGTGGTTTTATTCAACAATCATCAATCATCAATCAACAATTTTTTTGACGGCTGAAGGCTGGATTTCATGTTCAAGAAGATCCTGATAGCCAATCGCGGCGAGATTGCCTTGCGCGTGATCTGCGCGTGCAAGGAACTGGGCATTCGCGCGGTCGCCATCTACAGCGAGGCCGACCGCAACTCGCTGCATGTGCGTTTTGCCGACGAGGCCATCTGCATCGGGCCGCCGCAACTGGCTCAGAGTTACCTGAATATTCCAGCGGTAATCAGTGCGGCGGAGATCGCCAACGTCGAGGCAGTGCATCCCGGATATGGGCTGCTGGCGGAAAACGCCAACTTCGCCGAGGTGTGTGAGACCAGCGGCATCAAGTTCATTGGCCCGCAGCCTGAGGTAACGCGGCTGATGGGCGAAAAGGAAAAGGCTCGCGGCGCGATGAAGCAGGCGGGCGTGCCGATCCTGCCGGGCTCGGACGGGATTTTGGCCTCGGAAGGCGAGGCGCTGGAGTGGGCGCGGCAGATAGGGTTTCCGGTGATCGTGAAGGCTTCGGCGGGCGGAGGCGGGCGGGGCATGCGCATCGTCCATAACGAAGAAGAGTTGCCAGGCCTGTTCAAGGCGGCGCAGGCGGAGGCGGCCGGGGCGTTCGGCAACGGCGATCTCTACATGGAGAAATATGTGGAGCATCCCCGGCACATCGAGTTTCAGGTCCTGGCCGACGAGCACGGCAACGTGGTGAGTCTGGGCGAGCGCGAATGTTCCATCCAGCGGCGGCACCAGAAGCTGCTGGAGGAGTCGCCGTCTACCCAAGTCACTCCCGAGTTGCGCGATCAGATCGGAGTAGTGCTGTGCCAGGCTCTGGCGGAGATTGGCTACACCAACGCGGGCACGGTCGAGTTCCTGATGGACCAGGACCGGCGCCTGCATTTCATCGAGATGAATACGCGCATTCAGGTGGAGCATCCGGTGACGGAGATGGTCACCGACGTTGACCTGGTCAAGAGCCAGATCATGATTGCCGGCGGGGCCCATATGCGCGACGTGCTGCTGGGGCCGGTCGTGCACCGCGGCCACTCCATCGAGTGCCGCATCAACGCTGAACATCCGGAGAAATTCACGCCGTCAGCAGGGAAGATTACCGCCTTCCATCCCCCGGGAGGTACAGGAGTGCGGGTGGATACGGCGGCGTATGCCGAGGGCGTGATCCCGCCTTATTACGACTCGCTGATTGCCAAACTGATCGTGCGCGGCAAGGACCGCAATGAGGCGGTCTCACGCATGGCGCGGGCGCTGGAGATGTTCATTGTCGAGGGCGTGTACACGACCATTCCGCTGCACCGGAAGATTCTGGCGGACGAGGATTTCCGGGCGGGGAAGATTGATACGGGATTCATTGAGAGATTTTTGAAGAAGAATGGGAACACGTAGGGGCGGACGCATTCGTCCGCCCCGCGGAGCGAAGCGACGCGTATCGGTGCTCGATTACTTTCGCGGTCGCATAGCTTCGGTACTTGTTCGAAAAGCGCCTGGACGAATGCGTCCGGGGCTACGTGATTCCTGGCAGGGCCAGCTTTTGCATGCAATGATTCCCCTTCTGCGCCTGTACGCCATTGTGGATTCATCCGCTCACGAGTCGACTCAGGATCTGGTCGCCTGCGCCGAGGAACTTGTCGCGGGCGGGTGCACGCTGCTGCAATACCGCAACAAGAGCGGGAATGCGCGGATGATGCTGGAGCAGGCGCGGGAATTGAAGAAACATCTTGGCCGTTGGAGCGGCGGACGCCCTCGTCCGCCGGTTTCATCCGAGAGCGTTCCCCGGACGGGGGCGTCCGGGGCTCCACAATCTATCCGACTCATCATGAATGACCGCGCCGACCTGTGCCTGGCGGCGGAGTTCGACGGCGTGCATGTGGGGCAGGAGGATCTGTCGCCGGAATCGGTGCGGAAGATCATCGGGCCGGATCGATGGCTGGGAGTTTCGACGCACAATCCTGAGCAACTGCGCGAAGCAGACCTCACTTCGGCGGATTATCTTGCCGTCGGGCCGGTGTTTGCGACTTCCAGCAAGGAGAAGCCGGACCCCGTGGTAGGACTGGACGGCGTGCGCCGGGCGCGGGCATTGACGCGCAAGCCGCTGGTGGCGATCGGAGGGATTACCCGGGCGAATGCCGCTTCCGTGATCGAGGCTGGCGCCGACTCGGTGGCGGTGATATCTGACTTGTTACGGGATCCGCGGAAATCAGCAGAGGAATTTTTCCGCATCTTGAGGTAAAGTTCTCAGGCACTGAAAATTGCCGTCGGCCGTCGGCTAGACGCTTCCCGATTGTCATCCTGAGCGAAGGACCTATACACTCTGCCGCGGCCGGCAAAATGCATAGGTCCTTCGTCGGGCAAGAAGCGCCCTCCTCAGGATGACAAAGCTAAATAGTCACGACGGCTAAGAGCCAACGACCAACGACGAACGACCAATGACCGTACTTTCGGAGGCTTCCTGAGCACACCGACAACCCATTCAACCGCAACCAGCGACTGGGAGATCCACAGTCATCAGGATCAGGAACTGGTTAAGGGACTGGGCCTGACCAGCGCCACCATGCTGGTCATGGGGTCCATGATCGGCTCCGGCATCTTTATTGTGTCGGCTGAGATTGCGCGCGAAGTCGACTCTCCTGCGCTGCTGATTGGGGCATGGGCCGTGGCCGGATTCATGACCATCGTGGCCGCCCTCAGCTACGGCGAACTGGCCGCGATGATGCCGCGGGCAGGCGGGCAGTACGTTTACCTGCGCGAGGCCCTGGGGCCGCTCTGGGGCTTTCTCTACGGCTGGACGCTGTTTCTGGTGATTCAGACCGGGACGATCGCCGCTGTGGGAGTGGCATTCGGCAAGTTTCTCGGAGTCTTTTTCCCATCGGTTTCTTCCACCCACTGGATTCTGCACTTGTGGAAAGTGCCGCCAATTCCGATTGGCCCAATGGTGCTGGGAAATATGGATGTAGGCATCAACACGCAGAATCTGGCGGCGATCCTGCTGGTGATTTTCCTGTCGGTGGTGAACATCTTCGGAGTGAAAACGGGGGCGGCGATTCAGAACGTCTTCACTGCGGCTAAAGTCTCGGCCCTGCTCGGACTCGCCATTTTCGGATTGGCCTTGGGGCGAAACGCCCAGGCTCTGGCCGCGAATTTCGGCGCAAACTTCTGGCACAACGCGGGATTGGGCGCGCGGCACGCCGTGCAGGTTGGAGTTGGCGGACCCATCGTGATGGTAGGCACGTTGACTATCCTGGCGGTGGCTCAAGTTGGGTCGCTGTTCTCGGCCGATGCCTGGAATAACGTGACTTTCACCGCCGGCGAAGTGAAGAATCCCAGCCGCGATCTGCCAATCTCGCTGGCGCTGGGCACAGGCGTGGTGATCGCGCTTTATATCGCGTGCAACTTCATTTATCTGAGCGCACTGCCGCTGGATGGTGTCGAGGGCGGCGTCACGACGCTGGCGCGGGGAATCAAGCATGCCTCCGAAGATCGCGTGGGAACGGCGGTCATGACGCAGATGTTTGGTTCTATCGGTGGGCTGCTGATGGCGGCAGCGATCATGATTTCCAGCTTCGGTTGCAATAACGGGCTGATTCTTTCTGGAGCGCGCGTCTATTACGCGATGGCGAAAGACGGTCTGTTCTTCCGCAACGTCGCCAAGCTGCATCCTAAGTACAAGACGCCGGCGGTTTCGCTGATGGTGCAGATGGTGTGGACGTGCGTGCTGTGCATCTCGGGCAGCTACGGACAACTTCTGGACTACATCATTTTTGCAGCGCTGTTTTTCTACATGCTGACCATTGTGGGCCTGTTTGTGCTGCGGCGGACGCATCCGGATGCCGAACGGCCATACCGGGCCGTGGGCTATCCGGTACTGCCGGCAATTTATATTGTGATGGCTCTGTTCATTGATGTCGTACTATTGCGCTACAAGCCGCAATATACGTGGCCGGGGCTGATTGTGGTTTTGCTGGGGATTCCGGTTTACTATGCGTGGTCGCGGAGCGCGCGCCAGAATAAGGGCAGCGCATCCGCGTAACGCTAAGGAGAAAGCAACGGGATGGCAAATCTGCTGGCAACCAAACCACTGAACCTGCTCATGGAAGAAGCTCGCGAGACGGGCGAACACAGTCTCAGACGGACGTTGGGAGTATTCCAGCTCACCGCCCTGGGCGTTGGCGCGATCATTGGCGCGGGCATCTTCGTCATGGTGGGGCTGGGAGCGCAGTATGCCGGTCCCGGACTCACGCTTTCGTTCGTTTTATCTGGGCTGGGATGTGCGTTTGCCGGCCTTTGCTACGCCGAGTTTGCGGCCATGATTCCGCTGGCGGGCAGCGCCTACACTTACGCCTACGCCACGCTGGGCGAATTGCTGGCATGGATTATCGGCTGGGACCTCACGCTGGAATATGCCATGGGCGCCAGCACTGTGTCTTCGGGGTGGTCAAATCACTTCATTGAACTACTGAACATCTTTCACATCAAGATGCCGCTGTGGCTGGCTTACGATCATTGGACGGCGCTAAAGACGGCGGAGAATATTGTCGGCCGGCAGATGGCGTTGGCTTCGGACTCATCCCTGGTTCCGGGTACGCAGGCGTTTCTCGACAAAGTAATGGCGATTACGAGTGCGCAGTCCCCTGAACTCCTGCAACGGGCGCACGAGTTGCTGG
>DATFYK010000075.1:0-8216 GCA_035315085.1 Occallatibacter sp.
CTCGTCTGGCATGCTCTTCTCGTCAGGGATACTCTTCTCGTCTGGCCTGCTCTTCTCGTCAGGCATGCTCTTCTCGCCAGACACGCTCTTCTCGTCAGGCCTGCTCTTCTCGTCTGGGATACTCTTCTCGTCTGGCCTGCTCTTCTCGTCAGACATGCTTTCCTCCTGGCCGGCAAACATCCATAATCATCTGACTGTTCTATCGTTCAGTGCCGCCCAATATACATGATCGCGACCAGATTATCAAGGAAACAAGCGGTTATCAGGAGCGGGTTGCCTGGCGGCTGGCCAACCGTCGTCTACTCCGTCAAAGATGCCATCACCGGCCACAAGGTGGAGATCGCGGCCACGGCCCAACCGCTCAAGGCCCAATAAAGCTCCGCTAAGCGAAGAAGCTCGCACAAAAGCACGAAGGGCGCCCGCCGCAGCGGACACCTTTCCTTTAATCCGTTTTTATCAATGGAATTCCTCGAACCTCAATCAGGCGCGATCTGAAGTTTCTCAGGCTTTAACTCCTGGCGAAGTTCCTCCATCTGCCGATTCAGTTGGTCGAACTGCTTGGGGTCGAGCTTGAAGTCTTCCGGCTTGAAGCTCTTGCGAAACTCTTCCATCTGCTGCTTCAGTTGGTCGAGCTGCTTCTGATCGATCTTGAGATCTTCGTCCTTGAGGCTCTGGCTCAGCGCCTCGGCTTGTTTGCGCAAGGCCTCAACCTGCTCGGAGTTGAGCGCAAAGCGCTCCGCTTCGCCGGCTTGCAATTGATCGCGCAGGGCCTGAGCCTGATCGCTTAGAGCTAGAGTCTCAGCCGTGGCGGCGGCCTCCCCGGCAAGCTGCTGAGCAAACTCCGGATCGATCTCCGCCACCAGGGGTCCATCGCCGGAGGGGAAGACCTGCTCAAACCCCAGTTTGCCCTGCGTATGCTTGGAATCCACCTGCAGGGTCAGGGTCTGCTGCTTCTTATCGCGCAGGATGGTCACCTGCACCGGCTTGCCCTGGTTGGAGCGCAGCGCGCGGTCCCAATCCGACAGCGTCGTCACCGAGTCAGCGCCCACCTTGAGAATCACGTCGAAGACCTTCAGCCCGGCCGCGGCCGCCTCGCTCTTGCGCGCCACCTGCTTCACCATCAGCCCGCTGGACACGCCCAGGTACTCGGCCATCTGCGAGGTCAGCGGTTCCACCAATGCGCCTACATTCAGCGTGCTGCCGAAGGGCATGTGGAACCCTCCAGGCAGCGCCCCGTCGCCCTCGCCCATCAGTATGCCCAGCCCTGAACCCTGCGCAAACACATCCCCGCCGTTGCCGATCTTGTTCCAGACGTCGTGTCCCAGCACCTTGCGATCCGCCAGTTCCACCGCCAGCGTCTGTATGTTCCCGTCGCGGCTGATCTCGATGCTGACCTTGCGCCCCGCCGGAATCTCCCTCAGCATCCTCCGCAACTGCTCGGCGCCCTCCACATTCTGCCCGTTCAGTTGGATCACCACGTCGTTGACTTTGAGCCCAATCTGTCCCGCCGGAGCGTCGTGATCGATGAGCGTGATCACCGCCCCGCGGACCTCCTTGAGCTTCAGCGCCTGGGCCTTGTCCTGGTCCACATCCGACACGTCCACGCCCAGGTAGCCCTGGGAGCTCGATGAATACAGAAGCATCGGACTCGGCTCCTGCAGTAGTTGCATCATTCCCGCCGCCTGCGCCGGAGCCCCAGGCGGCGCCATGGCCACCCACGCTCCCATCAGCGCGACGAACCCGATACTGTAATACGGCCTCAAAAAGTGCTTCATTGCTTCTTCTCCCGCGGTTCTTTTACTCCGGCCCGCACTCTTGTCTGACGGTGCAATCGCCGGAAGGTAAGGCGTTCTTACTGAATTTCCGGCACGCGGCTCAAGACTTGTCTTGAAACGGTCCGGATTTGGGGATTCCGGTCGGAATTGGCAACCGTGTGCAGCACCTGCCGCACGCTGGTATCGGCTTCCACCGGCTCCAGAATGTTGATGGCCGCGGTGCGAATCCGCGGGTCGGGGTCGTTCATGAGCGCCTCCAGCACCGCGTCGCGCACCCGCACATCCTGCGCCACGTAGGGTTCCAGCCCTTTAAGCGCCTTCTCGCGCACCCCGGCATTTCTGTCATAGCGCAGGGCCACCATCAGCGCATCGCGGATGCCCGCCGCCTGGCAACTGTGCCCCGCCCGGCACTCGGCCGCCAGCAACCCCACCGAGTCGTCCCGCACCCCCGCCGACGCCGAGTCCTGCGAGGCCAGCATGAGCAATTGCCGGATTGCCGGATCGTCGAGCGAACCCTGCATTCGTTGCGGAACCACCTGGTTGTAGCGCACTTCCACCATCTCGCTGTTCGGCTGCCGCACAATGCTGGAAATATTGGCAATCTCCGCCGGCCCGGCCTGCGCTTGTCCGATGGGCGCCTGCGGCGTTGCGCGCAGCGCCGCGGACGTTGCACCCGCCGCGGCCACATGCGCCGCCCGGTTCTGAGCAAACTCGTAGCCGCCCAGGCTGCCCGCTCCGGCTCCGGCCACCAGCAACAGGCAAGCGGCCACCGGCGCGGCCTGCAAACTGGCAAAGTTGTTCATCATTCGCTGGCCCAGGCGTTCATACCAGCGCTTCGGCGGCAGTGCATCCAGCGCTTCCTCTAATTTCAGACGGCAGCGCGCCACCAGGTTGGCCGTTGGCTCCAGCACCGGATGCGCATGGAGGAGCACCTTCAGCGCCAACAGCTCTTCCCGCTCCCTGCGGCAGTCCGGGCAGCCGGCTATATGCTGCTCCAGCTCAGGGGTTTGTTCGTCGGGCAGCTCTCCATACGCTCCCGTCACAATCCGCTCATGTGCAAATTCGCAATTCATCGCTACGTCCTTCCAGCCCCAAAAACTGCCGCTAGCTTTTAGCCTCTAGCTTCACCTTGCTCAATCGAAGCGGCCCGCATCTCCGGGATGAGCTAGGAGTGGGAAGCTAGCAACTAGCAGCTAGCGCAACTCCGCCAACTGCGTTCTCAACTTCTTCGTCGCCCTAAAGAGCGTATTCTTGGCGGTCTCTTCCGTCGTATTCAGCATCTCTCCGATGGTGCGCAGCCGGAGTCCCTGATAGTGCTTCAGTTCAAAAACCATCCGCTCCCGCGGCGTCAGCTTGTCCAGCGCCGCCTGAATCTTCTCGCCCAGCAGCTTGCGGTCCAGCTCCTTGGCCGGGTTTGAAAACGACCGGTTGTCGGAGACCGAAGCCAGCAGGTCGATCTCGTCTCCGGAGTGGTCCGTCACCACCGCGTGGTCTTCCCGGCGAGTCTTTCTTCGCCGCAGCCGATCCAGGCAAAGGTTGGTCACAATCCGGTAGACCCACGTATAAAACGAGCACTCGAAGCGGAAATTCCCGATGTACCGGAAGGCCTTCAGAAAAGCCTCCTGGTAAATGTCCTCAGCGTCGTGCTCGCTGCCCGTCAGGTGCAGGGCCAGCCGCAGAACCTGGTGCTCATACTGCCGCACCAGCGCGTCGAAGGCCGCCCGCGAACCCGCCTGCGCCTCGCGGATCAACTCCATCTCCGGCGCGCGAGCCCGTGCCCGATCCTGCCTCCGGCTCCCGCCATTGCGGTCCGTCCCGTTCATTGCCGTCGTCGCCATACCTGGGAAGGATTGTACCTTCCCCACGGCTTGCCATACCAAAGCAGCCTCAACCGCAACCGGGGAAGTGGAGTAGCTCACCGCATCCGTCGCCATCGAACCATTGCTCCGGGAGATAGAGAATTGTCCGCACTCCAACAGACGCGACAAGCACGATTTGGTGAGCATTCCCTGCCCCCCGACTCACCGCAGCCCGTTACACTGGTAACCGATGACCGGAAATCTCTTTGCAGCACCCGAGCCTGCCGCCGAGGCCGCCAAATGGTACACCGCCCACTGCGACGGCGGCTCCCGCGGCAATCCCGGCCCCTCCGGCTATGGCGCCGTCATCGAGGACCCCCAGGGCCGCGTCGTGGCCCGGCTGAGCGAAGAGTTCTACACCGAAGAGCCGGCCAGTCCACGCATAGACTCGCGGCCTGGGTCCGATCTGGCGAGAGCCAAATGAAGCCCGACTCTTCCAATGCCGCCACGGCAAGCACGGACGCTGTACCGGCAAGCGGTGGGAGTTGCACAACGGGCGGAAACCATGCGAATGCCTCTGTAGGGAAATAGAAGCAGAAAGGAAAGGAGCGGATGGCGAAAAACTACCAAATTCAAGGATGGTTTGACGGCTGCTGCGAACCCAAGAACCCCGGTGGCCACGCAGCCTGGGGGGCGGTTCTTCACGTCAATGGCGAGTCGGTTTACCGCGCAGGAGGCTATTGCGGAGTCGGACCGGCAATGAGCAACAATGTTGCCGAATACAGCGCTTTCATCGCAGTCGCTACCGAGTGTCTGAAGTACCCCGGTTTCGCTCTGATTCGCGGCGACTCGAAGCTCGTCGTCATGCAACTCAACGGCAGGTGGAAGGTTCACGGCGGCCTGTATCTTCCGTTCTACAAACAAGCGAAGGCTCTGTGGGATAAATTGAAGAATCGAGCGCATTTAGCTTGGATTCCCAGAGAGCAGAACGACATCTGCGACGTGCTCTCGAAGAAGGTTCTCAAGGATATGGGAATCAAGTTTATGCTCCAGCCAGACGATGACGAGCCTTCGGATGAATTGACGGAACAGTACCGGCGGGCTTTAGCGGAATAGGGAAGCGCCTCTTAAAATTCTCCCGCAAAGCCTCTCATTTCCCCGTACCTCCATGAAAATGGCGGCGTAGTCCACCTGTTAGAAGGCGAACTGCCCGACGGCATCTTCGTAAAAATCATCTGCGAGTAGCTCACACCATGGCGAACCACCATTACGGACGAATTGGCGACATCTGGAAACACCTTGCATTGGCGGAGATCCTGGCGATCGAAAAGCCCGCCGAATATTGGGAGTCGCACGCCGGATCGGCGCGGTATCCTCTGACACATTCGTGGCAGCGGGACTACGGCGTGTTTTACTTCCTTTCCCATGCGGCGGAATCGGAGGCGCTCGACGCCTCGCATTACCGGAAAGTTCTCGCGGACTGCGCCGGTTTCTATCCGGGTTCCAGCGAAATAGCGATGAGGGTACTTGGTTCCGGTACGGCATTCGTCCTATGCGACACCGACGCGGAAAGCATCGCATCGCTTCACAATAGCGCCCATGAGCTCGGCATCCCCCAGGCAAGATGCGAAAACGGCGACGGGCAGGATGTGCTCTGGAACGAGATTGTTCATCTTTCCGAGGCGCGCGCAAAGCGGCTTTTTGTGCACCTCGATCCCTGGAGTTGCATGGCGCCTTCGGAACGGAGCGGCCGCACCAGCCTCGACCTGTTTCGCGAACTCAGCCGCAAGGGCGCCTCAGTGGTGCTGTGGGTCGGGTTCGACTCGATAGCCCAACGCAATGCAATTGTGGAGCATTTCGAGGGCGGCGATTGGTTCGGCGAGATCGAGCTTGACCTGATAAAGAATCCACGCCCGGAGGTTAATCCAGGCGTCTTCGGCTGCGGCCTGTATAGCGCAAATCTCAGCGCAAGCGCGGTGCAAGCCGCGGAACGCCTGGGGAACGAACTGGCGCGCATCTATGAGACCGCGCCGGTTCAGCCCGGAGAGAGCGGAAGGCTTCTGTACCGATCGGCGCTGTATCGTCAGGGGTGAAATGAAGCACCGCACCTCGCCAAACGCCGCGCCGCCTGCCTGGACCGCTTCGAGATGCGCCACACCCTCCGCGGCGACAGCCGCGAGGCGACCGCCTGGCAAACGAGGCTATGGACAAGGGCATTGGAATGTCGTGAGAGGAGTTAACATATTGTTGGCTAGTTTGCCGGAGTGGTTTACCAGGTTTCATCCGCCGCGGCAAACGAGACTGGGGCACCCGCCAGAGTCAAGTCGATTGCACTGGCACTCATTAAAACCATCCAAGCACAGTCTGCGCCGGGATGGGCCTGTTGGTCGCCCGTGCGGCACATGCTGGCGTCCCAGTGAAAGGGATGCGGTAAGAAGATGTCGACGACGAACAACAAGACCGTATCCCTGGTTCTCGGAAGCGGCGGCGCTCGAGGTTTGGCGCACATTGGCGTCATTCATTGGCTCGAAGAAAATGATTTCAAGATCAAGTCGATAGTCGGCTGCTCGATCGGCGCAGTCATCGGCGGCATATACGCTGCCGGGAAACTGGATGTGTATGAGCAATGGGTGCGTTGCTTGACCAAAGTCGACATCGTCACCCTGCTCGATCTTTCCTGGGATAAGAGTGGGCTGGTGAGAGGAGAGAAACTCGTCAACACCCTGATCGGCCTGGTGGGGGAGAAATTGATCGAAGACCTCCCCATTTCATTTACCGCCGTCGCCGCTGACCTTAGGGGCCAGAAGGAGGTTTGGATACGGTCGGGCAGCCTCTTCGATGCCATGCGCGCCTCTTTCGCCATACCTCTCTTCTTCACTCCGTTCAAGTTGAAGGGAGTCGATCTTGTCGATGGAGGGATTCTGAATCCCGTGCCCATCGCGCCCGCGTCTGGCGATCAAACCGACATGACCATCGCCGTGAATCTGAACGGGCCTGCTGAGAGTCCCAGAGAGCCGGTTGACGTGAGTACCGCCCCGCAGTCCCCTTCGTCCCCCTTCCGTGAGAAGATCAATCGCTTCATCAGCCGCCTTCAACCATCCATGCCAAGCGGCGGCAAGCGGGATTGGGGACCGTACGAAATCGCCATTCAGGGCTTCGAAGCCATGCAGAGCACCATAGCCCGCCAGAAGCTGGCCGCCTACCCACCGGACGTGGTCATAGATATCCCCAGGAGCGCGTGTAAGACGTTGGAGTTCGACCGGGCAGCCGAGATGATCGCATTGGGATACAGAAAGGCCAAGATGTGCGACTTCACGACCTCGGCTGGCAGGCGCTAGCAGGCGATGGCAGACAACTCCAAGAGAGGCGCGAACATGGATCCGTTTCTGAATGCGGCGATCAAAGAGACTGAGCACGGTCTGAAGGAGGGCGGCATTCCCATCGGCTCCGTCCTCGTGCATCCCAGATAAAGACGAACAGACAGCGACAGCCTCCGCAACGGGGCGCGCGGGGCGTTGGATCAAGGGAGTAAGCAAAAACGATCTGGGCGATCTCTACAGCGGCGAACCAAACGTGAATATGGCGCTTCACACCTTTCGTCCCAGATCGTTCCTCCACGCCCGTGCCTCCCGCTCCAGCAAATGATCCGAGCACTCGGGGCCCCAGGAGCCGGCAAAGTAGTTGGGGAAGACCTCCGGATTCTTGGCCGCCCAGGCCTGCAGAATCGGCGTATACAGCGCCCAAGTGATCTCCACCCCGTCGCGGTGCGAGAACAGCGTTTGGTCGCCCAGCATGGCGTCCAGCAGTAGCCGCTCGTAGCCGTTGGCGCTCGATTTGCCGAAGGCCGCCTCGTAGTCGAAGTCCATGTTCACCGGGCAGACGGCCATCTCCGGAGAGGTGGGCACTTTGGCTCCGAAGCGCAGCGCAATCCCCTCATCCGGCTGGATGCGGATGGTGAGCAGATTGGGCTGAATCTCCCCGCACGGTCCGGCAGCGGCCATCCGGTTGAAGATCAACAACGGCGGCTGCTTGAACTGGATGCTGATCTCCGTGGCCCGCTTCTTCATCCGCTTGCCGGCGCGCAGATAAAACGGAACCCCCGCCCAGCGCCAGTTCTCGATCTCCAGCCGCACCGCCGCATAAGTCTCCGTGCCCGACTCGGGATTCACCCGTTCCTCGTCGCGATAACCCGCCACGTGCTGGCCCTCCACAATGCCCGGCCCATACTGGCCGCGCACCACGTTCAGGATCGGTATGGGCGGAATCGCCCGCCACACCTTCACTTTCTCCCGCCGCACGGCATCGGCGCCAAAGCTCGATGGCGGCTCCATAGCCACAAAGCTCAGCAGTTCCATCACGTGGTTCTGCACCACGTCGCGCAGCGCGCCCGCTTTCTCGTAGAACGGCCCGCGCCCCTCAATGCCCAGCGTCTCCGCCGCGGTAATCTGCACGTGGTCGATGTAGTTCCGGTTCCACACCGGTTCAAAAATTCCGTTGGCAAACCGGAAAACCAAAATGTTCTGCACCGTCTCCTTGCCCAGGTAGTGGTCGATGCGGAAGATCTGCTTTTCGTCGAAGACCTTATTGATGTTGTCGTTCAACTCGCGTGCCGACTCCAGGTCATGGCCGAAAGGCTTCTCGA
>DATFYK010000076.1:0-16340 GCA_035315085.1 Occallatibacter sp.
ACGTCTCTGAGTTTAATAGCGATCTAGCCAACCTCTCTAAAGCGGCAAGCCGTACTTCTCCGTTGTCACTCCTATTCATGGACGTAGACAACTTCAAGTCGATCAATGACAGTTTGGGAGGGGGACACGAGGGCGGCGACCGAGTCTTGATGGCCTTGTCCGAGCTGCTGCTGAGGGTAGCTCAGTCGAAAGGGACAGCGTACCGTTGGGGCGGCGACGAGTTTTGCGTGCTTCTCGAGAATCATAACCTCAATGAAGCCGAAGTTGTAGCGGAACGCATCCGTCGCGAAGTGTGCGACCTGAAGATCGATGGGCTTCCTGACGGGTTCAGTACCAGCATCGGAGTAGCGACTTACCCTGAGTCGACTGAGAACAGCTCCGGACTCTTCAGCCTCGCGGACAAAGCGATGTATGAGTCTAAGGAGGCGGGAGGAAACCGCGTTACCAAGAGTGGAACAAAAGCCTCCGAACCAGCATCAGCCGTTTCGGGCAAGCCTAAGCAGCTAAAGGAGGAGATCAAGAGACAGCTTACGACCTTTCTGAGGGAGGGAAGGGCCATCCAAAACGGGATCATTTACAACAATCTCGCGTCACTTCAAGAAAAATCCGCGTGGGAAAAGCGCGTAGAGGAGTACCTGTCAGCGAATCTCGATGACTCGTACGCGGTCCAATTTCAGATCCCGAGTCGTGAAGCGAATGAACACCCTCAAGGAATAATGTTGGGAATGCTGCCCGCATGGCGAGAACTGACTTCCCGGATGTGGATGCTCAGCGACTTCATCTCGAAGTTGCGCAGCTAAGTTCCCTAAGGGGGGCTGGCCCACCCAAACGAGGTTGGCGGGTGGGCCATCCGGCGGGTGGCCCATCCGAAATTACGAAACAAAATCAAAATCCCCACCCTAACGTCGCAAAGAGCGCGACGTTAGGATGGGGCACCCTCAGTCCCTCTTCTTTTTTCAAGCGTTGTGGGCGGGTGGCAAAATCCCCACCCTATCCGCAAAGGGCGCGGATAGGACGGGGCACCCGCGCGCCACATTTGTCCGGCTAGAGTTTCGCGGGCAGGAGTGCCCGCGCCACACTGCGGCCCGATACACCTGGGCCGCTGGACAGCCGAGGGCGGCTGTCCCCACATGCGGGGATGGGAAGTCAAAATCCCCACCCTATCCGCAAAGAACGGGGATAAGGATGGGGCACCCGCCGGGGGCTGGCCCACTCAAACCTGGGCTGCCCCACGCTTCGCGATGTTCGAAGCGTGGGCACGATGCTGCCGAAATCGAGAAATTTTGGTCTTCGGACGCCGCGCTGAGCTCTTGAGCTCTGGGAGTTCAAGAATCTTCTGATACCATCGGCGCGAATGCCCAGCCTTCGAAAACCACGAAGGCTGGGGCAGCCAATGCAATAAGGGTATGAGCAATAAATCAAAGGCGGGCCAGCCCGCCTTGAACATCCGCGGCGCAGTGCCCACCCTGCGAAAACCGCGCAGGGTGGGGCAGCCCAGCATGGAAAAATGCTACTTCCACAAGCACGACAAAGTCTGTGACGGATGAACATCAAAACCCCCACCCTATCCGCAAAGAACGCGGATAGGATGGGGCACCCGCGGAGCTTGGACGGGGCACCCGCGGACGCGGGGATGAATGCAGGCCGTCGCATGGGCGAACGATCATCTTCGCTCGGGATGACAATTTATGACCTGGGGCGGAGGAGGCGCCAGGCTTGGCGGTACTGGTCGTAGAGGCCGGGGCGGTGGTCCTTTTTCCTGCGGAACAGGAGGCTGGTGCCGCGGACGGCGTGGACAGGGATGATGTACCAGGTGTCTTCAGGGATGATGTAGGCGGCGATGAAGTCGATTTCGCCGGGGAGGTAGGGAAGGGCGCGCCCTCCGCTGCGGCGGTGGGCGTTGACGCGGTAGAGGCCGTTGAGGAGTTGGGTGGAACATTTGACCTGGATGCGCCAGAGGGGCGCGGGGCGCTCGGTGGCTAGTGCAGCTGGGACGGCTGCGGCCCGATACTTCCGGGCCGCTGGGCGGGCGGGGGCGCCCGCCCCTCCATGGGCGGCGGTGCTAATGCCTACGTCGCGGGAGTCGAGGATGAAGTCGTAGCGTTCGCTGTCTCCGTAGGGTTTGGAGACGCCGAAGCCGAGGCGGGTGGCGATGAGGAGAAAGACGAGTTCGGCGAGCTCGCCGCGACGCTTGGTGTTGCGTTCACGGCGGAGAGAATGGACTGGCGGGATAGTTCTTGGGCACGACGCTGGAGGGCGGCGCGAAGAACTGATCCTGGACATGCGTGGAAACAGAAAAGGCGCAAGCTCCGGAGCCTGCGCCCTGATTTCTACTCTCTAAGTTCAGTATAGCATTTTCATGAGGGTAAACTGGACATGTTTTGAGGTTTATTTTGGCTTATTATTCAAGTGGTTACGTGGATTTCCTCAAGTTTACCCTCTTGACAGGATTTGGGGGATTTCTGAGGACAGGAAGTCAGGCCGCCGAGCTTTGCTCGGCCTGTCCGGGTTCCCTCGGCTGCGCTCGGGACAGGCTCCGACCCGGACCCACACTGGATGCCGCTAGGGATCGAGACAGGATTCTGGCGAGCGGGCATCGCGACGGAGCGGGGATTTCAGCGGGACCAAGCCGACGTCGGTGTAAAGGTAGGGCGCGATGGTGGTCGAATCCCGCTGCGAGGCGCTGGCCTCATAAGAATGGATGAGCAACTCGGCCCAGCCGTCGTGATCGGCGTCGAATTGGTTGAGGATGGTGGCAAAGTCGAGCCGGTCTCCCAACGAAGGCGAAGCTTCGCCTTCGCGCATGGCTAACGCCCAGCTGGAATCGGCAGAGAGCAGGACGAGTTGGGCATCTGCGGGAGAAGAGAGAATGGAGGATGAGTCGCCGCTGGCGGAAGCTGCCGCCGGCGGTTCTGGATTAGACAAATCTGTTCTAGAAGGATCTGTTTTGGGCGAATCTGCCTTAGACGAATCTACTTTGAACCAGGCGGTCATGAGGAATGCGGGAGCGTTGTTCAACTTCCAGCGGGCGCGGACGAACAGGCGCGGGACGCCGTCGGGAGTGAGGCGAAAGGCGCGGAGGTCGTAGTCGAGCGTGCCTTCACCACGGGCCAGGCCGCGGTCGGCGTGGATCCATTCTTTGAGGCGCGGGCGGGCATTGCCGATGGGAAGTTCTCCAGCCGACATGCCCGGGCTGTTGGCGTTGGCGAGCAGGCGGGCGTCAATGTTCGCGACTTCCTGCTGCATGCGCTGGTTCAGTTGCTGCTCGATCTGGTGGGCGAGGGCGGGAGGAGTCTTCCAGTCGGTGAGTGCGGCGATGAGCGCGGCCACGGGCGGATCAACGGACGCAACCGGCGTGCGGCGAACCAGGAAGTACTCTCGGTCGGAGGCAGCGTAGGCGGCGCGCTGATGCGGCGGGACGGAGGCGAGGAAGCCGATGCCGAGCGAGCATCCGCTGGGCGCGATCACCGTGCGTTCGATGACGACTGGAATGGTGGCGTCGGGCGAAAGGCTGAGCGTCCACTGGTCGCCGGCGTGCGTTTTCTGGACGATCTCAGGGAAGAAATGCAGGGCCGAGGAATCGGGCTCCCATAATTCATCGAGGCCGGCCAGCGGAGCGACCGGATGGGCCGGGCCCGGGATTTTGGCGTGAGTTCCGTCGATGATGAGAGGCGAGGGGGAGAATCTGGATTCGGTGTCGGTGGTGACGATGAAGACGACGTGGGTGGCGTCGTAACGCGCGGCGACGAAGGCGGGCGCGGCGGCGTTGAGGCGGGCCTCCGCGAGAAGGGGCTGAGTCTTGGCTTCCTCTTCGGCCTCGCGAGCGCGCCTTTCCTTGAACTTGCGCATTTCCTCGTGCTGGATGTGCTCGAGGATGGGACCGTCGGTGGGGCGCTGGCCGACCGACCAGCGGTAGGCCGACCACATGACGAACAAGTAGAGCGCGACGGCGGTCGCCGCCCATTTGCGGTTCTTGCGGCGCATCGTTTCTCCGGGGACGCTTTGAATGTAACTCGGCTACTGCCCAGGCGGGAGTGACTTTGGTTTTCGCAGTGGTACTGGCTTAACCCTTGACCATCTTCACCCTCCTCGACTGAGTCATCCCGGAGGATTGGGAGTGGAGCAGTTTTCGTCACTATGCGACCGGGGAGACACTTGGGGTAGAGATTGAGTCGCAGTGGACAGCCACAAAGCGGGAGCGCGCGGGAATCTTTCTTACGCTGAAGGTGCGACCCCCGACAGAAAATCCCCGCCCAAGCAAAGCTTGGACGGGGCACCCTCCGTCCGGTTCTCTTTCAGGAGCGCAGCCGCTTTTCAGGCGGAGCGAGGGATCTCGCGTGGGGCGTCTCGGTGGTGCGCGCCAGATCCCCTTCGACAAGCTGAGGGCAGGCTCGGCCCGCTCGCTTCGCGAGCCCCCGGCTCAAGCCGGGGGTCTACCAAAGAAAAGCGCGGGCCTTCGGGATGACGCCTCCGGACGCCGTATGCGAGCGAGCTAGAACTTGTATCCCAAGCCGACGGAAATAATCGGATACGCCTTGAAGAAGCGCATGCTGTTGTTGAGCTTGGTTTGCTCCGACAGGATGTTGGCCTGAACCGTCGAGTCGCTGGCGACAGTGCGGCAGTTCGTGCCATCGGTATTGCACACGTTTCCAGCCAGATTCAATGTGGCTTTGGGAGAGCCCTGGAAGGCGACGCCAAGCTCAACCGGAACGCTGAAGTGTTTGGAGGCCTTGCGCGGAATCAGGTTGCCCCAGCCGATGGTGGCCATGGGCGCGGCCTGGTTGAACTTGATGTTTCCGTTGCCGGTGACGGGAGCGCTCTGGTCGCTAAGATAGCTCGTTCCGCCGAGGCTGAACGTCTGATTTCCGGGCACTGAGGCGTTGGCGGTGATGGGTGTCGCGGCATAGATCAGCACGCCGGGGCTGACATGGAAGGCGCCGGCAAACGGGAAAACGTCGTAGTGCGCTTCCACGGTTTTGAAACTCAGCTGGCCATTGTAGGCGACGCCGTCTTTGTTGAAGGTGCGGCTGTAATCGAAGATGTTGAATCCGGCGCGAAGGTTAGTGTGGTGAGTGACGCGCACCGCTCCTTCGACGCCTCCACCGAGCAAAGATCCCTTCACGCCGATACCAAAATTGCCCGAGTCTCCTTTGGACTGACCATAACTGACGGCCGCCAGCAGCACAACGCACACAAACATCCCACAGTGACGAACCACTTCCTTCATTTCTTCTCCTTAATTTTGTTTGGGTTGCGCCCAAGCGAGTGCTTCAAGCTAGCATCTGCCGAACGAAAGGGAAGATCAACGGCACGAAAGTAAGGGCTTGGCACAAACGGGGGGGGAGTACGGGGGCTAAACAGTTTGCTGAAAACTCAGTTGAGGCGCCTCAGGGGCTGAAGCCCCACAGGAAGGAAGGGCTTTATCGCAGCGCTGAAAGTGTGTGCGTGAGAACTCGTCTTCCGCCCCTTCGGGGCTTGGTCATTTCCCACTTTGCACCCCACGGCTTGCGCCGTGGGCTGCATTCTTGCGCCGCTCCGCGGCTAAAAGCGGCGGTTTTGCTCCACCACAAAGCCGAGAGTCGAGTTCTCACGCACACGCTGAAAGCGCTGCGCCACCCAAAATCGAGTTTTTCAGCGAACTGCTAAAGCCCGCATCTGTCGGGCTGTGAACGGCACCGTTCGGCTCGCCGCGCTCGCTCCGGGCAGGCTAGGAACTAAAGCCGTGCCCTACCCAAAACCTTTTTGTGAAACCAGTTCTGACGGCTCCAACGCGACGGGCTCTGCTAATCCGTGAGAGTGAAGTTGACCTGCACTTGAGTCTCAACCTCGATGGGGTTACCTTCCAACAGGTAAGGCCGGTATTTCCACTGTTTGACGGCGTCGATCGCAGAGTCGGCCAGCAACGGATGCCCGCTGATGAGTTCAACGTCGTAGACGTTCCCTTCGTTGTCGATCTTCACCGCCAGCACAACGACTCCCTGAATGTGCTGATCGCGGGCCTCGGGCGGATAGAGCGGATTCACCTTGGTTTTCAGAAGCCCTGCGGTAACGCCGGAGGAAACGCGGATGCGGTGCGGCAGCGCGGGAGCTGGGGTCCCCGGGGGCGGAGTTGTAACCTGCGTACCGATGACTCCGCCGATGATTCCACCTTGGGGTAAGACATCGAGTGGAGCGTCGCCCACGACGCCCTCGTATCCCTGGTCGCGGGGCAGGGTGAAGAGCAGGCGCACGGTCGTTTCCACTTCGACGGGCTGGCCGTTCAGCAGATACGGTTTGTACTTCCACTGCTTGACCGCCTCGATGGCGGCGGGCGCGAGCATGGGATGGCCGCTCATCAGGCTGATGTTGTCCACGTTTCCCGAGGGACTGATTTGGACGGTGAGAATGACCAAGCCTTGGACTTTGGCTTGCAACGCCGCCGGCGGATAGATTGTCGGAGTGATGTTTTCGGTTCGGAGGCCCCGCATCACCAATTCAGAAACCCACACGTGCTTCGGGTTGCCGGAGTTGGGTTCGCTTGGCGGCGTGTCCGCTCGGATGGAACCCACGGTTCCTGGAGGCGCTCCACCCGGAACGTCTCCGGCCACTCCGCCGGGGGCATCATCGGCGATCTTAAAGATCACCTGTACGTTGGTCTCCACTTCGACCGGGTCGCCGTTCAACAGGTAGGGCTGATACTTCCACTGCTTGACGGCTTCCATGGCAGCCGGCGAAAGCATGGGGTGGCCGCTGACCAGTTGCACATCGAAAACATCTCCGGACTTGTTGATCAACACTTTCAGGATCACGATGCCCTGGATGCGCGCCTGCCGCGCCAACGGCGGATAGACGGGCGCGACTTTTTTCACCAGCACGCCGCGCATGACGTCGTCGGAAACCCGGACCCGCTCCGGAGCCGCTTCCTGAGGCGCGGCCAGGGACGCGCAGCTGATAAGAACAAGAAGAGATGCCGCCAGTCGAAGCGTCATTGCGAACCTCCGGGATGACTTGCAAAGTACAGACTATCTCATCGGAGCTAGAAGGATCTCCCCGTCGTGTAACTCCAGTGAAACGCCGGCGTCCCTCAGGGGCTAAAGCCCGCATTTTTCAAACCGCTTACGCGGCGCTGAAGCGCCGCTCTTCCACAGTGGCGCACGCATTCGCGACTTTTTCTGCAGCCTGTGAAGCCGTGCCCGCCAAAAACCCGTTTATCAGATGGCTCACTGGGAAACAAAAGATCAGACCCCCCACCCCTTCGACTGCCCCTCGCTGTGCTCGGGGTCGCTCAGGGCGGGCTCTATCCGCAAAGAACGCGGATAGGATGGGGCACCCAGTGCAGAGAAAAGCCGCCGAGGACGCGAAGAAGATCTGCCGGCTTGGATCAAACTAGCCACTGCCCTACGTCCGAGTTGGTTCCATGCAACATTCAAAATATCGTAAGCTATGGGTGTAGAGATTAAGGATCAGGAGGGTCGGTGCGCTGCTCACGCTGCGGCAATGAGAATCCGACGACCAACCGCTTTTGTGGCATGTGCGGCATGTCGCTGTTGCAAGCGCCATCGCCGGCGCAGGCCGTTCCGCCGGCAAAGCCCCCGGGCGTAGCATCGGTGGCGGGGACGGGAGCAGGCTCGACTCCGGCTGCGGTGCCTGCGGCGGGGAAAGTGGCCAGCGCCGCGCCACCTGCGGCTACTGCGGCCGGGAAGGTAGCCGGCGTCGCGGTTTCTGCACCTCCCGCGCCACCGGCGGTCCCCACAGCACCAGCACCCTCCGCGCCGCCGACGCCGCGACCTGTGGAGGAAGCTCCCATCATCAGCGGGCCGTCGTTCCTGGGATTGAATCAGCCGGCGCCCGCGCCCCGGCGGACAAATCCGCTGAGCATCGATCCGCATACGGCGCCGAGTTCCAGCAGTCTCGATTACTTGCTGGAAGATGATGAGGAAGAGAAAAAACGCGGCGGAGGCTGGAAATTCGTTTTGATGCTGATCGTGCTGGTGCTGGCGGCAGGATTGGGATATTTGCGGTGGAAGGGGCAGCCTCTGCCGTTTCTGGGATCAGGTGCGAATAAACCATCGGCGGCTTCGCAGAATTCTGGCGCGGCGGATACAAGTTCTCCGGCTCCGTCTTCGCCGGCCGCGTCCCCGGCAGCGAGTGCGGCGCAGCCAGCAGGTGGCGCATCATCGGGCTCGGCATCGGGCTCGGCACCGGGCGCGACCGATGGGGCGGGGGCGAGTCCGTCCTCGGTAACTCCAAGTTCCGCAGGTCCAGCATTGGCAGGTTCAACTCCAGTTCCAGTAGGTTCAGCTCCGGCTGCTCCCGCGGACGCGAGCGGGGGTGGTGGCGCTGGTCCGGCGGCAGCTCAGCCGAGAGCGAGCAAAGCCTCGGGCGCGAGTGCTCCCACGACGGCGCCAGCGGCAACGATGAAGCCCAAGCCTGCGCCGGTGATGAAACCGAGTGCGGCCGTGTCGGCCCAGTCCGCCGATTCCGTGGCCCTGGCGCAGAAGTATATCTACGGAAAAGGCGTACGGCAGGACTGCGACCGCGGGCTGCGCATCTTGAAACCGGCCGCGGACCAGGCCAATGCCAAGGCGATGATTGAGATGGGAGCGCTGTACTCGGCGGGCTTGTGCACGCCGCGCGATCTCCCGACGGCGTATCGCTGGTTTGCGCTGGCACTGCGAAAGGATCCGACGAATCAGGCGCTGAATGCGGACCTGCAGAAGCTGTGGGGGGAAATGACGCAGCCGGAGCGGCAACTGGCGATCAAGCTGAGCCAGTGAGAGTCGTTACCATCGGGACTCCGGCGCAAGCGTCGCACATGTACGCAAACTTATGTGCTGACTTTTATGTCGAACCGAGTCGTTCGGAGAATCATCGAGTTTGTGGCCGCAGTGGCATTCCTTGGCTGGGTCGTATCGCTTCTCACTCCGCTCGGAAAGAGTTGGGAATGGCTACTGGCGGCCGACTCGTTGATCACGTTTTACGTTTGCGTTCGGGTGGTGTCCCGCTTGGCTAGTCGCCAGAGTAGTGTTGAACGGCTTAATTGGCCCGATCGCAAGCTATGAGATGGAAGACAGGGATAATGGACATCTCATAAATTGACATGAGGGCAAGATGTCCACGACCCTCAGGGGCTAAAGCCCGGGGTCTTTTGTGGGCTTGGGCGGCATGGCTGAAGCCGTGCCCTTCCCAAAGTCGATTTGTCAGAGGGATCGCTGGAAATAGAAGTCAAAATCCCCACCCTAACCTCGCAAAGAGCGCGAGGTTAGGATGGGGCACCCGGCCCCGGACGAATGCGTCCGGGGCTACACAATCACTTCACCGCGGCGGCTTTGCGGGGGAGGATTTCGCCGATGCGGCGGATTTGCGCGCCGACTCCCTTTAACTTTTCTTCGATGTGCTCGTAACCGCGGTCAATGTGGTAGACGCGGTCAATGATGGTTTCGCCGTCGGCGACCAGAGCGGCGAGCACGAGCGACGCCGAGGCGCGCAGATCGCTGGCCAGCACGGCAGCGGCGCTGAGCGGAGTCTTGCCGCGAACCACGGCGCGGCGTCCTTCAATCTTGATGTTGGCGCCCATGCGCACCAATTCCAGGGCGTGCATGAAGCGGTTTTCGAAAATGTTCTCCGTAATGACCGACGTGCCCTCGGCTTGCGTGGCCAGCGCCATGAACTGTGCCTGACAGTCGGTGGGGAAGCCGGGATATTCTTCGGTGCTCATGTCGGCAGCGGTGAAAGGATTGTCTCCCATGACGCGGACCGAGTCGGGAGAGGATTTCGTCTTGACTCCGACTTCGTGAAGCTTGCCGAGAAGCGCTCCAAGATGCGAGGGATCGCAGGCGGCGACGTTGAGATCGCCTCCGGTCATGGCGGCGGCGAGGACGAAAGTGCCCGCCTCAATGCGGTCGGGAATGATGCGGTGCTTGGCGCCCTTCAGATGGCCGACTCCTTTGACGCGAATGGTGGGCGTGCCGGCGCCTTCGATGCGGGCTCCCATCTGGTTGAGCAAGGCGGCGAGGTCGGCGACTTCAGGCTCGCGGGCGCTGTTCTGGAGAATGGTTTCACCTTCCGCGAGAGTGGCGGCCATCAGCAGGTCTTCGGTGCCAGTGACGGTGATTCTGTCGAACACGATCTCGGCGCCTTGGAGGCGCTCGGCGCGGGCTTCGATGTAGCCGTGTTCCTGCGTGATCCGGACCCCGAGCTGCTCGAGTCCTTTGATGTGCAGATCAATGGGACGAGCGCCGATGGCGCATCCTCCGGGAAGAGAGACGCGGGCGCGGCCGCAGCGGGCGACCAGCGGTCCGAGCACGAGCGTGGAGGCGCGCATGGTCTTGACCAGTTCGTAAGAAGCTTCCGGGGCAGCAAGGTTGGCGCAGTGGATGGTGGTGCGGTGTTGGGCGCGTCCGTAGCCGAGTTCGACTTCGGCGCCCATGGCGGCCAGCAGATTGCGCGTGGTCTGAATGTCGCGGACTTGAGGAATGTTTTCGAGGATGACGGGTTGATCGGTGAGCAGGGCTGCGGCCATGCAGGGAAGGGCAGCGTTTTTGGCGCCGCTGACGCGGACGGTGCCGAGCAGCGGCTCTCCGCCGCGGATGACGAACTTGTCCATGGATGAGTACCTTTACACGGGTATTGTATCGGGGAAGATGGCGGGATTGGTTGATTGAGAGGGAACAGCGGGACGGGAGGACTTTAACCACAGGGGTCACAGAGGGACACGGAGGAAAATCCTACCCTTCGCATCGACTCCGGAAGTCTCAACCTTCGCGAAAACCGCGAAGGGTGGGCAGCCTCGCCTTGACCACAGAGGACACGGAGGACGCGGAGGAAAGTCCCCACCCTAACGTCGCAAAAAGCGCGACCTTAGGATGGGGCACCCGCACCCATACGAGAAATGGGGCACCGCTTTGTTTCTTGCCTACTAGTTCTTCGCTATCGCGATGGCTTCGCGGACATGGCCCATGGATTTCTTCAGGGCGGCGGCGGCCTGGGCGCGGGTGACGCCGGCGGCCAGCATCACGACCGCGACCGGAGTTCGGTTGCCGCTGGCTTGGAGAGCGCGGCGGGCGGTTTCGTGAGTGGTTTCGGTGGCTTGCTCGACGATGCGGACGGCGCGCTCGGCGAGTTTTTCGTTCTTGGTCCACACGTTGACCATGAGGTTGCCGTAAACGTAGCCGAGACGGCACATGACTCCGGTGGAAATCATGTTGAGGACCATCTTGTGGGCGGTGCCGGCTTTCATGCGCGATGATCCGGCGAGAACCTCGGGGCCGACTTCGGTGACGATGGCGAAATCAGCGGCGCGCTCGAGCGGCGAGTTGCGATTGCAGGTCAGGGCGATGGTGCAGGCGCGGCGGCGGCGGGCATACTTAACGGCGGCGATGGTGAATGGTGTGCGTCCGCTGGAGGCGATGCCGAGAACGATATCGTGACGGCCGGGCTTGCGCTTTTTCATTTCGGCGATCGCGGGGGCGGAGTCGTCTTCGCTGGCTTCGGTGGAAGCGGCGAGGGCCTTCGGGCCTCCGGCCATGATGAATTGCACGGTGCGGGGATCGGTGTTGAAAGTGGGAGGAATTTCGGAGGCGTCGAGAGCGCCGATGCGGCCGCTGGTTCCAGCCCCGACGTAGATGAGACGTCCGCCGTGGCGGAGACCTTCGGCGACGACATCAATGGCGCGCGCAATCTGCGGCAGTGAACGGCGCACGGCGGCGGCGACGGTGGCGTCTTCGCGGTTGATGAGGCGGACGATCTCGAGCGGGGACATGCGATCGAGATGGCGGGCGGCAGGGAGGATCTGTTCAGTGGACAAGCGTCGGAGGTCGGATTTGGTCTTGCGAGTGCGGGTCAAGTATTGGGCCTTTCGAGCGGTGGTGAAGAGCAGATCATTTTAGTACCTCGGAGGCTAAAGCCCCAGCCAGAACAAGTTTCAGCAATGTCTCAGCTTGGTGGCTCGGACGGACTGCGCTGTCGAGCTTCGCTCGACCGGACAGCCGGGGGCGGCTGTCCCCACATAGTTGTTGCCTGCCCGGAACCTGTCTGTGAAACCAGTCCTAGGCAGAGTCGAGCAGAGCTTCCATTACGGCGTCGTGAAATTGCGGGCGGACCTGCTTGATGGCCTGGTTGGCGCAATCGGGCCAGGTGCGATTGGTCAAAAGAGTGATCGAAAGCCGGCGCACGGGGTCGATCCATAACGAAGTTCCAGTGTAACCAAGATGGCCGAAGGAGGATGGGCTGAAATATTTTCCCGACTGCGAAGGGGAGGAAGGCGTGTCCCAGCCGAGGGCGCGAGAAGTACCAGCGGGCGCGGATTCGCGGCGGGTGAAGAGCGCGACGGTTTCGGGGCGGAGGATGGGGTTGAAGATGCCGGGAGCGGTCTTCGGGCTTGCGCTTGACGATGCCGGCGCTGCGGGCATTTCGCGGGCAGAGCCTGCCCTGAGCGAGCGCAGCGAGTCGAAGGGAGTGCCCGCGCCACATTCAGGAGTGCCTGGGCCACATTGAAGCATGGTGTGGGCGAAGCGGGCGAGGTCTTCGGCGGTGGAGAACAGGCCGGCGTGTCCGGCGACGCCGCCGAGAACGAAGGCGTTTTCGTCCTGAACTTCGCCCTGGATGATGCGGTTGCGGAAAGTGCTGCGGGGATGTGCGGGGCTGGCGCCCGGCGGTTGCGGCCCGCCGGGAACAGCCGTGCTTCGCGCGGCCTGGCCGGGTCCCCTCGCCTGCGCTCGGGACAGGCTCCGACCCGGCCCCACACGGACCTCTTTTCGCTCATCTGCCGTAGGAGGGATTTGGCTGCGCATCTCGGCGGGCGGATTGAACGTGGTGTGGATCATGGCCAAGGGGCCAAAGATTTCGCGCTGGCAGAAGCGGTCGAGCGGATCTTCGGCCAACCGTTCTAGGGCGGCGCCGAGAATGATGAATCCGATGTCGCTGTATTGGGCGCGAGAGCCGGGATCGGCGGAGAGCGGCGTGGTGAAGGCGGCGCGAAGAAGTTCGTCACGGGTGTGGGCGTTGAGGAATAACTTTTCGTAGGCCGGAAGGCCGGAGGAGTGGGCGAGGAGCATGCGAAAGGTAACGTTGCGGCGGCGCGGGTCAGGCGGGCCCGCGGAACTGGCTAGGAATTCGGGAACGAGGCCGGCGACGGGGGCGTCGAGTTCAAGCAGGCCGCGTTCGTAGAGGATCATCGCCATGGTTGTGGTGGCGACTACTTTGGTCAGGGAAGCGAGATCGAAGAGAGTGAGAGTCGTCACGTCGGAATCAAAATCCCCGCCCTGTCGCGCCAAAGAACGGCGCGACAAGGACGGGGCACCCGGATTTTCTTCATACTTGAAACGTCCGAAGGTTTTCAGGGCTATCAGTTTGCCGGCGTGCGTCACGGCGATTGAGGCAGCGGGGAAGGCGCGGTCCGTGATGGCTTGACGCAGGATGGAGAAGGCGGAAGAGAAGAGTTCGTCCTGATTCTCGAAGGCCGGGAGCAGCGAGGCTGAGGTGGTTGGATTCAGGGCGTGCGCTCTGGCGAAGTATCGTGATCCTGTGCGGGTTATAGCAGAGTTGGGAGGGAGGGTAAAGAAGGTTACGACAAGTCGAACGTCAGTCGGACGAACTGCGCTGTCGAGCTTCGCTCGACCGGACAGCCGGGGGCGGCTGTCCCCACATGGTTGTGAACTGGCAACCAACGCGCGATTACTTGTGGCGGTTGAGTTGTGGAGTTTCGTTGTGTAGAGTCAGAGCATCTTCTGTCCCAATTCCAAAACGAACGGTTCCTGGTCAATGAAGCCGAAAATCTGCTCGCTGGTCTCGGGTACGTCTTTGAGCGTAGTTGCTGTTCTGGCGGTGGGTGCGGTTCTTTGTTCCGCTGCGGGTATGCCTGCCGAGGGCAGGGCGACGCGGGTTCCTCTGGCTCTGTCTGCCGGTGCCGCGCCGGTGCGGCTGGGTGAGGTTGATTCCATCATTGAGCAGGCGATTGCGGACAAGAATATTCCGGGAGCGGTGCTGATCGTCGGTCACGACGGGAAGGTGGTGTATCGCAAGGCCTACGGCAATCGCGCGCTGGAGCCGCGGCGGGAGGCGATGACGCTCGATACGGTGTTCGATCTGGCGTCGCTGACGAAGGTGATTGCGACCACGACCGCGGTGATGCAGCTGGTGGAGCAGGGCAAGGTGAGGATGAATGATCCGGTGGCGAAGTATTTGCCGGAGTTTGCGCAGAACGGGAAAGAGGACATCACGGTGCGGCAGCTGATGACGCACTATTCGGGCCTGGAGCCGGACCTGGATCTGAAGACGACGTGGGAGGGCAAAGACACGGGCTACAAGATGGCGTTTGCCGAGCCGCCGGCGGAGGCGCCCGGGTCACAGTTCACCTACAGCGACATCAATTTCATTGTGCTGGGCGCGCTGGTGGAGCGAGTGTCAGGCGAGACGCTCGATGAATATACGGAGCGGCATATTTTTGTGCCGCTGAAAATGATGCGGACGCGGTTTGTGCCTCCGGAGAGGTGGCGGGCGAAGATTGCGCCTACGGAGTACGACGAGAAAGAGCACATGCTGCGGGGAGTGGTGCATGATCCGACGGCGCGGCGGATGGGTGGCGTGGCTGGGCATGCGGGATTGTTTTCGACGGCGGACGATCTGGCGAAATTCGCGCAGGCGCTGCTGAACGGGGGCGACGGAATTCTGTCGGCGATGGCGGTGGAAAAGATGACGTCGCCGGAGCAGCCTCCGGCGGCGCCGGTGCTGCGCGGGTTTGGATGGGATATTGACTCTCCGTTTTCGTCGAATCGCGGCGACTTGCTGCCGGTAGGCTCGTTCGGGCATACGGGATTTACGGGAACCTCGATCTGGATTGATCCGACGACCCAGACATACATCATCCTGCTGACGAATGCAGTGCATCCGCGCGGGAAGGGCAACGCGATCGGGCTGCGGGTGAAGGTGGCGACGGAGGTGGCGGCGGCCCTGCCTTTGACTCCGAGCGAGAAAGAAGCGCTACGGTGGAAGAGCCTGACCGGCTACAACGAGGCGCAGAGCGCGGCGCGGCGCATGAGCGCACGCAATGGGACAGTGAAGAACGGGATTGATGTGCTTGAGGAGCATGGGTTTGATGTGCTGAAGGCGGCGGGGCAGTCGTTAGACGTCAAGCGCGTCGATGTCAGTAGCTCGGATATAAAGAGGCGCATCGGGCTGGTGACGAATCAGACGGGACTCGACGCCACGGGACGGCGGACGATTGACGTGCTGGCGCAGGCCCCGGGAGTGGAGTTGGATGCGATCTTCAGTCCGGAGCACGGCGTGGCGGGCGTGCTGGATACGACCGACATCAACAATTCCAAAGATGCGGCGACGGGCGTGACCGTGTACAGCGTGTATGGGGCGACGGATGCGGCGCGGCGTCCGCCGGACGAAGTGCTGAAGAATCTGGATGCGATCGTCTACGACATTCAGGATGCGGGCGCGCGGTTTTATACCTACGAGACCACGATGGGATATTTTCTGGAGGCCGCGGCAAAGGCCGGGATCGAAATGATTGTGCTCGACCGGCCGAATCCGATCACGGGATCGTTTGTGCAGGGTCCGGTGGCGGACGAGGGCCGTGACAGTTTCACGAATTACTGGACCGTGCCGGTGCGGCATGGAATGACGATGGGCGAATTGGCGAAGATGTTCAACGCGGAGCGCAACATCAACGCCAAGCTGACCGTGGTGCCGATGGGTGGGTGGGAGCGGGGAGACTGGTTTGATTCGACGGGGCTCGCGTGGGTGAATCCGTCGCCGAATTTGCGTAGCGTGACCGAGGCGGCGCTGTATCCGGGAGTGGCGCTGATCGAAGGCACAAATGTTTCGGTGGGGCGGGGAACGGATACTCCGTTTGAGCTGGTGGGCGCACCGTGGATCAGGAGCAGGGAACTGGCGGCTTATTTGAACGGACGCGGGATCGCCGGGGTGCGATTCGTGCCGGTGACTTTCACGCCGTCAGCCAGCGCGTACAGCGGGCAGGAATGCGGCGGAGTGAACATCATCCTGACGGATCGCAACGGGTTTGATGCTCCGGAACTGGGCATGGAGCTGGCGGCGGCGCTGCACAAGCTGTATGCGGCGGATTTCAAGATCGAGCGCACGGCGGACCTGCTGGTGAATCAGAGCGCCTATGACGCGCTGGTGGCGGGTGAAGATCCGCGGCGGATTGCGCAAGACTGGCAGGAGGGGCTGGAGAAGTTCGGGAAGGTGCGGGAGAAGTATTTGATTTACAAGTGACAACTTTCGTGTGGGGTGAATGGGGTCGCGATTTAGCGCCAATAATCCAACGGGCCGGACCTACAATACAACCCGAGGAACCCTGCGGTGAGCATCTCCGTTGAGATCATATTTGG
>DATFYK010000077.1:0-5003 GCA_035315085.1 Occallatibacter sp.
ATTTCCTGTATTGGAGGTAACTGCCGCTCCGGGTACCATGGAGAGGTGCACATGCCCGCTGGTTGCGGGATACTGGAGTGGTCGTATCGCAGGCCTGCGGCGCCAGGACTCTTGACAGAGGGTCGAGCCGCCGGGCAGTCCAGTTCGGTCCTTCCTGCGCCACATCAGTAAAAGCTGCTCAGAATAAGCTAGAAGATGAAAGCCCTCCCACGCACGCGCATCCTCGTGACGCTGGCCGCAATCCTCTGGCTGGCGCACGCCGCCGTGGTCGCTGGGTTCGGCACCAAGGCGCCCGGCCCTCTCTGCTCTGACCTGATTCAGCTCGCGCTGGGCGGCGTTCTCCTCTGCGCCATCGTACTGGCCGGCAACGCCTCCGAAGGCCTGCCCCGCTCCTTCTGGCGTCTGGCCGCTGCCGCCTACGGTCTCTGGTTCATCGCTCAGAGCCTCGGCGTCTACAACGATTTCTACGCGTCTCCCACCGCGGCCTGGATCAACAACATGCTGTTCTGCTTCTGGTTCGTTCCCCTGGCCATGGCCTTGCTGCTCGATCCGGACCACGAAGCTGGACGCCTCGACACTCTGGTCGTTCTCGACTTCGTGCAGGCCGTGCTGTTCTGCGTCGCAGCCTACCTGTATTTCTTTTATCTTCCCAAGGCGGAGTCTCCCGGCGAACTGCCTCACGAGGTTTGGGCGCCGTACTTTTTCGGTTACGGATTTGTCGCCCTGGCCTTCGTCCTGCGCGGCTTCATGAGCCACTCGCGCGACGCCCGCACCCTCTTCGGACGGATCGGAATCTTCCTTGCGATCTCCGGTTGCGCCGATGCCCTCTTCTACTACGGGCCGGGACGCCTGCTCAGCACCGGCGCCTGGTTCGATCTTCTGTGGAGCGCCCTGCTCATCGTTCCCCTGCTCATCACCGTCACTTGGAAGCAGGCAGAACCGGTGGACCGCGCTCTCGAAACGCCCCGCCGCGAAAAACGCATCTACACGGAAATCTTCTATCTGCTGTACCCCGTGCTGGTCCTGTTCATGTCGCTGCGCATCGCGCGCGAACGACTGGGACTGGCCGCCGCGGTCGTCGTCCTTTCCTTTCTGTGTTTCAGCGCCCGCCTGCTGGTCACCCAGAACCGCCTCGTCTTGGCGAAAGACGCTCTCCGCCGCGAAGCCTCCCATGACGGCCTGACCGGACTCTGGAACCATAAAGCCATCCTCGAGATTCTGGCTCGCGAGCTGTTGCGCGCCGAGCGCGATTGCGCTCCCGTCGGCGTGATCATGGCCGACGTGGACAACTTCAAGATCATCAACGACACCCGCGGCCACGCCGCCGGAGACATTGTCCTGCGCATCATTTCCAGCGCCATGGCCGCCGTGGTTCGTCCTTACGACTCTGTCGGACGCTACGGCGGCGAAGAGTTCCTGATCGTCGCTCCCGGTTGCGGCCTGGCCGAAACCTGGGAACTGGCCGAGCGCGTGCGCAACCACATCGCCGCCTGCAGCATCGTGGTCGCGGGAGAAGCCAGGGTGAGCGTCACCTTGAGCTTCGGCATCGCCGCGGGCGATTCTTCCTCCGACTCCGAGAAGTTGCTGCACGCCGCCGACGCCGCTCTCTACCTGGCCAAGAGTACGGGCCGCAATCGCGTCGAACCCCGCATGGGACGCGCAGCCAGCGCCGGTTCCCCCTCCGATCCCGCCCCCAACAGCGACTTCTGGTTGTAGAGGTTTTACCTTTTCGGGTGCGGGTGCCCCATCCTGGCCGCGTTCTTTGCGGCTAGGGTGGGGATTTTGACTTTTTCGGGATTTTGATTCTCGTTGTTATGATCCCTTGGAGGCTGGCCCAGCTAAAACTGAGGTTGCCCTACCCTGCGCGGTTTTCGCAGGGTGGGCACGATGCTGCTGGCACCTTGGAGCCCTTGATCTTCGGACCTGCCGGTCAACTTCATGATTCAAGGAATCTCCTGCCGCCAGCTGCACGAATGCCACCCTTCGAAAGCCGCGAAGGGTGGGGCACCCTCTCCATTGCTGCTGCCAGATTTGTGTAGCAAAGAATTAAGGTGGGCTAGTCTCCCGAACCCGGAGACTTTTTATTCAACAATCAAAAATCAAGGATCCGATAATCTTCCTCCGTGCCCTCGGTGGTGGATATCAATTCACGCCCACGGCGGTCTCCACTTTCACGTTGCGCAGGAACTCGGCTGCCTGTTCGGGAATCACCGTGTTGATGAACATGCCGGTGCCGAGTTCGAAGCCGGCCGTCCGCGCGAGCCGCGGGATGATGCTCATGTACCAGTGGAAATAGCGCGCGCCAACCAACTCGGCGGGAGCGGTGCGGATAGTGAAATTGAAGTCCGGGTTTTCCAGTCCGTAGTACAGCTTCGCCAGCACGGTGCGCAAGACTCGTCCCAGGTCAACGATTTCCTTGGCGCTGATGTCGCCGAAGCTGGCCATATGGCGGCGCGGATAGATGTGGGTAAAGAAGGGCGAGGGTGAAGCAAACAATTCCTCGGCCACGAAGTGTTCACTGGCCAGCACGATCCGCACCTGATTCTGCAGTTCTTCCTCGATCATCTGGCAGAAGATGCAGCAGCCATATTCGTCGTAATGGCGTAAGGCTTCCTGGAGGCGCTGGCGCACCTGGTACGAGATCACCGGTGTCGCGATCAGCTGCGAGTGGGGATGTTCCAGGCTGGTGCCGGCATCGGCTCCGTAGTTCTTGAAGATGGTCACCTGCGCGATGCGCGGATCGAGGCTGAGCTCGTCATACCGCGTCTTGTAAATGCGCAGGATGTCGGCGACGTGCGAATCGGGCATGAGCGCCGTCTCCTGCGAGTGATCCGGAGTCTCGATGACGATATCGTGAACTCCAAAACCTCCCATCGAATGGAGCGAACGGCGAATGGTGCGGTCGGGCTTGCTCTCCGGAGACAGGGCCGGATACTTGTTCGGCACCACCCGCGCCTTCCACCCGTTGCCGCCGTCGGGCAGCCGCAGGATCTCGGGTGGGGTCTGGTTCTCGTGGCCGGGGCAGAACGGACAATTGGGCGAGAACGAAACCGCCGGCTTGGCTGCACGACGCACCACCATTTCATCGGGACGCTTGGCGCGATCGGTGGCAACCACCACCCATTCTTTGGTCATGAAGTTCTGCCGCAGCTCGGGCATAGATTAAGAACCTCCCTGAAAACTGCTATGACCTCATTCTACGGGACAGTGCAGACGGAAATCTGGCAACGTTCCGCCTGGTCTTCGCGGCCGGGTTCCCCATCCTAGCCGCCGGGTGCCGGGTGCCCCATCCTAGCCGCGCCTTTTGCGGCTAGGGTGGGGGTTTTGACGTTGATCATTATGATCGCTGCCCCCAGTGATTTTCTTCGCGTGCTTCGCGGCTCTTCTTCGCGTCCTTCGCGGTTGAATGCTTTTGACCTCCCCAATTCCCGCTGCTCGACTTTGTGATCACCGTCACACTCGGCGCAATTTCTGATCCAGGCCGCACCGGCGGTGGTATGTTACCCATGAGTCAGCGACTTTCCGGGTCACGCCGGGTTTCGTAGCTACAGAGACCTGTCGTTGTGACAGTTTGAGAAGTGTGCCAGCCGCGTCGCTCCAACGCACGGTCCGAGCTAGGATGGGCTTGGGTGGCGCTGCGGTACGCGGGGGTTTGACCCGCGGCTTCCGCCCGCTGCGGTCATGCCCCCACAGCTCCCAGAGCCGTGGTGACTCGGACCTCCGCGGCCCGCTCCTCGGCATCCAAGGAGCAGGAGAGAGCTTATGTCCACAACTGCTCAGCGCGCTCTTCCGATTTCCCTGCTCCTCGGCGCCCTGCTGGCCGGATGCGGCTCCAACCGCGGCCCGATAGTCTGCCCGGCCACCAACGGTTGCGGCTGCGGCGCGGGGAGCCAACTCTGTGTTGCCCCGCAGTTCCTCTACGCCGCGGGCACGAACGGTCAAGTCACGGTTTTCCCCATCACTTCCACCGGCGCCCTTGGTTCTTCGACCTCAGTCTCCGGACCTTCCCTGACTCTGGGCATGACCGTGCTCGACAATCAGTACCTCTATGTTTCCAACCCGCAACCGGAAATTGGATCCGCAGTGAATGCCTGGGCGCTCGGTTCCGGCACCGGTACGCTCACGACCGTCCCAGGATCTCCCTTCGCGCTCGGCGCGTTCAGCGTTGCTGGAGGCCTGGCCAACGACAGCGCCCTGCCGGTTGTTTACGTCGCCGATGCAGGCAAGATTGACGCCTTGCAAGCCGATTCCACCGGCGCGCTCAAGCCCATCTCCGGCTCGCCCTTCCCTTCCGGAACGAATCTCTACCTGACCGTTGATCCCCAAAACCGTTTCCTCTTCGCCGCCGACGATGATCCTCCCGGCTCAGTCCTGGCCTTCACCATCAACAGCAGCGGAGGCCTTGCCGCCGTCCAGGGTTCGCCTTTCCCCGCGACCACGGGCAACACGCAGCCGGGTCAGATCGTGGTGGACGCCAGCGGCAGCTTCGTCTACACCACGCTCACCTCCACCGGCCAGGTCGCGGCTTTCTCGATCTCCACCACGCCCAGCGGCGCTCTGACCGCGGTCCCGGGCTCGCCCTTCGCCGCCGGCAGCCAGCCCCTCTCGCTCGCCACCGTCAGCAGCTACCTCTACGTCTCCAATGCGGGGGACGGCACCATTTCCGGCTACAGCATCAATTCCACCACCGGCGTGCTGACTCCGTTGGCGAACTCTCCCTTCGCCATCCGCGGAGCCGCGCTCGCCATCGATCCCATCGGCCCCTATCTCTACGCCTCCGGCTCCAGCGGCATCCTGGCTTTCACCATCAACACGCAGACCGGAGCGCTCGCTCCCATCGCCGGCTCTCCCTTCGCCGCCCCGCCCGCCACGGTGATGACGGTTACGCCGTAAGTCGGGGCAAGGACCTATAGCGGCGGTTAGTGTCGAGTCCTGGTACTGTCCTAATTTAGTTCTTTCACCACAGAGTCACAGAGACACAGAGGAAGACCTCGAAACCTGCA
>DATFYK010000078.1:0-3271 GCA_035315085.1 Occallatibacter sp.
GCGCGCCATGCGCGATCGAGAGCCCGGCAAGCAAAGGCATGCCGGCCAGGATCGGCGGCCGTCCGGTGCGCCGCGCGGCCTCAGCCACAATCGGCATCAGCAGCACCAGTCCAACCTCGAAGAAGACCGGCATGCCCACCAGTATTCCCAACCCCAGCAGCGCCCAGGGCAGACCAGCCTTGCCGCATCCGTCCACCAAAGTCCTGCCCAGCGCCGCCGCGCCGCCCGAGCCGGACAGCAGGCGGCCCAACACCGCGCCCAGGCCCAGCACTATGGCGATATGCCCCATCAAGTTGCCGACACCTGCGCTGAAGGAAAGCGGAACCTGCTTGAGTGCCATGCCCGAGGTCACGCCCAGCCCCAGCGCGGCCACCGTCAGCGCCAGCGCGGGATGCAGCCGCACCCTTGCGATCAGGATCAACAGCAGCAGCACTGTTCCCGCAGCGCAGGCCACCAGGAACCAACTGCCATGCGGTGTTGCGGCAACAAAAGTCATCCGCAGATTATTCCACACGCCAGCCCGCCCTCGCCGGACGGATTCCATCTGATCGGGAGGAACCCGCGCTGCGGCCATGTGTTCCGTGACACACTTTTCGCTTGCGAACTTCTGCTACGATAAGGACGATTGCAGTTCCTGCCGCCCGCGAGGCTGTTTTCCCGCCCTTCCGGGCCCGAGCGTACTGGCGGCCGGAGCCAACCCAGAAGGAGAATTCTCTATGCCTCTAGTCTCCATGCGGCAACTCCTCGACGAGGCCGCCAAGGGCGGTTACGGCGTCGGCGCATTCAACGTCAACGATATGGAACAGATCCAGGCCATCATGGCGGCGGCCAAGGAGACCAATTCGCCGGTCATCATCCAGGCCAGCCGCGGCGCGCGCGCCTTTGCCCAGGACCGCTTCCTCTTTCACCTCATCCTGGCGGCCAACGAGCTCTATCCCGAGATTCCCATCGCCATGCACCAGGACCACGGCAACAGCTTTGACACCTGCAAGAGCGCCATCGAGCTGGGCTATACCAGCGTGATGATGGACGGCTCCCTCAAGGAAGACGGCAAGACCCCCTCCAGCTTTGAAGAGAACGTCGCAGTCACTCGCCGAGTGGTAGATTTTGCCCACCCGCGCGGCGTCACCGTCGAGGGCGAGATCGGCGTGCTGGGCGGCATTGAAGACGGCCACGGCGCCGGCGGGACCGGCCTCGAGCACGTCACCGACCCCGACCAGGCGGTCGAGTTCGCCGAACGCACCGGCGTCGACGCCCTGGCCATCGCCATCGGCACCAGCCACGGCGCATACAAGTTCTCCAAGAAGCCCGATGGCTCGGTTCTCAAGATGGACATCCTCATTGAGATTCACCGGCGCCTGCCCCACACCCACCTGGTCATGCACGGCAGCTCCTCGGTGCCCAAGGACCTGCAGGACATCGTCAACAAGTACGGCGGCAAGCTGAAAGAAACCTGGGGCGTGCCGGTCGAAGAGATCCAGCTCGGCATCCGCAACGGCGTGCGCAAGATCAACGTGGACACCGACAACCGCCTGGCCATGACCGGCGCCATCCGCAAGGTGCTCTGGACCCAGCCGGAGAAGTTCGATCCCCGCGACTACCTCAAGCCCGCCCGCGAGGCCATGCAGAAGGTCGTGGCCACGCGCATGACCCAATTCGGCCAGGCCGGCCATGCCGGCGACTACAAACCCGTCTCCATCGCCGTGATCGCCAAAGGCTACGCCGACGGCTCGCTCACCACCAAGCCGCTCGTCGCCGCCAGGTAACTTCGGCTCCACGCGTGAAAAAGGCCATCCCGCACCCGCGGGGTGGCCCTTTTGCTGCTTGCGATCCCAGCTTCGGAATGACTACTCCTTGACTTCCTGCACCGTTTGGAGAGAAGCAGTGGGGAGGGATTGCGTCTCCGGAACGACCGGATCGGCATAGTAGCCGGTGCGCGTGCGGGCCTTGAGTCCCGGCTTGGCGATTTCGACCTGAAGTGCGTGGTATTCGTCTGGATGAGCGGGTTTAGGGGGATTGAAGGTGAGCACGTAGAAACTCCGTGCATCCTTGATGCAGCGGTCGATAACGATGGCCAGATCGTTGCCTTCATAGGGAACCTGCCCGCCGGTCTGCGTGGCAATGACCGGAAGAAGCAGGTCGCCCATGTCCGCATGATTGGGATCGTCAACACCCTTGAGATACTTCGTGTAATTCTCATCTCTGCCGTAACCTCCAAAGGGAGAAATGCAGTAGAGCGTGATGCGCGCCTTGCGCAACGCCGTTGAGAGCGAAGTGATGGATCCGTAGATAGCCTGTCGGTCCTTTTCTCCTCCGATCCATGCAGGATTGGAGATGACGCTCCAGCCGTAGCTCAGCCAGATGAGCAGCTTTCTGCCGGGCCTCTTGCTTAGCTGCAGGGCGAGTAGATTAAGAGCTTTGAGCGAGGCCTGCTCGCGCTCCACGGCGCCTTGCAGCTTCTCCGATGGTCTGGTATTCCGCAAGCCGGGGATGTTGGCGTCGAGGAAGGCTTGCAGCACTTTGCCGTCGCGTGCTGGCCGATTCTGATAGTTCAGGCCTTTGTCGGTGAGGATGACGAAAGAGGTGGGCAGGGCAAGTTCCCCGCCGTTCTCCTTGAAGAATTCCACGAGCCATTGCCGTTCCATGGTTATGGTCTGAGGAGGGGCATTGACGGCATCGATCAGCAGGATAACCTCGACCGGGGGATCGGCTTTGACCTTCATTCCGTTAACGGCCCGCAGCGAGACGATGCTTTGCGGCTGGCTGTTGTCGAACAGCTTGAAGTCTGCCGGTTGCAGGCCGGAGACTGCCGCGCCGGACTTATCGATGACCACAACATCGAAGGTCAGGCTTCCTGGTGCGGCGGCGGGATAGGGTGAGCCCGTCTGGCTGCTATTGAGACCCTGGGGCAACGCGGCAGCCGTCGTCTGCAAAGCCGGGACCGGCTGGGTTTGATCGATTTGTCCCTGCGCGGCCGGCGGCATGCAAAGAAGCACTGCGAGAAAAGCAGCAGGAAATGCGAATCTGTTCTTCATAGATCTCTCCTCTGGACCAATCTCAGTGACCCGTTGCTATGAGTTTTCCTCATCCCACGTGAATCCGCGGGCGGTCCGGCATGAGTACGTTATTAGCGATGGCCGCCGCCGCCGCTGGAGCCGCCGGCGCTGGAACTGCCGGCGCTGGAGCTGCCGCCGCTGGAGCCGCCGCCGCTGGAACCGCCACCACCGTGTGAGCCGCCGCTGGAACCGCCGCCGCTAAAGCCGCCGCCCCC
>DATFYK010000079.1:0-31763 GCA_035315085.1 Occallatibacter sp.
CGCCAAAGCCTCCGCCGGTGAGCCGGGCGCCGATCAGCCCCGGCAAATCCTGGGCCAGGGCCACCATGGCGTCGGCCTCCACGCAACTGCCCTCGAAGTCCCGGCTATAACTGGTGTGCGCCTCGGCCATCAGCCGGCCCAGTTCAGCCATATCGCCCTTTTCCAGGGCCTTTTCAGCCGCCACGGTGCGCAGGTTTTCGCTGATCACGTGGCGGGCGCGCAGGAGCGATTTAGGCGCCATCTCGTGGCCCCACTTTTCCAGATCCTCCAGCGTGGCATCGCGCAGAAAGGGCACGCCGGGACGGTGGCTGGCAATGACGGCGCAGGCAGCCTCGGACTCGCGGCGGCGCGTTGGATAATCGCCCCCGGCAACGGAGTGCTTGACCATGGTGTTGGCGATCACCAGCGCCACGTTGGCCGGAATCGGCGCCAGCTTGAAGCTCAGGTCGCGGCAATCCAGCAGCAGGGCGTGGTTCTCTTTGCCGTGGACGGAGATGAACTGGTCCATGATGCCGCAATTGGCGCCCACAAACTCGTTCTCCGCGCGCTGGCAGAGCCGGGCCAGCACAGGCCCCGGATAGCTGGCGCCGATGAGCGACAGCACGGCCAGCGCCGTGGCTACCTCGAGGGCCGCGGAACTCGACAGCCCCGAACCCAGCGGAACGTCGCCCCACAGGCTCAGGCTGAAGCCGGGAATGGCATGGCCCTCCCCGGCCAGGATCGCAACTACCCCGAGCGGGTAGTCGGTCCAGTGGCGGCTACCTTTGACGGGCAGCGCCGCTGCCTCAAAGGCCCGCTCCTGGCTGTAATTCTCAGAGTAGAGGACGATCTTGCCGTCGGAGCGCGGCGAGATGCCTGCCAGAGTGGCAAAGTCGATAGCCGCGGGCATCACAAAACCCTCGGCATAATCGGTATGCTCGCCGATCAGGTTGACGCGGCCGGGAGCGACAAAGATCGCCGGTTCGGCCTGAAAGCGGGCCAGGTGCATGGAACGGAAAACGGCAGGATCGTGCATTTCGGGTCACTCCCTAGATGGATTCAAACTCAACAATCATGGGCCAGGAAAAGGATTCGCCGGGAGACAGCGCACGGGACCACGATCCCGTCTTCGCCAATGAATCCACGGGCGCGGTAGCCGGCTCCAGAGCGACACAGACCTGCTTCGGTCCGGGGCGGTCCGGCCAACCGCCGTAACAGATCCATAACCCTAAGTAGGGCGTGGCCGCGGGATCGAAGCTGACCTTGATGCGCACGCCGGCTTGAGGCCGCTCCAGCGCACACCAGTTCTGGGATGCGGACAGCGGTCCGGCAAAGAGCTTGTCACCGATGCCCGACTCGGGCGATTGCGCCAAGCTCAGGTCGGTCTGGCTGCCGGTGGCCAGCGTGGCGACGGGCCAGCGCACCTTGTCACCGTTCTTTCCCAGACGGCCCCCGCCGGAACCCTCCAGGAGCAGCTCGCGAATGGAGTTCGGCAGCACGATATGGTCTCCCGCCCCGGCCACAAATAAAGGATGCGCGGCCCAGGACCATGGCGCCGGGTAATCGCCGGTGTTGGTCAGGGTGTAATCCAGGTTCAGTTGCCAGCCCTTTTCCGCTGTCTCGGTCAGCGCGACCGTCCGCTCCAGCCCGAGCGGCAGAGAAAAGCACTTTCCGCGGAGGGTTGCCGAAGTTGCGTTGGCTGCAACCTGCTGCCACTCTACGCGCCACAAGTCGCCGTGATCGGGAACCGAGGCCTGGCCCGCCGCGGTTTCCACCGTGCAACCGGCTACCGAAGGCAGGCACTCGTCCCAACCGCTGGCGTCCCCGGCATCGAAACTCATGGTCCGGGTGCGCGGGCCGCAGGGGGCGAGCGGGGCTTGCAGCAACTCGCGATCGCCAACACGAATCGACGCGATCTTGCCGCCCAGGTGGGGCAGGATGGTCACCGCGCAACTTCCCGCCCGAATGAGAACGTTTTCTTCCTGGCGCCCAATCCCGTCTGTCTCTGCCATCCGCCTACCCTCCCATGACTTCCGCGCTCGCCGCAGTCAGTCTTTCCCAGATCCTGTCCAGCCACGCCTGGTGCTCGGGCTTCATCAACACCGAACGCAGGCAGGTGACAAACCCGGTTGCGTCTGCGCCGCCGTCCGCGCACTGAAGCCCCTTGACTTCGAACCAGGCCACCGGCAATTGTACAAGGGCCAAGTGCAAATCCCTTGTGGCGCACGCAACAAAGATGCTTTGCGCCAACTCCGAGGCCCGCTGCGGGGTTTCCGCCTTCACCTTCCACACCACAATATCCAGCTCCGGCGCGCCTGCGGCCAGCGGCAGGAAGCGGTCATCCTGACGCAACCGCCGGTCCAGTTCCAGGGCCGCCGCGCGGCCGCGAGCCAGCCCACGGGCAAACTCGCCTCCCGGCACGAGCGGCAAAAGCCGCTGCGTGGCCCACAAAGCCACAGCCGCGGCTCCCGCCCGCGAGCACTCCAGGCTGATCTCTCCCAGGTGCAACTGCTTTGAAGTGAAGTAGGTATAGGGCGAATCGTGCTTGTAGAAGCGGCCCAACGACGGGTCCCGGAAGAGCACGCAGCCGCAGCCGTAAGGTTGCAAACCGTGCTTGTGCGGATCAACGACGATGGAGTCGGCCTGGTCCATGGCCGCGAAGGCTCGCCGCGCGGGCTCGGCTAGAGGGATCAGCCGGAAGTAGCCGCCGTAGGCCGCGTCCACATGGACCCGGAAGCCGTACTTTTGCCGGAGCGCCAGGATTTCAGGCAACGGATCGACTGCGCCGATGCCCGTTGTGCCCAGCGTGACAACCACCGTGCCAACATCGCCCCGGCGCAGCTCAGTCTCCAGCGCGTCCAGACTCATGCGCCCGCTGCTGTCCGCAGGGATGCTCGCGTACTCCAGCTTGAGCACGGCGGAGATGCGTTTATGGGTGTAGTGCGCCTGCTCCGACCCCACAATCCGCCTCCCCGGCGCCAACTGCCCGGCCACCCATAGCGCCTCCAGGTTGGCCAGCGTTCCGCTCGAAGCCAGGTGGCCCAGAAACTCCGTCCAGCCGAAGATCGCGGCGATGCCCTGGACGGCCTCAATCTCCATCTCCGAGCTGGCCCGGCCGCCGTCGCGCGCATGGTTGTTGGGATTGAGGTTCATGGCCAGCGCGTAGGCCGCCCGCGCCACCGGATGCGGCGGCTTGAGCATCTGCCCGGCATAAAGAGGATGGAAATAGGGATAGTTGTCCCCCAGCCGGCGCGCCGTCGCCTGCAAAACCTGGGCCATCGCCCCTGGATCGACGGCGGTTTCAAAGGGCGGAAGAGAGCTGAACTCCGCCTCAAGCAACTCGGTGGCGCGGGAAAGCAGGCCGGGGACTTGATCCTGGAGCATGGTAACCTCCCACGGTAACACAACAAGAGTACGACGTTAAGGCTTTCCAATTCAACAAGTTCCAAAGTTGAAAGCGAGAGATATGTAGCTAGACGATACATTTTTTAGCACTATTTTATGAAAAGGGATGCTACACTGCTTTCAGCGTTAGACCGAAGCGGGCGTGAGCAGCACTCGCCCTACCAGCAAGATTCTGCCAGTGTCGCTCCGATTCATCCAGCGCAATTCAATCCAGGAAATACGATCAAATGGAACAAGGTACCGTGAAGTGGTTCAATGACGCGAAGGGCTTCGGCTTTATCTCGCGCCAGAACGGCGAAGATGTCTTTGTGCACTATTCTGCGATCAACTCCAGTGGTTTCAAGAGCTTGCAGGAAGGTCAAGCCGTGCAGTTCAACGTGGTGAAGGGGCCCAAGGGCTGGCAGGCTGCCGACGTGCAGCCGCTCTGAACCCGAAGGCCGGATTCCGGCAGAATCTAGCAAACACAAACGAGGGCTGGGAGCAATCCTAGCCCTCGTTTGTGTTTGCGTGGGGGAGGGTCATCCTGTTTCAGAAAACAGGATGACGGCTGGAGCATCACCGATGAGAATGGGAGCCTCAGCATGGCTCTACAGCGGTTGGGGGTGGGTGGCGGAGCAGCGCCGCGCGTAGACCCACAGATAGAAGATGGTCATGACCAGCAGGATGAGCGGAGCCGGAAAGAGCTGCGCGGCCATCAGCATCCGCTCCGATAGCCCTGCCGCGGGCAGGTGCAGGGTGGTGATGAAAGCATAGAAGACCGACCACAGAAGGTCTCCGGTCAACACGAAGGCCGCGGCATTCACCAGGAGCGCGAGCCGCCCGGCGAGGCCGCCCCGAGCCCACAGCATGGCGCAGGCGGGAACCGTGAGCAGCAGGAGCTTGGCATCATAGAGATGATGATAGACAGGCAGTAAGGAGAGGGGCACGATGGCCGCCAGCGCCAAGCGGGCTTTGGCGGGCGAGGGGCGGGAGCGCAGGGTGACAAACGCCCAGACGAGCAGGAGCGGGGCGCAGACGAGATAGGCAGCCGAATTGTAGATGCGCGGGTCGTCGCGGAAGAAGCTGAAGACGGCTTGCAAATCCACTAGGATGAAGGGGCCATGGTAGCCCGTTTGGGCGAGTCCAGGATCTGCCAGTCCTCCGAGATTCAAGGCCGTCAAAGCATCGGAGCGCCATTCCTCTATCCAGTGCGGCGCGACGCGCCAGACCCACAGGACGCACGGCAGGCTGATGGCAACCGCCGCGAGCAGGGTCTGCAATGAGCGCTTGCGGTAAACCCCGCCGGCCAAGAAGAAGTAGAGCCAGACCAGGCCCGCATCCTGCGGCTTGAGCGCGAGGCTGAGAGCCAGGCAAAGTATGCCGGCGGGGACAAACCGCTCCCGAAGAAAGCACCAGACGGCTACCACGCACAGGCTTATTACAATTCCGGCGGGATTGCCGAGAATAATAATTGCTTGGATGTTGGCGAGGAGGAAGCCGGTCAGCGCGCCGGAAAGGACCGGCGCATCATCCGCCCCGAGATTGAAAGCCAGGAACGAGGCGAAGATGAGGCTTGCGACGGTGAGCGCCATCCACAGCCTGTAGGCAGGCTCCCAGGGCAGCATGGCGAAGGGAACGGTAAAAGAAAATGCGGGTGGCAAATAAATATAATGCGCGGCGATATGGGCAGCCTGGGCGCCATCTGCCGAGCGGTCGGCCCCCTCTGCCCGGTAGATGCGCAAGACCTCGGCTTCCCTATAGGGGTCACCGTGCTGAAGCAGGCATCGCGCGGGGTAGTACCTGATTCTGAAATCAACTGCCGGAGAGTCATTTTGCAGGACAGCGCTCAGCAACAAAAACAAGATGCTTCCCAGCAGGAACAGATACAGCCCATCAAGCCGCGCTCTTGTCATCTTGAGCCTCTCTCTGTTTTCTCTCCGGGGAGCGGTTTAAGGTCCAGCCGTTGATCGTAGTCTATGATCGCACGCGAGGAGACGGCGCCGGCCGATTGCCAGGCAGCCATGAATATTGTTTCGCACAATATGGAAAATCCATACTTGGCTCCCTTGGATTTTGGACCCTCAGCATGGCTCTACAACGGCTGGGGGTGGGCGGCGGAACAGCGCCGCGCGTAGATCCACAGATAAAAGACACTCATGAGCAGCAGGATGAGCGGGGCTGGAAAGACCTGCACAGCTATCAGTATCTGCCCGGAGAGCCCTGCCGGGGACGGGTGCAGCTTGCCGATGAGACCAAGGACGATGGCCCACGGGATATCTCCGGTCAACACGAACCCAGCGGTATTCACCAGGAGCGCGAGCCGCCCGATTAAGCCGCCCTCGGCCCACAGCATGGCGCAAGCGGGAACCGTGAGCAGTATAAGCTTGGCGTCAACCTGCCGATGATAGACGGGCAGCAGGGAAAGAGCGGCGATGGCCGCGAGCGCCAGCCAGGCTCTTTTTGGCGAGGGGCGGGATCGCAGAGTGACGAAGGCCCACAGCAGCAGGAGCGAGCCGCATATAAGGTAGCTGACCGGATTGTAGATGCGCGGGTCGTCGCGGAAGAAGCTGACGGCCGTTTGCAGGCTGATCAACATATCGAGGCCGTGGCCACCTATTGAAGCGAGGCCAGGGTCGTTGATACCGCCCGGTGCTGAAAATGCCAGGATATTGAAGTGCAGTTCCCGCATCCAGTGTGGCGCTATCTGCCAGACCCACAAGACGCCCGGCAGGCTGATGGCAACCGACGCAAGCAGGGTCTGCAGTGCGCGCTTGCGGTAAACTCCGCCGGCCAATAAGAAGTAAAGCCAGACCAGTCCCGCATCCTGCGGCTTGAGAGCGAGACTGAGCGCAAGACACAGGATGCCGGCGAGGACAAACCGCTGGCGAAGAAAGCACCACACGGCCACTGCGCACAGGCTTATAACAATTCCGGCGGCATTGCCTGTAATAACGAGCAGCTCGCTGTTGGCGAGAAGGAAGCCGATCAGGGCGCCAGAGAGGACTGGCGCGTAATCTGCCCCGAGATTCCAAATCAGAAACGAGGCAAAGATGAGGCTGCCAAGGGTGAGCGTTATCCAAAGCATGTGCGCAGGCCCCCAGGGCAGCATCGCGAAGGGAACCGTGAAAGAAAATGCGGTTGGCGGGTATACATTCTGCGTCGCGATCTGGCGAATCTTCGCGGCATCCGATGGGCGGTCTCCTCCCTCCGCCCGATAGATGCGCAGTACTTCACCTTCCATGTACGGGTCAGCATGTTGAATAAGGCATCGCGCGGGATAGTAAAGCGCTTTGAAATCGGCCAATGGGGCAGGAGCGGCGTTCTCCATGGCGACGCCCAGCAAGAGAAACACCAAGCTCCCCAGCAGCAGCAAATACAGGCCATCGAGCCGCGCTCTTGTCATCTTGAGCCTCTTGCTGACTTCTCTCCGGGGAGCGATTTGAGAGTCCAGCGATTGATCAAAATCGATGATCACAAAGATCATACACGAGGGCGCTGAGCCGGCCGATCGCCAGGCGGCCAAGCATATAATTCCTTCTTGAAGGCTGTCTTGGACAAGAGTAATCCGCCAATGGTATGGTCATCAGTTAACGACTTCAGAGCCCCGGGGTTGAAGATGTGCGCCGGCAACATTTCCGTGGCGGAGCGACTCATCGCTCAGGCGGCTGCAGGCGCATAGCTTTCTGAACGGTACTTACCCCAACCGCGTGAACGGAGAAGAGCTTATGCAAGAGAGGTGCTTATCCGTAGTCGTTCCCGTTTACAACGAGGAAAATACGCTGGCCACAATTGTGGACAAGCTGCTCGAGCTGCCGCAGTTGCTTGAGATCGTGATCGTCGATGATTGCTCAACCGATAAAACACCGGAGATTCTTGAGAGGTTGAGATCGGAACACGGCGAGATTCAGGTGGCGCGGCATGAGAGAAACCGGGGGAAGACAGAAGCGCTCAAGACCGGCTTTCGCCTTACGCGAGGCGAGGTTGTTATCGTCCAGGACGCCGATCTCGAATACGACCCCCAGGAGATCCCCGCAGTGATCGCTCCGATTCTCAATGGGAACGCGGACGTCGTTTTCGGCTCCCGCTTTCTGGTGAGGAAAGCCACGCGTGTCTTGTACTTCAATCATTACCTGGGCAATAAACTTCTCACTTTCTTATCGAACCTTGCGACCAACATCAACCTTACCGACGTGGAAACGTGTTACAAGGCTTTCCGGGGCGATATTATCCGGCAGATGAAGATTCATTCGCACGGGTTTGGTTTTGAAATCGAGGTTACCGCCAAGGTGGCCAAGCTGAAGTGCGCCATCTACGAAACGCCGATTAGTTACTATGGACGCACCTACGAAGAAGGCAAGAAGATAACCGCATGGGACGGGATCGCGGCGGCATATTACATACTCCGCTATAATCTGCTCTGCAGCCTGAAGGGGAGTTTCTATCATATGCCTCAGTCAGGCGGCAAGGATATGCCGCGTCAAGAGCCGCCACAGGGCGCCATGTGACGGCTTTGGGCAGCCGGCCGGCAGCCGCCGCTGTTTGCGACGCCAGCGACGAGAAAGCAAGGAATCAATTCAGCGCATGAAACAAGGCACAGCGATCATCATCGGAGCAGGCCCTGCCGGACTGACTGCCGCGATCGAACTGCAGCGGCGCTCGGGCATCAAACCCATCCTGATCGAGGCCAGTCAGCGGATCGGCGGCATCTCTTGCACCATCCGCTACAAGGGCAATCGCATGGACATCGGCGGCCACCGCTTCTTTTCCAAGTCAGACCGCGTCATGCGCTGGTGGCTGGAGCTGATGCCGGTTGAGGCCGGCACAAGCGGGGACGGCCAGTTTCGCTATCAGGGCCAGCAGCGCGATCTTCCCGCGGCCACCGAGGCGCACGATCCGCAGACTGAGGACTTGGTGATGCTGGTCCGCCAGCGTAAGAGCCGCATCTATTTCCTGCGCCGCTTCTTCGACTATCCCATTAGCCTGACCGCGGCAACCTTCAGGAATCTGGGCATTGTCCGTACCTTTCGTTGCGGCGTGAGTTACATGCGCTCGGCGCTGCTGCCTCAGCGCCAGGAGCACTCGCTCGAGGATTTCATCGTCAACCGCTTTGGCAAACAACTTTACCTGACGTTTTTCAAGTCGTATACCGAGAAGGTCTGGGGCGTGCCGTGCAACAAGATCAGCGCCGAATGGGGCGCGCAGCGCATCAAGGGATTGTCGCTCAAGGGCGTGGTGGCGCACTTCCTCAAGAAGATCTTCGGCCCCAGACACTCGGGCGACATCGCTCAAAAGAAGACTGAAACCTCACTTATCGAGAAGTTCCTCTACCCCAAGCTTGGCCCCGGCCAGCTTTGGGAACATGCAGCCGATCTTGTCCGTGGCGCGGGCGGCGAGATCCACTTAGGCATCCAGATCGACCGCATCTATGTGGAGGGCAACAGGGTCGTTTCCGTCGAAGGCGTCAATGGGGCCGGTGAACGCACGGCCTTTGCCGGCGACTACTTCTTCTCCACCATGCCGGTCCGCGATCTTGTGCGCGGCCTCTCCGCGCCTGTCCCTGCAGAGGTTGCCGAGGTAGCCGAAGGCCTGATGTATCGCGACTTCATCACTGTCGGCCTGCTTGCGTCCAGGCTTGCCGTCACGGAAAAGGACGGCTCTGGGCTCAAAGACAATTGGATCTATATTCAGGAGCCCGATGTGGCCGTCGGCCGTCTCCAGATCTTCAACAACTGGAGCCCCTGGCTGGTGGCCAATCCCGGCAAAGTCTGGATCGGCCTGGAATACTTTTGCAACGACGCCGACCCGCTGTGGAAACTTTCCGATGAGGAGATGACCAGGCTGGCCATTGGCGAAGTGGCCAAGATCGGCATTCTCAAGGCGGAGGATGTCGAAGACTCCCACGTCGTTCATGTTCCCAAGACCTACCCGGCGTACTTCGGCAGCTACGACCGCTTCGACGTGATCCGCAACTACACCGACCGCATTGAGAACCTCTTCCTCGTAGGCCGCAACGGCATGCACAAATACAACAACCAGGACCACTCCATGCTGACCGCCATGACCGCGGTGGAAAACATCGTCAACGGAGTTACGACCAAGGAGAACATCTGGGCCATCAACACGGAGATGGAGTACCACGAGGAGAAGGCGGAGAAGTAGCCCGCGAGAGCCGGCGCCGGCTCAGTTGAGCCGCCAGAATGCGCCGTTCAGCACCGAGGCAAAACTGACCCAGGCCCAATACGGCGCCATGAGCCAGGCCGCAAGGGGCTCCACATGATGGAAGACCAGAGTGGTGGCTCCGATGGCCACCCACAGCGCGAGGATTTCCGCCAAAGCTGCGCCGATGGCGTGATAGCGAAAGAAAATGAGCGGCCAGGCAAAGTTCAACGCCAACTGCGCGAGAAAGAGGATCAGACCCCAACTGCGGAGTTGTAAGGGGGCCGACAGCCACACGCGCCAGGCGGCCACGGCCATCAGCGCGTAGAGCAGCGTCCAGACCGGGCCGAAGAGCCAATCCGGCGGTGCGATCGATGGCCTGGCCAGCGTGCGGTACCAGCCCGAGATCGCACTCGCCGTCCAGCGCCCGCTTACTCCGGCCACAGCAAAGCAAATTCCAATCCAGATAATCAACGAAATCCAGCGCATCTCGCACTTCCTTGTCACTGCATGTAAAGTGATTCCGCATGAGGGAGAAAGACTCATCAAAAATCAGGATGGCACCATTCCGCGATTATGTGGCTTCACTTGCTCGACTTTAAGAGGCTGCGACAACTATTCTAATGAGTTGCGCAGATTCTTCATGGCGAAAAATCGAAGGACTCCAACTACGATGAGCTTGCAAATGATTGCCGTACACCTGCCCGACGGGGCCGTTCGCGAAGTGCCCGCCGGCACGACATCCCTGGAGATTGCCAACTCCATCTCGCCGCGGCTGGGGGCGGCCGCCGTGGCGGCGCGCCTGACGCCGGTCGGCGCTCCCGTGAAGCAAGGCCCCGCCGATGATGAGCACGCCTCGGAGGCGTCCATGTATGCAGCGGAAGACGCCGCCGCGCCGCGCCTGGTGGACCTAGCGACGCCGCTGGCCGCGGATACGCGCCTGGAGCTGATTAAAGAGACTGACCCCGAGGCGCTCAAGGTGCTGCGCCACTCCGCCGCGCACGTGCTGGCCACGGCCGTGCTGGAGCTCTTTCCGGAGACTAAGCTGGGCCACGGTCCGGCCACGGACGCCGGCTTCTTTTACGATTTTTATCGCGAGAAACCCTTCACGCCCGAAGACCTGGCAGCCATCGAGGCAAAAATGGCCGAGGTCGTGGCGCGCGACGAAAAATTCGTCCACGAATTCGAGCCCCGCGAGCAGGCGCTCGCCGAATTTGAACGCGACGGCGACTTCATGAAGACCCACTTCGTGACCAAGTTCACCGCGCCCGGCGACGAGGTCAGTTTTTATCGGAACGGCAAGTTCGTCGATTTTTGCCGCGGGCCGCACGTGCCCTCGACCGGCCGCGTCAAGGCAGTGAAGGTGACCAGCCTGGCCGGCGCTTACTGGCTGGGCGACGAGAAGAATCCGCAGTTGCAGCGCATCTACGGCACGGCGTTCTTCTCGAAAAAGGATTTGGATGCCCACTTTGCGCGCCTGGAAGAAGCGGCCAAACGCGACCATCGCCTGCTGGGCAAACAACTGGACCTGTTCAGCATTCAGGAACTGGCCGGCGCGGGACTTATCTTCTGGCATCCCAAGGGCGGCATCGTTCGCAAAGTGATGGAGGACTGGATGCGCGAGGAATGCCTGCGGCGAGGCTACTCGCTGGTTTTTACGCCCCACGTCATGCGCCGCGAGCTGTGGAAGATCAGCGGCCATGAGGGTTTTTACGCGGGCAACATGTACACTCCCATGGAACTGGATGACGCGGAGTACCGGCTGAAGCCGATGAACTGCCCCGGACATATTCTCATTTACAAAAACTCGCCCAAGAGTTATCGCGACCTGCCCGTGCGCCTGGCCGAGTTAGGCAACGTGTATCGCTATGAGCGCTCGGGCACCATGCACGGGCTGCTGCGCGTGCGCGGCTTTACGCAGGACGACGCTCACATCTTCTGCACTCCCGGCCAGATCGAGGACGAAGTGGTCGCCTGCATCGACTTTGCCGAGGCGGTGCTGAAAACCTTCGGCTTTGCCGAGTTTCAGGTCGAACTGTCCACATGGGACCCGAATGACCGCGCCCACTACGCCGGCTCCGACGAAAACTGGGACCTCGCCTTCAGCTCCTTGCAGCGCGCGCTCGACCGCAAGGGAATTGCCTACAAAACCATCCCCGGCGAGGCCGCCTTCTACGGACCCAAGATCGATGTCAAGCTTGTGGACGTGCTGGGCCGCCTGTGGCAGTTGTCCACCGTGCAGTTCGACTTCAACCTGCCGGCCCGCTTCGAGCTGGAGTACGTGGGCGAGGACGGCGAGCGCCATCAGCCGGTGATGGTTCACCGCGCCCTGTTCGGCTCCGTCGAGCGCTTCTTCGGCGTGCTCATCGAGCACTACGCCGGGGCTTTCCCGCTGTGGCTGGCGCCGGTGCAGGCCGGCCTGGTGCCCATCAGCGAGCGGCACCATGGATACGCGAAGAAGGTGGAAGCCGAACTCAAAGCTGCCGGCCTGAGGGTAGAGATCGACGACCGCAACGAAAAGATGAACGGCAAGATTCGCGACTTCGCCAACCAGAAGATGCCCTACATTCTCGTTTTTGGCGACAAGGAAGAAGCGGCTGGATCGGTCAGCGTCCGCACACGCGGCAAAGGCGACCAGGGCTCCATGCCGTTGGCCGATTTCATCGCCAAGGCCAAGGCGCTGGTAACCAGCCAGTCAACGGAACTGTAGCGAGGAATTTCCTCTAAACGCAAAATGGCAACGAGAGGCCGGCACCGCACAGCGAGGCTGGCCTTGACGCACCAGTTTACGCGTTGATCGCCATGCCTTCGACGGCGGCGTACGCATCCAGAAGCGACTCGGCCAGAGTGGGGTGGGCGTGGATGGTGAACATCAGCTCTTCCACCGTGCCTTCGAGTTCCATCACCGCGACGGCCTCGGCGATCAGTTCCGTGGCCTGCGGACCGATGATGTGGACGCCGAGAATCTCGCCGTACTTCGCGTCGGAGACGATCTTCACAAAGCCGTCGTGGCTGCCAAGAATGGTGGCCTTGGAGTTGCCCGCGAAGGGGAACTTGCCCACCTTGACTTGGTAGCCCTTTTCCCTGGCCTGCGCCTCGGTCAGGCCAACCGACCCGATTTGCGGCTCGGTGTAGGTGCAGCCGGGAATGCGGTCGCGGCGCACCGGCCGGAATGCGCGCCCGGCGATTTTGGCTACGGCCACCATGCCGCTCATCGCGCCCACGTGGGCTAGTTGCGGCAGCCCGGCCACAATGTCGCCGATGGCAAAAACCCCCGGCTCGGCGGTCTCCTGCGCGGCGTTGACCTTGATGAAGCCGCGGTCCAGTTCGATCTTCGTCTTCTCCACGCCAACGCCGTCCGTCCGCGGCGAGCGGCCCACGGCTATCAGGAGCTTCTCGCTCTCTTTCGTTTTTGGGTTTCCGTTCTGATCGATATAGCTCACCTTCACGCCGGCTTCGGTTTTTTCGACTTTCTCGACTTTGGCGCCGGTGTAGCCATCGATGCCGCGTTTCTTGAAGAGGCGCGTCAGCTCCCTTGAAATCTCCTCGTCCTCGACGGGAACCATGCGCGGCAGAAACTCGACGATGGTGACCTCCGTGCCGAAGCTGCGAAAGAGCGAGCCGAACTCCACGCCCACCGCGCCCGCGCCGATGACGATGAGCGACTTGGGCGGCTGATCGATGGACAGAATCTCGATGTTGGTCAGAATGCGGTCACCGGCCTCTAGGCCGGGCAGCATTTTGGCCTCGGAGCCCGTGGCCAGGATCACGTTCTTTGCCTTCACCTGGCTCGTCTCGCCGGCCGTGCCGCCGCCTCCCGCCGTGGTCACCTCGATGGAATGCACACCGTCCAGCGCCGGGCCGGTCAGGCGGCCAGAGCCGGCGATGACAGCGATCTTGTGTTTCTTCATAAGGAAATCCAGGCCCTTGACGTGCTTGGCGATGATGGCGTTCTTGCGCTTCTGCACCGCGGCCCAGTTCAGAGTGGGCGCTCCGATGCCCTCGATGCCGAACTCCGCCGCATGCTTCAGGTGGTCCCAGATCTCGGCGTTGAAGAGCAGAGCCTTGGTGGGAATGCAACCCACGTGCAGGCAGGTTCCGCCCAGCGCGTTGGACTTCTCGATCAGCGCGACCTTCAGGCCGTACTCCGCGCCGCGAATGGCCGCCGTGTAGCCGGCCGGCCCGCCGCCAATGATTGCGACGTCGTAGATCGTCTCTGCCAAGGTTTTTTCCTCGAAAAGCACCATTCCGGGGCGCAACTGAGAAAAGCGCACCGATTTCATCGTTCAGTCTAATGGATGCGCGCCGGCCCGGCTTCGCTTCCGCTCTAATGCGCGCCTGAAGTTGGGAACGTGCTGTTACAGGTTGTCTTGAACCAACTCCATAGCCCTGCGCAAAGTTTCCGGCTGGTCGCCAAAGCCCTCGATCCAGACCACCTCCGGCTCGCGCCGGAACCAGGTCAACTGGCGCTTGGCGTAGTTGCGATGGCCCTGCTGGGCGGCGGCTATCGCTTCGGGTTCGGTCATGGAGCCGGCGAGGACGGCCAACGCCTGACGGTAGCCGAGGGAGTCGAGGGCCTTCACCGGCCCATAGCGCGCGAGCAGGGCGCGCGTCTCCTCGATGAGCCCGGCGGAGAACATTGCGGCGCAGCGTTGATTGAGGCGCTCGTAAAGCTGCTGGCGCGGCGGGTTGAGGCCGATGCGCAGCAGCCGGAAGCCAGTGAGCGGGTCGCGGGCCAACACCTTGTCGCCCAGGACTTCGGAGAGCGGCTTGCGCGCCGCCAGGCAGACCTCAATCGCGCGAATCAGCTTGGGCGTGTCATTGGCATGGATGCGGCTGGCCGAGGGCGGGTCCAGCCGCGCCAGCAGCAGGTGCAGCCAGTTTTCCTTATGTTTTGCCCGGCTGCTTTCGAGGCGCGCACGGAGTTTCTGCTGCCTCCCCGGCCCGGCAAAGAGGCCGTCAGTGAGCGCGCGCAGGTAGAGGCCGGTTCCGCCGGTCACGATGGGCAGGCGATTGCGGCTGGCGATCTGCCGGAGGGCCGCGCGCGCGCGCCGGCTGTATTCGCCCGCGGTAAAAGGCTGATCGGGATCGGCCACGTCGACGAGGTGATGCGGCAGCCGTGCCCGCTCTTCTAAAGTTGGCTTGGCCGAGCCCAGGTCCATGCCGCGATAGACAGCCACCGCGTCGCAACTGACGATCTCGCCGCCAAACCGTTGCGCGAGCGCCAGCGCAAGCGCCGTCTTGCCGCTGCCGGTGGGGCCGAGCAGCAGGACGGCGAGAGGAAACAGGCTCTCATCCAAAGAGCTGCTGTACGCAGCGCTCATGGACGCCACCAGCCGGGCGGAAAGATCCACTTGGGATTGGTGTGAAAGAGCCACCAAACCAGGATCGCCGCAGCCACCAGCAGAATCCCGAAGACCTGGTTGCGCCGGAAGACGCGTTGCTGCTCCCGGCGCCTCGCCTTCTCGGCTGCTCCCTGAGAGTAGGGTTTGATCCGGGTCTGAACCATGGCTCGGCCCTCCTGCCGGCCTGCGTCCGGGTATGCCGGCGCGCCACGCCTCAGTATAGGTGAGCGGAACTCCACGGCTTCCCAACCGTTGCCCGGTCTAAACTCAATTTATGCATGACGAACGCCCCGAATCTCACGCCTCGCAGCTTTGGGACTCGTTGGCGCAGGTCTACGCGGCTTCCCGGCAGGTCTCCGCCGATCAGCTCATCGAATGGCCGGCTCAACTGAAAATATGCGGCGCATTTCAGGGCAAGCGCGTTTTGGACGTAGGCTGCGGCACGGGCGATAAGGCGCGGTTCTTCGCCGAGCATGGCGCAGCATCCGTGATCGGCGTCGATCCCAGTGAAGGCTTCGCCCGCAACTGGAAGGGCCACGCTGGCTGCTCGAACCTCTCCTTTGCGATGGGCGGCTTTGAAGACCTGGTGGCGCTGCCGGCAGTGGCCTCGCGGCAGTTCGATCTGATCGTCAGCTTTCAGGCGCTCATGTACGCGGCCAACCTGAGGGAAGCAGTCAAGACACTCCGCAATCTTCTGGCGCCCGGCGGAGACCTGGTGATTTCAGTGCCGCATCCCTTCCGTTTCGCGATTCTGAGGAACGAGATGGAGGGGTGGGGCCACGGCTGCGCCTACCAGAAGACCGCGCCGTATCGTTATCCGTCGCCGTGGAAGGAAGATGTGCTTCTGGAACACGCCATGCCGCGCGTCTCGGACTACGCCAACGCCATCGCGGCGGCCGGCTTGCGCATCGAGGCGGTTGACGAGCCCGACGTCACGGAGGAGTTGCGAACGATTGCGCCGGAGAAGGCCGCGTGGATGGATCGCTACGTCGGCATCCTCATCTTTCGCGCGCATCTGGAAGGTTAGCGGAGCTTTCGAAGCTGCGTCCGGCTCCGCCCCGGTTTGACTTCCCCATCCCGGTTTGCTCAGATAACCTTTCAGGTTCTGGGAAGACAAGAAAGAGCAGGAACGAGCCATGAAAGTCTTGATATTGGGTTCGGGAGGCCGGGAGCACGCGCTGGCCTGGGCAGTGAAGCGGAGCGAGCGGGTGAGGGAGGTGGTGTGCGCGCCGGGCAACGGCGGCATCGCCGAGATTGCGCGCTGCGTTCCGGTAGACCTGAAGAACCTGGACGCGATGGTTCGCGTGGCCGAGGCCGAGCAGCCAGGGCTGACCATCGTGGGGCCGGAGCTGCCGCTCTCGCTGGGCATTGTGGATGCGCTTCAGGAGCGCGGCCTGCGCGTCTTTGGGCCTACGCGGGCCGCGGCGATGCTGGAGACCAGCAAGAGCTTCGCCAAGCGATTCCTGCAGCGGCACAACATTCCCACCGCCAACTACGTGGTCTGCACCCACGCGGCCGAGCTTGAGAAAGCCATCCACATCTTCCACCCGCCTATCGTGGTCAAGGCCGACGGGCTGGCCGCGGGCAAGGGGGTGATCGTCTGCGAATCGCGCCAGACGGCCATCGAGGCCGCCCAGGGACTGTTCACGGGCGCGCTGCTGGGCGCGGCGGAACAGCAGGTGGTTATCGAGGAGTTCCTGGAGGGCGACGAGATCAGCTTCCTCTGCCTGAGCGACGGCAAGCACGTGGTCCCGCTGGTTCCCGCCCAGGATCACAAATGCATCGGGGAGGGCGACACCGGCCCCAACACAGGCGGCATGGGCGTCTACTCCACCGATTCCATGATCGAGTCCGGCATGACGGAGTGGATTCTGCACCACATCGCCGAGCCCACCGTCCGTGGCATGGCCGAGGAGGAAACGCCCTTCGTGGGCGTGCTCTACTGCGGGCTGATGATGACCGCGCGCGGGCCCGAGGTGCTGGAGTTCAACGCCCGCTTCGGCGATCCCGAGACCCAGGCCATCCTGCTGCGCCTGGAAAGCGACCTGGTGGACGCACTGGAAGCCTGCATTGACGGACGGCTGGCGGAGACCGACCTGCGCTGGAGCCCCGGCGCCTCGGCCTGCGTCGTCGCCAGCTCCTCCGGCTATCCCGGCAGCTACAAGACCGGCTTCCCCATCACCGGCCTGGGCGCCGCCGCCCACGTTCCAGGAGTCCAGATCTTCCACTCCGGCTCCGCGCGCCTGGGCGACCAACTGGTCACTGGCGGAGGCCGCGTGCTAGGCGTCACCGCCGCCGCGCCCTCGCTGGAAGAGGCCCTGGACCGCGCCTACCAGGCCATGGCTGAGATTCATTTTGAGGGAATGTACTATCGCCGCGACATCGGCCATCGCGCCCTGAGGAGGAAACCATGACACCTGCCATCACGCTGGAAGAACTCCTGGCCTGGAACCAGGAATCCTCCAACTTCTGGAAAGCACACCTGGACGCCAACCCCGCGCTGCTGGAACTGCCCTGTGACATCGGCGGAACCGCGAACGTGCTGGAGTTCGCAGGCCATATTTGGGGCGTCGAACTGGTCTGGGGCCAGCGCATCGCCGGTCTGCCTCAACTAACCAGGGAAGACGTTCACGTCCTTTCTCTCGATGCCCTCTTTGAGCTGCACGTCAAGGCCGTCCAGGTCTTCCGCACGCTGCTTGACGACCCGGCCCTGAACTGGGATGAGACGATGACGCTGGACTACAACTGGCTGCCGCCGCAGGCGCGGACCTTCTCGCGCAGAAAGGTAGCGGCCCATGCGCTCTTCCACAGCCAGCGCCATTGGGCGCAACTGGCCACGCTGGTCCGCGCGGCCGGATTCCCGTCGGGATTCAAGGGAGACCTGCTCCTCAGTTCTGCTCTGGCATAGACTCCGGCTCAGGACTGGGTTCGGGGATCGGCTCCGCCGCGGGAGCGGGCGCCTGCTCTGGCTTCCGCTGCTGGAAGCAGGTGCGGCACAGCACCGGTCTTCCCTGGGTGGGCTTGAAGGGAACCGTCGTCTCCGCCCCGCATTGCGAACAGGTGGTCCGGGTCTCCGGGCGCACCCTGGAGGCTCCGCTGGCACGCTTGGCCTTGCACTGCTTGCAGTGCTTGGGATCGTTCTTGAACTGCTTGTCGTGGAAGAAGAGCTGCTCGCCGGCAGTAAATACAAACTCGGCGCCGCAATCGATGCACTTCAAAACTCTGTCGGTAAACTCCATGGCCGGCTTCCCCAAAGAAGGGAAATAGGATGAAATCGGCCATGACCCCGAAAACTTGCCGGTCCCGCTTCCCTGTCTTCGTGCTTCTTTCCGCAACGAGGGCCCGGGCCGCAACAAATTCTGCGGCGAAAGTTCAAGTCTGCCTGGAGAACAGGAAGACTAAATTCACACTACCACGCATCGTGCGTGCAGAACGATTCAGCCGAAAGAAAGAATCGCGACAGGCCGCCCCTCTCTTACTCTGGGCTGCCTGGCGGCTCCCATTCACCGGGAGTCGCCGGGGGCGGCGCGTGTCACGATTTGTTTAAAAGCTAGTCCTGCTCTTTACGAGCCTTCTTGCGATTCCGCTTGCGCGCCAAAGCCGCCTTTACGCGTTTCTTTTCGCCGGGCTTCAGGTAGTAGGAGTGACGCTTGACTTCCTTGATGATGTCCTCCTGCTGAACCTTCCGCTTGAAGCGGCGCAGCGCATTTTCCAGCGGCTCGCCTTCTTGAATGCGAACCTCCGCCAAAAAGTCCCACCTCCAAACCTGCCAAAGGGGCTTCTCTTAGGATACTGTAAATACCCGGATATTGGTAATGATTCGCGATCCGTTCCAAAAGGGCTTGGCACCGGTTTGTGGCCGTCTTCGTGCAAAACCCCGCGAATTCCCCTTTCGGCGCCCCTCGTGGCTACTCTTTTACACTCTAAGTTGAGGGGGTCGGCCAGGCCCCAGAGGAGGTTGCAACAGGATGATCCGCGGCTACCAGGGGCGGCTGCCCCAAATTCCAGCCAATTGTTACGTCGATCTCTCCGCGCAGGTCATCGGCGACGTGACGCTCGGCGAGCGCTCTTCGGTGTGGATGAACGCGGTGCTGCGCGGCGACGTGAACTCCATCCGCCTCGGCGCCAACACCAACGTCCAGGACTGCGCCGTCCTCCACGGCCATCGTCATCTTTATCCGGTTGTTGTGGGCGACTGGGTCACCATCGGCCACAACGCCACGGTCCACGGCTGCGAGGTTGCAGACGCCGTCCTGATCGGCATCGGCGCTGTCGTCCTGAACGGCTGCCGCATCGGGGAAGGCTCCATCATCGCCGCCGGCGCCGTAGTCCCCGAGCACACCGTCGTCCCGCCAAAAACCCTCTGGGCCGGCGTTCCCGCCAAGCTCCGCCGCGAACTGGACGACAACAGCCGCGCCCTCCTCCTCGAATTAGCCCAGAACTACCTGGACTACTCCGAAATCTACCTGAAGGAGCCGGCGAGCCAGGGCCTGCTAACACCACCTGGGCGGCGTCGACGGGAGCCGTCTGCGAATAGAATGTGAATCATGAGGTCGTCCGTGCCCGGTGATATCGTGTTCCATCTCCCTGGCTTAGCGCGCTTGAGACGCTGGAGTTCGCTGGCCGCGCTCTCCTTGGCCCTGCTGCTTGCCTTCTGCCCTTGGGCAGGCGGGCAAACCGCTTCCGGCCCAAACCCGCAGCCGTCTTCAGAGCGCAGCTCGGATGCCCTGCCGGACGCCCCTTTGCCTCAGCCCTCAGAGCCTTCCCAGGCGAAGGTCGAGGATCGCGTGACGCTGCGCAACACCCCAGTCCACATCCTCAAGGACCAGGCCGCGATCTGGACCAGTCCCGTTCGGGTGCGTGAACACGACCTCGCCATCCTTGTCCCTCTCGGCCTGGCCACCACCTTGGCCATCAGCGCGGACCACCAGGCGATGTCCTCGGTCGTCTCGCAGAACGCCTCCTTCAATAACCGCAACGTGGAGGCCTCGAACGGGCTGCTGGGCGGCTTTGTCGCGGCCCCCGTCATCATCTACAGCCTGGGCCGCATCCACGATGACGACCACGCCACGGAAACCGGAATCCTGGCCGGCGAAGCCATGGTCGACAGCCTAGCCGTGGATGAGGCGCTGAAGGCCGCCACGATGCGCGAGCGGCCCACCGTGGACAACGCCAAGGGAAAATTCTTTCAGTCCGGCGTAGGCCTCGATTCCTCCTTCCCCTCTACCCACAGCATGATCGCCTGGTCCTCGGCCACCGTCATCGCCTCTGAATACCACGGACGCATGACAAAGATCGTCGCCTACGGCCTGGCTACCGCCGTCAGTCTTACCCGGGTTCTCGGCCAGCAGCATTTCCCCTCCGATGTCCTCGTAGGCAGCGCCGTTGGCTGGCTCGTCGGCCACTACGTCTTCCGCAAGCACCGCAGGGAATCGGACGAGTATTAGCCCACGCGGCCGACTGCGCTACTCCGGCTTCAGATTCAACCCGAAATCGATCTGGCCAACGCCCGCGACGACTGACGATAGGGGATTGATTAAAGATTTTCTGCGGCGGAATCGATGGACTTCTCCGTATTGCTTCCTGAACTTTTCTGGAATTGTGCCTTTGACAAACCCATTTCATTTTGAACAAAACCCTTTGAGCCATAGCGTGGGCTTGTCGGGTGTGATCACTCCCGATCGTGCGGCATAAGCACTTCAGTTGAATCCGTTTTGAGCAAAGGCCTGAGCCAACGGAATAGAAGAGTTGCGGCCAAAGCGCCTGCTGACTGTGCGGCAACGAATCCGGCAAGCGATTCACAACTGTTGTTATCACCTCGCCGCGTTTTCAAATACAACCTCTTCTGCACGAAACTGCTCTAGCGCCGCCTTACAGATACTACAAAGAAGCACCCGCGCTCTCTTGGTGAGAACCACGCTGGGCGTCAGGACGTGCCTGAGACTAATCGGATCTTCCACAGTACAGATGTGTTCTTCACAGAGTGCAGCGGAGCAGTGATGGCAGAGGCCAGCAGCCTGACGGGTGATCCCTGCTTGCAGGCATTGATAGCATTCCATGGCATTCCCCTCTTTCCAAACTAATTGCGGCAGGTTACGGGTTCCGCTGCCGGAAACCAGTGTTTAGTGCGATTGCACACGTTGCACACAGACAACATGACCGGCACTTCCACCAACACTCCGACCACTGTGGCTAGAGCCGCACCCGATCCTGGACCGAAAAGCGCGATTGCTGTCGCAACGGCAAGCTCGAAGAAGTTACTTGCGCCGATGAGCGCACCGGGCGCGGCAACAGAGTGCTCGACCCGGAGCAACCTCATCAACCCGTAGGTCAAGGTCGAATTGAAGTACACCTGGATCAGGATCGGGATTGCGATCAGCACGACATGCACGTACTTGCCGGTAATGTTCTCCGACTGGAACGCAAAGATAAAAACAAGCGTCACAAGGAGAGCGACAACTGTGACCGGACTGAACTTTGGAAGAAACTCCTGCTCGAACCATTTCTTGCCTTTGGTGCGAGTGAGCCAGAAACGGAGAGCCACTCCAACAGCAAGCGGAATCACAATGAACGCAATCACTGAGTACACAAGGACGATAAAAGGAACACTCAGGGATGAAGCGCCACTCACGAGGAATCGAACAATCGGGGCAAAGAGGAACAGCATGATCAAGTCATTGACGGAAACTTGCACCAGCGTGTAGGCCGGATCACCGTCAGTGAGATAGCTCCATACAAAGACCATCGCGGTACACGGGGCCGCAGCAAGAATAATTACTCCTGCGATATATTGGTCAGCCTCCGCTGGTGTGATCCACGCACTGAAAACATGGCGAAAGAACACCCAGCCAATGAGCGCCATCGAAAACGGCTTGACCAGCCAGTTCACGAACAGAGTGACAAGCAGTCCCCGCGGGCGCTGGCGCACATTCAAAATTGAACTGAAGTCCACCTTCATCATCATGGGTGTGATCATCAGCCAGATCAGGACGGCTATCGGGACATTGACCTGGCTACCTTTTCCGAATTCCAGGCTCCGAAGTGCCTGTACTGCAGAGGGTGCCCACTTGCCGAGTGCGAGGCCAGCGCACATGCATAGTGCGACCCAAAGCGTCAGGTATCGCTCAAAGACATTGAGCCGTTTTGGTGTCGTAACCGGGTTAGAGTTCTCAATCATAGTCTTCACGCCTGCATTCCTCGCCTTAAAATCCGCAACGATGCGGCGAAGAAGTGAGGGCTTTATTGCCGGCCGATGTTGTCGAGTTCTCGCTGAATTGCGAGTTGCTCCAAAGTGGAAAGCGGCAAACAAAGAAACAGGCCGATGCGGCGGTCGAGGATGGAGAAGGCGTCGCGAAAGGCGCGCTCTATCTCCTCAGGCGTGCCCTTGACCGCTGCCGGATCGGGGATTCCCCAATGAGCGGTCATCGGTTGACCGGGCCAGTAAGGGCAGACCTCTTTCGCGGCGTTGTCGCAAACCGTGAAGACGAAATCCATCCGCGGGGCGCCGGGCGCGGCAAACTCATCCCAGGACTTGCTTCGCAGTCCGGCAGTTGGCATTCCCGCCAGCTCAATCTGCTTGAGAGCCTCCGGCCTTACAGCCCCCGCGGGATGGCTGCCCGCGCTGTAGGCGGTGAAGACACCTTTCCCCTTACGGTTCAGGATGGACTCCGCCATAATGGAGCGGGCGGAGTTGCCGGTGCACAGAAACAGGACGTTGTAGTGGTTCGGCATAGAGGGTTCGCCTTTCCGGGCTGCTGCCGCTCTGGGAACTTGTTGAAATAGTAATCCTGAGCAGAGAGTTTCGACCTCAGGGGCTAAAGCCCGCATTGATTATGCAGCGTTTACGGCACGACTAAAGTCGTGCCCTGATACAAAACCAGAGTTTTTCAACAAGTTCCGAGAGCGGCAACCGGGCTCGCGTTAAACTGCATTCGGTTTGGTGGCGCGAATGAAGGCGCTCCTAAACTTGCCTTCCACCTGCGCGGCTATTCCGTCCACGTCGATCCCGGCCTCAGCCAGAAACTGGCGCGCATCTTCAACGTTGTAGATTCGGGTCGGCTCTAAATCGACATCGACAAAGCCGGCGCCGAGGAGCTTGGCGCGATAGTCTTGCTCTTCCAGCGCCCCGGCAATGCAGCCGACCCAAAGCAACATGCTTTGCCGCACGGCATCGGGGACCTGGCCGCGCACCACAACGTCCGAGACCGCGAAGCGGCCACCGGGCCGGAGCACGCGAAATGCTTCCTTCAGCACGCGGTCCTTGTCCGCGGAGAGATTGATGACGCAGTTCGAGATGACCACATCGACGGAGTTGTCCGGCAGAGGAATGTTTTCCATCTCGCCCTTCAGGAACTCCACGTTATCGACTCCAGCCTGGCGCTGGTTTTCGCGCGCCAGCGCCAGCATCTCGTCGGTCATGTCCAGGCCATAAGCTTTGCCCGCGGGGCCGACGCGGCCCGCGGAGAGCAGCACGTCGATGCCGCCGCCCGAACCGAGATCGAGCACAACCTGGCCCGACTTCAGTTCGATCAGCGCGGTGGGATTGCCGCATCCCAGCGAGGCCAGCACGGCACCCTCTGGAATCAAACCCTTCTCATCGGCGCTGTAGAGATTCGTGGTCACCGGGTCGCAACAGCGAAGGGCCGGGTCGCAACAGGCGGCCAGGCTTCCTGCGCCCGCGATGGCGCGGGCAGCGCTGCCGTATTTCTGCTTTACTTCCTCTTTTACCTGAGCGGCGGTTTCCATTCCGCCTCCTTTCGTATACGTCAAGGCGAATATATTCTTTTCTCGACACATTTGTCAAGGCGTATATTATGAGGCATGGGCCGAAACTCCAAATCGGTCGACCAGGCTCGTTTGTTCGCCGCTCTTTCAGACCCCACGCGCCTCAGGCTGCTCAACCTGATGGACGGCCGGGAGGTGTGCGTCTGCTACTTCGTTGAGGTTCTGAAGCAAAGCCAGCCCAAGATTTCCAGGCATCTGGCCTATCTGCGCAATGCCGGGATTGTGAGCGCGCGCCGCGAAGGGAAATGGATGCACTACAGCATGAAGCGGCCTGAGGATGCCGGGGCGGCCGCAATTCTGGATGCCACGCTGGAGTCCTTCAAACAAGACCGCGAGATGCAGTCGGATTTGGCGAGACTCTGCAAGGCATGTTGCGAACCGCGTTTCGTCACCCTCTAGTGTTTAGACCATGTGATTTGGTAAATGCTGCTGAACAAGCGCGGGCGTGGACGCCCGCACTACAGCCGGTCAGGAGACCGGCGCTACACTCCAGTCAGGAGACCGGCGCTACACTCCGGTCCGAAGAGCGGCAAAGGGCTTAATCCGGTTTTCCCGTGTAGTGCTGGTGGTGGTGGACTGAAGCGTGGTCTTCAGCCGACTCCAGGTGCGTAATGACCTCGGCGGGCACATGCAGTTCACTGGGCAGGCGCTCTTCCAAAACGGTGGCCAGGGAATGGGCCTCGCTCACCGATGTCTGACGCGGGAACAGCAGGTGCACTTCGATGATCTGCCGGTACCCTGTCGTCCGGAAACGCACGCCGTGATATTCAATGTGCAGTTCGGAGCAGATGGCATCCAGCCGCTCGCGAATTCTGCGGCCGGTCTCGGGATCGGAATAGTCCAGCAGCCCGGCCGCGGAATGCCAGACCAGGCGGCCTCCCGACCAGAGAATATTTGCAGCGACAACGATGGCCACCAGGGGATCGAATGGCTTCCAGTGCGTCATCAGCACCAGTCCCAATCCCCCCACGACGCCGAAGCTGGTCCAACTGTCGGTCAGGACGTGTTTGCCGTTGGCCTCAAGGATGATGGAATTCGTCCGGCGGCCGGTGCGGAGGAGGTAGTAGCCGAGGCCCGCATTTACGATTGCAGCCACCAGGATCAGCACGACTCCCGATCCCAGACGCTGCAGTTGGAGTCCGGCCATCCAATCGCGGAGCGACTCCGTGATAATCGCGATCGCGGCCACGACGATCAAGGCGCCCTCGAATCCGGCAGAGAAGAAGGTGATGCGTTCATAACCGTAGAGGAAGTGATGGGAAGCGGGACGCGTGCTGAGCCGAAGGCTGAAACCGGCAAAGCCCACGGCGATCACGTGAATCACCGACTCGGCCGCATCGGAGAAGATGGCAGCCGAGTGGGTCATAAAATAAGCCGCCGTCTTGCCTAGCAGCATGGCCACGCCAACGACCAAGGAGAGATGCATGGCGAATTGCGCGTCGCGCATCTTGCTCTCGTCGATCTGTGGCGCGAGGCCGTCTATGGCTTGCCTGGGCACGTCGATGATCCCCGAAAGAGAGGTTGGGAATATGGAGTCCCGCGGGTATTTTATACTCGCGGAATAGCCGGCGCACTGCAACCTTCAATATCTGAAAAGAGCAACGATGGCAAGCAACAGCAGCCGTGCAGATGCCCCAGCCGCGAGGTCGACGTCGATGTGAAGACCGAAACCGTCGCAGATCGAGGCGAATCCAATAAAATACGATCACTGGAGGAAAGCAATGAAGACTCTCGCCAAGTACCTCTTCCCCGCGTTCACGCTGTTGCTTGCGCCCGTTGCGTTCGCCCAGCATCAAACCTTCAACATAAACCCGGATTCAAGCCAAGTCGCCTTCACTCTGGGCGGCTCCGACCACGGCGTCCATGGCACGTTTCATGTACAAAGCGGATCGATCGACTTCGATCGCGGCGCGCCGAATATATCGGGCTTTGTGGTTGTGGCGGCCGGCAGCGGCACGAGCGGCAACGGGAGCCGCGACCGCAAGATGACCACGGAGGTTCTGGAAGCGGCGCACTTTGCCGAAGTGTCCTTCGTGCCCAGGAGCTATGAAGGGAGCATCGCGGCCTCGGGCGATTCCACCATTCAAGTTGCCGGCATCTTCACCCTCCACGGCACTCCGCATGAGCTGACGGTCCCCGTGCAGATTCATATCGAGGGAGCGAATCTGGCGGCCAAGACACACTTTACGGTTCCCTATGTCCAATGGGGCCTGAAAGATCCGAGCATGTTCATGATGAAAGTGGCCAAAGAGGTGGGGATCGATCTCACGCTTGTGGGCCGTTTGTCCCCCTCCAATTAGAGAGGTTCTCCAACTCGCATGCCCTTGCCAGACCGCATCCGTGTTGCATTGGCTTGGGGTACATCATCCCTGGTTTTGCTATAACCTTCGCGGCGATGTGCAGCGCGGCGATGGTTTCGCGAGAATGCCTATGCCCGGCGAGCGATCTGTGTCACGTTTGCGTGTGATCTGACTCACATACAGCCGCGCCATACTCTCCCGTAAAGTCCGGATTATGAGGAGTTTTCCAGTTTAAATGGAACAGCCTCGCGGAACCTCCTGGCAGTGGCGTTAAGGAGAGGGCTCGATGAGTGTCTTCAAGGATGCGCGGCATCTTTTCCGGTTTGCGGGACTTTTCGTCTTCGCCTTTCTGGTGTTTCTGGTGGTACGCCACGACGTGGTCCCCAAAAGCTTTGGGCAGTATGGGCATTACCGCGGCAATGCCATCGGCGAAATTGCCGCGCATCCGATCAAATTTGCCGGCCACCAGGCTTGCGAGAGCTGTCACACGGACGTTCTGGACGTGAAGGCCAAGGGCAAGCATGCAAACGTGAACTGCGAGGCCTGTCACGGGGCACTGGCCAAACATGCCGACGATCCATCGACGGTGACACCGGTGAAGCCGGACACGGCAGTGATCTGCGCCCAATGTCATACGGCCAGCGCCGCCAAACCCAAGGGCTTTCCGCAGGTTGTGCCGGAAGAGCACTCGACGGGTCTTCCGTGCGAGACCTGCCACAAGCCGCACAGCCCTGGCATGGATGCAGGAGGCGCGAAATGAAGATAACCCGGCGCCAAATGATCGTTCTATTGCCGGCGGCGGCAGTTGCATGGAAGTACGTGCTTGCCGGAACGCCGGAAGCCTCGCCTAACTACAAGATGACCGAGCATTGGTGGAGCATGCTGATCGACATCCCCAAGTGCATCGGTTGCGGCAACTGCGTGCGGGCCTGCCAAACGGAGAACGACGTGCCGGACGGATACTTCCGCACCTGGGTGGAACGGTATAACGTGTCGGACGAGGATATGACCAACCCTCATGTCATCTCGCCCGACGGCGGCAAAGAAGGATTCCCGGTGGCCCAGGAAGACGGAGAGAAGTATTTCTTCGCTCCCAAGATGTGCAACCAGTGCGCGGATTCGCCCTGCACCCAGGTGTGCCCGGTAGGCGCGACCTTCATCAGCCCGGATGGCGCCGTGCTGGTGGACCAGACTTACTGCCTGGGCTGCGCCTATTGCGTGCAGGCCTGCCCGTATGGCTGCCGCTACATTCATCCGGTGAAGAAGGTCGTGGATAAATGCACGCTCTGCTACCACCGGATTACCAAGGGGCTCACGACCGCGTGCTGCGAGGCCTGTCCGACCGGGGCGCGCCAACTGGCCGATTTGAAAGACCCCAAGGACCCGATCCACGAATTCCTGAAGACCCACAGCGTGCAGGTGTTGAAGCCGCACATGGCCACCGGCGCAAAGGTCTTCTACAACGACCTGGACGGCTCGGTGCGGTAAGAACAGTGGACAGTGAACAGCTAAGTGGGTGAGACGTTATGAACGGTGTGGAAGGCTTCATTTATCCAAACGAAATCGCGCTGCAATGGAGCGTGTTGATCGTTTTGTACCCTTTCATCACGGGGCTGGTGGCGGGCGCGTTCATTCTGGCGTCGCTGGAGCGTATTTTCCGAGTGGAGGCGGTGAAGCCGACTTACCGGCTGGCGCTGCTGACGGCCCTGGCCTTCCTGCTGGTTGCGCCGCTGCCGCTGATTTTGCACCTGGGCCACCCATTCCGCTCGCCGGAGATGTACTTCACTCCGCACAGCACCTCGGCCATGGCCATGTTCGGGTATGTGTACATGTGGTACCTGATGGCCGTGCTGGTGTTCGAGATATGGCTCGACTACCGGCGCGAGATCGTTCTGTGGTCCCAGTCCGCGGGGAAATGGACGCGTTGGATTTACCGGCTGATGACGCTGGGCTCCAGCAACATCAGCGAGCATTCGCTGGCGATCGACGAGCGGGTGGGATGGATTGTGACGCTCATCGGCATCCCTTCCGCCTTTCTGTTGCACGGATACGTCGGGTTCATTTTCGGCTCCGTCAAGGCCAATCCCTGGTGGTCGTCGCCGCTGATGCCAGTAGTGTTCATCTTTTCGGCGATGGTGTCGGGGATTGCGGCGGTGATGCTGCTCTATATGGCAATCGCGAAGCTGCGCAAGCAAAAGATCGACATATCCTGCGTGGACACCATCGCGATGTACCTGTTCTACACCTTCATCATCGACTTCAGTCTGGAGATGCTGGACCTGATTCACCGCATCTATGAGGCCGACGAATCGTTCCGCAGTTTGAACTTCCTGGTCCACACCCAGCTCTACATCCCGCACATCGTGATCCAGATCTGCCTGGGCACGCTGACGCCCATCGTCTTGCTGGGCATCACCCAGGTGGTCAAGCTGCCGGAGATGGCGCGCAAGCGGATTTACTCCGTGGCTGGCTGCCTGACGCTTATAGGGATCTTCGCCATGCGCTGGAATGTGGTGATCGGCGGACAGTTGTTCAGCAAGAGTTTTCTCGGGTACACGACTTACAAGATGGGCCTGGTGACAAAGGAAGGACTGATAGTGGCTGTCGCGCTGACTATCCTTCCGCTGGTCTTCTTATGGGTGCTGGTGAAGCTGCTGCCTCCGTGGCCTGAAAAGAGTGTGCCCGAAGCCGCAGCCGCGGACTAAACGCACCCATCCTTTTTGAAATCGGGTGGAAATCATGGATGATCTTCCCGACGCCTTAAATCGGCTTGCCAAACGCCTGGAGACATTGGAGAGGCGTGTCGAGGCGCTGGAACATCCTTCCGGAGCTCCGATAGCAGTTGCCGCGCCGGAGCCGATTCCATTGCACGCGGCGCAAGCCGGGGAGAGGCTCCCTTCTGCGCTGGCCGGCGGAGCGTTTCCCGTCGTGGGTAAGGCGATGCTCGGAATTGCCGGGGCCTATCTGTTGCGCGCGGTTGCGGAATCCACCTCGCTTCCCAAACTGGGCGTAGCGGCGATCGCCATTGCCTACGCGATTTTGTGGCTGGTTTGGGCGACGCGGGCACCTGCCGGGGCATGGTTTGCAAGCATGACTTATGCCTGCACCTCCGCCTTGATCCTGGCTCCCATGCTGTGGGAACTTACACTGCGCTTCAAGGTATTGCCGGCGGCGGTGACCGCGGGCGTGCTGGTCGCATTCGTATGCGCGGCCTCTGCCCTGGCATGGAAGCGCGATCTCGCATCGATCTTCTGGGTGGCCAATGTGACCGCGGCTGTGGTTGCTTTGGCTTTATCGATCGCGACGCACGAGGTGACTCCCTTCATAGCGGCACTCCTGCTGATGGTTCTTCTCTCGGAGTACGCGGCTGGACGCGATCACGAGCTGGGAGTGCGATTCCTGGTGGCGGCGGCTGCCGACCTAAGCGTATGGGCGCTGATCTTTATCTACTCCAGCCCAGAAAGCACGCGCGCGGATTACCCGAGCCTCGGGACGGCGGCATTGCTTGCGCCCGGCTTCATACTGTTTCTGATCTATGGGGTGAGCGTGGCGCTCAAGACTACGGTTTTCCAGCGGAAGATCACAGTCTTCGAGACGATCCAGACCATGATCGCGTTCCTGCTGGCGGCTTGCAGTTTGCTTTATTTCGAGCCACGCTGGGGCGCAACTGTACTGGGGGCCTTCTGCCTTGCCTTGTCCACGGCAAGTTATGTGGGAGTCTTTGTTTTCTTCGACCGCGCTCCGGAACGGCGCAATTATCGTGTGTTTGCCGTCTGGAGCGCAGCGCTCTTTTTGACAGGCTGCTTGTTGTGCCTGCCGCCGTTGTGGATGGCGGCATGTTTGGGCGCGGCTGCGATTGCGGCTACGTTCCTGGGCGTCCGGTTGAGCCGATCGATTCTTGAGTTCCACGGCCTGGTGTATCTGCTGGCGGCCACAGTCGCATCCGGCCTGCTGAATTATGCCTTCCGCGCGCTTGCAGGGACACTCCCTGGAGCGCCAACGTGGAGCGTTTGCCTGATCTCGGCTGGCGCGGTTCTCTGCTATGCAGCCGGGAAGCCTGGCCAGGGAGAGCCATGGAAGCTGCAGCTTCTTCATACTGTCTCCGCAACTGTGGCGATCGGCGCCGCGGCAGCGCTGTTGGTGCAAGGTCTGATGTGGCTGACTGCATTGAGCCTGAATCCCGGAGCCCATCACCTTGCTTTTATCCGCACGTTGACCATCTGCATGGCGGCTCTCGCACTTGCCTTCAGCGGCGCACACTGGCGCCGGATGGAACTGACTCGAGTTGGCTATGCCACGCTGGTGCTGGTTGCGGCCAAGCTGGTGTTTGAAGACCTGCGCCACGGGCACCTCGAATTCATTGCCGCGTCCATTTTCCTCTTCGCGGTGACTTTGATCGCGGTTCCGCGCATTGCACGCATGGGACAGAGAATCTAAAGCTATGTTGGCCGCAAACTCGACATATACCTATTTTTCCCACGCATAGGTTAGACGGGATGCGGACGGCGAGCCCGGGAGGAATCCCGTTGCGAATCGGAAGCCCCACACAGCTGTGTGGTTTCTTGCCGCTTCCAGCGCTTGTGGACACGAGAAAGGGCGGAGAGCGAGAATAGCGCTTCACGCGGAGGAGCTTATGAAAATGCATTCCATCACGCGCCGGGATTTTGTGCGGCTGGGCGCGGCTGTGGCCGGGACCTGCGCGAGCGCCGGCCGTCTAAACGCCGCTCCGCTTCGCTTGCCCATCGGGCTGCAACTCTACAGCGTAAGAGAGCTGCTTCCCAAGGACTTTGACGGGACGCTGCGCAAGGTGAGGGAGGCGGGGTACACGGAAGTTGAGGCCGCGGGCTACTACGACCGCACGGCGGCGGATTTCCGCAAAGCGATGGATAAAGCGGGGCTGCGCTGCACGAGCACGCATCACACGCTGGCGTTGTTGCTGGCGCATCAGGACGAGCTGATCGAATATGGCCGCGCGCTGGGACTTGATTTCATGATTTGCCCCTGGCCGATGCGGCGCGACCCGGCGCTGACGGGGGCGCTCACGCTGGACGACTGGCGCTGGGTGGCCGCGGCCGGGCGCAACCCGGTGGATTATCTGAGCAAGACGCCCGAACGGTTCCCGCTGCTGCACGTGAAGGACATGGCGCGCGGGGCGATGGGGAAGTTCCACTCGACGGTGATGGGCCGGGGAGTGGTGGATTACCGGGCGATTCTGCGCGCGGCTACCGGGCTCAAGCACTATTTCATCGAGCAGGAGGAGTTCGACATGGATACTATGGAGGCGCTGCGGCTGGATGCGGAGTACATGCGCAAGCTGGAGCTGTGAGGGGGGCTTTTCGGGCGGCTGGGGGAGTGAAGAACCGGCGGCGGCTTTTCGGTTAGGCTTTGGATATGAGCGTATTCGACGAGAAGCGGGCGGAGCTGGAGCAGCACGAGCAGATGATGGGCGTGGAGCGGGGCAGGCTGGCGGTGGCGCTGGACCTGCTGACGGACTCGCTGATTCTGGTGGGTCAGCACGGGGTCTATTGCGCGTCCAGCCGGAACCCGGCCAAGCCGGCGCTGGATTTGCAGGCGGTTCTGGGCGGCATGGAGGGCGCCAAGGCGCTGATCCAGTCGGTGATGGAGGAGCTGCGGGTGCAAAGAGCAGGGAAGAGGGAATAGGGAGCAGAGAACGGAGATCCATGGGCGGAGAGCGGCCTAGCCGGCTGAACGCGCCGGGAAAAACAGAAGTGCGGTATGCTGAAAGAGCGCGCCCGTAGCTCAGCTGGATAGAGCGAACGCCTCCGGAGCGTTAGGTCGGGAGTTCGAATCTCTC
>DATFYK010000080.1:0-36724 GCA_035315085.1 Occallatibacter sp.
GGTACACCCGCCCGGAACAGACCGCTGCGCACCAGTTGCGGCGGGAGGACTTGGTTAACCAAAGCACGTGCGCATTCCAGGTAAGGAAAAAGAACATGCCGAGCCAGGCCGCCGACCGCACCGAAACAAGAAGGCTCAAGACGATGAAGAGGAACAGGATTATCAGGTCGAAAGGGAAGCCGTAAGCAAATGCGGGCCAATACCGGCTAGCCCGAACATTTGCCGAATCGGTGCAGCGCGCAACTTCCGGTGAGTCAGATCGAACGAGCTTCATCTGGGTTTGTACCAACAGCATACGCCTGTTCGGCAAAAGCGTCGGAGGCTCCCGGGGCTCAAGAGAGAGACCTCGCGAAGCTCAGGGCATGCTCTTGGGCGCCCGACATTCGAGTTCCGGTCGAGTGACCGGCAAACCGGAAACTGCTCCAATTGAGCACCAGTGCATCTCTATCCGCCTACTTGCTGATTCGCTGCTTCTCTCACCAGCTATGCAGCCACTCTTCATCGCGCCCGATGCGCACCGGGGCATGGAAGAGCTCGCTCAGCCTGGCCTCCGTCAGCAATTCCTCCCGTGGCCCGTCGCCCACAATCCGCCCGTCCCGCATCAGAATCACCCGCTCGATCTCGGGCAGAATGTCGCCCAGATGATGCGTGACCATCACCAGCCCCGTACCCTCGCGCGCCAGCCTGCGCAGCGTCTGGCGCAGTTCCCGTTGCGCGGCCAGGTCCAGCGCATTCGAAGGCTCGTCCAGCAGCAGTTGCCGTGGCCGGTGCGCCAGCGCCCGCGCAATCAGGATGCGCCGCTTCTCCCCGGCCGACATCTCGCCCACCAGCCGCCCCGCCAGATGCGTGGCCTCCATGCGCTCCAGCGCCTCCGCGGCCCGCTCCCGCATTTCGGCCGTCACGTGCAGATTCGGCCATAGCGTCGAAGCCGAGAAGAACCCCGCAATCACCGCATCGAGGCCGGTCGTCACCGCCGTCCGCTCTCCCGGCAGTTCCCCCGCCGGTCCAGCGGCCACCACCCCAAAATACCTGCGCAACTCGGTCAGGTCCCATCGTTCGTGGCCAAAAATTCGCACGGCCATCCCCGGCCGCACTATGGGATAAACCTGGCAGGTCATGGCCATGATGAGCGTCGACTTCCCGCATCCATTGGGGCCCAGGATCGCCACGTGCTCCCCGGCGCGCACGCGCAGGTTCACATCGTGCAGCACCACCCGTTCCCCGCGCGCCACATCCACGTGCCGCAACTCAAGAAACTCGCTCTGCTCCACAGTCTCCGCGCCATCCATCCGGCTCTCCGTCATCCCACCCCACCTGTTAGATTAAATGGGTTAACTCCCATGACCGACACCACCGGGATCACCCGCGCCTCAAACATCCTGCTTCCCCGCGGCTTCCGTTTCGCCGCATGCAAGGCGGGACTCAAAGCCAGCGGCCGCACCGATTTTGCCCTCATCGTGGCCGACGCCCCGGCCAGCGCCGCAGCCGCCTTCACCGCCAACCGCGTCACGGCCGCGCCGCTCATCATCGACAAGGAAAACCTCCGCGCCACCGGCGGCAAGGTGCGCGTAGCCGCCATCAACGCCGGCAACGCCAACTGCGCCGCCGGCCAGGCCGGCCTGGATGCCGCCCGCACCGTCTGCAACGCCGCCGCCCAGCTCTTCGCCTGCAAGCCGGAAGAGGTGTTCCCCTCCTCCACCGGCATCATCGGCGTCCCGCTGCCCGCCGAAAAGCTGATCGCCGCCCTCCCCGCCCTGGCCGCATCGCTGGGCGCGGAGTTCGACTGCTTCCAGCAGGCAGCCCAGGCCATCCTCACCACCGACACCGTAGAAAAAACCGCCTTCGCCCGCCTCGAAATCCAGAGCCCCGGCGGCACCAAAAAAGAAGTCCGCATCGCCGCCTTCTGCAAGGGCGCCGGCATGATTCACCCGCAGCTCGTTCCTCACGCCACCATGCTGGTCTACGTGCTCACCGACGCCGCCGTCGAGCCAGCCGTTCTGGACGCCTACCTCCGCCAGGCCATCGAAGTCAGCTTCAACCGCATCTCCGTGGACGGCGACACCTCCACCAACGACACCGTCCTGCTACTGGCCTCCGGAGCCAGCGGCGTCCAAATCGGCGCAGGCGACGCGGAGTTCGCCGCGGCCCTCACCCAGGTCTGCACCTCGCTCGCGCGCCAGATCGTCGCCGACGGCGAAGGCGTCACCCATGTTGTCGAATTGCGCATCGAAGGAGCGGCGACGGATGCCGACGCTCTCAAGATTGCCAAAGCCATCGCCCACTCGCCTCTGGTCAAGACCGCCTGGGCCGGCGCCGATCCCAACTGGGGCCGCCTCATCGCCGCCATCGGCTACTCCGGCGCGCAAATCGACCCCGAACGCATCGACATCTGGTTCGGCAACCTGCCCATCTGCCTTAATGGCGGCCGCGCCCCCGGCTACGACGAGTCCGCCGCCCACGCCTACATCGCGCAGCCCGCGTTCTCGATCGCCATCCAGCTCCACCAGGGCTCCGGCTCCTGCCTCTTCTGGACCACCGACCTCACCGCCGGCTACGTCCACATCAACGCCGACTACTCCTCGTAGCCTCGTCCGGCCGGGTCTGGTGCGCCGGGAGCGGGAGGCCGGGTTTTCACCCCGACCTCGATCCATCCATTTGTTTTCTTGAAATCAATCAGCGCGGCTTATATCGCGGTATGCGCAAGCCCTGGAGTTGCATCTTCCCGGCCGTTTTGAGCGTCTTAAAACTTGTGCCGACAGCCGCTTTTGTTCGCCCTTGCGCTGTAGCCCGCAACTTCGTCTACCATTGTAGTTTCAGCCGTATGTTGGGTTGGGCCTGGGCGGCTTTGCCGTCCGGTCCCCGGTGAGCCGGTCGAGACCAGGCCTGCATCCCCGCTGACCAGTTCTCTTGTCTTAGGAGTCGAAGGCAAGCCGGTCAGGTGCAATACCGCTAACAACAACCCCGGCTCGGGAGCGAGTACCTGCCTTATGTGGATTGTCCGGCTTGCGCTGCGGCGGCCTTACACCTTCGTCGTATTTGCGCTATTGATTCTGATTCTCGGCGTCTTCAGCATCCTAACGATGCCCACGGACATCTTTCCCGACATCGACATCCCGGTGGTGACGGTGGTGTGGGACTTCGGCGGCCTGTCGGCGCCGGAGATGGCCGACCGCATTGTGACCCGCAGCGAACGGGGCATGACCACCACGGTCAACGACATCGAGCACATTGAGTCGCAATCGCTGAACGGCGTTGGCCTTATCAAGATCTTCTTTCAGCCGCACGTCAACATCGGCCAGGCCGTGGCCCAGGTGACGGCCATCAGCCAGGTACAATTGCGCAGTTTGCCCCCCGGCACAATACCGCCGTTCATCATCCAGTACAACGCCTCCAGCGTGCCGATTCTGATGCTGGGCCTCTCCGGGGAGGGATTGAACGAGCAGCAACTGAACGATCTGGCCACCAACAATATACGCAACCAACTGGCCACCATCGAGGGCGCCCAATCGCCCTTTCCCTACGGCGGCAAGATCCGGCAGATTCAGGTGGACCTTGATCCGCGCGCGCTGCAGGCCAAGGGGCTGTCGCCGGTGGATGTGGTCAACGCCGTCAACGCGCAGAACATCATCGCTCCCGCGGGAACGATGAAGATCGACCGCTTCGAGTACGCGGTTGAAACCAACTCCGCGCCCGATGCGGTCGATGAGCTGAACAACCTGCCCATCAAGACGGCGAACGGCGCGGTCATCTACATCCGCGACGTGGCCCACGTGCGCGACGGCAATCCGCCGCAGGCCAACGTCGTGCGGGTGGACGGCAAGCGCGCGATTTTGATGGCCATCATGAAGACAGGCTCGGCCTCCACGCTGGAGATCATCAAGGGGGTGCGCGATAAGCTGAAGGAAGTCGAAGGCCAGCTTCCGCCGCAGCTCCGGATCAATGCTCTCGCCGACCAGTCGATCTTCGTGCGCGGCGCTGTCGATGGCGTGGTCCGCGAATCCATCATCGCGGCCTGCCTGACGGCCATCATGATCCTGGTCTTTCTGGGCAGTTGGCGCTCCACCATCATCATCGCGGTCTCCATCCCGCTTTCGATTCTGTGTTCGCTCTGCGTGCTCTCCATGCTGCACGAGACCATCAACATCATGACCCTGGGGGGCATGGCGCTGGCCGTGGGCATCCTGGTGGACGACGCAACGGTGGCCATCGAGAACATCAACCGCTATCTTGAATCGGGTAGGGAACTCGAGCAATCCATCCTCGACGGCTCGGCGCAGATCGCCGTTCCGGCGCTGGTCTCCACCCTGGCCATCTGCATCGTCTTCGTGCCCATGTTCTTTCTGAGCGGCGTGGCCAAGTATCTGTTCGTGCCCATGGCCGAGGCGGTGGTCTTCGCCATGCTGGCCAGCTACTTCCTCTCGCGGACGCTGGTGCCCACCATGGCCAAGTACATGCTCAAGGAACACGACGACGCGGAGGCCGCGAAAAAGCGCTCCAGCCGCAATCCTTTCATCCGCTTTCAGAGCGGCTTCGAATCCGGCTTTGAGAGCTTTCGCCACAGCTACCTGCGCCTGCTGACGCTATGCGTGGACCATGCGAAGGTTTTTCTTATCTTCTTCCTCGTGTTTGCCGTAGGCTCGGTGGCGCTGCTTGCGCCCTATCTGGGCCAGGACTTCTTTCCCTCGGTGGACTCCGGGCAGTTCAAGATTCACGTTCGCGCGCGCACCGGCACGCGAATCGAGGAGACGACCGCGCTCTGCGACCATATCGAGGACACCATCCGCGAGCAGATTCCGGCCAAGGAAGTCGTCACCATTCTGGATAACGTCGGCCTGCCCAACTCGCGCATGAATCTTTCCTACTCGACCTCGGCGACCATCGGGCCGGCTGACGCGGACATCCAGGTACAACTGAGCGAGGACCATCACCCCACGGCGGAATACGTGGAGCGGTTGCGCGCCGTGCTGGCCCGCCAGTATCCCGGCGTCACTTTCTATGTGTTGCCGGTGGACATCGTTACCCAGATTCTCAACTTCGGACTTTCGTCGCCCATCGACATCCAGGTTGTCGGTCCCAATCTCGAAGGCAATCGCGCCCTGGCGGCGCGAATGATCAATGAGGTTCGCTACGTTCCGGGCATCGCCGATGCGCGCATCCAGCAGCCCTTCGACAATCCCAAGATGACGGTGAACGTGGACCGCACCCGCGCCGAGACCATCGGCCTGACGCAGAAAGACGTGGCGCAAAGCCTGCTGGTGGCTCTCAGCGGCAGCTTCCAGACCGCTCCAAACTTCTATCTTGATCCCAAAAACGGCGTTAGCTACAACATCGCCATTCAAACGCCGGAGTACCGGATCGACTCGCTGGCCGCGCTTCAAAGCCTGCCGGTGAACGGCGCAGGCACAACGCAACCGGCCAGCAGTTCCGCCGCCAAAACGCCCGGCGCCCAGCGCACGGAGCAGGTTCTGGGCAACCTGGCCTCCATCACTCCCGGCGCCGAACTGGCCACGGTAAGTCATTACGACGCGCAGCCGGTCATCGATATCTACGCCAACGTGGATGGAACCGACCTGGGCACGGTGACGCGCAAGATGGAAACGATCCTCGACCGGCACAAGTCCGAGCTGCCGCGCGGCTCGCACTTCACGCTGCGCGGCCAGAGCGAGACCATGAAATCGTCTTACATCGGCCTGCTGGGCGGGCTGGCGTTCTCCATTCTGTTGGTCTATCTGCTGATCGTAGTCAACTTCCAGTCCTGGCTGGATCCGTTCCTCATCATCTCGGCGCTGCCTGCGGCGCTGGCCGGAATCGTCTGGTTTCTCTTCCTGACCAACACGCGGCTCAGCGTGCCGGCGCTTACCGGCGCCATCATGTGCATGGGCGTGGCCACGGCCAACTCCATCCTGGTGGTGAGCTTTGCCCGCGAGCAGTTGGAGGCTCTGGTGGGCGATGCGCGCAAGGCCGCATTGAATGCCGGCTTTGTCCGGTTGCGCCCGGTGCTGATGACCGCTCTGGCCATGATTCTGGGCATGGCGCCCATGGCGCTGGGCCTGGGCGAGGGCGGCGAGCAGAACGCCCCGCTGGGCCGCGCCGTCATCGGCGGCCTGCTGCTGGCCACCGTGGCCACTCTCTTCTTTGTGCCGGCATTCTTCTCTATGGTCCACGGCTGGCTGGAAGGCCGCCGCAAGGCAGCCCGCCGCATCGCCATATCCGAATCGTACGACGAATTTGACCAGATTTCGAAGGAACTCGAATGACCAACGAATCCAATCCGAACCCGCAGTCCGCTCACGGCCACGGGACCGCGCCCCAACAGAAGCCCATCTCGCCCGGCAAGGCTCTGGTGGGCGTGGCCATTGTATTCGTCGTTGCGGGCGCCCTGGCAGGCTGGGGCATTTTGAGCCGCATGCGTGCCGATAGGGCGCTGGCCGTCCGCACCACGGAGTTGGCCGCTCCCTCGGTCATCGCCGCGAACCCCAGGCTGGGCGCGCCGGTGGACAGCTTCGTGCTGCCCGGCAACGTGACCGCCTGGACGGATTCGCCCATCTACGCGCGCACCTCCGGCTATTTGACGAAATGGTACTTCGACATCGGCGCCCGGGTGAAGAAGGGCGCGCTGCTGGCCGAGATCGCCACTCCCGAGCTGGACCAGCAACTGGCCCAGGCCGAGAGCGACCTGGTGACCGCCCAGGCCACCGCCAACAACGCCCGCATCCAGGCCGAGCGCTATACGGGCCTCGTGCAAACCAACGCCGTCTCCCGGCAGGACACCGACATGTTTGTGAACCAGGCCGCGGCCACGGCGTCGGCTGTCAAGTCCGCGCAGGCCAACGTCGAGCGGCTACGCGAGCTGCAATCGTTCGAGAAGGTCTATGCGCCCTTCGATGGGGTGGTCACCGCCCGCAACATCGACACCGGCCAGTTGATCGACACAGGCGCGGCCAAGGAACTCTTCCGCATGCAGGCCATCCAGATCCTGCGCGTCTACGCCAACTTGCCGCAGCTCTACTCACAGACCGTGAAGCGCGGCTCCAAGATCGGCCTGACCTTTGCCGAACACGCGGGCAAGACCTACCAAGGGACTCTGGTGCGGACGGCCGACGCGATCGACCCGGCCAGCCGCACGCTGCTGGTGGAGATCGACATAGATAACCGCGCCGGCGAGCTGCTGCCCGGTTCGCTGGCCCAGGTCCACTTCAAGACGCCGCCCGCCGGCCCCGCCTTCATCGTGCCCGCCGCGGCGCTCATCTTCCGCAAAGAAGGGCTGCGCGTGGGCGTCGTGGTCAACGGCAACGTCGCGCATCTGGTTCCGGTGGTCATCGGCGAGGACGACGGCGCCAACGTGCAGATCGTGAACGGGCTCACCGCGGAAGACAGGGTGATCCAGGACCCGCCCGACTCGCTCATCGAAGGCGAAAAGGTATTCGTGGAGAGCCCCGGCAAAGCCGCCGATGCGGGAGGCAAGTAGCGATGCGCGTGTTATCGCTCGATACAGCCCGCCGGCATGTTGTCCGCGCCGTCCGCCGCGGCGGATTTGCCGCCTTGCTCGCGCTCGGGCTGCTGGCCGGCTGCAAGCCCGTCGGCCCCAACTATAACCGCCCCGGCTACGAAGCGCCGCCGGCCTACAAGGAGACTGGCGCGGCCACGGTGATGGTGCCGCCGCCTAATCCGGCTGGAGGCGGCTGGCAACCGGCCACGCCCTCCGACGGCATGCTGCGAGGCAAATGGTGGGAAATCTACCAGGACCCGCAACTCAATCAGTTGGAAGAGCGCATCGAAGCGAATAACCAGACCCTGCGCCAGGCGCTGGAAACTTACCTGGCCGCGCGCGACCAGGTGAAGGCGGCCAAGTCCGCTCTCTATCCCACGCTCTCCGCCGGGAGTTCCGGCTCGCGCAACGGTATATCGACAAACGGACCCTCCTACTCAGCCGGCAGACCCACCACCTACAGCGATTTCACCCTGACCGGCCAGGCCAGCTGGGAGCCGGACTTCTGGGGCCGCATCCGCCGCACCGTCGAAGCCGCCCGCGAAAACGCCCAGGCCAATTCCGCGGAGATGGCCAACGTGGACCTGAGCCTTCATGCCGAGATGGCCGCCGACTACTTCCAACTGCGCGGCCTTGATTCCGAGATCAAGCTGCTGAACGAGACGGTCGCCGACCTGGAGCGGCAGCTCGATCTTACCCAGCGCCTCTTTGCCGGCGGGATCGGCACCGAGGCGGACGTGGCCCAGGCCAGGACGCAGCTGGAGACGGTGCGCGCGCAACTGATCGACGTGGGTGTGGCGCGCGCCCAGTATGAGCACGCCGTGGGCACCATGGCCTATTACAAACTGCCTGAGTTCAGCATTCCGCCGTCGCCGCTCGATCTGCCTCTGCCCAAAATTCCCCTTGGCGTGCCTTCGCAACTGCTGGAGCGCCGCCCGGACGTTGCCGCCGCCGAGCGCCGCGCCGCCGCCGCCAACGCGCAGATCGGCATCGCCGTAAGCGCCTTCTACCCCACCATCACTCTGGGCGGAACAGGCGGCTTTGAAAGCGTCAATATCGGTACCTTGATTCAGGGACCAAGCGCGCTATGGACCCTGGGCGGGCAGGCCGCGCAACTGCTCTTCGACGCCGGCCAGCGCCACGCGCTCACCGACCAGGCCCGCCACGCCTACGAGGCCCAGGTCTCCGCTTACAAAAGCTCCATCTTCCTGGCCTTTGAAGACGTGGAGGATCAGCTCTCCGGCTTGAAGATTCTCGAGCAGGAGTCGGGAGTGCAGCAGAAGGCGGTCGAGTCGGCGCAACATTCCCTCGACATTTCCAATCAGCGCTACAAAGGCGGCGTGACCAGCTATCTTGAGGTGCTGACGGCCGAGACTGCGCTGCTGCAGAACCAGCGCACGGCCGTCAATCTCCAGACGAGGCAGTTTGTGGCCAGTGTGGGATTAGTGAGGGCACTGGGCGGGGGATGGGATACGGGGCAAATGCCGAAATGAGGGATAAGTAACTGTTAGCGAAACAAAGGGCGCAGATCTGAAGCTTGAGCATTCCCAGGCGGCTGCGCAGAAACGAGCGCCCCTTCTCGCTTGAGATTCAGGAACGGGCCGTTGTCCCACGCACCCATGGTAATCGAACTGTAAGGCCGGTCCCATATTCTAAAAGTTGTGGCGCCGTTTGGTTCCGCCAGGAGCAGAACGGTTTGAAGACCACGACCGTCAAGGGTAAGCAACGCGTTGCCGCCTTGGTCGTCTGTTACATAGCCGCCCCGCTCAGTGCCAGTGGCATCCGCAATGATCAGCCCGGAGACCGGACCATCCCGCCTATGCACTTTCCCGAGAATTGTGGGGTCCGGCAGCGGCGCGCCGATCACAACGCGCTCAGTTCCCTTTTCGTCGGTTATCACCAAGCCGCGAGCATGCAGTATTTGTCCGTTTGTGCGTTCGCTGCGTGTCGCCTATGCCGTATAAGCCGTCTGCGCCAACATCAATGCGATAAGGCAGACCGTCAGGACCATCAGTCGCCGATAGCGCTTCTCAAGAACAGAAATATCTCTTTGTGAATCTGGCATCACTTTGGTTCCTCAATCCGCCAACAGTATACGTTCGCATCGCTGATCAAGCAGCGTTCCCTGTTCCCTAGTTCCTGCTTCACCGCGTCACCGTATCCTGACGTAAATGACTGAACGCCGCCGGGGGCACGTCCATCAGTGGCAGGGCGGGGCCCTCCCACAGCAGCCGCGGTGAACCTTCGCTGGCGGAGTGCAGGCCTTCCAGATGAAGCGTGTGTTTGCCGGCGCGCAGGCCCAGCGAGCCGCGGTCGTAGCGCATCGCGTTGCCTTGCGAACCGCAGACCTGGGCGAAGGGAGGGCCGGTTTTGGCCACTTCCACGCCGTCGATCACCAGGCGCGCGCCATCCCGAGCCAGCAGATGGAAGGTGTAGCCGCCATCGGCGGGAATGTCGATGAGACCGTCCCACGCGGCGGCGTATCGCGTAAAGCCTTGCGGGTCGGCGCGCAGGTTAGGCGACTCGCCGCTGAAGACCCAGTGCTCGGCGGCCAGGTTGGGCAGTTCGGTCCATTCCCCGGGATAGATCTGCCATGTGAGGCCGGGCAGCGTGGGGCTGAGTATGCTTGCGGCCTCGTGCCATTTGGCAACCACCACCACTCCCTGCGCGGCCCAGTCCTGGCGGACCGAATCCTGGATCCCTTGCTGGTCCTCGACGTGAAGCAGCACTCTGAATCGGCCCGACCCGTCGAGTTGGGCGCCGTCGGCGTCGGGGAAGCGGTGGCGCACGCGGCGGCCGTGTGCTCTAGTTCCGTCGCCAAAGAGCCAGGTGTACTGCGCGTCTGGCGAGGATTGCGCGGTGAAGGTGACTGTCTCACCCGGCGCAAAGACGGGCGGATCGAATGTAAACGCCGCCACCGGGTTGTGGCTGGCGGTAAAGTGAGCTGCCGCAGCGCCGCTGGAGACCGCCAGCGGCAGATCAGCATCAGTGGCCGCGCGGGTCTGGCCGTACTTCACATTGTCGAAGGTCACGTCCGCTACGTCGCCCACCATCGAGGAATCGGCCAGCGGCGGCTGGTCCAGCGCCCAGATATTGCGGAAGGTGAATCCACGCAACCCCGGGTATTCCTGCTCCATCTGCAGGAGCGAGTACCAGTTGTCCAGAAAGAGATTCTCGAAGGTGAAGTTGGAGTGATCGCCCTTGGCGCCGTCAGCGCCCCAGAAGCCGAACAGGCCGAAGGTCTGGCCGCAGGCACCGATGCCGCCGTGGAGAATGTCGGAGTCGCGCAGGGTAAAATTGCGCGAGTCATAAGTCTTGCGGGGCCAGCCGGCGCGCACGACATTCGAGATACTGGTCGAGAGCTCGCTGTGCTCGATGAGGATGTTCTGCACGTCGTGTCCGGGATGGAGCATCGCCTCGTCGGTGTAGCCATCCCAGTTGCCCTGCATGGAAAAAACATCGTCCGAGGAGCGCAAGAAAGAGTCGCGGACGATGGCGTCGCCGCCGCCCAGCCAGTCCATTCCGTCCTGGTTGGCGTTGCCGGGGTTGCCGCCGATCACGCGCAGATCGTCGAAAGTGAACCCGGTTGAATCCTTCATCTGGATGGACCAGGTCCGCGAGCGGACGATGCAGGTCAGGCCGTCGATCTCGACGTTGCGGGCTTCAAGCGCGCCGACGCAATGCCAGTCGGGCTTTTGCATCCAGCCCTCGTCGCTGTTGGGGTCCTGGGGTCCGTCATAGACGATGGTTCCGCGGCCCAAAACTTTTACATTCTCAACTTTCCATAGGTTGAGGCTGCCGAAGAAGTAGGAGCCCGGCGCCAGGTAGAGGGTCTCGCCGCTTTTGGGATTGAGGCTTATGCGGTAGACCCCCGGCTGCCAGGCATGAATCTTCGGGTCGCGCGGCAAAGGCGGCGGCGGCGATCCCGCAAACAGAAAGAGCATCCGGGCGTGGTTGAGGAAGTCGCCGGGCCGGGAGATGGAGAGCTTGGCCGGCCCTGCGAGCCGGAAGCGGATGGTCTGGCTCTGTCGCGTGGGGCGCAGACCCAGCCGCCAGGGCTGAATGTCCACGCCGCGGTCCCAGAAGCCCGGCTCGGCGGCGGTGATGGCAATGTCCACGGGACCGGTCACGTCGAAGCTGACATATTCATAACTCGCTGCGGCGTGGGCCACGTCCACCGGCTGGCCGTTCACGGTGACGGTGAAGGCCGTGGAGCGCATCTCTGCGGGGACCGGCGCGGCCTGCACGCGGGAGGCGGCGTGGGCGGCGGCGGGAAGCGCGAGAACAGCCACGAACAGAAGACGAAGAGACAAAAGATCGACCCCCGGGCGCGGAGGCGCAATTGAAACCAATGTAGCAGGAGGAACTCAGGCCAGGAACGTGCGGTCTACATTCCGGCGCAGAGAACGGCCGGGAAAGGAACCGGGGTGTAGATCATCGCTCGCATCAATTAAGATTCCGCGAGGATCTGCCGGAGAGCCGGCGCTGGGAGTCCGGATCGCTCCACAAGCTCTTTGAGTTCGCTTGCCAACTGGTTCATTTCATCGGGGGCCTGGGAACAATGCCAGCCGCCGCCGATCTCAGCATATTTGGTAGAAAGAAAAACCCGGAACAGGCCGACCAGAATGAATCGCGGAAGCCTGTAGAACACTTCCTGGGCGCGAGGAACAATGCGGCGTCCTGTGGCGCGCAGCACCTTCTGTGTCTCGCGCATGGAATCAACCAGCAGACGCAGATCGCTTTTGGAACGGGCCAGGGCGTAGGTATCGCATCTGTGCTTGAGGATGAGCATTGCGAAAGGCCCAACCATCGCCGCGTGGTTGGCCAGCCAGTCGGGCATGTGCGGCTCTAATCTTGCCTTGAGTCCGGCGCGGTTGAGAGTGCTGATCAGGCGCGTGAGCCGTGGAGTGACAGCGCCATTGACTTCGCCGAAGGGTGTGGAAGCTCCTTTGACGCGCATGGCCCGCACCAGGCTGCCCTCGCGCCTGCCCCCGGCGAAGGCGAAGCCCAGCAGAACGCGATCCGCCCCCAGTTCTGTAACCCACTCTTCGGGACCCAAAACTGTGTTGACCATGAATACCACGCATGGTGAAGTGTTCTGAGTGAGCGCCGGCAGAAGTTCCCGTACCTGATTTTTGCGAACGGCGACAAGAATGTAGTCGTAGATATCCGTGGACTCCAGGTGGTCAATGAAAGGCAATCTGGTCACGGACCGTGCGCCGTTGAGCGGGTTCTCAATTTCGAGACCCCGTTCAATCAGTTCCCGGCATCGAGCGGGGCGAACCAGAACGGTGACGTTCAAACCGGCCCGGTGCAATTCGGCGGCACAGACGGAACCGTTGACTCCGGCTCCGACGACAAGAATGCGCGAAGATTCGTCACTCATGAGAATCTCCAATCATACGATTTGCCTGAATTGTATGGCATATTCAGAGATTCCCTATTGTGGGAAGCAGCCGTTTCAACACCATTCGTGATGCAGAGTGGGCATCTGAGGTCGTTATATTCCTTCGCCCATCGAGACGTGCTCGATGTGCTTGTCGCGATCACACCGCAACCGGTTCAGGCTTATTGGCCTCTATTGCATGGAGGTTGAAGGGCAAGTGATCGTGCTTACAGATCGCCTTCACCGCTGGCCGCGCCGTCATCGGACCGGAAGGAAGACCACCTCCCGGCATCACCCATTGGCCAACCATGAGGAATCGGTCTAGTCCGGGCAGCGTGTTCGGTAGAGGCTTGAAGCTCGCGCCTGGCTCAACAAGCCACCCCTCCATCGTTCCTTTCCAGTTGCCAGTGTAGCGAATGACTGTGGCCGGCGTGGATACGTCGACGGTCTCGATGGCTGCGCGCGCGCCAGGGATCTGTTTGTCGAGAACACCGATCACTGCGTCAGCGATACGGCGCTTCTCATCGCGATATTTGGCAGGGTTGTTATTACGCAGTTCGGTCCAGTATGTAAAGTTGCGCGTGGGTAGAAGGCTGGTGACTGCGGTTTTACCGGGCGGTGCAAAAGTTGGATCGAAGTGGAAGATGCGGAACCCGACATTTTCTAGCTCAGTGCCAGGGTCGACCGTGAGCGGAGCTTGCAGCATACGGGTCAACATGGGAGGCTGATCGCTGAGGTCAAGCCCCACTCCTAAAGAAACCTGAAGATAGGAAGCAAACAGCTCCCTTTCGGCGTAAAGCTTGCGGGTCGCTTCATTGACATACGCTCCGTCGAGCAAGTCGAAGATGGTGGCATGGCCATCCGCGGCGGAGATCACCCAGTCGGCCATGATCTTCTCGCCGTCCTCCAATTGCACCCCCACGGCAGTATCATTCTCCACCAGGATGCGCTTAACCCGGGCTTTGAACCGGACCGTACCGCCTAGACTTGCAATCTTTTCTTCGATAAGACGGATGATCGCCTGCGAGCCGCCGATGCAGTAGCCTGCGTTGCCTGCATTCATCCATGCCAAAGAAAGAATCATGGCGATAGCGGACATCTTTCCAATGTCCCCATTTGAGAAAAAGCGCTTCAGAAGCGGGTCGGAGAAACGATTGGCATATTGTTCCCCGCTTATCTTCGACAATTTTCCCAGCAGCGGAAAGATAGGAAGGTCCCGTAGCATGTTCAGCCAGTTGTCGGCCAGACTGCCCGAGGGGTCGAGTATCTTGAATTTGCCAAGAATACGTATCGCGTGCGTGAAGTCTCGAATTGCAGCCGCGTCCCGCGGTGATCGCCTGAGAAGTTCGGCCTCAAGGCAGTCGACATTGGTGAAAATACTCAAGCTGTCGCCGATTTCGCTTTGGATGCGGACAAACTCATCAGAATCAATGAACCTGAGCTTGTCGACGTCGAAGACCTCTTGCCAATGCGCGTGAAACTCACCACCGGGTTTTGAACCGACAAACCAGTGCAAGCAGGTCTCGAAGGTGTAAGGGCCGCGGTGCCAACTCATCGCCAGACCGCCAGCCATCTCGTGCATTTCAAGCACCTGAACCTGATAGCCGCATTTCAACCCATAAACTGCGGTGCAAAGGCCTGCGATGCCACCGCCGATGATTACGATTCTTCGTCCATTCTGCCGCATATGATCAAGCCTCCTCGGTGAGCAGCGGGGAACAAGTTCCCAAACACGCCTGAACCGGAATCTCCTTTTTTGTCCCAGAATCCCTGCGATTTTACCACTACTGAGGTTTCAGAATGATGAATCAAAAAGAAATCCGGGCTCAAATCCCTTCGCCCATGGAGGCCTGCTCGCGGAGGCGAGCTGGAGGGTTCCGAGGCAGGCTTTTACTCGGTCTAATTCGCGCCTCAGCGACATGGCATCCGCGGAGAAGAATTGCCGGCGAACCATTGAAGCAAGACCCGCTTTCAGAAAACAAGAAAGCGGGCCAAGCGGAGCGAGGGTTGATTTACGACGCCTGTTTCCGGAAACTCTGGATGTAGATCCAAATCAGCTCGAAGAGGATTGGCCAGAAGATCACCATCAATACCGGCCAGCCAGATCTTGTCTCTATCTTCCCTGGGGCGTCGCTGTAAACGACGAGAGCCAATGCCGCGTTGGCGAGATAGGCTGTGTTGAGGCCGGCAAGGCACGCCCGGGTGGGAGCGATGTGGCTTCGGCGCATGAACAGAATTAGGGCGCTGGCGATCATGATGCCGAAGCCCAGGCCCAAGACCGACAAGCGCTGCCATTCGCTGGTTCCGGCAAGATGCAACAGAAATGGCGTCTCGACCGCGATTGTGCCGGCAATCGACAAGCAGGCGGCGCTCCAGAGCAGGCGCCGACCAATCGGCGTCGAAAGCTGTGTTGAAAAAAGCGCGCGCAGCCGCAGCCAAATCATCGGAAAGGCAAGAAAGCAAGGAGCGCCGGCTAGAAAGTGCCACCAGTTGCCCTGATTGCCCGGAACCCGCAGCATCACTGCGTCCAAAGGCGAGGTGTCCAGCGCAAATGGAAGGAATACGACAACTCCTGCCGATAGCCATATCAGCAGCGCGAGAAGATTAAACCATGCGGGACCTCGCCCTTCTTCCGGGCGAGCCGCTCCGTTGTGAACAGCAGTTGGGGAATGATTCACCACGATGACCTCCGGCAAAACTACGCAGAGCAGCTTGTACAGGTTCCATCATTTGTGCAGTGAGTATTCCGGCAAAATGTTGCGGCCCAGATAAAGGTGCGAGGCGGGCAGGCCGGAACGGATGAGATAGCGCGAGGACCAAATCCTTTTGCCCATCGAGGCCTGCTGATACAGGCTTATTGGATAGACTTGCGGCAGGCAGATTCCCGGTCCGATTCAGGCCGATACAATATTTTTTCTCCTCATCCGTTTACCATAATCGGGTCGAGAATTCCTGCACGCATGGCTGACTCGCCTATTCCAGCTCCTTTGGAGGCAATGAAATGACCACCAGCTCTATCGACAAATCGCAACGAACGGCTGCAAAAGTCGTGGCTTTTGCTTACCTGATCACCTTCGCGACCGTGGTTTACGTCCATTACGGCATCCTTTGGCGTCTGATCACCGAGAATGTCGCCGAAACCGCACGCAATATCCTGGGGCACGAACAATTCTTTCGCACCGGCGTCGCCTTGAATATCCTTTACTGTGCTGGCATCTTCGTGCTGCTCACGGCCCTCTACGTGGTCCTCAAGCCGGTCAACAAAGGCCTGGCCCTGCTGGCGGCCTTCTGGTGGGTCGTGTATGCCTTCACCTGGCTGTTCATGTCGCTCAACTACTTTGACGCTCTGCGGCTCCTCAAAGGCGCCGATCCCCTGCAAGCCTTTGATGCGCAGCGATTGCAGGCCCTGGCGGGTTTCACTCTCCACACCAACTTTGACATCTATTACATTGGCTTGCTGTTTTGGGGATTGGCATCCACAGTCTGCGCCTGCCTGTGGTTCAAGTCCCGCTATATTCCTCGCGCGCTGGCTGCCTTCGGCGTCGTCTCGTCAGCATTTGCCGCAGTGTGCTCCTTCGCACTCTTCATCAATCCCCACTTCGATAAGATCGTCGGCCTGGGGTGGTTCGATACGCCGATAGGTCTCTTCGATTTAGCCCTGAGCTTCTGGCTTCTATTCAAGGGATTAAAGCCTTCCGGAACAGCCGAAGCCCGGGCATAGGCCGGTGAGGACTAGATGCCTTCGCCCATGGAGACGTACTCGCGCATGCGCGCCAGTCTCTTGCGGTAGGCGGCGCGCTCGGCCTCCTCGGTGGCGAAGGGTTCGGCTGGCTGCGGCTTGCCGCCGAGCTGCTTTTCCATCTCCTCGACGCGGGCTGAGAGGGCAATGAGCGCGTCGGAAAGCGGGTCCTTGATGTCGTGGGGATCGGTAATCAGCACGCGCTCGCCGTTGCGATAGACGATGTGCGCAGGAACGCCCACCACCGTCGAATTGGGCGGCACGTCATCGAGCACTACCGAACCCGCACCCACACGCGAGTTCTCGCCGATGGTGACGTTGCCCAGCAGGTTGGCGTTGTTGCCGATGAAGACGGCGTCGCAAATGGTGGGGTGGCGCTTGCCGTGGCCCTTGCCGGTGCCGCCCAGAGTTACGCCCTGGTACATGGTCACGTCGTCGCCCACGATGGAGGTTTCGCCGATGACCACGCCGGTTGCGTGGTCAATGAACAGCCGCCGGCCCAGCTGCGCGCCGGGATGAATATCCACGCCGGTGAAGAAGCGGCCGACCTGGGAGAGCAATCGCGCCGCCAGCCGCAGCTTGGCGCGCCAGAGGGCGTGGGAGACGCGGTGAATCCAGACGGCCCATAGGCCGGGATAGCAGAGAAAGACCTCCAGCGGCGAGCGCGCGGCCGGGTCGCGCTCCAGCACGGAGTCGATGTCTTCGCGGATGCGGGTAAAGAGGGTCATTGTGGCTAAAATCTACGTGATGGACGGGGCTATTGAGGGCCGCGGTATCCCACCCTTGCCGCAGAAACAAAAACGCGGCAAGGATGGGGCACGGAGCATACGAACGGCGCCCGGCGATGAAACAACAGATTACACCGCAATCGCCTCCACCGGCAGGGCCAGGGCCTGCTGGCGCAGCGGCTCGAAGAGAATGCTGGAGAGATAGCGCTCGCCGAAGTCGGGCAGCACAACCACGATCAGCTTGCCGGCGTTCTCCGGCCGCGCGGCTACTTTGAGCGCCGCGGCCAGCGCCGCTCCCGAGCTGATGCCTACGAACAAGCCTTCCTCCAGCGGCAGCCGCCGGGCCGCCGCGATCGACTCGTCGTTGGTCACCTGGACGACCTCGTCGACGAGTTTGGTGTCGAGCACGCCTGGCACAAAGCCCGCGCCGAGGCCCTGAATCTTGTGCGGTCCGGGCTTGCCGCCGGAGAGCACCGGGCTGTCGGTGGGCTCGACGGCGATGGCCTTGAACTCCGGCTTCCGGGGCTTGATGTACTTGGCCACGCCGGTGATGGTGCCGCCGGTGCCCACGCCACTGATAAGAATGTCCACCTTGCCATCGGTATCGTTCCAGATCTCAGGGCCGGTGGTGGCGTAGTGGATGGCGGGGTTGGCGGGGTTGTCGAACTGCTGGAGGATATATCCGTTCGGGGTCTTGGCCAGAATCTCCGCGGCCTTGGCGATGGCGCCCTTCATGCCGTTGGGGCCGGGGGTGAGCACGATCTCGGCGCCGAAGGCCAGGATCACCGTACGGCGCTCCAGGCTCATGGTCTCCGGCATGGTCAGGATGAGCCGGTAGCCCTTGACGGCGGCGACAAAGGCCAGCGCGATGCCGGTGTTGCCGCTGGTGGGCTCGATGAGCACGGTTTCGCCGGGCTTGATCTTGCCGGCCTTCTCGGCGGCGTCAATCATTGCGAAGCCGATGCGGTCTTTTACGCTCGAAACCGGGTTCTGGCTCTCCAGCTTGGCTACGACGGTAGCGGGCAACCCGGCCGCCACTTTGTTCAGCCGCACCAGCGGGGTGCGGCCAATGATTTCCGTTACATTCGCGGCAATGCGCGCCATGATGATCTCCTTTTTCCGGGACGCGATCCCAGACGGTTCTGTTCTGTAGGGAAAGATTCGAGTGATTTGACGGGGAAGAGTGCTCTTGAACCGAGCGCACCTCTGCGTCGCAACAGACACCTGGGCGGTGTTAGCGACATCGACGCATGAATAAAGAATAGTACCGGAACCCGGTTTGTGGCAAGGGGAACTTCAGGCAGATGACAAATCAGGAGAGCGCGGCCCGTCCGTCGAGCTGCATCATCAGCCCTCGGGATTCCACAACAGAGCCATCGCTTCTTGATTATGCACGATGGACAATAACGATCGCCCCATCAATTGCGCTGGGAAACTCCGGACTCACAAAGCTGTCATTCTGAGCAGAGCGCAGCGAAGTCGAAGGACCTGCGGGTGCTTCTTCTAGCCCTGAGAGAGACCTAAATACCTCTGTAGAACTGTGTGTACCGGGTGCCCCATCCTTTCTGCGTTCCTTTCCTGACACAAACACGGTTCTCGGCGATGTCGCGAAGGATCTCGCCGTTACCGCTTCCTGCACACTGACCGGCTGGCGGCGCCGAGCAGAATTCCAATGAAGGAAGGTGAGAGGAGGGACAAGTGTCGGAAAGATTGACGACGAGCGCTCTCTATGAGGCGGGCTAGGCAAGGACGGCAGCGAATTGCCCGGCTTTTCTGCCTCGAGCGCTGGCATTTTCGGCGCAAACGTTCTCTTGGCCTTGCAATCTACCTTACGAGCGATTTAATTGCAGGGGATTCAGGATCGAAAAAGGAGATTCCAACTAAAGAACATCGGCCTGCAGGATCGGCAACGATCTGAGTAGTGCATTACTTTAGTGCAGTGTCCAAAAGTAACTTGACTTCTTTCAGCTCAAACGTTTTATCTTTGTGCTACAAGTTCAAACATTTCACCTGCATGCTGCAGTTGCACGAATGCAATTTTAGGCGAGAAGTGGCCTTAAAAATGCACGTGCTGCTTTGCCAGCGGTTTGATCCCGGTTTTGATCGCTGTCTTTTAGGTTAGTTGTCTCGGCAGGATCCCACCTTAGAGCGGAACCAAGATAGCTATGCCCTTGGGAACAGTCTTGAGAATTATGAGGCATTTTCCCTTTGCCGCACGCAATGCCGGATGAGGAGCTAAAACCATCTCTTCCCATTGCTCCTCGCGCTCTAGGCTGCGGCTCGATCCAAATCCCAGAAGTCCCCCGGCCGGAATGGCCCATTCAGAAACAGCAGATCGGGCAATTCCTGTCTACACAACTCATCCTGAAGTTCAACCCGAAGGAGAAAGTGAAAGAAGATGACAAAGTTTACTCCCCTATCGTTAGCCCTGCCGCTCATCGCGCTGGGCTTGCTGGCCGTTCAGTCGGCCTCCTCGCAAATAACATTGCCAGTAAACACGGCATTATCAAACACCTCAACAAATCCGGCCAATCCAAGCGACGGCGGAGTCATGTGGTGCATAGGAGACGGCTCGGCAACGCTGCCGTCAGGATATCCTACCGGTGCTCTCGGGTGGTCAGGCAATCCTATTCTGACACATTCAAACTCCGGGACTCCCAATGGTGGGGAATTAGGCAACCAAGGGCTGACCACATCTTTTGACGCCTCAGATCCTTCTGATGTGTATGCCATCTACAACGACTTCTGGAATTCCACCACGTCCACTTCGAGCATCGGATACTCCTCCGGCGACTCGTGCGAGTTGTTCTACTACAACACCGGCAACCCTGGGCAGTTTACGATCACTTATGACCCGGCCCCCCCGGTCGCAATCGCGGAGGAGGCAACCTGGGCCCAAGGTAACACAGGCAGCTTCCCGTGGTATGGGAACAACCCATACAGCGGCAGCATCACGGACGGCGGACCCACCAGATACATGTTGGAGTTCAAGGGCTGTCAGTGGGACAACAACAGTTGCACGACGGGCTCGGCAACGTTGACCGCGACTTCTAAGCCTACGTCGCCGGACTGGAACGTTTTCCCCCAACAGCTTTCCGCCGTTACCAGTATTCCTTCCACCTGGAACATCGAGTTCAACACTAATAACCCGGCTGGCAGCCCGGCTTGGAACCCCGGCGCAAAAGATGGCTCGCAGATCTGGGACGCCTCGTACGACATCTGGTTCGACAAGACTGGCCAAACTGACATAGGAATTGCTCCTTACGGCAGTGTCCGCGGCCAGGACGATGGTCTCGAGATCATGGTTTGGATGAACAGCAACAGCAGCTACATCGATGCACCCTTTTCAGCACCGAACCAGCCACCAGCCAACGCGAATACGGGGTACGCCCAACCGAGCGGCTGGCCGCGCGAAACGGTGGAAATCAATGGCGTGATTTATGACGTGTGGACCTCGCGGCTGAACAATCCCTACTTCGGTTATACCGGCAGTACAGTCGTAAAGGGAACGGGGTATGCAACCGCGCCGGGCTATGAACCATATAAATGCACGACTCTTCCGGGCGCGACCTGCGGCATCGAATGGAATGTTGTCTCCTTTGTAGCACAGGCCGGCTACCGGAACAATGCAATGAACCTGGACGCCAAGGTCTTTACGGATTACATCCTGGGAATCGACGACGGCCTTTGGTTGAATAGGACCACAACGGCTGTGAACGATGGAGGGAGCGCATCCGATACGAGCAGGGTTATCGGAGCGCCGGGCGCCGGCAGCATTGGCGCCCTTGCATGTCCTGACACATCCATGGGTAACCAGCAGGTGAACCCCGTTCCCGGTAGTCAAGCACAAGCATGCCTCAGCCCGGATTGGTATCTCATGTCCGTCCAGACCGGTTTTGAGACTTGGAAAGGCGGCTCAGGGCTGCAGACGGATTCGTTTCAAGCCCACGCTTACACAACCTCGACCGCCGTGCAGTCCGGCCTCAGCGCTGGTTACCAGAAGCCAGTCGTATTCTGGAACGCACCATTCTGGGTCGATTACACAGGCTGCGAAGCAACCTATCAACCAGGTGCTAACGATTCAGTGACATTTACCATCACCGGGATGAACTTTGCGACCGGCCAAAACGAAACTGAGGGGCCCTACAACATGGTGTTAGACACCTCGACGGGGCTTTTCACATACGAGCTGCCAGCACAGTACCCCATCCATGGGCAGGCGACCATCAATTTCACGTCGAGCTGCGAATCCAATCCGGCACCCCTTACACTCTTCATCGATCCGAGCGGGCAAGTGTTTTATTCGGACGGCAAGACCCCGGCCTCGGGCGCCACTGCTACGCTCCTTTACTCGCCTTCCAACTCCGCAAGCGGGCCGTTCGAGCCCGTGCCCAATCACAACTTGGGGTTGACAAATGGCCCTGTCATGAACCCGGACGACAACACACTCAACGCGATGCCTACGAGCCAATACGGAGCCTACGGATGGGACGTGAAGCCGGGTTATTACGAAGTGAGCGCCGGGATGCTTGGTTGCGCCACCGTCACTTCTCCGGTGCAGGACGTTGTGAACACTCCGATCAACAACCTCAACCTGGTGCTCTCCTGCGCGCCGCCGCCTTTACCGAAAGCGAGCACTCCCAGCACGCCTAAGGGTCTGACGGCTACCGCCGTCTCGAGCTCGCAGATCAATCTCAGTTGGAACGCGGTTCCGCCGCCAAATGGCGCTTCCGTGACCTACAGCGTGTATGCAGCTTACCCGCCGACCAATGTGCTCGCCGTGATCGCCAGTGGATTGACTGGAACCAGCTACCAGGTCACCGGCCTCAAACCCAACACCATCTACACCTTTACGGTCGTGGCCGTCGATGCGAGCGGGGCTTCGCCTCAATCTCCATACGCCAGCGCAACCACCCAGAGCAGCGCGTCCGGCAACTGCCACGTCACGTATACCGTTACCAACGCGATCCCCGGCGTCACCAATGGATTGACGGTGGACATCAACATCCAAAACACCGGCAAGACGGCCATCTATCCCTGGACTCTGGGATGGACATTCCCTGGGAATCAGAAGATCAACTACGCGTGGAATGTCAACGAATCGCAGACCGGCGAGAAAGTGTCGATGTCAAGCATAGCCTCGTGGGAGTCAATTCCAGCGGGCTCAACCTTGACCGGCGCCGTCGGATTCAATGGCACCTACACGGGCGCGAACACCAACCCAACCGCATTCACCCTCAACGGACTGCCCTGCAAATAGATCGGCATTCCTGAAGAATCGTTTATGAGCCAACAACCGATCCCGTGTGGGGCTGGCCGCAAGGCCGGCTTCCACACGGGATCTTCTCTCCTGCTCTGGCGGGTGTCCATTGTCTGGCTCAGCCGGGCGGGAGAGCCGGGTACTCCAGAGCCTGCCTTAAGGTCTCGATCCAGAGACCCGGGAGTGCACAATCTGTCAGGTGCACTTCGCCGCTCTGCCGAAGGCGTCCGCCTGGACAGCCTACCCTGAGCGTAGTCGAAGGGGCCAATCCTTGCGGAGAATTGTCCTCTGTTGGCGCATACTGGCAGACAGATGAGAAGCGCGAAGCCTTCATAGGCCGGAGAATTCAGGCGTACCGGGGACCACCCCCCATCCCCTCCCCCTCCGGGAGCCTCTTTTTCAACCCCTGCTTTTGCCCTTGCCGGCGGGCGGCACACAGCTGAATCACGCCCTTTCCAACTGCCCCATCAGCTCTTCCCATTCGGCGGTAAGCGCGGTTAACTGGCTGCGGAGGTCCTCGGCCAGCGCGGAGAGCCGCTGCGTTTCGGCGGCCGAGACGTAGACGCCCAACTGCTCCTCGGTGTGGACGATGGCGGCCTCGATGCGCGGGACTTCTTCTTCAAGAAACGCGCAGCGCTCCTCCATCTGCTTTTGCCGGATGGGATTCAGGCGGCGGGGACGGTCCTTCGCGGCTTCGGCCTCACCCTCAGCCCCATTGCCGTTCTTCGCGGCAGGCTCAGGCGGTCTCACCTTCTCCACGATCTCAACCAAAGGTCTGCCGTCTGCAAGACCAAGACTCTTCCAGCGCAGATAGTCCTCGTAATTACCTTCGTGGCTGGTGACCGCTCCGCCCTCAACTTCGAGGACGCGCGTAGCCAGCCGGTCGATGAAGTAGCGGTCGTGGGAGACGAAGACCACCGTGCCATTGAAGGCGGCCAGCGCCTCCAGCAGCACATCCTTGGCGCGCATATCCAGGTGGTTGGTGGGCTCGTCAAGAAGCAGAAAATTCGACGGCGAAACCAGAATCCGCGCCAGCGCGTAGCGATTGCGTTCGCCGCCCGAGAGCACGCCCAGCGGCTTGAAAACATCGTCGCCGCTGAAAAGAAAACAGCCCAGCAGCGACCGCAACGCGCCCTCGGGCACTTTGATGGCGGCGCGGCTGATGTCGTCGAGCATGCGCGCTTCGCCGTCGAGCGCCTTGTACTGGTCCTGCGCAAAGTACTCACAAACTACGTTGTGCCCCAGGCGCACAGAGCCGGCCGTGGGCGCTTCCATGCCGGTAAGCAGGCGGATCAGCGTGGACTTGCCCGCGCCGTTGACGCCCACCAGGGCCACGCGGTCGCCGCGGTCGATTCTGAAGCGGACGTGGTTGAGCACCAGCTTGGGGCCATAGCTCTTCGAGAGTCCCTCAGCCTCCGCCACCATGCGCCCCGAGGGCGCCGGCTGGGGAAACTTGAAGTGAATCGCCGGCTCCTCTTCGGGAATCTCGATGCGCTCAATTTTTTCCAGCTCTTTAATGCGGCTCTGAACCTGTTTGGCCTTGGTGGCCTGATAACGGAAGCGGTTGATGAAGGCCTGCAGATGCTCGATCTGCTCGCGCTGGTTGCGGTAAGCCGCCTGCAACTGCGCACGCCGCTCGTCTTTCTGCTCGAGATATCTGGTGTAATTACCCTGATAGATAGTCAGTCGCTTGTTCCATATCTCCGCGATCCGGTCGATGGTTACATCGAGAAAATACCGGTCATGGGAGATAAGTACATAGCCGAAGGGATAACTCCTGAGATAGTCTTCGAGCCAGTTGCGGGTTTCCAGGTCCAGGTGGTTGGTGGGCTCGTCCAGAAGGAGAAGATTCGGTTTGGCCAGCAGCAGCTTGGCCAGCGCGATGCGCATCTGCCAGCCGCCCGAGAACTCATCGGTCTGCCGCGTCCAATCCTCCTTGCCGAAGCCGAGGCCAGTCAGCACGCCTCCCACCTGCGCGTCCAGCGCGTAGCCGTCGAGGGCGTGAAAGCGCTCCTGGAGCATGGAAAAACGCTCCGCGGCCGACTCATACTCCGGTCCGGCGTGGTCCAGCTCGGCTAACTGCCCGCTGAGCCGCTCGATCTCCCGCTCCATCTCGCGCAACTCGTCGAAGACGCTGAGGCACTCCTCGAAAACCGTCCGGTCGGTGAGCTCCAGCCCCTCCTGCGGCAGGTAGCCGATGCTCATGCCGCGGGTCTGCTGCAACTGGCCGTAGTCCAGCGTCTCCAGGCCGGCCAGCACCTTCATCAGCGTGGATTTGCCGGCGCCGTTGGCCCCTACCAGCGCGGTTTTCTCCTTGTTTCGGATGAGCCAATTGGCTTCAAGAAACAAGACCCGCGGCCCAAACCGCTTGCCGGCATTTTGCAGTGAGAGCATTCAGTCTATTTTCGCAGACCACCTGCGCCACCAGCGGTGGGGCCAACTGCTCGCTATTCGCTCGCAAAGGCTTTTTGATGCGGCCAATTGTGGTGGGACGGAATGCTTTCAACGTGTGCGCGGCTTGCCTTACGGCCGGATCTCGACCGGCGTGCCCACCGGAACCAGCTTCCATATCTCGTCGATCTCGTCATCGGTGACGGCGATGCAGCCCAGCGTCCAATCGTAGAGCCGGTGCGCCGCGCCCACCCACCCCATGCCGTTGGGGAGGCCGTGAATCATGATGGCTCCTCCGGGCGAGACGCCCAGCCTGGCTGCCCGCTTGCGGTCTTCGGCATTGGGATAGGAGACGTGCAGAGCCCGATGATAATGACTGTCCGCGTTGCGCGCGTCAATCACGTAATGGCCTTCCGGCGTACGCCCGTCGCCCTCCCGTTCCTTGGGCGCAAGTCCGCCCCGACCCAACGCCACTTTGTAGGTGCGGATCATCTTGCCTCCGGCCAGCAGCTCCAGCACGTGGTCCTTCTTCAGGATGAGCACCGAGTCGGCCTTTTGTGCTGACGCAGGCTGCTGGACCGGCAACGTTCCAGCGGGAGCGCAGAGAGCAAGAAAGATTCCCGCTGTCGCCATACTGCCGGCGATACGTGCATTGAAATGGGGAGATTTCATGCGCTTACTCTACTACCTCCGCGCCGCTGATTTTGGCGCAACACCGCCCAGGCCCTACAATGATCTCCTGGCCAGGGCCTGTAGCTCAACGGTTAGAGCAGGGGACTCATAATCCCTTGGTTGGGGGTTCGAATCCCTCCGGGCCCACCATCTTATCAACAACTTGCAGCTGGCCATCGCCAAGTGGATCGCCATCCTCTCCCGCTCTCATGCGGCAGCGCAATCTGTCGAGCCTCCACTGGCCAGGACCATGCTCGAGACAACAGAAGCCCTAACCACACACTGATCCGCGAGGACACACCCAATGACAAAATGCTCCCGTCGAGAATTCCTTTCCTGGACCGCTGCCGCAGGCGCTGCAAGCATGCTTACCCCGGTTGGTCTTGCCAGCCCGCCGCGCACCTTAGCCGGGGCAGAGGCGCGCACGGGGCTGACGCCGTTTCCGCTTAACGCGGTCAGGCTGTCTGCCGGCATCTTCCGCGATGAGGCGGAGATCAATGCGCGCTACCTGGACTCCCTGTCAGTGGACCGGCTTCTGCACACGTTCCGGCTGACGGCAGGCATCTCCTCCAGCGCCGTTCCGTACAAAGGCTGGGAAGACCCGACCTGCGAGCTGCGCGGGCATTTTGCGGGCGGCCATTTCCTTTCCGCAGTGGCGCTTGCCTCGGCAACATCCGGCAACGATGTGCTGAAGTCGCGTGGTGACCAACTCGTTGCCGGCCTGGCCGAATGCCAGAAGAAGATCGGCACCGGCTACCTGAGCGCCTTCCCGGCAGTGCTGTTCGAGCATCTCGCTGAAGGAAAGGACGTGTGGGCGCCCTTTTACACCTACCACAAGATCATGGCTGGGCTGCTGGACATGCACGCGCTGACTGGAAATGCGGATGCCCTGCAAATCTGCGAAGGCATGGCGAAGTGGGCGGGCGAGTATTTCTGGGGGATCAGCGCCGAACAGCGCCAGCGGATGCTGCGCACCGAGTATGGCGGCATGAACGAGGTTCTGGTGAACCTGGCCGCGCTGACGAAGAAGGAAAGGTATCTGGACGCGGCGGGGATGTTTGAACAGCCATCGATTCTCGATCCGCTGGCCGACCGCCGCGATGAGTTGCAGGGGCTGCACGCAAACACGAACGTGCCGAAGATGATTGGCGCGGCGCGCCGTTACGAGCTGACCGGAGAACTCCGTTATAGAAGAATCGCCGAGTACTTTCTGGACGAGGTGCTAAGCGCGCGGAGTTACGCGATCGGCAACACGAGCCTGGATGAACACTGGAAGACGCCAGCCGGGCATCTGGAGGGAACGCTGGCCTGGACGAACGCGGAATGCTGCGTGGCCTACAACCTGATGAAGCTGGAGCGGATCGTCTTCGGCTGGACGGCCGAGGCGCGGTGGATGGATGCGTACGAGCGAGCGCTGTTCAATTGCCGCCTGGGAACGCAGAATGCCGATGGGTTGAAGCAGTACTTCTTTCCCCTGGCCAGCGGATACTGGCGCGCCTACAACTCGCCGGAAGAGTCGTTCTGGTGCTGCACGGGCACGGGCGCGGAGGAGTTTGCCAAGCTGACGGACACGATCTACTTCCACCGGGGCGCGGAGATCTACGTGAACCAGTTCCTTGCCTCCACGCTGGAGTGGAAGGATGAAGGGATCAGCATTCAGCAAAGCACGAGCTTCCCGCTCGAACAGGGAACGACGTTGAAGGTGAGCTGCGCAAAGCCGCAGACGCGCGCAATCCATGTACGAATTCCCGGCTGGGCAAGCGGCGCCGAAGTGAAGATCAACGGGCGGAGCCTGGAGGCGGTTGCTGATCCAGGCTCCTATCTTGCGGTGCGGAGAGTCTGGCAGGACGGCGATACCGTGACGGTTGGACTGCCGATGGGATTGCGGCAGGAGCCCCTGGCGGGCGACGCATCGGTGACGGCAGCGCTGTACGGACCGCTGTTGCTGGCAGCCAGGCTCGGCGCAGGTCCCGCGGATGGGCCGGGCAAGATCATTCACAGCGGAGCGACGGTGCCTGAGAATCTGCCGCCCGCGGAGAAGCTGCCGGAGGTGAAAGCGCCGGCGGGCAAAGACAGGGTCAATGCGGACGATTGGATACAGGTGAACTCGGCGGCCGAGTTGCGCTTCAAGGCTACCTGCGCCAGCGGCGCCTACGACCTGGCGGCGATGTACAGGATCCGCGATGAGCGCTACTCGGTCTATTGGCAGACTTCAAATCCAAAGGAACAGAGCTAGAGCGCATACTCGAGACGGATTCAAACGGAGCCGCGGGCGTGTACTTGCGCCGCTCCATGGGCCTGGGGTCCAGGCAGGCAAAGAACTGAACGGCGACGAGAGTGAAATCAACGCCTCAAGCTGCTGGCTTTGGGGTGACGCGCGAGGCTCGCTGCCTCTTATCACACCGTCAATACGGTCTCTGAGCTTCTGTCATCCCTGGCCAGGTGTCTGTCCGGAAGGGAGCGGCGGGCAGCCCGGCTCCGTTGAACAAGGTGGCAGCCGGGTTGGATTGCCAGGCGTAACGCACTTCTTTGGGGTTCGGGACCGACGGGGAGGAGACAATAATTGTTTTGCCCTTGATATACGCATCGGCCCAATACCACTTCCGGTCCTCTCCGGCGATGGCAAACTCCTCCAGCTTTGTTCCCTTCACGACCAAGCCGCCGTCGGTGTGCGCAAAGTGCAGGCGGATTGCGCCGGAATGCCGGTCGACCGATTTCAGAGTTGGGCCAGAATAAACGACCTTCTTACCATAGTAGTTTGCCAACGCGCACAGGGCCAGGCGTTCACCCACCTGCAGTTTGTCCTGGGAATGGATGTTGTCAGCGTCGCCTGTGTCGATGGTGACAGCCAGGCAGGAGTTGGGAACGCTGGCAGCCGTAATCGCCTGCGACTCACGCGTCTCGGCCCACTCGTCGCCGTCGACCGGCGTTGCGCTGCGCGGCTTGAAGGCCGGCAGGCTGACGATGTAGAAGGGGAAATCGCCCTGGGCGAAGAGCTTACGCGAGTCGGCGATCATCACAGGGAGAATCTTGCGGTACTGGTAGCCGCGCGGCGAGTTCTGCTCGCCCTGATACCACAGTGCGCCGGCGATGGAGAACGGCGCGACGGGCTTGAGCATTCCTTCGTAGAGGACGGCGGGCATGATGGGCCAGTTCTCGTATGCCATGGGCAAGGAATGCGGCGGGCGGGCATCCACGCTGAGCTGGCCTTTCCATTGGCCGGCCAGTGGAATGCTGGTCTTGTCACCCAGCACAATGTGCAGATCCTCGGGCTTACTCATGAATCCGCCATCGGCCTTGGTCTTGAGCACGCGAATGGCGATGACGTTTCGTCCGGGCTTGAGCGCGCCGCCGAAGTAGACGCGCGGGTTTTCAACCCAGGAGCTGGCGCCGACGAACGCGCCGTTGATATACGCCGTGTCCATGCGCTCGATGACGCCCAGGTACAACATGGCGCGTCCGGCCGGAAGAGGGTCCGGCAGTACGATCTCTTTCCTGAACCAGGCCAGCGCGGGGGTGTCGGGCACGCCCAGCTCGGCAAATCCGCCGGGAATCTGGACCGCTTTCCAGGCCGAGTCGTCCAGCTCCGGAGCAGCCCAGTTTCCCTTGAGGCCGGTGTCGTACTCGTCGTACCAGTGCATCACGAAGTTGCCGTATTCGGGCGCACCCGCGGCCGCCAGCCGCTCGAGCTCCGCCAGCGGGATGTCGAAATCCTTCAGCGGACGCAGAGCTTCAGCGCTGGTCCAGGACTCGGCCGGAGTTCCGCCCAGGTTATCCAGGAGCAGGCCGATGGGCACATGAACGTCCTTCTGGACCCTGCGCGCAAAATAGTAAGCGACCGCAGAGACCCAGTCTGCTGTCTGCGGCGTGACCTCGCTCCACTTGCCTCCGACAACATCCGTGTGGTGGTAAGCGGGGTGGCCCGTCACGGTGAAGAAGCGAATGTCAGGATAATTGGCAGCCTTGGCTTCGTCGGCGCCGTTGCGCGTAAAGCGGAGCGGCAGGCCCATGTTCGACTGGCCGCCGCATAGCCAGACATCGCCCACCAGCACGTTGTGAAGCTCGACGGACTCGTGGCCGGTGATCTTGACGGTATAAGGACCGCCCGCGGGAGGCGGCTGAATCTTGACCTGCCAGCGGCGGTCGGCTCCGGCGACGGCGGTTGCCGCCGTATCTCCGATCTGGACCGTTACTTTGTCTCCGGGGTCAGACCATCCCCAAACTGTGTTGGCCTTGCCGCGCTGCAAAACCATGTTGTCGCCGAAGAGCGTGCTGACGAAGGGCAGCGTCTTGGGCGGCTGCGGCGGCATTGGCGGCATGCCCGGCGTGTTCTGGGCCGAAAGGCCGCCACTCAGCGCAAACAGAATGACCGTTGCAGCAGCCGCAAGACGAAAGTACTTCGAAATCATGATTTCAAGTCCCTTTCCAGCAACCAATTTCCAGAGATGCATCAATACGCCCCACATGTGGCACAGCTACGCGGTAACGTTCACTCCAGATGCTAGCGCCGTCCAACGCAGCAGCGTTCCTACTCCGGCAGCGTCTTGGTTCCCATTACCCGGAACGTCCCCGTCACCGCGGGCGCTCCTGTATTCGGCTGACCTCCGCCAATCGACACCGTATAGGCGCCCTCCGGAATGATTGGCTCGCCTGCCTCGCTCACCATGCTCAGATCCCGTTCCTTCAGTTCGAATCGCACTTTCTGCGATTCGCCTGGAGCCAGGTGCACGCGCTTGAAGCCGCGCAGAGCTCGCTGGGGGGCTCCCGGCACATTAGGAAAGCTGAGGTAAAGCTGGGCAACTTCATCGCCCTCCCGCTTTCCGGTATTTGTAACAGTCGCCTCCGCCACAAGCGGGTCACCCGCACCGATCGCGTTTTTGGGGAGCGTCAAGCCGCTGTAGGAGAAGGTTGTGTAGCTCAGGCCATAGCCAAACGGATAGAGCGGCTTGCCGCTGAAGTAGCGATAGGTGCGGTTCTGCATCGAATAATCTTCGAAGGCCGGCAACTGCTCTATGCCGGTGTAGAAGGTTACCGGCAAGCGGCCCGCGGGATTGTTCTTTCCCGATAGAGTCTCCGCGATTGCCGCACCGCCCTCTTCGCCCGCGTACCATGACTCGAGAATGGCGTTGACATGCGCACTGGCCCAGTTCACGGCGAGAGCGCTACCGTTCGCCAGCACCAGGACCACGGGTTTTCCAGCCGCCGTCACGGCTTCGAGCAACGCCTCTTCCGGCTTGGGAAGATCAATGCTGGTGCGATCGCCGCCTTTGAATCCCTCCTCAACGACCGGCATATTCTCGCCTTCGAGATTGCTGGTAATGCCGAGAACCGCGATAACAACGTCAGCGTCTCTGGCCGCGGCAACCGCCTCGGGACTGGGCTTGGGATCGTACTTTGCCCAGATCAACTGGGCCTGGACAGGCCCGGCTTTCATCACCTCATACCTGACTCTGACGGCCACTTTCTTGCCTTGCTCAAGATGAACGTGCCCGGTATTGGCGCGCGCGTGTTCGTAGTCCAGGTACTCCATTGCGAGTGGCTTGCCATCGATCATGACCATTGCGGAACTGCCGTTCGCCCGCACGCCAATGCTGTAATCGCCGGTTTCGCCGGCAGTGAGAAAACCGTCCCACATAACCGACAGCGGATATTTGCCAACGGCCTCCTGAGGAATGTCCTCCGATTTCAAATCGACGGCGCTCACCGTGCGCGTCGCCAGCGGAGCGCCCCCGCCTCGAGGGCTGCCCCCGACGGAAAATTTGGCCGTAATCCCCGGCTGTCCCTCCGGCGTGGTCAGCGCCGACGCTGGAACCGTGTCTCCCTCGGTCCGCAGAAACTGCGTTCCGGGCACAAACGCGATATGGGCCTGGGGAAACTCCGCCTTGAGCCCTTCCAGCACGGAGACAGTGTGGGAGGGAGTGCCGTTGTAGTTGCCGAGCAAATACTCCGTCTGGTCCGCCAGAGGCCCGACCAGCGCGATCTTGATTGCGCCGCGTTTCAGCGGCAGAGTGCCGTCGTTCTTGAGCAGCACCATGGACTCGTTGGCGAGGGTGCGCGCCAATGCGCGGCTCTGGGCGCTCTCGAGCAGTTTTTCATCGATCTTCGAGTACGGAACCATCTCCGGCGGATCGAACATGCCCAGTTTCATCCGTGCCGTGAACAGCCGGATGAGCGCCGTATCGATCTCGCTTTCTTTCAGGATGCCTTGTTTATATGCATCGAGGTACGGCCTGTAATCGTGGTCGTCGCTCAGCTTTGCGAAATCGATGCACTCGTTGTCCAAGCCGCGCTGGATGGCCAGGGCGGAGGCTTCCGGCTGGGTCTTGGTGAAGTGATGATCGCGATAGATGTTGATGACCGCATCGCAATCGGAAACCACGTAACCTTGAAACTTCCACTTGCCCCGCAACTGGTCCTGGAGCAGAAACTCGTTGACGCAGGCAGGCTGCCCATTGATGTTGTTATACGCGCACATCACGGAGCCGGCCTTGCCCTCGGTCACGGCCGCGCGGAATGCCGGCAGGTAGGTGTCCAACTCGTCGTGCTTGCTCACTGCCACGTCCGCCGTATGACGTGTCGGTTCGGGTCCGCTGTGCACGGCGAAATGCTTCGGCGTAGAAATGACGCGATAGTACCTGGGATCGTCTCCCTGCATTCCGGTGACGAAGGCGACGCCCATGCGCGCGGCCAGGAAGGGATCTTCGCCGTAGGTCTCCTGCCCCCGTCCCCAACGCGGATCGCGGAAGATGTTGATGTTCGGCGCCCAAAAATCGAGGCCTTCGAAGACATCGCTATGGCCGGCGCGCACGGCCTGGGCGTGCTTGATTCTTCCTTCGGTTCCGATGACCACGGCCATGCTGTGAATCGAATCAGGATCGAAGGTTGCAGCCAGGCCGATCGGTTCAGGAAACTCGGTGACGCCGGGCCGCAATACACCATGCAGCGCCTCGCTCCACCAGTCATAAGCCGGGACGTTCAACCGCGGCACCGCGCGGGACTGATTCACCAGTTGCGAGACCTTCTCTTCCACCGTCATGCGGTGAACAAGGTCCGCAGCCCGTTGCTCGGCGGGCAGCGCAGGGTTCATATACGCGGGGTGGTCTGAGCTCTGGGAGCACAGCCGGCCCACGCTCAAGAAAGCAATGACCGCAATGACAACTCGAAAGTTAGCTGTTCGCACGCCTCTCCTCTTTTGACCCGAGTGGTTGCACTCCGGCCGGATGAATGGTCTGATTCCAGAGTAATCGAACCTACTCCGCCGCGAAGGCCCGCGGTTTCCCAGGGCTTCGAGGAACCTTACTGGAAGAGCCTGGGCGCGAAATCCTTCAGGTCGCGGCGCCAGGTCTGCCACTCGTGCGCGGTGCCGGGCGACTCGTAAAAGACGTGCTTGACGTTGGCCTCATCCAGCGACGTGTGCAGTTTTGCGATGCCGGCATGCATCATGGCAGGCTCCTCGGTCCCGACGCCAATCCATAGCAAGTGAACACGCTTGGCGAAGGCCGCCGGATCGGCGAGCGCGCCGTTGAAGGCTGTTTTCATATCGAACTTCTGGTCGCCACGCATCATCGACATCCCGCCCGCGCCGCTGAAGCCGCCGATATAGGAGAACAGCTCCAGGTGATCGAAGGTGACCTGGAAGGTTTGCATGCCGCCCATCGACAGGCCGGCCATGGCGCGATGATCGCGGTCGGGGATGGTCCTGAAAGTCAAATCGATGAATGGAATCAGCGCCTGCGTCATGTCGTCTTCAAAGGCCTGGGACATCTCCTGCATGGCCTTCATCATCTCGGGCGAGCCGAAGGGCTTCCCAGTCAGATCGGGAGGAGTATAACCAGCGCGCCTGGCGTTTCCGTTCGACATTACGATGATCATGGGCTTGGCGGCCTTGCTCGCGATCAGGTTGTCGAGAATGAAGTTGGCATGACCCTGCCTGATCCACCCGGTTTCGTCTTCACCGCCGCCATGCTGCAAATAGAGCACGGGATAGCGAACCTTCGCCTGTTCGTCGTAGCCCGGCGGCGTATACACCAGCGCATGACGCCAATCCCCGGTCACGCTTGAGTGGTACCAGACCTCGCGAACCTGGCCATGGGGAACTTGTTGAGCCGAGTAGTATGTCGCTCCCGCTTCCGGTATCTCAATCATGCTTGCGTCCTTGCTGCCACCATAGAACGCATAGCTGCTGGGGTCGCTGACTTCCACGCCGTCGATGATCAACGTGTAGTAGCGGAGTCCTGGCGGGAGGGGCGGCGTCGTGACGGTCCAGAATCCGTCCGGCTGCTTCTCCATATCCAGCTTCGGCCCGCTCCAGAAATTGAGCTTGACTGTCGCGGCGTCAGGAGCTTTCAAGCGGAACTGGGCCCTGGAGCCACTGTCGACACGCGGATATGCAGCGCCGGGTACATTGGTGGATGCGGGAACGAAGCTGTCCGTGTTCTGCGCATAGCAGAAGCTCGAAAGCAGAAGTACTGCGAATCCAATTCTTTTCATCAAATCCTCTCCATTGCGAATCGCGTCCCGGGAAGGCCCACAGCCAGGAAGATGGCCCGCAGACCAAGCCCCATGGGGAGCGAATGCGCCGCCCCGGAATCTTATTCCGGCCCGGGCATTTATGCCGCGGGAGCCGCGATTTTCCGGTCAGCGAAATGGTACTCGACCGAGATTCTCGAAGGATAGTCGCATTTTTGAACCGAGCACATCGATTTATTCGATGTATTCTTGAACCATGGACACGACGCTCGATGCCTGGGAGATCCTTCAGACCGTTGTGCAGTTGGGGGGATTTGCGCCTGCGGCCGAAAAGCTCAACCGGTCTCAATCGACGATCAGCTATGCCATCGGACGCCTGCAGGAGCAGCTGGGCGTGCGGCTGTTTGAGATGCAGGGAAGAAAAGCGCAGTTGACTGAGGTAGGCAGGGTGCTTCTGGCCGATGCGGAACCCCATTTGGCGGGATTTCATCAGCTCGAGCAGCGCGCAGGCTTGATGGCGTCGGGCGGCGCCTCGGAGGTCAGGCTCTCGGTGGACAGCATCTTTCCCGACGACCGCCTGTTTGCCGCCCTGGCGAGTTTCTCGCGCAGTTTTCCGCATGTCCGGCCGAAGCTCCGGCAGGGGACGTTTCTCTCGGCGGACTCGGAGTTCTCGCTCCACAACGCTCAACTCTGCGTGACCGGCTTGATGTCGCGCGAGCTGTGCGTCAAGCCGATTCTGGTAATCGAAATGATTGCAGTCGCGCGCCGCGACCATCCTCTGCTCTCGATCCGGCGCAGGCTCTCGCGCTCCGACCTGATGCAGCACATGCTGGTGACCATCGAAGGCGCGGCATCCGGGAGCTTGAAGCACCAGCCGCGGCTTCCCGCGCAGCGCGTGCTTCCGGTTGGCACGATCGAATCGGCGATTGCAGCCGTTTGGAGCGGGCTTTGTTTCGGATGGCTGCCCAAGCACCGCGTTCAGTCCGAGCTCGACAGGGGCGATCTGGTGGCGCTTCCTCTGCCTGCCGGCCAGACCCGGGAAGTCCGGCTGAATCTCGTCTGTAGAGACTTGAGCTTCAGCGGCTCCGAGGTCAATGCCCTGGCGGAGTTGCTGGGGATGAGCCGCGAGCCGGAAAGGATTTGATCAATCGTGCTGCCGGAGGCGATTTCAGAGCGATTCCGGCGCGGGCGAAAATCCATCGACAAAACCGATTTAAATAAATCGATTTATTTATCTTGCCGCGTCTTGCGTCTGGTATGTAACGTCAAGAAGTTCCAGGAGCGGACCTAAAAACTGGCGTTTGTATTACGGGGCCGGAGTGCGCCACGTCTTCTTTCGACCATTCATCCAGCCGCCGCTCTTGTTCCAAGGAGAAACTCGTGACGCGCAGGCTTCTGCTCGGTTTGGGTCTCATCGCTGCGATTCTGCCTTTGCCGGTCAAGGCCGCGGAGAATGCCCATTTATCCATCGACGCATCCAAGGCCGGGGCGAAGATCGACCGCAACCTCTTCGGGCAGTTCGCGGAGAATCTCGGTCACGGCCTTTACGAGGGCATCTGGGTTGGCCCGGATTCACCGATACCGAACACGCACGGAATCCGCAAGGACGTTGTGACCGCGCTTCGGGCGTTGAAGGTACCCAATATCCGCTGGCCGGGCGGCTGCTTTGCAGACCAGTACCATTGGCGCAAAGGGATCGGCCCAGCCGGGCAGCGGCCGGCAACGATCAACTCCGTGTGGGGCGGCGTGGTCGACAATAACAGCTTCGGCACCGACGAATTCATGGATTTCATCCAGCAGATCGGCAGCCAGGCCTACGTCTCGGTCAACGTCGGAAGCGGGACTCCGCAGGAAGCGGCCGAATGGCTGGAATACATGACCGCCGCGCAGCCGACGGCGCTGGCCAAGGAGCGTGCCGCCAATGGTCATCCCGACCCCTACAAGGTCGGCTTCATGGGCATCGGCAACGAGAGTTGGAGCTGCGGCGGCGACATGACCCCGGACTACTATGTGAGCCAGCTCAAGATCTACAGCCGCTTCGCCGGGAACATGAATCCGGCCCAGCAAGACAAGAACCAGATGCTCAAGATCGCCGTCGGACCGGGCTTTCCCGTGACCGAGTGGACCGAGGCCGTGATGAAGGCCTGGCAGCAACACGACTGGAGCTGGAATATCGACGGCCTGTCGGTGCACTGGTATACAACGCCCGGCGGCTGGCCGCTCTCCATGACTTCAACAGACTTCGGCGTTGACGATTACGCCAAGACGCTGAAGTCCACGCTGTTCATGGATGAGTTCCTGCGCAAGCAGGAGGAGGTCATGGACAAGTACGACCCGCAGAAGAAGGTGGCGCTGGTGGTGGACGAATGGGGCGCGTGGTATAAACCGCTGCCCGGCTCGAACCCCAGCTTTCTGGTCCAGCAGAACAGCCTGCGGGACGCGATTCTGGCCTCGCTGAACCTGAACATCTTCGCCCGCCATGCCGACCGCGTGCGCATGGCGAACATCGCCCAGATGATCAACGTGCTGCAGGCGATGATCCTGACGGACAAAGAAAAAATGGTTTTGACCCCAACCTACTACGTCTTCA
>DATFYK010000081.1:0-57809 GCA_035315085.1 Occallatibacter sp.
ACGATCTCGGCGAGCGAGCACGAACCGCCCAGGTGTCCCACTTTGCCGACGCCGATCATCCTCACCACGTCGGCCCGCAGGTTCCATGCGATCCGTTCAATCCTCCGAATCTCGTCAGCCTTTGCCATCCGTTTTCCTCCCCGCGCGGGAAGATCCTCTCCAGCTCACTGCACAGAGGCGCCCTGAATTGAAGCGCCTGTTCTCAGAGATGTTATAACGCTTGTGTGCCCCATGAACAGGTCCAGGATGCGGCAGTGCAGCGGCGTGGTTTGCGCCGCCGCTGGATATACCTTATGCCGGCGGTCTTCGTTACCTATAGCCTTGCCTATCTCGATCGGGCGAATTACGGCTTCGGCGCCGCGGCCGGGATGGCGGAAGCGCTTCACATCAACAACTCCAGGTCGGCCTTTTTAGGCTCGCTCTTCTTCTTCGGCTACTTCCTCTTTCAGATTCCGGGCGCGGCCTATGCGCAGCGCAAGAGCGCCATGCGGCTGGTGTTTGTCGCTCTGCTGAGCTGGGGCGCGCTGGCCGCTCTGACGGGCGTGATCCGGGAGTTCTGGCTGCTGGCGCTGGACCGGTTCCTGCTGGGCGTGGCGCAGAGCGCGATCTTTCCGGCGATTCTGATCCTGCTCACCCACTGGTTTACGCGCGCGGAGCGCTCGCGGGCCAATGCGGTTCTCATGCTTGGCAATCCGGTTACACTCCTGTGGATGTCCGCTGCGACAGGATTCCTGATCCAGGCCGTCGGCTGGCAGATGACCTTTGTTCTCGAAGGGATTCCAGCCATTCTCTGGGCTTTTATCTGGATTCTCATCGTGCGCGACCATCCCCACCAGGCGCAATGGATGAGCAAGGACGCCTGCGGCCCGCTTTCGAGCCAGCTTGAGATGGAGCAGAAGTCGCTTCCGCTGGTGGCCAACTTCCGCGCGACACTGCGCGCCCCCGGCGTGCTTCTGCTGTGCGTGCAATACTTCTGCTGGAGCGCCGGCATCTACGGCTTCGTGCTGTGGCTGCCCACCATGGTTGGAATTGGATCGGCGCGCGGCATTGAGATGGTTGGCCTGCTCAGCGCCGTTCCATTTCTGCCCGCGGTCGTTCTCATGCTGCTGGTTGCGCATATCTCCGACCGCACGCTGGCCCGCAAACGCTATATCGGCCCGTTTCTGGTGCTCGCCGGAGTTGCGCTCTTCATCTCTGCGCTGACCGCAGGCCACAGCTTCTGGTTGGCTTATGCCTTCCTGGTCGTCGCCGGCGGCGCCATGTTCGCGCCCTACGGACCCTTCTTCTCCATCGTGCCGGAGATGCTGCCCAGGAATGTGGCCGGCGAAGTGATGGCCCTTATCAATAGCTGCGGGGCGCTGGGCGGCTTCGCCGGAACATGGCTGGTTGGTCTTCTTCAGGCGCTCACCGGCAACTCGCGCGCCGGATATCTTCTCATGTCCATATTGCTCATGCTGGCCGGCGGAATCATCTTCCGGCTGCGGACCGCGAAGCCGGCAAGCAATCCATGAGAGACATGACCGCTCAATGCGTAGTGGAACTTAATCCCAGGGAACCTCTGAACAAGTCTTTGTTGCGCTCCAACATTCCCTCAGGGGCTAAAGCCCGCGTTGATTTTGCAGCCTTTGCGGCACGACTTTAGTCAAGATTATTCACTTGACGAAGGGAGTGCCGTATGATTTCATTGAAGCCTAAGCCGCTCAAGGACTGTTCTCCTCCCCGGCTGAGAGAGAAGACTATTCGCATGACAATGATTGGGGCCATGAATTGCATAGATGGAGTTGTACTCCTTTCGGACGGTCAAGAGACGATTACCGACTATGCAAAATGGGACGTTAGAAAGGTAAAAGTGGCCTTTCTAAACGAGTCTTTGCGCGTCGTTATGACGGGTGCGGGTGACGCGGACACAATTGACATGATATGGGAATATGTCTCCAAAATGTGGCATGGCAAAGGCGGATCATTTCTTGAGGGCTGGGTTGCAGATGTTCCACAGATGTCGATTGCTGAGTGGAGAACAAACATCGTCGCAATTGTCCGCGATGTGACCGAGAAGACCATCCTCCCGCACGGAAAGCGTCACGGAGGTGTAGAGCTTATATGGCTGATTCAAGACCTCGTGCCCAAACCTGACAGCCCATATCGAGAAATTGAACTGTTCAGAACTTACGGACTAAATGAGAGGAATATTCCGCGCTATCATTTCGGAGGCAGTCCGATACTCCTAAGCCGATACCTATCCGATCTATACCTAGACAAATTTATCTGGTCAACGGAGGAAGCACGCGCATTGGCTGCGTACCTGTTGTGGGAAGCAAAGGACCGCGACCCCAACGTGGGCAAGCAAAGCGATATTTTGATTTTCAAACGCGACGGAACTTACTCATACGTTCCATACGTGGAAATAGCGTATTGGGAAGATCATTTCAAGGTTTTGAAGAGAGAATCTTCATTCTTGCCGCTCTTGTCGTGTGCGAGTGCGGCAACGCGCAAAATGTACGGCCTTGAGGAGTACATGGAGCGTCTGTATCTAACAATGAATGTCTTGTCAGAAGAACAAGAGTTAATGCGGCAAGGACAACGACCGTTAGGTAAAATCGACTATTCATTAGGACCGCAGATCAGGCATCTCGTCGAGGAACACGCCAAAAAGAAGAAGAGTATTACGCAGTCAAATCCTGAAACGTCAGAGGATCAGCAGTGACCATGTGGCGCAGCGTGTCAACGAACAGATCGGAACGGCTCCGGCGGTTGAACCGGAATTGCATTTCCTCAAGGTAGGCTTCAAGATGCTTTGCAGAAATCCGATGCCACGAACCGATAATGCCCCGCTTCAAAAGCGAAAAAGCGGACTCAATTGTGTTTGTGTGGATTTCGCCATCAACGTAGACTTTTGCCTTGTGCTTAATAGTCTTGTGGCGAGTAGTGAGGCCGGTTTCCTTCATTGCCGGAGGATAGGCGCTGAATTCATCGGTCACGATCACGTCCACATCTTCGCTCACGTTCTCACGGATGAACTGGGCCAGAGTCCCACTCTTGGCATCTTCAGCATGGAAGAAGCGGGTATCGCCGCCACGCTGGCGAAGGCCGACAACGATCTGCTTTTTGCACTCAGGATGCCCAGGCTTGTGCTGATGGCCGCGCTGGATTCCGCCGACATAGGTTTCGTCCATCTCAACTGTCCCGTAAAGCATCGTCTTTTCTGCCGTCGCCATTGCCGCCCGGATGCGATGGCAGAGATACCAAGCCGTCTTGTAGGAGCCTTTGTGCTGGCCCCAGAGCGTCCGTTTAAGCTGCGATGCGCTCATACCCTTCTTGGCTTCGCAGATCAGCAGGACGGCCAAAAACCAGATAGGCAGAGCCAAGTGGGAATCGTGGAAAATCGTCCCGCTCATCACGGTAAACTGGTACTCGCAGCCGACACACTCGAAGCGGGCATACTCCTTCATTCGAGACACGCGGCGATCTTTGCAACGCGGGCAAGTAACGCCTTCCGGCCAGCGGAGCCGTTCGAGCAGTTCACGGCACTTTTCATCGGTCGAAAACAGCGTATTCACTTCAGGGAGCGTCATGGCTATACCTCGTAAACCGAAATCGCCTTTACAGCGTGTTCCAACCCGAAAGCTGATTGCCAGCATAAAGCGAGATTTGCGTCGTATTCCGCTCCCGAAAGATGAACCGAAACCACAGAAAGGAAAGGAATAACGATCACCATGAAGAAATCATACCGGAATCATTACCCTTTGTCAAGTGAATAATCTTGACTTTAGTCGTGCCGCAGAAATAGCGGCAAGAACAGCCGCTGAACGCCTCCATGCGGGAACTTTGGCGCGGCCTCTGCGTATTCCCTGTTGACATTCTGCCTATGCGGGAGCATTCTATGTGTAGATTGTCAACAGGAGAGCGGCAATGGGCGGCGATAAATCAGAGGTACTGCAAGGCACGCTGGACCTGATGGTCCTGAAAACGCTGGAGTCGATGGGGCCGCTGCACGGCTATGGCATTGCGCGGCGGATTGAGCAGGTGAGCGGCGACGGGCTGAGCCTGAACCAGGGAACCATTTACCCGGCGCTGCTTCGTTTGGAACAGCGCGGATGGATCAACTCCGAGTGGGGCACGTCGGAGACGAATCGCCGCGCCAAATTCTATTCTCTGAGCGGGATCGGGCGGAAGCAGATCGAAACGGAGACCGAGAACTGGGAGCGCACTGCGGCTACCATGGCGCGATTCCTCGCGCCATCGAATTAGGAGGCTGAGGTGGAACTGATCCGCATTTTATTCAGCCGTTGCACGGCGTTGTTTCGCAGACAAACGCTCGACGAAGAGCTTGATGAAGAGTTGCGTTCGCATATCGACTTTGCCGTGGAAGAGAAGATGAAGCGCGGAATGTCAGCGCAAGCGGCGCGGACGGAGGCGATGCGCGCCTTTGGCGGAGTGACACAGACTACGGAAGCGTACCGCGAGCAGCGGGGATTTCCCATTTTTGAAGCCATGGCGAACGATCTGCGGTTCGGGCTACGTCAACTGGTTAAGTCACCGGCATTTGCATTGACCGCCATACTCACCCTAGCACTTGGAATTGGCGCGTCCACCGCGATCTTCTCCGTTGTGAAAGCTGTGCTGCTGGCGCCGCTGCCATACAAGGACCCTGGCCGAATCATGACGGTGTGGACGGCTAATCCTGTCCGGGGCGGCCATCCGCTTTCGAGTTCTGCCGGAGATTTCGCGATCTGGAAACAGCGGAGCGCCGTTTTTGAAGATTTGGCTCCTTCGTTCGACGATGAAAAGACGCTGACCGGGCAGGGAGCGCCACTGTTTTTGATTAGCTACGCGGTATCGGCAAATTATCTTCGGATTCTCGGCGTTGAGCCTCAGCTTGGACGGCTCTATACGGATCAGGAGGACTCGCCGCAGGGCCCCAAAGTTGCGCTCCTCAGCGATCACATCTGGCGCACGACATTTCATTCCGACCCCGGCATTGTCACCAGAACGATCAGGCTGGATGGAATTGCATATACCGTACTGGGTGTAATGCCGCGCGGTTTCGACTATCCAACATCAGTCGAGATTTGGACACCATCGGCAATGACTGCGTCGGCCTATGACGACTTCAACCACCCCTATGTGCGCATACTCGGACGTCTGCGCTCAGGCGTAACTCTGGCACAGGCACAGAAGACTTTGAACGATGTGGAGGCGCAGGTGGCTGCCGCTCATCCGCAGACGGACAGCGGAAATCGCGTGGTAGTGGTACCGCTCCGTGAGCAACTTGACGGAGATATTCGGAAGCCATTGCTGATCCTCATGGGTGCTGTTGGATTGATGCTGCTCATTGCCTGCGCGAATACCGCCGGATTATCATTGGCCCGCAACGCCGAACGACAGAAAGAGATCGCAGTGCGATTTGCTTTGGGGGCCACTCGGCTACGGGTATTGCGGCAGTTTGTCACCGAAAGTCTGCTGCTGGCCATGATCGGAGGTGCAGGTGGAATCCTGCTGGCGTTGGCTGGAAATCGATTCCTTCTCAAACTCTTTCCCAATGAAGTGGCAAATCTCAACATTCCGAAGGTCACACAAATTCCGATGGATTTTGGAGTCCTGATGTTTGCCTTTACCATCACATTGCTTACGGCGCTTCTTTTCGGAATTGTCCCCGTGCTGAAGGGATTGCGTACCGAGGCAAGCGCGGCAATGAAAGAGACCTCGCGCGGCAGCACAACAACCCGCCGGACGAATCGCTCGCGGAGCGCAGTGGTGGTTACCGAGGTAGCTCTGTCGCTGATTTTGATGACCGGCGCTGGGCTGGTGGTAGCGAGTTTTCAGAAAGTGATCAATGCGGACCTTGGATTTCAGCCGGATCACGTTCTCTCACTGCAGCTATTCCTTCCACCGGACCATTACCCTGACACAGACCCGACGAAGAGGCGTCGGTTCGTCCAGGAGGTTGAGAATCGATTGAACGAACTGCCTGGCGTGGAGTCCGCAGGCACGATCAACTTCCTGCCTCTAAGCGGTTTCTGGGGAACGAGCGGTTTTCTGCTTCGTGGACAGGCTCCGCCGAAAGAGGGCCAGGCTCCGGAAGCGGATAATCGCATCATCACTCCAGGCTATCTGCGGACGATGGGAATCAAGTTGTTGCGCGGACGCAACTTTACCGATGCGGACCGCGCCGGTAGCGCGCATGTGGCGATGATCAACCAGACGATGGCAAAGCAGTTCTTCAAGGGCAAGGATCCGATTGGGGAAGAGCTGAACCTGGGCTCGCTGGACAAGCCGGATTGGTGGGAGATTGTCGGTGTAACCGGCGATGTGAAGGCATTCGGCCAGGATCAGCCCACACATTTGGATATGTATCGTCCTTTCGATCAGGTGCCATTCCCGCTGGTCGCCTTCACATTGCGAACGAAGACCGACCCTGCCTCGATGGTGAAGTCCGCTGAAGAAGCAGTATGGTACGTCGATCCCAATCTTCCTGTGCTCAAGGCAATTCCAATGAACTTGCTGGCCAGCCAGACCCTGGCCGTCCGTCGCGCCAGTTCGGCGCTGATCTCCGCGTTCGCGATGCTGGCGTTGGTTCTGACATGCATCGGGATTTACGGTGTGATGGCATACGCCGTTGCGCATCGTAGGCAGGAAATTGGAGTACGGATGGCTCTTGGAGCGCCGCGCGGCGATGTCCTGCGGATGATGATGGGTCTGGGAGTCCGGCTAACTCTATTGGGTGTCGTCATCGGTTTGGTTGGAGCATTTGTCTTGACTCGATTAATGACAAGTCTGCTATTTGAGGTGAACACGATGAACCCGCTGATCTTCTCAATCGCGGTCATAGTGCTAATTGCAGTCGCGATGGCCGCGTCCTATCTGCCGTCGCGTAGGGCTGCTTCCATCGATCCCATGCAGGCACTCAGAACGGAGTAGGAGGCTGAGGTGGAACTGATCCGCATTTTATTCAGCCGTTGCACGGCGTTGTTTCGCAGGCAAAAGCTTGACGATGAGCTTGATGAAGAGCTGCGTTCGCATATCGACTTTGCCGTGGAAGAGAAGATGAAGCGCGGCATGACCGCGGAAGCGGCGCGGACGGAGGCGATGCGCGCTCTTGGCGGAGTGACACAGACTACGGAAGCGTACCGCGAGCAGCGGGGATTTCCGTTTGCTGAAATGTTCATACGGGATCTGCGCCATGCCTTGCGCCAGTTGATGCGCAATCCCGGCTTCACCTTGACCGTAATCCTGACGCTGGCGCTATCGGTCGGCGCGAATACCGCCATCTTTTCGATTGTGAACGCGCTGATGCTGAAGAGCCTGCCCTATGCGCGCCCGGAGCAGATGGGCGCGATTTACGCGCGTGCCGCTGGTCCCCTGGCGTTCGATGAACGAATCGACGTTGACGGAGAGCAATGGGAGGCGCTGCGGGATCATGTTCCGGCGCTGATCTCCGCCGTCGCCAGCGAAACTTCCGGCGCTTCCGGCGTGAATCTCAGGGCGGGCGAGCATGTGCAATATGTTCATGCCGGACGCGTCTCCGCGCATTACCTCGATGTGCTCTCGATTCATCCTGTCGCCGGGCGCAACTTCTTAGAGTCCGAAGACTTGCCGCACGGACCGAAGACGGCCATTCTGAGCTATGGGTTGTGGCGCAATACCTTCGTAGGCGATCACAATCTGATTGGCCGGACGATCTTCCTCAAGGGCGAGCCGTACACGGTTATCGGAGTACTGCCCGAGGGCGCGATTACGCCTCTGAACGCGGATGTGTATACGGCCCTGCAGCCAAGCCGCGAGGGGGAAGGCGCAGGATCAAACTATGAGCCGATTACGCGGCTGCGCGATGGCGCCACATGGCAGCAGGCGGACGCCGAGATCGGCCGCGCGTGGGCCGACCGCGCCGCGAATTTCGCCAAACACAACCCCGGCGCGCGGATGAGTTACTATTCCGTGCCGCTGCAGAAGGCTCAAACGGCCGAACTGCGTCCCAAGGTCCTGACGCTGATGCTGGCGGCGGGCTTCATCCTGCTGATTGCCTGCGCCAATCTTGCCGGGCTGGCGCTGGTGCGCATCCTGAGGCGCACTCCCGAAATTGCCACGCGGCTGGCGCTGGGCGCCTCGCACTGGCGGGTCCAGAAGCAGCTCTGGGTTGAGAACCTGATTCTGGCCCTGGGAGGAGGGCTGGCCGGCGTGGGAGTGGGATTTCTGACTCTGCGAGGATTGCTCGAGTTGCTGCCTGAAAACTATCTTCCGGTCGGCAGCGTGACCCTGGACGGCCGCGTTCTGGCGTTCACTCTGGTTGTCTCGCTGCTGACCAGCGTGCTTTTCGGCATGCTGCCAGCCCTGGCTACGCTGAATATGGATTTGCGCTCTTCGATGGCCTCCCGCGCGGAAACGGGAGGCCATGGTTTGCGACTGCGCCAGGCGTTGATCTCCGGTGAAGTAGCTTTGACGGTGGTGCTGCTTGCCGCTTCCGGATTGCTCATCCGCACCCTGATTCACCTGGAGACGCTGCCCGCAGGATTCAACCCCGCAGGCGTGATGACGGCCAAGGCATCCCTCGATGACGCGCGCTATCACGACCCCGTGGCCTTCAGAAAACTGCTGGATGAGACCACTGCCGCCATGCAGAAAATTCCCGGCGTGCAAGTTGCCGCGGCCGGGCTGACTCTGCCTTATGAGCGCGCCTTGAACGATGCTGTCACCATCAACGACGGCAAAGAGGCCGGGCAGCAATTCGGGACCGATGTGGTCTACATAACGCCGGGCTATTTCGATGCGTTGCAGATTCCTGTGTTGCTGGGACGCCGCTTTACCGAGGCGGACGGCCCCAACGCGCAGCCTGTAGTAATCGTCAACCGTTCATTCATGCGCAAGTTCTTTCACGGAGCCATTCCGGTGGGGCGCACTTTGAACAAGAACGCCGTCATCGTGGGTGTTGTGGACGATGTTCAACTTTCGTCTGCCTTGAACCCAGTTGCCCCTCTGATGAGCGAAGAAACCATGTATATTCCCGCCGCGCAAATGAATGAACGATATCTCCAGTTGGTTCACATCTGGTTCCAACCGAGCTGGATCGTACGCACCGCCGCCCCGGTGGAGGGATTGACGGAGCAGATGCAACGGGCGCTGGCAAGCGCCGATCCCGGCCTGCCCTTCTCGGGCTTTTACAGCATGAGCGACCTGCGGGCAAAGACCCTGGCGACGCAGAGAATCGAGGTGGCGCTACTGAGCGCAATGGCTGGTCTCGCCTTGCTGTTGAGCATGGTGGGCATCTTTGCGCTGATGGCCAACCTGGTAGCGCAGAGAACGCGGGAGATCGGCATTCGAATCGCCCTGGGCTCGAGCATCCATCAAGCCATGATTCACGTTGGCGGGACCGGAGTGCGCGCGTCAATCCTTGGGCTGATCGCGGGATTGGTCCTGTGCGCCGGAGCATTGCGTGCGATGCGCAGCGTACTCTACGGTGTCCGCATCTACGATGCGCCGACCATCCTTGCCGTTGTGCTGACGCTGGTAGCGGTCACACTGCTGGCAGCATCGATACCGGTGTTGAGAATTGCGCGGATCGATCCGGTGAAGACGCTGCGGGAAGAATAAAGCGGCTTTGCGATGTTCAAGAAAACAGGTGTGGGTCAGTTTGGATAGCATTCCCTCAGAGGTTAAGCTCGAGTTGATTCAGCGAGACTAGATGTACGGGTTGAAGGCCGTACCCTTCAAACTGATCCACGACCAAGACAACGCATCGATTGGATTCGGAAGCGCTGGCGCGTATCCTGAATGGAATGCGACGCCTTCCGACTCGCGCCAAGCGAGGCGCCTTTGCCGTAATCGCGTGCTTGCTCACTGCCGGGTTTGCCGCGCAGATCGTTCTGGCGCAGGATTCTGCAATTCTGCTGACGCCGGCAGTGGTCGCGGCCGGCTCGCCAGAGCTGGTTCGCGTGGTGGCCGCCGATGCCGCCAGCGTGGACGGCGAGTGGCTGGGGCGCAAGCTGGAGTTCTTTCGCGGGCGCGACGGGCGGACGTGGTTCGCGCTGGCCGGCGTGGATGTTGAGGCGCCCGCCGGGCCTTCGACTCTGAGCATTACTGTCCGGCTTGCCTCAGGAACTCACCGCGACGTGACCCGTACGGTCGAAATCCATTCCGCCCATTACCGCACCAGTTCGCTCACCGTTTCGCCTAAGTTTGTCGAGCCCAGCCCCGAGGCCCTCAAGCAGATCGAGGCAGAAGGCCAGCTCAAAGCGAAGGTCTTTGCCGAGAGCGCCCCTCAACCGCTGTGGGCGGGTAGCTTTCACGTGCCCGTTACCGCCCCGCCGACCGACAGCTTTGGCACCCGCCGCATGTTCAACGGCAAGCTGGCCAGCATTCACAAGGGGATGGACTTTCGCGCCTCGACGGGAACGCCGGTCCGGGCCGGCAACAGTGGAATGGTGGTGCTCGCCCGGCCGCTTTACTACGAGGGCAACTGCGTAGTCATCGACCACGGGCTGGGGTTGTACACGATTTCGATGCACCTGAGCCGGATCGATGTGCAGGAGGGCCAGCGCGTGACCACGGGCGACCGGATTGGGCTGAGCGGCGCCACCGGCCGCGTTACCGGGCCGCACCTGCACTGGGCCGTCCGCTGGCAGGGCGCTTACCTCGACCCCGCCAAGCTGCTGCGGCTGGATCTGAGCGGGGTGCGCTAACGCAAGACGGGTTCTTCTTCCGCCTCGCGCGGAAGGAGAGCGGCCACATTCAGGCCATCTGCCTTCTCTTCGCGCAGAGCCTTGAACGCCCGGTAGACAAACCAGCCAAGGTGCCATCCGTCGATGAACTTGAAGGGGGTCTCGCCTGTGGTGTAGTGGCCGCAGGGCAGCACCCGCAACTCTAAGTTGAGGCCATAGCGCCGGAAAGCTTCCAACACCTGGAGCGAGTACTCCTTGGGGAAGGTCAGGTCGTAATTGGCGTAGACCAGCAGAGCTTTCTTGCCCGGTCCACCGGCTTCGGGACTGGCGATCTTTTGGTAATAGCTGCATGGGCTGATGGCCGACCACAGGGCTCGCAGACGGTCCTGCGTAAGGCCGGCCTCCTCCAGCGCCTGCTTGACGTGGCGCGTGCTTTGCCCGGCCCAGACTACGTCGCCAAAGGCCGTGGACGCGTGGTTGAAGGCGTTCACGCGGATGCGCGGGTCGTGCGCGCTGGCCAGGAAGGCGTAGCAGGAGCCGAGGCTGGTTCCCAGCACGCCTAATTGCTCGTAACCCTGCTCCTCCAGCCAGTCCAGGCAGCAGCGGATATCGACCACCGCCTGGCGGCAGGCCGAGAGCGTGCGGCCGATGTTGGCGCTGACGGCGAAGTCCGAGCGCTTCAGCTCGACGGGCCGGCGAATGTCGTGATAGGGCTTGGAGAGCCTGAGCGCCGAGATGCCCATCTTGTTGAAGATAGCGCACAGGGAGTTGTGGCTAAAGGCGTCGGCATTCCAATGCGGCAGCACTACGATGGCCTGCCTGGGCCGTTCGGGGTCCTTGTGCGCAGGCGCCGGGTACCATCGGGCGTTCGCCTGGTCGTTCTCAGGGAAAGGCGTCCGCTCCGGCGAGGTAAAGCGCAGAAACTGCGCCGGCGGGATCTTACCCGCCGCAGCCTGTTGGCGGATCGCGGCGTCTTGCGCCAGGGTCTCCGGACGCACATTGGTCGGGAACAGCAGCGGACGCCGTTCTTCCAGCCGGAAATCCGTTGGCCGCCGGTACCCGAAGAACGTATTGCTGTGGCGGATGAGAAGCTCGTTGATCCGCACCATGGCCGCCTCGGCCGCCGCATCGTCGCGCACGACTTGCGGGCCCGGCACAGCGGCGCCAAAACCATGAGCCAGAAGAAACGGCTCGATCCACTCGAAGCCCCACTCCAGCGGGCGCACCACGCGATTTTCGTCGCGCGTGGTCAGCCGCGTCTCCCACTCATACATCCAGCGCGCGTATCTCTCTTTGAACATTGGGCTGGTTCAATTTTATCAGCGGGGGATGAGCGGCGAATGAAGCCGGAACGGGCAGCGCACTCAGGCCGCGCGATTTGCCCGCTTGAGGGCTAGATACTCTACCGCCAGCCAGCCCAGGCCGAGCAGCGTGATCAGCGCGATGATCGCCTGCGAGATGACGCAATAGAGGCACCAGACCTGCAAGACGTACTCTTCGATGAAGGTGAGCCGTAGGGCAAAGCCGAGGCCGGCCAGCGCGGCCAGAAAGACCAGCGCTCGCTGCCGCGCAAGCGCCAGGCCCGCCAGCGCCAGGTAACCCGCGATGCCGATGGCCGCCACGGGAATGTGCGCGATCTCGGCAAACGGGCTATGGTTCACGATGCCGCAATCCCACTTCTCGTTGATCGAGCAGGGCTCGGTATCGGTGCAGTAATGAACGCGCAACGCCAGCGCGGAAACCACCACGCCGGCCAGGGCCAGGATTGCAATCAGATAGCGCATCGTCTTGAGTTGATGCTACCAGAGCGGCCCGGGCAAGCTACGATGGACGCATGGATGAATTGATTGGCCAGCCGCCACAGGGCGGACGCCGCGTCGCCTTCTTCGGCGGCAGTTTCGACCCGCCCCATCTGGGCCATTTGGCCGTGGCGCGGGTTGCCCGTGCGGCCCTCGGGCTGGACACCGTGTTCTTCGCCCCGGTCGGCGCGCAGCCGCTCAAGCCGCATGGATCGACCGCCAGCTTTGAAGACCGCCTGGCCATGACCCGGCTGGCCATAGCCGGCGAGCCAGGTTTCGCGATCTCCCTGGCCGATGCACCGAAAGCGTCGGGGACGCCGAACTACACGATGGAGACGCTCCAGAGGCTGCGCGCCGAGCTTCCGCCCGATGGCGCTCTGTTTTGCCTGATGGGCGCCGACTCATTTGCCGGGCTGCGCCGTTGGCATCGGTCGGCGGAGATCCCTTTTGTCGCGCCTTTGATCGTTGCCTCACGGCCGGGCGAGTCTTTGAGCGACCTCAAGGCCGCGCTGCCGGAGGGATTGACGGTTGAGGCTGTGCCGGGGCCGGGTGGGGTGGGGTTGGAGATTGAGGTCCGCTCCTACCTGCTCCGCAACCCGGCGGGCGACAGCGCGCCGTTTTACCTGCTGCCGGGACTGGAGGTCGAGATCAGCGCCTCTGAGATTCGGGAGCAGGTGCGTGCGGCTGCCGGAGGCCGAGCGCCGGAACGCGAACTGCTTCCCGCTCCCGTTTCGGCTTACATTCGCGCCCACGGACTCTATCGCTGACTTGCCCCTGCCAGATTCAAGGGCTACGATGAAGCTCGGAGAACAATCGCACGAATGACGACCGAGACAAAGCAGCAAACCCGCATTCTGGTTCAGGCCGCGGCAGCCGTTTGTGAAGACAAGAAGGGCGAAGACACCCGCATTCTCGAACTCGACCCCATCGACGCCGGCCTGTCCGACTTCTTCCTCGTGACTTCGGCCGCCAACGACCGCCAGGCCATCGCCATCGCCGATGAAATCGAGCACAAGCTCAAAAAGGAGTTTGGCGCATACCCTAACTCCGTCGAGGGTCGCCGCCACGGCGAGTGGATTCTCCTCGACTACGTGGACTTTGTGGTGCACGTCTTTCTCGCCGGGCGCCGCGCCTTTTACGACATTGAAAGGCTGCGCAAGTCAGCCCGCCCGCTCACCCCGGCCGAGTTCGACGCCGAGCTCAAGGCCGCGCTCGCCGCCCGGACTCGCGCCGCCCGCACCAAGGCCGCCGCCAAGGCCAGGCCGGCGGGCGCCAAAGCTGCACCCGCGGCCAAGGTAAAGAAAGCCGCAAAGAAGCAACCGGCTGCCGCCAAGGCCCCTGTTGCGAAGAAGGCGGCCAAGTCTCCGGCAAAGAAGAGTTTCGAAAAGAAGAACTGAGGATACTTCCCGCTCAGGGTCGTCTACGACCTTGGATCGTACCGTGTGAAGAACAATGTTAAAGGGCGCCCCGAAGGGCGCCCTTTTGTTGTGGTCTTCGATTCAATTAGAAGACAAAGGTGGCCTTCAACTGGATCAGCCGTGGTGAAGCGTCGCCACCGAGGAAGGCGCCCAGGACCGAGGTTGGCGTGCTGGCCGCGCTCGTGATAACGCCGACGGTTGCGTCGTTCACATCGAAGTCAGGAATCTGGAAGTTTGGGTGGTTGAACGTGTTGAAGAACTGCACGGCAACCTTCAGCTTGGCCGCCTCCCATCTAGGGAGGGTGAAGGCTTTGGAGAGATCCATGTCGAAGTCCGTGTAGTTGGGCCCATACTGCTGGTTGCGGCGCTGCTGTCCGTAGTCAGTGGAAAACGTGAAATGCGACGCGAAATCGCAAGGCGTAGGAGCTGCTGTGCCATTTGCACCAAGCGTATGGGATTTGCCGCCGCAGTGGTGGTTGAAGTTGTTGTCGATCTGCCTCGCAAGCGGGACAGCGGCGTATGTAGGGCCACTGGAGCCGGTGTTATCGGTTACCGAGAACGGGTATCCCGAGTTGTGGAAGATGGTGCCGGCGAACTCCCAGTTGTCCACCAGAACCCTCGGCCCGGCGAAATGCGGGATTCTGATGGAATAGTTGGCGCTGATGTAGTGCCGCGTATCGTAGTCCGCGTTGCCATAGTTCTGAGCAAGGTTGTAAGGATTGATCTGCGAACCACCATTGACGCCAAAAGCGTCAAAACCGCCGTTGGAGCTGGTGTCCAGCGCGTGGCCATAGACGTAGTTGAATTGCATGGTGAGCCAGCCGAGGCGGCTGGTTGCGGTGGCTTGCAATCCGTTGAAGTTCGAGCTTGACCCGCTGTAGAACTCGGTAACCGTGCCCAGCGCGGCGTTGGGCCGGGAAGTGGGCAGGCTTGCGTTCGAGCCAAGCGTAGTTGGGTCTGTGTGTGTGTCGTAGGCTTGGGGCAACCGGGAGACCGGCTGATGATAGCTGCGGTTGCCGACGTAGGTCACCGCGATCGCCGTGTTCTTGGCAACCTGGTGCTCGATCGCAAGACTCCACTCTTCATAGGTCGGCAAAGAAATCTTATGCGCCACCGATATGAAGGCTGGCCGGGTGAAGACTCCGCCGGTTGCGCAATAGATGCTGAGCGAGTCTGGGCAGGTGCCGGCGGCATTCCGGTAGTAGCCGCCTTGGGAGAACAGGCTCTGAAGCGCGTTGTTCGAGGTGACTGCCTGGGCGTGGCCGCTGTCGGAGCGGGTTGAATCCAGCGTAGTCATATTCCCGTATGCCGCGCCAAGAACGGTAAACCGGTCTTCGTTGGGGACGTTCCCGACCAGGTCGCCCATGATCTGCGCGGGGAAGTAATCGGCAAACATGCCAAAGCCGCCGCGGATCGTGGTCTTGGAACCGGGCCCGCTAGGAAGATAGGAGAAGCCCAAGCGGGGTTCCCAGGCAAGATTCTGCTGCTGGAAGAAGGCCTGCGACCGGCCGGAGGCGATCAGGCTGTTGTATGGGGTCGCTCTGCTGGTCGGCAGCGAACTGAAGTCCTGCGAGAAGTTCGCAACGCAGTTGGTGCGGCAGAGCGGGTTCGAGTTGTGCTCCATTCGCAATCCGGCAGTGACTGTGAAGCTCGGAATCGGCTTCCATTGATCCTGGACATAGAAGCCCTCCACGTAGAGAGCAACCGGCTCGGTAAGACGACGTGGAAAGCGCTCTACCCAAGCGTCGGAATATCCGGCCGCAAAGTCGCCCTGGTCGTAGATGATGCTTTCGCCGCCGGCGTAGTTGATGTTGTGCTCGCTGTCCGTGTAGTCGGTAATGTCATCCCTGCGGAACGTGTAGCCGACCTTCAGGTTATGCTTTCCCTTGGTCCAGCTCAGATCGTCGTTGAACTGGTAACCGGTGACGTTGCGGCCCTGGGGGAAGGCATAGTCCACGTTGCCGATCCAATTGGGCTGGCCCCCGTAAACGTCCCAGCTGCCGCCTGAAGCATAGCCTTCCGGAATCAGCACGAAGGGAATCGTCGAGGCCAGCTTTGTGGCGTTGGTGTTGGTGAAGATGGCGCGATAGTAGCTGGCCGCAAAAAGGAACTGGTTGGTGAGCTGCGGCGAGAAGGTGTGGGTCTCGTTCAACTGGCCTTCGTACGAAGGCTGCGGGCTTTGCGCGTTGAAGATCGGGTTGAGGAAGCTGGTCGCCGTGGGCTGAATGCCGTGATCCACCTTGGAGTGAATGTACATGTGATCGGCGGCGGAGAGATTCACATCCAGCCGGTCGTTTACAAGCCACTCACTGGCAAAGTTCGTGCTCTGGCCGGGGAAGGTCCACACATCGGGATCCCCATAGACATCCATCTTGCCCAAGGAGTAATTTCTGGCGTTGTTGTAATAGCTGAAGATGGCCTGGTAAAGCGGAGCTTCGGCGGAGAGGCCGTTATCGGCCAGGTTGCCGTACGGTGCGTAGTTCACGCTGTCAGCCGTCGAGCCCGCCGGAGCAAGAATCGCAGCCTGGTAGCCCGCGCTGGGAGCCGCCACTGTGCCAATGTTGGGGATAATAACCCGGATCCCTTCTGTATCGATGAACCCGAAGATCTTGTCCTTCTTCAAGGGCCCGCCGATCGCGGCGGCCCACTGGTTGGCGTTGTCGAAATTGCGCGGCGCGCCACCTTGTTTGTTGAAGAAGCTGTTCGCGTTCATGGCCCGGCCGTTCCACAGGTAAACCAAATTGCCGTGGTACTTGCTGCCGCCGGAGCGCGAGATCTCGTTGACCTGCGCGCCGCCCAGTCCGCCAAAGGCCGCATCGTAGCTGTTGGTGGTCACCGTCACCGTCTCGACGTCGTTGCTCCCGAGCAGCAGGTTGGTCGCGCCGGAGTTGTTCACGTTCAGGTAGGGGTCGCCCTCGTACCCGCCGTTCATGGTGAAGGTGTTCGAGGTGGCCGGCAGACCGTTGGTGGAGAAGTTGCCGTAGCCGCCCTGGGTGTTCATCACAGCGCCGGGCGTGGTCTGGGCCACAAAGGTGAGGTCGCCGCCGGGGTTGGGTAGGTCCTGGAGTTGCTGCAAATCGAAGCTGGTGGAAAGCTGCGCGTCTTCCACGTGCAGAACCTGGATAGCGCCGCTGCTGACCTCAACCGTGGTGGAGGCCTTGCCGACTGTCAGCTTGACGCTCAGTTGGGTGACGACACCCGCGGAAACGGTGATTTCCTGGGTTGTTGTTTCGAACCCGGTCGAGGTAATAGAAACCTTGTACCTGCCCGGCTCAAGCAACGGCACGCGATAGTAACCTAGCTTGTCGGTCGTTACGACCTTGACCTGGCCATTCGCGTTGTTGGTGACTGTCACCTGGGCGCCCGGCAGAAAAGCGCCGGTCGCATCCGACACGGTGCCGACAATGTCGCCGGAGATGTTGGACTGGGCGTGAGCGACTGGGGCGGTAGTGCTCACCACAAAGCCAACTACAGCCAGTAGGCTCAACGCAAGGGCTAGTTTCTGCAACCGGAAAAATCGCATCGAACTCCTCCAAAGGATTAGTGGCGGCCGGAAGGCTCCTTATGGGAAGCTTTTCGATCCGCATATTGCGCTTCGGCGTCTCGGTATTGGGGGGGGACCCGATCCGCAGTGAGATGCAAGAACTGAATACGTCAACAAGGAAGAGATGAGGTCTGACTTCACCCCGCGGATAGCACTCTGCCAAACACAATACCACGAAATGCCAGGGACAACCCTCTCCAAAAATGTTGCATGACGGATGCCAATCTCCACCTATGCAAGAAAATATGTGTTTATCGTTGAAAATAAATGATTTGCCTGCATCTAATTCGCCCTGCAAACTGATGTCAAATATGAAATTGCGGAGAATTTGACTCCCATATTCCAAAAACGGGCAACGTCTCTCGTTTTTGGGTAGCCCTCGCCATTTCTCAGAACTTGTCTAAAAACTACGTTGATCGGCGCAGGAGCTGATGGGCAAAGGCTATGTGGATCATAATCTTAGCTGAGAAATGGCGCAGTTCCTAGTCTTTGCACAAGCGGTGCGGCCAGTTTACAGCATTTTCGGTGAGAATGTGACGTTTTGAGAGTGGTGCAGGACCGTCGCTCCCTGCACCCCAGCGGCGAAGGTGGGGCACCCGCTGTGTATGCGATCCACGGAGACCGCGTCGGGCCTACTTATTCTCGTTGCCGATGAGGCGGAAGGTGATGGTACCCCAGAATAGGCGGGCGCGCATCTGCACCGGCAAGTGGCGCTCGTCGTCGGTGTACCAGATCCAGATGTTGCCGCGATTTTTCACCACGCCGGCGTCGGCAGTGGGCTGGACGCGGAGGGTTTTGAAGGTTCCGAGGGTGGTCTTGATCTCTTCGCGGCCTTCTACCTTCATGGTTACCGGCACTGTGTGCAGGGCGTCCACCACCGGGATGATGAAGCTCTTGCCCACCTCCATGGGCTGCGACGAGGCGTAATATACGCCGGTCAGCAAGTCGGTGAGACAGGCTTGCACGGGCGCCTCCAGATGCTTGGTTTGCCCGGTGACCAGGTTCTTCTCGTCCAGAATGGATTTGGACTGCGCATAGTCCAGCCTGAGCGTGGAGTCGATCCGGCGGCGGCCTTCGACGGTTTGCTTGTCGAACTCGTAGGTACAACCTTTTTCGCGGTCGAAGGTGGACTGGAAGCGGTCGCCTACATGGAAGAGCAGGTTGATGGCGCCGATGGTGTCTGCGTTGGCGGTGAGGCGCTCGCGATTGCCCATTGCTTCAAAGTGAAGAATGGCGGTCCCGGCGGGAAAGACTCGCCAGTCCACTGAGTAGATGAGGGTCTGCTTTTGCGGGAAGCTGAAGCCGGCGCGTGGCGGCGCGAGCAGGGCCGCCTGCTGGCCAAGAGCCGCGGCGGCCACGGCGAGGGCGCAAAGAGCGATTGCTACGGTTGTGAGCGTCTTCACCTGCAGGCAGGGCTCCTTAATAAAACCGACTTATTGGCGCTAGAAACACTCACCGCATCCCGTTGAGGAGTGCGCCCAACGCCGGCCGCAGGAAGAGCAGGCTGAGGTACAAAAGAGCGGCCCCTAGCACAGCATTGTACTCGCGGTGCTTGAGGTAGAGCGCAAAGGAGAAGGTGCCGTCGGCGCTCTCACTTCCCGGATTGGGTGTCGGGGTGAGCCGCGGAATCAAGCGAGGTACGCGGCGGCAGTACTGTTCAAATTCGGGAAAGGCAGCGCGCAGGAAGCGCTCCTCCAAAGCGATGACCGGGACGTAAATGACCCCAAACCCGACGGCCAGCACCAGCGCCACCGGCCAACTGAGCAGCGCCAGCGCAAAACCTGCGGCGATGAGCATGGAGCCCAGGTAAAGCGGGTTGCGGGTGTGCGCATAGGGGCCGGTCACCGTCAGTTCGCAGTTCTTTTTCACGCAGCCAGCGGCGTATCCGCGCAGAGCCAGGCCGGGCAGCACCAGCGCCACGCTCCAGGCCACGGCGGCCGGCTGGGGCGCACGCCGCCACAGCTCGAAGAGATAGAGGGCCGCAGTGAGAAATCCCAAGGGCACCCGGATGCGGCGGGCCAAGCGCTGCCAGCGAGCCATCCAGTCCTCCACCCCAGCGACGGAGGACCCCGCAGCGGCGGGCTGGGGACCCCGGTCCTCCTGGGGAGGATTGAGTTGCGGGCTATCGGGCTGGGTTCCAAGCTGGGTCATGGAGCGGTCTCTTCTGCCAGCAGTTCATTTGCGGCCCGCAACACGTCTTGCGGCGAGATGGTCAGCAGGCCAGCCTCGGGCGCCGCATGGCGGGTGTGGTCGCGGCGGCTGTCTGGGCTGCGCAGCACTTTGAATCTGGTCCCGAAGGGGCCGTTACGGCTGGGAAGAGTCGGTCCATAGATGCCCACCACCGGCCGGGTGAGGGCGCAAGCCAGGTGCAGCGGGCCGGTATCGCCGCCGATGCATAAGGTAACCCGGCGGGTGAGGGCGATCAACTGGTCCAAAGAGCAGGTGAGGGAAGCAGCTGCACCGCAGGCGCCTTGAACGATGGCCTCCGCCAGCGGCTCCTCGCCGGGACCGGCGTTGACCAGTACGCGGAAGCCGCGGTCGATGAGGCCCTGAGCGACGGCAGCATACCGCTCCGTCGGCCAACACTTAGCGCCCCAGCCGGCGCCGGGATTGATGAGTACGGTGGGCTGGGAAGCTGAGGGTGGCAGAATTTTGTCGGCCCAAGCCTCGGCGGCGGCATCCACCGGCAGCCAAGGCGTTGCGGGCGCAAGTTCGTCACCGGCCACAGCCGAGGCCAGTTCCACATCCTGCTCAACCACGTGCGCGCCGCGGGTTACCACGCGTTCAGTAAACAGCCACCGCGCGCCTGGCTCACGCGGTTCGGCCTCGCCGATCAGCCGTCGGCAACCCGCGAGGCGCCCCACCAGGGCCGAACGGATTGCCCCTTGCAGGTCGAGCACCGCATCGTAGCCGCCAGCCCGGAGCGTCCGCCGCAAATCCTTGATTTCATGGATGGTTTTCAAACTCAGCGGCGCTCTTCCCCAGTCCTTGGCGGGCGCCAGATGTAGCCCGTCGACCAGAGGCTGCGCCGAGCTTCGGCCGACGATGTCTTCGGCCGCAAGCAGCGCGCGCCAGCGCGGTTCCACCACCCAGTCGATCACCCACTTCGGATGGGCCACCCGCAGAGCCGTCACCGCCGGCAGGGCGTGCAGAATGTCGCCCATGGCCCCCATTCGGACCACGAGCAAGCGAAAGTTGGATTGCGTGTGCAAACTCTGATTTTCTCACAGGGATGGGTGGGGCGGAGACAGCGCGAGTCGGCTTATCAGAGAAGCGATGGCCTCGTTCTCATGCTCGATCTCGATGCGCAGGCGGGCGGTCTTGAGCGGCAAGGATTCCGGGAAGGCTGAGGATAGTTTCCCCAGCCGGACCGAATCCTTCTCGGTGGTGATGAGCGCGGTTGCTCCCGTCCTGCGGGCCGCGGTTACCACGCGATCCAGGTTGCGGGCGGTGTAGAGATGGTGGTCGGGGAATACGATGCGGGCCGCGATGTGCAGGCCGGCGGTTTCCAGGCCGAAAAAAAACTGCTCCGGGCGGGCGATGCCGCAGAAGGCGACGACGGAGCCGGTAACGGGAGGGATCTCCATATTGCGATGCAGCCGCCAGATGGGACCTTGCCAGCCCCAGTTGCGCAGGGCGGTCTCCAACTCCGAAGCGTCGCTTGGGCTTTCATCAGGCGTGGGAATCGCGATAATGGTGGCCCGGCGTGCGGCCTTGAGCGGTTCGCGCAGGTTGCCGGCCGGGAGCAGGCTGTCCGTCAAGTCCCGCCGGTTGAGCAGCAGAACGTCGACATCGCGGTGGAGTTGGCGATGCTGAAAGCCGTCGTCGAGAAGGTGCAAACCGAAGCGGGAATCAGCGGAGCGTTCCACCTCGGCCAGCAAACCAGCCTCGTACCGCTGCCCAGCCACATAAACCGGCACGCCCGTCTCAAGTGCCATCAGCAATGGTTCATCGCCAAAGTTTTCAGCCGCCCCTTCCGGGTCAACGCGGGCCGCGTGACGGCTCTGGCGTCCATAGCCGCGGGAGAGTACGTCCACGCGCAGGACGCGCCGTGTGAGCGCCTTGGCGAGCGCTATGGTGAGCGGGGTTTTGCCTGAGCCGCCGGTGGAGAGGTTGCCGATACTGACGACCGGCCAGCGGAGGCGGCGGACCGGTTCCCAACCGTTCTCGATGCAAAGTTTGCGCAGGGCCAGTCCTGCAGCGTAGAACGGCGTGAACGGAGCCAGCCAGGGGCGTCTCATGTAGTCTGGTCCCCCTCGGCGAGCAGGTCTCGCAACGCCCGAACCGTTCGCTCCGTGGCGCCGGCCTGGCTTTTGAAAACCTCAAGTGCGCGCGCCCCCATTGCCTCGGCCGCAGCCTGATCCCGCAGCAACTCCATCAAGACCCCAGCCAGTTCTTCTTTGGCGACGATGCGGACGGCCTCGCGCGCCAGCAGGTCGCCGGTAATGGCGCGGAAGTTGGCGTAGTGCGGACCCATTACGATGGGAACGCCAAACTGTGCAGGTTCCAGCGGGTTGTGTCCACCGGCGGGAACCAGGCTGCCACCGACGAAGGCCACGGCGGCCAGAGAGTAGACCGAGGCCAGTTCGCCGATGGTGTCAAGGAGTACGATTTGGCCCGGACGGAGTGGGCGAGGCGCGCCATCCCGCTCAGTGAGCCAAGTTGTACGCTTGATCCACGCGGCTCCGGAGTTCTCCAGCAGCGCGGCCACAGCTCCAAACCGCTCCGGATGCCGGGGCGCGAGCACCATGGCCAATCGAGGTTCGGCTTCAAGCAGCCGGGGCCAGGCTTCGAGAAGCGCGGTTTCCTCACCTTCCAGCGTACTGCCGGCGACAACCAGCCGTAGATCCGGCGCAAGAGCCTTTAACTGCCGGGTAGCGCCGGTTTCGCTCGCTACGCGCACGTCGAATTTCAGATTGCCGGAGACTGTAAGCCTCTCCGGCAGGCAGCCTATGGCTTTGAGCCTGGTGGCGTCGGTCTCACTCTGGGCCAGAACGCTGCTGAGGCGCCCCAACAGGGGTTTCCACAGGTTCCGTAGCAGCCTGTAGCGTGGCCAGGAACGGTCGGAGATGCGGGCATTCACCACGGCTACCGGGATTCCCCGGCGGAAGCAGCCATTAAGCAGATTGGGCCAGAACTCGGTCTCGGCGAGGATGAGCAGCCGGGGATTCAGCGCTTTGAGATAGGCCTGAACGGCCCAGGGCAGGTCCAGCGGGCAATAAAAAACCCGGTTTTGCCCGAACCGCTCACGAGCGAGCTCCTGGCCGGTGCGGGTCGTGGTGGAGACGGCGACAAAGTAATCGGGCAGTTCGGCGTCGAGCGTCTTGACCAACCGGGTGATTGCCATCACCTCACCCACCGAAACGGCGTGGAGCCAGATGAGTGGGCGTTCCCAGCCCGGACCGGCAAGGGCAGATGGAACTTTGCCCAAGCGGGCAGCCAGCCCTTCGCGATACTTCCGCGTGGTAGCTATCCGCCACAGCCACCAGGGAGCGCCGACCACCAGGGCCGCCAGCAGTGCCACATTGTAAAAAAAGAGAATCATGCGTAACGGAATTTCCCGTTCCCTGTCTAACCCTCAAATGATACAGTCGAGCACGATGAGAATCCTGCGGGCAATTCCGCCATTCTTGTTTTGGCTGGCGCTTCCAGCCGTGGCCAGCAACCATACCCCGCCTCCCGTGCAGCCGGCTACGTCGTTTGCCGCGGTCGAGGTACATGACGACGAGAAGGTGGCCATTGCCGCCGAACCCTACGACACGCGCGAGAAGGAAGCCATCTTTCGGATCGATTATCTCAGCCACGGCGTGATGCCGGTGAGGCTTATCGTGACCAACAACAGCAACCGGCCCATCTCCCTGCGAGACGCGCGGATTCTCTTCGTCACCGCCGCGGGCGACAGGATTCAAGCCGCCGAGCCGGAGGACGTAGAGCGGCTGATGACCCGCAAGGAGCGTGAGGGCGGCAAGATCCCGATGCCCGGCCCGATCCCCAACATCAAGCTCAAGCCCAAGGCCAGCGACAAAGAGATCGAGCAGGACTTCGATACCTTCGAGTACTCGGCCCTGGTGGTCGAGCCGCACACCACACGCGCCGGTTTCCTGTTTTACGACGTATCAGATCTCGACCACCCGCTCAAGGGCGCCAAGCTGCACCTGCACAAACTGCGCGACGCCGACGGCAAGGAGCTCTTCTACTTTGAGATTCCCTTCGACAAGTACCTGGAGTCCAAGTCCAGCCAGATGAATTGAGTCTCTCAGCTGCCTACTCGTAGTAGGTAGCTGTGGTGGTGTCCGTCTCCCAGATGGTGCAGTCCTTCACGCGCACGCGGCCCTGAGTCATTCCGGCAAGCTGCTCGTTGGTCTGGTCGTAGAAGTATTTGGCGATGTTCTCTGCCGAGGGGTTTAAGACCGTGAAAGGCTCCAGGTCGTTGAGCATCCGGTGGTCGATGCGCTCGACGACCGGGCGCAACACCTGCTTGAGCAGCTTGAAATCGAGCAACAGGCCAGCCTCGTCCAACGCGGCCCCGGCCAGGGTGACGCGGACCTTGTAGTTGTGCCCGTGCGGGTTCTCGCACTTGCCCTTATAGTTGCGGAGATAGTGGCCGGAGGAGAAACCGGCCTCCACGGTGACTTCAAACATCGGCGTCTGCTCTTGTCCTGTGCGGGAAAGGTCCCTCGTTCCATTCTAGGGTCTGCGGCCGCCTCAGGGCTTCCGGCCGCCCCGGCTCTTGCGCCGGGCGGCCAGCCGGGCTTCTTCGTTGCGCCGGTCCACCTGCTCGAAGAGGTGGCTCATCACGCCGATGAGCGCCGAAAGCAGCCCGAAAAGAAGCAAGAACATGGCCACTGTGCGCCACAGCGATCCGTTGGCCGGCAGTCCGGGTTGGAAGCTCGAAGGCACCAGCGCCATGAACGCCGATACCAACGCGAAGAGCGCCAGTGTGGCGGCCAGGATGTAGAAGTTACGCGACATAGATTAGAAAGCGGCCACAGCGCAGGCCTGCCGCGATTCTAGAGCATTTCTCGGAACCCGGGGTCGGCCATAAAGCGAAATGAGCGCAAGCTATACTGTTGCCTGGTTATGCGCCGCACGATCGCACTTGCGCTGATGATGCTTTTCGGCTGGATGCCGATCGCGCCCGTCTTTGGCCCCGATGCCGAGGCGAATCTTCCCGCTTGTTGCCGAAAGAACGGCAAGTGTCACTGCGGGATGTGCTGGAGGGGGCACCGCTCGGGCAACCGGAAGGGCTTCACCACCGTCGCCGGGAGCGGCCCGTGCTGCCCGGCAAGCGCTTACACGCCAGCTACTCCAACGTACAAGCTGGAAGCCGGGGAATGGTTCTACGCCGAAGTCACCCGCCATCCGGCGTGCACTCCGCGGACTGAGGCTCTCCGCCGCTTTTCATTTCTGCGCAGCCATCCGAAGCGCGGCCCTCCTTCTCCTCTCGCCTGACAACTCGCGGTTCTTTGCGGATGGGCTTGGTGTTGCTGATCCCGTTCTGTTGTTTGCGCTTTCTTGAAGCTTGAGGAGATTCCATGCAATTCAGGCTGCTGCTGGCGTTGCTGCCAGCCGTCTGCCTATGCTGGCAGACAAACCTAATCCATGCCCAACAAAGCCCCAGTGCCGCTGAAACTCCCGTTGCAACCGGCCGCATTGCCGGAGTGTTGAAGGATCCCTCCGGCGCGGTTGTCCCTGGAGGAAAGATCGAAGTCCGGAACCTCGCTTCGGGATGGAAGAGGTCATTGGCAACCGATCGACAGGGCCGCTTCACCTTCGATGAAGTTCCCGCGGGCCGCTACCAGGTCACCGTCCATGCAACAGGTTTTGAAATCGCAGTCATTCACGATCTTTCCGTCACCGCGGGCAGCGAAGCGAGCGCAAATATCGCTTTGAAAATCGCCCCGGCAAGGACCGACATCGAAGTCAAAGCTCCGGCTATCGGAGCCGGCGCGGCAATCCCGCACACGATCGACGAAAGCGACCGGGCGCGAAGCCTTAACACAGCCGAGCTGATGGGAAACACGCCTGGCGTCAGCCTGCGAGAAAACGGCCAGCTTGCCAGCATCCCATTTCTTCATGGGTTGGGAGACGAGCGCGCCAAGCTGGTAGTCGACGGCATGACGGTTTCCTCAGCCTGCCCCAACCACATGAACCCGCCGCTTTCCTACATCGCCCCATCTCATGCGGCGAAGGTAACCGTCATGGCCGGCATCACGCCGGTCAGCCTGGGCGGCGACAGCCTTGGGGGGACGATTTCAGTCGAATCGCGTGAGCCGGCCTTTGCCAAAGCCGGCGAAGGACTGCACGAGGAAGGCTCGTCGACTGGGTTTTACCGCAGCAATGGCCAAAACTATGGAGGATCGTTCTCGGAATGGGCCGCCGGGCGCAATCTGGGCATCGGCTACAGCGGCTCGTGGACCACCAACTACGATTACACCGACGGCAGCGGCCACAAGGTCACTTCCACATACGCCCAGAGCACGGATCACACTGTGACTCTGGCCGCGCAGGGCGAGGGGAACTTGGTGGTCCTTCAGGCTGGGCTGCATCACACTCCCTACGAGGGCTTCGTGAACGCGCAAATGGACATGGTGCGCAACTATGCGGAGTCTCTCAACCTGCATTACAGGAGGAACTTCAACCGGGGCGCGCTCGACATGAACGTGTACTGGCAGGGCGCCTGGCACTCGATGAACATCGGCAGGGACAAATCGACTTTTCCAATGGCTATGTGGATGCCGATGAATACTCACGGAAGGGACCTGGGGTATTTGGTCAAGTATGTCGTCCCACTTTCGGCGCAGCACACTCTTGAGGCGGGCAACGAGCTGCATCGCTTTGTTCTCGACGACCGTTGGCCCGCCGTCGCCGGCACGGCGCCCATGATGGGACCCAATACCTTCGTCAACGTAAACGACGGCCGGCGCATCCGGCTGGGGACGTTCGTCGAGGTTGCCAGCAAGTGGAACCCGCAATGGTCCACGCTCTTCGGCCTGCGCAACGATACAGTCTGGTCGAATACCGGCCCGGTGCAGGGATACTCGGACATGTACGCCACCGATGCGGACGCCTTCAATGCACTGAACCGCGCCCACGCCGACCCGGACATCGATGCCACCGCATTGGCGCGTTACGAGCCGAACGCTTCCAGCACGTATGAGTTTGGCTACGCGCGCAAGAGCCGCGCGCCCAACCTCTACGAGCGCTACGCCTGGTCCATCAATTGGATGGCCAGCGGGATGATCGGCTGGTTTGGCGACGGCAACTATTATGTGGGCAATGTGAGCCTCAAGCCGGAGATCGCCAACACCGTGAGCGGCACGGCAAGCTGGCGCGGCCGGGCAGACAAGGACTGGGAGATCAAGCTCACGCCCTACCTGACAACCATCCAGGACTACGTGGACGTGGATGCGCTGGCGACCACGACTTACGGCATGAGCACCTTTGCCCAACTGCGCTTTGCGAATCACAACGCCCGCGTCTATGGAAGCGATCTCTCCGGCAACAGCTCGCTCTGGAGCAGCGACCGGTTCGGAGCGGGCCATATCAACGGCGTTGCCGGATGGCTGCACGGCGAGAGGCTCGACTCATCGACGCCGCTTTACCAGATGATGCCGGTGAATGTGCGCTTGGCCTTCGACGAGGAGCTGAAGGGATGGACCGCCGGCATCGGCGTTCAGGCAGTGGATCGCAAATCCAATGTCGACCCGCACCGCTTTGAGCAAACCACGCCGGGGTACGCGCTCTTTAACCTGCACTCGGGCTACCGGCGCGGGCATCTGCAGCTGAGCGCCGCTGCCGACAACTTGCTGAACAAGGACTATGAGCTGCCACTGGGAGGAGTGAACTTCGACGACTTCATGGCCAGCGGCTGGATGAGCCAGATCAAGCCGCTGACGGGCCGGGGACGGTCATTCTATGCGAGTTTGACCGCTCGATTCTGATGCTCCGCTGCGATTTCAGCCGAGAAGCGCCGCGCTATCGATCAGCGCGACCCGAGACTTGGCAAACTCCGCTTCGATCTTCGCGACCGAACCGTCCAGGTCGATGGCGCGGCAGGCGTCGCGCAGAATGATTGCTGACAGGCCCAAACGGCGCGCATCGAGAGCCGAGTAGCCAACGCAATAGTCGTAGGCAAGTCCAGCCAGGAAGACGCGGGTCAGGCCCTGGTCGCGCAGATAATCGCCCAGGCCGGTTGAGGTAACCCGATCGTTCTCAAAGAAGGCCGAATACGAATCGATGTGGGGGCTGAAGCCTTTGCGCAGGATGATTTCCGCCTGCGGCAAATGGAGCGCGGGGTGAAACTCAGCGCCCTTGCTGCCCTGAATGCAGTGGTCGGGCCAAAGGGTCTGCATACCGTAACTCAGTTCGATCTGTTCGAACGGCTGTTTCCCCGGATGAGCGGTGGCGAAAGAAGAGTGGCCCGCGGGGTGCCAATCCTGCGTGAGAACAATATGCTCAAACTTCGGCGCCACACGGTGAATGACATCGATTACCAAGTCCCCACCGGCAATGGCCAGCGCGCCGCCGGGACAGAAATCGTTCTGTACGTCGATGACTACGAGGACATCTTGCGAGGTGACTTGCATGAGTATCCCTCTGCGGGCTGTGCGCGGGACTGACTTCAAAACCTCGTCCGATCGATTGCGCAAGCGGCCTTCCACGGCCACTTTTTCCGCTTGCCAATCTGAGACACGTTTGATGGCCGAGGCTTCGACCTCATCCAGAATACCCTCTTCTTCAACAAAGCTGTCAAGGCTGGAGCCGCTGTGGTCGAATGGCATTTCTTGTTGAGTACGCATGTCAATCCCTTTTCATTCTTCCACTGACTTGCCGGTTTGAGCTTCAAAGAACTTCTCCACATCCGTAATCGTTGCGGTCATCCGGTAAGGGGGCAGGCTGGCCAGGAAGGTCTGGCCGTATCGCTGGCGGCGGATGCGAGGGTCGAGCAGGACCAGCACACCGCGGTCTTCGAGCGAGCGGATCAGCCGGCCGAAACCCTGCTTGAGGGTGAGGACCGCCGCCGGAACCTGGTAGTCGTTGAAGGGTTTGCCGCCGGCCGCTTCAATGGCCTTCATGCGGGCCTGGACCACCGGGTCGCTGGGCACGGCGAAGGGCAGGCGATCGATGATGACGCAGCTCAAGGCCTCGCCCTGCACGTCCACGCCCTGCCAGAAGCTGGCGGTGCCAAAAAGAACCGCGTTGGGCGTGGAGCGGAACTCCTCCAAAAGGGCTTTGCGGGGCGCCGTGCCGTGCAGCAGGATGGGAAAGTCCAGCACAGGTATGAGGCGTTCGTAGAGGTCGCGCATCTGGCTGTAGCTGGTGAAGAGGCAAAAGGCGCGGCCGCGGGAGAGCGAGAGCACGCGGCGAATGCAGTCCGCGGCGGCCTCGGGAAACTCCGGGTCGCGGGGGTCGGGCATCTCAGGCGGCAGGTAGAGCAGCGCCTGCTCGCCATAGCGAAAATGAGATGGGACCACCAGCTCCCGCGCCTCCGTGAGGCCCAGCCGCTTGCGGATGTGCTCAAAGCCGCCCTGCACGGTGAGCGTGGCCGAGGTGAGCACCACGGTGGGAATCTGGTCGAAGACCAGCTCGGAGAGCAGTTCGGAGACGTCGATGGGCGTGGCCAGCAGGAACGTGGTTCGCGACTGCGCGCGAAAGCCGCTTGGCCTTCCTGAAGGCGAAGACCTGTCCGTGGCGCCACCGGAGATGCGCCGCTCCATCCAATAGACCATGTTGCTGGCGTTCGATTCGAGCAGGAACTCGAGCTCAGCGCGCAGGCGGGCGATGCGCTTCTTGAGTCCCGGCGCTTCGTCAATGTAGGTCAACCCGTCCATCTCCGCTTCCAGGCGCCGGAGCGTGGCGCGCACAGCCAGATAGAGATCGCCCGAGGTTTCCAGAAACTGCTCGCGTTCCGTGAAGGGCTGGCGGCCGTCGCCTGCCATAGGCAGTCCGGCAAAGAACATGCGGGCGCGCTCGCGGAGTTGCTGGGTGACGGCGGGAAGGTTTTCAGCGCCTTGTTTCCCGCGTATCAGCACATCGGTATCACGCGCCAGCTCTTCAAAGCGGATGTTGCTGACCGAGAGGCCGAAGTAGCTCGACGCAACCTCTTCCAGCTCGTGCGCCTCGTCGAAGACCACCGCCGCGGCTTCAGGCAGAATGCCTGCGTCGGGCGCGCGCGCGGCCTCCTGCTTCACGGAAAGGTCGGCGAAAAACAAGTGGTGGTTGACGATGATGATGTCAGATTCGAGCGCCTTGCGCCGCATCTCGGTGATGAAGCAGCGGCGATAATCCGGACAGGTTGTTCCCAGGCAGGCTTCGGTCCTCGCGTCCAGCTTTTGCCACAGGGCGCTCGATTCGGGCATCCCGGAAAGCTCGGCGCGATCGCCGGTCTCGGTGGTCTCGTCCCACTCGGCGATCTGGCGGTACTGGTCGATCTCTTCCAGGCCGGAAAGAATCGGCTGGTTGCGCAGCGCGGCCAGCTTGTGGCGGCAGAGGTAGTTGGCGCGGCCCTTCATGTAGCAGACGCGCAGGCCGCCCACCAGCGTTTCCAGGAAGGGAACGTCGCGAAAGTAGAGCTGGTCCTGCAGGGCTTTGGTGCCGGTGGAGACGATGACGCGCTGGCCGGTGCGCAGGGCGGGCAGCAGATAGGCCAGCGTCTTGCCGGTGCCGGTTCCTGCCTCGACGATCAGGTGGCGGCGTTCTTCGAGAGCCCGCTCGACGGCCTTGGCCATTTCAAGCTGGCCGGGGCGGTACTCATAGGGCAGCGAGGAACGCGCCAGAATGCCGCCCGGCGCAAAAAACTCGTGCAGGGTGGGCAAGGCGCGGGTTGGGTTTTCGCTGGCGGGCATGGGGAGCAGACGCTCTTCCCATCATAGTGAGGCGGCCGGTCCGGTGAACGTGGTGAACTGCTCCCCGGTGGACTCGGCATCGAGTCCAGGGCCCGCGTCTCATCCGAAATCCGGATCTTTGCCGGAGACGGCGGCATGGTATTGGTCCTCGCTCTGGACTTGGCTGTGGCGCGAGTCGGTCCATTGGCCGATCAGCAGAGATTCCTCGGGGGTTGCCGGGCCTTCGCTCTCCGATGCGCCTTTGAGCAGTTTCTTGCGGACGTCGGCGGCTCGCTGCGCTGCGGCTGTCTTCTCGCCCTGCGCGGCGGAGTAAAAGTTAGCCGCATTGACGGCCATGGAGTTCCCATGGATATGCATCGTTCCCTCCTGTGGGGCGAGAGGGCAATTGGGCTGCCTAAATTCCCCCGGGGAGATTAAGAAGAAACTCATCCCGGCCACCCCGTATGATGGTTTGAAGCGAATCAGGGTTTGAACTGTGCCGTTTGCCCAGTGCGAGCAGCGGCTGGAGACAAGTATTGGCGAAGTATCGCAGATCGGTAGTGCCCGGCAAGACCGGCGCAGCGGCGCTTCCGGGGTCCCCGCGGACAGGTCTTCGTCCGTTGGATCGTCTGCCGCTGGTGGCCATTGTGGGCCGGCCTAACGTGGGCAAATCCACGCTCTTCAACCGGCTGACCGGGAGCCGGCGCTCGATTGTGGGCGACGAGTCCGGCATCACCCGCGACCGCATCTATGGCGAATACGAGTGGGCCGGGCGGCAGTTTCGCCTGGTGGACACCGGCGGCATCGTGCCCGACGACCCCGAGCTGATCCCCACCGAGATTTATGCGCAGGCCAAGGTGGCGCTCAAGGAGGCCGACGCTCTGGTGCTGGTGGTGGATGCGCGCACCGAGCTGGCCAGTCCGGACTACGACCTGGTGCGGCTGTTGTTGCGCGGCGGCAAGCCCGTGTTTCTGGCGGTGAATAAGGTAGAGGGCGAGGCGATGGCCCTGGCCGCGGAGAACTTTCGCCAGTTGGGCATACGCAACGTGTATCCCATCAGCTCTGAGCACGGGCTGGGCATCGGCGACCTACTGGAAGCGATTTCAGCAGCGACTACCCAGCCGATCCCGGCGCCGGCTGAGGTATTGCTGAGAGAAGCTGAAGTTCCAACCGCTGAAAAACAGGTTGCGGGAAAACTCGATTCCGGCTCCCAATCGTGTCAGGGCACGACTTCAGTCGTGCAGTTAATGCAACAAAATGAAAGCGGGGCTTCAATCCCTGAGGCAGATTCGGAGACAGTTCAGGAAGATACTCCGGCCCATCCCTTACATCGTACTCACGGCGAGTTTGAGCAGCACGAGACCTCGGTAGCCATCATCGGGCGGCCGAACGTGGGCAAGTCCACACTGTTGAATGCGCTGACGGGCACCTCCCGGGCGATTGTCTCGCCCATCCCCGGCACCACGCGCGACGCAGTGGACGAGGTGGTCGAGTTCGAGGGCAACCGGTTCCGTTTTGTAGATACGGCCGGCATTCGCCGCAAGGGCAAGACCCACCTGATGGCCGAAAAGATGAGCGTGGTTATGGCCCGGCGGCATTTAGAGGCGGCGGACGTGGCCCTGCTGGTGATCGATGCCACCGATGGAGTGACGGCCGCGGACGCCACCATCGGTGGCTACGCCCACGAGAGCGGCCGCAGCGTGATCATCGTGGTGAACAAGTGGGACGCTGTGACCACAGGGCGCACCGACGGTAAGCCGGCGGCCAAACAACCCAACGACAAGGACCCGTCGTTGGGGACCCCGCCGGCCGACCGCGAGATCTTCGAGAAGCAACTGCGCACGGTGCTCAAATATCTGAACTACGCGCCGGTGATCTTTCTCTCCGCGCTCGAAGGGATGGGCCCCGAACGGAAAGGAATGACCCGTGTATTGAACGAGGTGAAGGCGGTGGCCGCCGAGCGCCGCAAGCGCGTCTCCACCGGGCAGATGAACCGCTTCCTAGACAAAATCGATTTCCAGCGCGCGCCGGTGCCCATGGCCAAGCGGGTGCGCATCTTCTACATGACCCAGGCCGCGGTGGCCCCGCCGACATTTGTCCTCTTTACCGACCGGGAAATCAAGCTGCACTTCAGCTTCGAGCGGTTCCTGGAAAACCAGATTCGCGAGGCCTTCGGATTCAAAGGCACGCCGATCTGGTTGAAGGTGAAAGCGCGGAACGCGAAGAAGGACGAGTAAGGTCGCAATGGCTCGTCCGCCGGGCAACGCGTGACCTAGGCAACCATGCCGAATGCCGCCATTCAGAGACGAGAGTGTGCCACGGGAGTATAGTAGCAACGATACCGGTTTGAGCCGGAGGAGGGAACCATGAACTACTTGAATCTCGAATGCCTTCAAAGCCTATCTTCCGAAGCTTTTCAGAGCCGCCAGCCGTACCCATGGGTCAATTTCGAGCACGTACTGACGCCGGAGGGCTATGAGCGGCTGCGCGAAACCCTGCCATCCGTCGAGGGCTTCGACCGCCAGGTGGGAATCAAGCGCGCCTATGGCCAGGGGCCCCACGACCGCTTTCTGTTGCACTACCATCCCGGACTGGGGATTGCCGAACCCTGGCGCGAGTTTATCGCCGAGTTGCAGGGCCCGGTGTATCAAGAGTTTCTGCGCCGGATGCTGGGACCACGCACCTTCATTCCCACCTTCGAGTGGTACTACGCCTGGGAGGGCTGCGCGGTCTCGCCGCACTGCGACGCGGCCCGCAAACTGGCCACGCACATCTTCTACTTCAACACCGATGACGACTGGGACTCATCCTGGGGCGGCGAAATCCTCATCCTCGACAGCGAGCGCCGCTTTCCCACTCACTCCGGCCCCAGCTTTGACCAACTCAAGGTGGCCGCGTCGATCGAGCCGCGGGGAAACGGCAGCCTGCTCTTTGAACGGACCAAGCACTCCTGGCACGGCGTGCGCCCGCTGCGCTGCCCGCCTGGCAAGTTGCGCCGGCTGTTTCTGATCACTATCAACATTCCCAGCTTCCAGGTGTGGTGGCGCCGCTTGCGCGGCAAGGACCCGGATGGGTACCGTTTCAAGGGGGAGTGAGGGCAAAAGACTGGATCGAGTGGACCGCGCGGCAAAGGCCGTATGGGCCGCGCGGGAGTTCCGGATGACATCGGTTTCCGCGCAAGCCGAGCGTGAACAACCTATCATGCAATCGGCCGGATGATTTCCATCGAGTGGCGCCAGGGCAGCGAAATGGGAATCGAGATCTTCGATTCGCATTTGCTCTCGCGGGCAGTTGGATTAGCCGGAAGAGGCCGAGAGACCCTGATGCGGCAGGCGTTTTTCGCAAGCAGAAGAACCAACTCATTCCAGACATTGCGCCGATACGCAGCCTGGAATGGCGTGTGCCTGCGGCGCTTGCGCGGGCTGGCTGGGTCATTTAGGATGGCTCAGCATCTCGCCCCACATCATCCAGGAGTTGAACTGCCATGTTCCGCAAATCTGTGCTCATTTTTTCTAGTTTGGCTTGTCTTTTCGCCTTTGCCGCCGCGGCTGCCGCCCAGAGCGTAGGCGACTCGAACGCGCGTGAAATCAACGCGGATCTATCCCGAGTGGAAGGGCCTCACAGCCGCGTTCCGCTGATGGTGGTGGGCGCGGGAAGAGCGAACGAAGGCCTGCGCGCCGATTGGCAGCAACAACTGGCCGAAGTCCAGAAGGATATCGGCTTCCGCTACATCCGCATGCACGGCCTGCTGCACGACGACATGGGGGTGTACAGCGAGGACGACAAGGGCCAACCGCTTTATAACTTCCAGTACATCGATGCGCTGTATGACGCGCTGCTGGGCCTGAAGATCCGCCCGTTTGTGGAGCTGGGCTTCATGCCGGCCAAGCTGGCCAGCGGCGACAAGACTATCTTCTGGTGGAGGGGGAACGTCACGCCCCCCAAAGACCTGGCAAAGTGGAGCGGACTGATCCATGCGCTGACGGCGCACTGGCGGGAGCGGTACGGCGAGGAGGAGATCAGTTCCTGGTACTACGAGGTATGGAACGAGCCGGACCTATATGGGTTCTTTGCCGGAACTTTGGAACAGTATCTGAGCCTCTACAAGACGACGGTCGAGGCGATCAAAGCGGAGTGCCCCGCATGCCGCGTGGGCGGACCGGCTTCAGCAATTCCGTTCAGATACGAACAGGAGTTTGTGAAGTACTGCGCGGCAAACCACGTGGCGGTGGACTTTGTTTCTACGCACGCCTACGGGGTGAAGCAGGGGTATCTGGACCAGAACGGCAATGCTGGGACGATTCTGGATTCCTCGCCCGATGCCGTGAGCGGACGCATGCAGCACTCGCGGGAGCTGCTGCAGCAGTCGGCGCTGCCGAAGCTGGAGCTGCATTTTACGGAGTGGAGTTCGGCTTACACACCCACCGATCCGATGCATGACCAGTATCACCAGGCAAGCTTCATTCTGGACAAGGTGAAGCGCGCGGCGCCGTATGTCGATTCGATGTCGTACTGGACCTTTACCGATATTTTTGAGGAAGGCGGGCCGCGCTTTACGCCGTTCCACGGCGGATTCGGATTGATGAACTACCAGGGAATCCGGAAGCCGTCGTTTTATGCATATGAGTACCTGAGCCGCCTAGGCACGATGGACGTGGTGGACTCGGATACGCAATCGTGGGTGACCAAGAGCGGCGACGGGCAGGTACAGGTTCTGCTGTGGGACTATTCGCCGGAGGTTCCGCCCACGGGGGAGAATGATCAGTCCTATTATAAGCAGAATCTGCCGGCGCGGGACAAGGGCCATGTGCACCTGTCGCTAAGCCACGTTGCGAACGGGCGGTACGCGCTGGAGGTGTACCGCATCGGATACAAGGTCAACGATGCTTACACGGACTACCTGGCGATGGGCGCTCCACCGCAATTGACGCCGCGGCAGGTGATGTACCTGAAAGAGAAGGACGGCGGCGCGGCAGTCTCTGAGGTTGAAGTGAACGTCATCGATGGGAACATGGGCTACGATCTTCCACTGAGGACCAACGACGTCTACCTGTTGCTGCTGACGAAGATCGCGAATTAATTCTGTCCAGGGCTGCGCATCTCAGGCTACGGCTGCAGCGGGCTGGACTGGCTTGATGAAGACGAACCCTCCGCCGGCTGATCCAGGCTGGTTACGTGGACGCTGGCCTGGGTCTCGGGCACCGTGCCGTCGTTCACCCGCACCTCCGTCGGCTTGCCCTGGATGAGGATGCGCTGCACGGCTTTGCCGCGGGCGGGAACGAGAATGCGCTGGGTGACAGAGGTCGCGCCAGAACCGGATCCAGTCCGCACGGTGACTGGAACTTCGGCTTGGGCGTAGCCGTTGTTGGCCACGTTGACGGCCACCAGCCAGTTGCCCGCCGAGGTGGAGGTGGGGAAGACGCCCGCGATGCTCAGGTCAGGCAAGCCCTTATCCGCATTGACCCAGTCGGCAAAGAACCAGGCGAGGTCGCGGCGGGAATCAGCCTGCCGCCCCGACGACGAAGACCCATCGCTGGGAACACCAGCCTGTTCGAGCAGCTTTTCGAAGGCGCTGGGAGTGTGGCTGGGGCCGGCGCCTTTGCCGAAATCCTGCGCCGGATCATAAGCGCGCAGCGCGGCAGAAAGCGCCGGGTCGCCGGCCAGGTCGCGCAGCATCCACAAGACATAGGCAGCCTTGATGCGGTAATACACGGGCGAGATGGCCAGGGCCAGCGGCTGGCCTGCGCTTTCTCCTGGGCCGGTGGGCTCGGCCAGCGCCAGAGCGGCGCGCCCTGTCTCCAACGCGATCAGGGCCTGATCGCGGCCGTGCTGCTTTTCCAGCCACATCGTGACCATGAAGGTGGCTACGCCCTCGCTGAGCCAGGCCGGCTGCTGGGGCGAATTTGGCGACTGCGGCGAATTCATCCGGGCGCGGGCGAGCGCGTGGATCAGAAAGCCCTCCAACTGGTCCGGACTGGCCTGGCGGATGGCCGTGGCCAACAGAGCGCCGGTCTCGAAGGGTGCGTCCTGGGGGTCGGGCAGATCCAACAGAGTGAGCTGGGAGTGGGGACGCTGACCGAGCCAGCCCTGCAGAAAAGGCGTGACTTCCGTGGCCGCCGTGGTCCAGGCCTCGACGGCCGTTTCGTCTTCCGGTAGGGCAAAGACCGTGGTGTTGGCGCCGGGGTGGGGCGTGCGGATGGCCACAAAAAGGCTGGGCGCCTCGAAGCCGAGGGTTGTGCCGCCGGTGTCGGCGGTAGCCACGCCCGCCACTTCCTGGCTCTGGTCCAGACCGGACTCAGTGACAGCCAGCGCGACCGGATGGCCGTTGATGAGGGCCACCGTGGGCGCCTGTCCGCGCGGAAACTCTACAGTGAGGCGCAGCCGGAAGCGCGCACCGGCCAATCTAAGTTTGTGCTCGCCGATCTCGTCGAAGAGGCGCGCGCCGTCGCCCAGGATTACGGGGACGCTGGAGACCGGGTACCAGACCACATTGCCAAAACCGCGCAGGCCGGTGAAAGGAACGCTGATCCGGTCCCAGTCCGAGTGCAGCGCCACATCGTCGGGAGTTCCGATAACCAGGAGGCGTTGGGCGGATGCGGCGATGGCGCCGGAGTAAGTGACGTCGAGCTGAAGGCCGGCTCCCGGCGCCAACGGCTGGCTGAGCGCAACCGCCGCCTCGTGCAACTGGCCGGTGTGGTCGGCGTCAGAGTTGAGCGTGGCCACGGGAAAGGCAACGTCCTTGCCGTTGACGCGAATCCGCTCCCAGTTAAGCGAGGAGGAGATTTCGAGCGGAATGTGAACCAGCGGGGTCTTGCCATCGTTGCGCACCGTGAGCAGCGCGCGGACGGCAATATGCTGCTCGTCAGTGCGCAGGCGCACGTCCAGATCGAAGTCCGTGAAGGTGACGGCCTGGCGCTCGGCGTCTTCCGCGGCCACCTGCGGTGGGGCCAACGACGCCTTCGGCGCGGCGGCTGTCTGGGTGGCGGGTTGGGCTACGGGCTGAGTCGATTGCGTGGTAGTCTGGCCGTTTTCGTCCGTCGAGCGCGAAAAGATGACCTGGCCGCCGGGTTGCGGATTCAGCGGGGCAGCCTGGGTTGCGGGTTGCTGTGCAGGCGTTTGGAGAGTGGTGGTCTGCGCAGCGGAGGACAAAGCCACAATGCCGGCGGCAGCTAAAATCGCAATTCCGGCAAATGAAAACTTCATGAACCCAGGCCTTTCTGTTTCCTTTGTTTGGACGCGACCCCTGCGGTAAGGCCAACTGCGCCGTCTGCGGTGCGGCGGAATGCCAAGCGGCGCTGACGGGCTGCTTCATAGAGCACCACCGCGCCGGCGGCGGAGACGTTGAGGGAGCTGACACCGCCGGCCATAGGAATCCGCAGCAGGTGGTCGCACGTGCGGCGGACCAGATCGTGCAGGCCCGCGCCCTCGCGTCCCAGGACGATTACACAATTCGAGGTCAGGTCGAACTGGTCGTAGTCGGTCTGGCCGCGCTCGTCCGGACCCGCATCCAGGCCGATGATCCATAGGTTCTGGCGCTTCAGGTCTTCGAGGGCGCGAACGAGGTTGACGACGCGGGCGATGCGCAGGTGCTCGGCCGCTCCGGCGCTGGCTTTGACTGCCGCCGGGCTCAGGGGCGCGGAGCGCCGCTCGGTCAGCACCACGCCGTCCACCCCGGCGCCGTCAGCCACGCGCAGTAGCGCGCCCAGATTTTGCGGGTCTTCGACACCATCCAGGGCCAGCACCAACCGGGACGCGCCAGCCGCGCCCCCGGTTTTCGCGCCCGCCGTATACAAATCCTCGATGGCGAGAAACTCCTGCGGCCGGACCAAGGCCACAACGCCCTGGTGAGCGGGGGTCTGGGCCAGCTGCGTCAACTGCTCCCTGGGCTCCTGGCGAACCCGGACGCCGGCCTGACGGCACAGGTCCGCCAGCCGCTCTAGGCGCTCGTCGTGCCGTTCGCGGGCCACCAACACGTGGTCGAAACGCCGCTTTCCGGCTTTGAGCGCCTCCTCGACCGGGTGCAAGCCGTAGAGAACTTCCATGAGGGATAGTGTAGAAGATCGACGAAGACGGGCGCGTTTTGGAGTTGGCTATTGCGACTACGCCGCGCGAATTGCATACTGGGGCTGCACGGAAGCCCATGAGTCCATCAGCCCTCAAATCCTTTACCGTCGTGCTGGAGCCCCTTCGGACGCGCCTGCGCTGGGTGATCGCGCGGATTCCGTTCGATGTTGCCAAGGCGTGGCCGGTGCGGCGGGGCTTGCGGGTGCGCGGAGAGATCTTGCCTGTGAACAGCAGAACCGATGGATTCGCCTTTCGCACTTCGCTTTTTGCCGCCTGCGGCGGGGAAGGACACTTCCTGCTGGTGAACAAGAAGATGCAGGCGGCGACGAAGGCGAAGGTCGGGTGCAAGGTGCGGATTTCGCTCGAGCCGGATCTTGAGGAGCGTGCGGCTACAGTCCCGCCGGAGCTGGCCCTCGCCTTGAAGGGCGACCGCCGACTGCGGAAATGGTTCGACGGGCTGAGCTACTCCTGGCGCAAGGAGATTGGCGAATGGGTCTCGGAACCGATGAGCGCCGCCTCGCGCCTGCAGCGCGCCGAACGGATGGCCGAGCGGCTGCTGCTGACCCTGGAAGGCGAGGCCGAATTGCCGCCCATTCTGAAAGCGGCCTTTCTGCGCCAGCCGCAGGCGCGCAAGGGCTGGGACGCGATGACGGCCGTGCAGAGGCGGAGTCATCTCATGGGGATTTATGGTTATCGGAGCGTCGAGGCACGGGAACGCCGCGCCGCCAAGGCTGTCGAAGATGCCCTGCGCGTGGCAAAGAAAGGCTCTCGCCCCGCCGGGTAGCCAACTCTGCGCTTCGCCTGCCGCGTGGCTGCTGCCGGGAGGATTCTCGATCTGAACCTGTTTTTAAGCGACCTGAGGGGCGAATCTAGCGTCTAATTGAATGAGATGAATATAGCCGCAGGAGTGCGCCCTCTTTTCGGTCAGGGTTCCACCACCGTAGTTCAAGAGCAGATCCGCCAGGAGAGCCTGGCCATATCGGCGGGTCTCAAGCGCCAGGATGTTGGCCTGCTGGATGAGCTGATCGTGCGCTACCAGCACCGGCTGATGCGCTATCTGCTCTATTTGACCGGCAACCGCGAGATGGCCGAAGACCTGTTTCAGGAGGTCTGGATGCGGGTGCTGGTGCGCGGCGCCCAGTTCAACGGACAGGCACGGTTCGACACCTGGCTGTTTACCATCGCCCGCAACCTGGCGATCGACCAGCGGCGTAAGCGGACGATGGCCAGCCTGGACGAGCTGTTTGAGGGCTCCGGGGACGACGACCGGCCCATGAGCTTTGAGATTGCTGACGGCGAGCCGACGCCTTTCGGCCGTTTCTCCAACCTGGAAGACCGGGAGCGGATTGCAGCGGTGCTGCTGCAGTTGGATACGCTCTACCGCGATGTGCTGGTGCTCCGCTTCCACGAGGAGTTGTCGCTGGAAGAGATCGCCAAGGTGACGCGGGCGCCGCTTTCCACCGTGAAATCAAGACTTTACAGGGGTTTGGCCGCTATCAAGCCCAAACTGGAACGGAACCGTCAGCGCCGCCAGGCGCCTGCGGTGCGGCCAGAGATGGCGAATGAGACGTTGAGGGCAGTATGAAGCCAGTTGAAGGCACAGACGCCGACCACGATCTGGTTTCGGCCCTTGCCGGGAACCAGGCTGACCGGGAGTGCGTCGTGGCGCATCGCACATGCCGCGTGGTGAACGCCTCGCTGGGCGTAATGCAGGAACAGAAAGCCGGGCGCAAGCGGTGCCGTTCCATGGCGCTGGCAGCCGCACTGGTGGTCCTTCTTGTGCTGGGTCCGCTGATCTGGTGGACCGTCGACACCCTGATTGCCGGAGGGCATCTGAGCGATCCAGCCAGCCAGTTCGCGCTGTGGCTTTGCATCCTTTGCCCGGCGCTGGTGGCCGCCGCACTGCTGGCAGGCTGGGCGCGAAACAGGCCCTGGATTCCCTGAGGAACGGCAACGGGTACTGAAATGCGCGCAACTTACCGTTCATCTCTCTCGTCCATTTATCTAGGGTTAAGCTCTTGAATGGCCCTCTGAGATAGGGATTGCCTATGAGAGATCCACAATCCATTTCCGCCAATGAAGACACACGCCTGATCCCGGTGTGGTCCATCATGGCTGCAGCCGCGGCCTTTGTGCTGGTGGAATACTATTTCTGGCTGGTTTTACCGGAACAGCAGCACCATGCCCCGCCTCTCGGTTTTCGCATCTACTTCAACGTTTCCGCGGGATTGCTGCTCTCGCTCTACTTTCTGATGGTCGGCTACATCAGCAAGGACGCGCCGCGGCGGGAGATGAACTCGCGCTTCTGGATCGTCCTCTGCTTCGTGATGCCGGGCGGCATCGGCGCCGTGCTTTACTTCCTGCTGCGTCAGCCGGAGGTCTCGCGCTGCCCTGCCTGCTCCACGCACGTGCTGAGCGATTTCCACTTCTGCCCGCAGTGCAACTACCAGCTCACCGCCAGTTGCGGCCATTGCTTCCGGACGGTGCGCTCGACCGATCAGTTCTGCACGCAGTGCGGCCATGAACTGGCCGCGGACCACATGCCGGCGCGGCTGCGGGTGCTGGCCGAGTAGGCGGGGCGGTTTCAGGGCTGCTTCTTTCCAGGTCGTCGTTTCCCACCCTAGCCCACAAGAACAAAGGCGTGGCGGGGGTGGGGCACCCAATTTGGTGGGGCGTACCCGGATTTCGCCGGTTCATGCCCGCAATTGACCCGGCCGGGCTGGCTTCCTACAATCAAGCTTCCGGTCCGCATGAACCTCTCCGCGCTCATCATCGACGACGAACAACTGGCCCGCGACGAGCTAAAGTACCTGCTCGACCAGGTGGGCGGCGTGGATGTGGTGGCGCAGGGAACCAATGGCATCGAGGCTGTGGACCTGATTGAGGAGCATCGTCCCGACCTCGTCTTCCTGGATGTACAGATGCCGGGGCTGGACGGCTTTGCGGTGATCCAGCGATTGATGGAGCGCAATCGGGCTAAAGCGGGCGTGGGTCCTGGGAAAGAAGCCGAGCCGTTGCCCCAAATCGTCTTTGCCACGGCATACGACCAGTATGCGGTGCGCGCCTTCGACGTGAACGCCGTGGATTACCTGCTGAAGCCGTTTGACCGAACGCGCGTCGAGCAGGCCGTCGAGCGGGTGCGTGACCGTATGGCCGGGAGCTCACCAGGGTCTCTGCCGGAGTCGCAAATCGACGCGCTGCTCAAGCTGCTCAACCGTCCGCGGGGCGCCGCACGCGCGCCCCAGCCGGCCAAGCTCATTGTGCAGGCGCAGAGCCGGCTCTTGCTGGTGGACCAGGCGGATATCTGCTATGCGGCCATCGACGAGGGCGTGATTCGCGTGGTTACGCCCCACTTCGAGGGCTGCTCCAAGTGCCGCACGCTTGAGGAACTGCTCGATCTGCTGGACCCGGCGCTGTTCTGGCGTGCCCATCGCGGCTTTGTGGTCAATATCAACCACATCCGCGAGGTGGTGCCGTGGTTCAAGTCCAGTTACCAGTTGCGCATGAACGACAAAAAGCAGACCGAAATCCCGGTCAGCCGCGCGCAAACCAAGAGGCTGCGGGAACTGTTCAATCTGTAGGCTCGTTCGGGCTTATCGGCTGGTTGATAATCCCGCCAGCTATTTTTTTCTTTGAGAAACCGGCATTCGGTTGAGTGAGAGAAATACGGCGGCCGCAGCCACACAGAGCCAGCCAAATACGTTGCCAATGCGCGTGTAGAGAGTCGGCGGCGGGGCCTCTATGACGACCTTCGCCAGCAGAGAACGGCCGGGCATCGCGCTGCTCGGAACTTCCGCAAGAATGCGGCCATAGGCATCGCTGGCAGTCAGCAGGCCCTCACGCGATGCGCGAACGATGTCATAGCCATTCTCAATACCGCGCACCAAGGTCGTGCGCGCCTCCATCCAGCCGTCCAAATAATCGAAGTCCCATGCGGGCACAAGCATCACGGCAGTATGGCGCTGGCCGTATGCGCGGCCGAGCGCGGCGAAGTGCATATCCTTGCAGATGGCCAGGCCGTAGCTTTGTCCCCCGATGGTTTGCAGGGAGTAGTCCGCGCCGGAAGCATAGTGGTCGCGCCTCTCCGGCGGAGCCATGTGATGCTTTTCATAGCTGGCGGCGAGCGCGCCGTCCGGCGCGAAGAGCCACGCCCAATTCGTTGGGCTCTTGCCGTCGTCGATTCCCACGCCAACTTCGAGCCAGACACGATTTTGCCGGGCTAGCGCGCTAAAGTGCTGTTCCCGCTCTGCAGCCATTACCGGAGCGAATACGGCGATTTTCTCCGGGAAAACCACTACTTGCGCGCCTTGGGCAGCAAGCTCCGCAACTCGCCGGTCATATTCGTCAAGAATGTTCGAGGCGTAGGACGCCGATGCTCTCAGTCCGATCGGGTCATCGATCGAGACAAGCCCGAATGTGGTCTCGACGCCGCGCACGGGCTTCTGCAATCGGAGGTATCCGTAGAGAATCGACGAGGCGAGCAGAATCGCCGTGATTGAATAGGCGATCCAGCCATGACGGAGAGAGCGTCCGTTGGCGATTGCCAGGGCCAGGTTGGAGGGAACCAGGGTGATCAGGAACAGCAATCCAGCGGTGCCAAAAAGAGAGGCGATCTGCAAGATGGGCAACTGATCCCCTTGTGAATAGGCGAGGCTGCCCCAGTTTCCGTCAGGCAGCAGCGCGGCCATTAAGGTATCGACGGCCACGCACAGAACGGGATAAAAAAAAACAGTCCACCAGGCCTGGTAACGCACCACTACGCGCCGCGTGGCGAAGATCAGGAATCCCCAAAGCAGGGTTTGCGCGGCGATAGTTGCGATGACAGCGGGCAGAGGCATCACCAGCCGGAAATAGTGGAAGTTGCAACTGGTTCCGATGACCGCCGCAAGAAAGACCATCCAGCGCGCATGGCGCGGGTGAAATCGCATCGCAAACAGAAGCAGCGGAACGGGAGCGAGCCAGACCAGCCACCAGACGGGACGCAGTCCGACAGCAAATCGCAGCAACACGCCGGCGGCCACAGCCGCCGCAATCTTAATGAGGATATTTCCCAGTCGTGTATTCATACAGGCGGTTTTAACAACGTTGATTTTTCGTGTCAATATTCGTCGCATATTGCCCTAAAAATGCACGTTCTTGAGCCCAAAATAGCCTCTTTTATGCTCCAGGAAAGGTGCTAGTCGTAGCGCTCGAAGACGATCTGCTTCTTGTGCCACCCGAATCCGGCCAGTTGGTCGCGCACGCCGGAGACCATGTTGTTGAGGCCGCAGATGTATGCGTAGATGTCAAAGTTCAGCTCGGAGGCCAGCAGCGCGGGATCGGGCGGGGGCTGCGGCAGCGGCAGGCCGAGGCGGGCGGCGCGCTCTTCGATAATGCGGGCCACAGGTTCCTGCACGTAGCCGCGCAACCCGCTCCAGCTCTCATCGGCGCGGCTCAGCGTGGGCAGGTAGTGGAAGTTGGGCTGGCGAGCGGCGAGCGCCTCAAACTCGGCCCGGTAGTAGATATCGCTCTCGTAGCGCGTGCCGTAGACCAGCCAGATCTGCTTGCCTTTGCTGCGGTCGGGGCCTCCTGCCGGAAAGAGCCATTGCAGATAGCTGCGCATGGGCGCGATGCCGGTGCCGGTAGCGATCAGAATTGAGTCGGTAATGGGCGATTGGAGGATGAAATGCCCGTGCGGCCCATGTAGCTGGATGGCGCCGCCGATGGGCAGGTCGGGCAGGTCGGCCAGGTGATTGGAAAAGAATCCCTCCTCGACCCGGTTGACGCACAACTCGATGCGGTTGCCGCCGGGCGCCGACGCGATGGAGTAGGCGCGCGTCTGCTGCTTGCCCTTGGCGTCGAAGGCCACGCCGGAGACGAACTGCCCAGGGGTGAAAGAAAAGCTCTCCACTCCTTCGATGACGAACTCAAAGTGATAGCACTGGGCAACTTCGGAGATGCAGTCTTTGCGTTCAAGACGTGCGGTGAGCAGTTCACGCGCCATGGCAGTTCTCGCTGGGAATGAGGTGCCCGAACGGGCGGGCTCTTTTCTTTGATGCGACAGGCGGGAAAAAGGAGCAAGTCCGGCAAGGCGCGCATCCCCCTATAATTGACGGGGAGCCGGAGGAGATTCCAGTGAAATCTTCGGCTTCCGATCCCGTCTTTTGAGGAATCCATGGCCGCACTGATTGAAGCCATTACCGTCAAGCGCAAGATGTATTTCGAGTTTGAAAACACCCCTTATTACTGCCTGGAGGCGGAGGTTTCCACTCCCACCGCGCGCGGCGGCCAGACGCTGGTGCGGCTGAAGATGCGCAACCTGCTAACCCGCGCGGTCTTTGACAAGACCTTCAAGGCCAGCGACAAGTTCAAGGAGCCGGACCTGGAGACGGTCGAGGCATCCTACCTTTACAGCGACGGGGACGATTCCTACTTTCTCGATCAGGCGACCTTCGACACGCTCACCCTCACCGGCGAGATGATCGGCAACGCCCTGGACTTCCTGGTCGAGGGAGCCATCATCCAGTTGCACAAGTTCAACGGCAATCCCATCGGTTTGCAGTTGCCGGCCCAGGTGGAGCTGGAAGTTGCGTATACGGAACCCGGCGCGCGCGGCGACACGAGCGGCAACGTGACCAAGCTGGCAAGGCTCGAAACCGGCCTCGAAATCAAGGTTCCGCTCTTCATTCAAGTGGGAGAAAAGGTAAAAGTGTATACGGAAACGCGGGAGTTCGCGGGGCGGGCCTGAGCGGCCTGCTGGATTGAAAAGCCCTATTCCACCGTTACTGACTTGGCCAGATTCCTGGGCTGATCCACGTCGCAGCCGCGGCGGACGGCGATGTAGTAGGCCAGCAGTTGCAGGGGCACAATCTCAATGAGCGGGCTGAGCAGCTCGATGGCCGGCGGGATGTGAATGACGTATTCCACCAGGCTGCCGATGGTTGCGTCACCCTCCGTGGCCACGGCGATTACGCGGCCGGAGCGGGCGGAGACTTCCTGAATGTTGGAGAGTGTCTTTTCATAGCGCAGCCTTGAGGCAGGGTCGGATTCGTCGCGCGTAGCCAGCACCACGACGGGCAGGGTTTCGTCGATCAACGCGTTCGGTCCGTGTTTCATCTCCCCGGCCGGGTAGCCCTCGGCGTGGATGTAGGAGATTTCCTTGAGCTTCAGCGCTCCTTCGAGCGCAATCGGGAAGTGGATGCCGCGGCCGAGGTAAAGGAAGTCCTGCGCGTTCGCGAATTCTTTGGCCAGTTGCTCGCACTGAGCCGAGCGGCCGCGCAGCACCTCCTCGATTTTGTTTGGGATGCGGCTCAACTCGTCAATGAGCGCCACCGACTGGGCCGCGTCGAGCTTGCCGCGCAGTTGGCCCAGCTTGAGCGCCATCAGAAACAGCGCGGTCAGTTGCGCGGTGAAGGCCTTGGTTGAGGCCACGCCGATCTCCGGGCCTGCGTGGGTATAGATGGCGCCGTGGGCTTCGCGGGCCACCATGGCGCCCACCACGTTGCAGATGGCCACGGTCTTGGAGCCCAGCGCGATCATCTCCCGCTGCGCGGCCAGGGTGTCGGCGGTCTCGCCGGACTGGCTGATGAGCAACCCCAGCGCGCCGGGGTCGGCAATGGGATCGCGGTAGCGGTACTCGCTGCCGTAGTCCACGTCCACGGGCAGGCGAGCCAGCCGCTCGATCATGTATTTGCCGGTGAGGGCGGCGTGCCAAGCGGTGCCGCAGGCGGCGATGTTAACGCTGGAGATGTGGGCCAGCTCCTGGTCGCCGATCTGCATCTCGCCCAGAAAGACCTTGCCCGAGTCCAGTGAGACACGGCCCAGCGTGGTGTCGCGAACGGCCGTAGGCTGCTCCCAGATCTCCTTAAGCATGAAGTGCTTGTAGCCGCCCTTTTCCGCTTGAATCGGATCCCATTGAATCCGCGTAATGGCGCGCTCAATGGGGTTGCCGTCAAAATCGGTCAACTCGACGCCGGCCAGGGTCAGGATGGCCATATCGCCGTCCGCCAGGAAGTAGATGTTGCGCGTGTGGTGCAGAATGCCGGGAACGTCGGAGGCGACAAAGGACTCGCCCTCGCCCACGCCGATGACCACCGGCGGACCCAGCCGGGCGGCCACGATCTTGTCGGGTTCGAGGGCCGAAAGGACGCCCAGTGCAAAGGCTCCGGTGAGCCGCTTGACGGCGCGGCGGACGGCCACTTCGAGCGGAATGGGCAGGCCTGCCGCATCGGCGTCCTGCTGCACCTGCTCGATCAGGTGGGCGATGATCTCGGTATCGGTTTCGGTGACGAACTTGTGGCCCTGGGCAGTGAGTTCGCGTTTCAGCTCCAAATAGTTCTCCACGATGCCGTTGTGGACCACGACAATGCGGCCGGAGCAATCGCGGTGGGGATGGGCGTTTTCTTCCGTGGGACGTCCGTGGGTGGCCCAGCGGGTGTGGCCGATGCCGTAGGTGCCTTCGATCGGATGCTCGCGCAGAACTTCTTCCAGGTTGCAGAGCTTGCCCGGAGCGCGCCGGACCTCAAGCGTGGAGCTTGAAGGGCTGCCCACGGCGATGCCCGCCGAGTCGTAGCCGCGGTATTCGAGGCGCCGCAGCCCCTCGATGATGACTGGAACGACCTTCTTTTTGCCAACGTAACCGACGATTCCGCACATACAACGATTTTAAGCGACTGTGCGGGCGGGGGGTGCGATCGGTTGCGGCGCGTGCGGGCGCGCTGCCGGAACGGCGCCTCAGAGCGGCGCGCTATTCCTCAATACGGTACGTGAACTCTTCGATCACCGGGTTGGTGAGCACCTCGCGGGCGATGCGCTCTACCTGGGCGCGTGCGGCCTCGGCCGAGAGCCCTTCGGCCAGCGAAAGCGCGAAATATTTGCCCTGACGCACCGCGGTTACATCCGCGAATCCGATCTTGCGCAGGGCGTTCTGGATGGTCTGGCCCTGCGGATCCAGGACCGAGGTCTTCAACGTTACATAAACATGCGCCTTCATCATCCGTGATTATAGTTGAACCGGCGCATGGCTGGAGAGCGGAAACTGAAGACGCGAGGAGCAGGGCCGCACCCATGCGGACGCGGTTTACCCGTTTCGCACGGGCAAACTCGATTCCGTTGCCGATTGGGCGGCCATGCGACGGGCCAGCGGAGCCGCCGTAACCCAGAAGAGCACTGGACCCAACAGGCCCACCGCCACCGAAAAGAGCGTTGCCGAGGTCGTGCCGAAGATTTTTTCGTCGCGCGAGGCCCAGAGCGCATAGCCGATCAGCGCTGCCGGTCCTACTCCCAGCAGGCAGGCAAAGGCCAGGTTGCCGGCCTTGAAGGGCCGTGCCAGGTTGGGTTCGCGGATGCGCAGCACAATCAGCGCCACAAATTCCAGCAGCAGGCTCGATCCATAAAGGATCAGGTCGACGGAGATGAGCCGTTCGAAGGGCAGCTTGAGCGCCAGGGCCCATGCCAGGCCGCATAGCAGAACGCTCACCCACGGCGCCCCGCGGCTATTGCGCAGGGCGACCACGCGCGGCAACATGCCCTCCTCCGCCATGACCATGGGCAGGCGCGTGTAACTCATCACCAGCGCGTTGAACATGCCGATGCCCGTGATGCAGCCGCCGGCAACCACAGCCAACCCGAGCCCCACACCAACGGGTCCAGTTCCGCTGATCGTCCTGGCCGCGTCCGCCCAGTCGCCGGTCGAGAAGCTGTCCGCGGAGAGTCCGGACAATGCCATGGCGGCCAACGGCAGAATGTAGGTGACGGCCACCAGTATGGTGGCGAAGATCATGGCGCGGGGATAATTGCGCTGCGGATTCTCCACCTCCCGTGCCACGGTGGAAGCGTTGTCCCAACCCATGTAATTCCACATCGCCACCAGGATCGCGGTGGAGAGAGCCGACCCAGCGCCGAGCCCGGCGCCAGGCCGGCCCCATTGCATCTGGGGGTGCAGCGTGAGACCGCGCAACAAGCCGAGAACGACGAAGACCGCGAACGGCGCCAGCAGTAGTACGAACATCCACACCGAATCCTCGCCCACCGCCGGCGCCCCGCGCAGGTTCCAGGCGCAACAAAGCGCCACCACTGCGAGGGACCATACGTAGCCGCTCCAGCCCGCAGTCAGCACGGGCGAGAACTTGCCCAGATAGAGAACGAAAATGGCAGGATAGAGGGCCATGTCGAAGATGCTGGCAGAAAGCGAGAGCCAACTCTCCTGGTAACCCCAGAAAGGCCCCAGCGCGCGCCGCACCCAGATGTAAAAACCGCCTTCGGCGGGAATGGCGCTGGCCAGTTCGCCGATCATCAGCGCAGTGGGCAGGCACCACAGGAACGGCAGCGCAAACAGAATTACGATGGCCCTGGCGAAACCGGCTCCGCCGAGAATGTCCTCAATCCCGTACGGACCGCCCGCAACCATGAAGTAAGTGGCGGCAACCAGCGGCAGAAAACACATCTTCCGCCGGGCAGGATTGAAAGCAAAGGGCATCAGTGTGAATCTAACAACCATTGCCCCCGGCGGAAAGGGGAAAATGACCCGGGAAAAATCGCCCGGTCCCGCGCGGTCTCTCGAACCGGTCTCATAATCCGTCTGCATCGACCCGCGAAGAGCATGAGCCCCGCCTTGTTAGCGGGACTCACAGTCGGAGAAATCAACTCTGCGGCATTTATGAGACCGGTTGTCGGCTCCCTGCGCACCGCAAGCGCAACTTCCGGTATAATCCGTTTGAGATCCGGAGAGATGGCCGAGTGGCTGAAGGCGGCGGTTTGCTAAACCGTTGTAGGGTCAAAAGCTCTACCGGGGGTTCGAATCCCCCTCTCTCCGCCACGCAATCTAAGTTGTTTAATATCTTTAGCTTATATCGATAGAAGCCCCGCATTTATGGGCCATTCCTACGAACTACATCCGCCAGAGAATCTCTCCAGCTGCCTGAATCTAGCCAGGAAATGGGCCTTTTCTCTGACCCGATCATCGGAGGTCCGGTTTTTGCAATCCACAATACAACCAGTCGACTTCTCCCCGCCCCCTGACGACGGTAGGGTGTCCGTTCTTTCCCGATTTGCAGACCTTGGGCCACATAGGAACTAGAGGCATTGCCCACTGATTTGCTTGATCAGCGCTAGATTTCCTGCCGGTCTCATGGGCTCGGCGTTCATTAGAGAACGATCACCGCCGATCCATTTTCGGTTTCAGGCTTCACTGTCGCGAGCGCGTTGTTCGCGTCCTCCAGCGGAAACGTGGCGACGCGAGGACGGGAATTCAGATCGTGAGCCAGGGCGATGAAATCGCGCGCATCCTGCCTCGTCATGTTGGCCACGCTACGAATCTGCCGCTCGCCCCAGAGCAGCTTATCGTAGTCGAAGGCGGGCATCTGATCCAGGTGAATGGCGTTGATGGCGACCACTCCATCTTCTGCAGCGCGCAGATGTCGTTCGGCGCAATCCCAAATTCCTTCACTACCTGCCGGACAAACTCCTTCTGTTGCTCGCCGCTGGGGATATTGCCGCTGCCCCAAAGAGCAAAGCCTCACGACGATTGATGAGAGGATGAATGCCAGATTGCGACATAGAGATTCCAACTCCTTTTCTGATGATGAAGTCGTTCCACAATTGAAGGCGGCGGGAGAATGGCTCCGTCAAAATCTCTTGGAGCGGAGAGCGGAGCTCCTCGCCGAGAAAACGTATACTGGTGCAGCAAGGTAGAACCTTTGACCATGCGCTGTCACGTTGAGGTTGATTGGTAGCGTGCCCGGCTCTTGTCGTTTCAACGCCTGAGCTCGCCACCAACAACTTGTGCCCTGAGCTGCTCCAGACACGTTTCTCGATCGAGTTGCACAGGACAATGAGCGGCGATACTGGTGCTGCGAATGAAAGGTCGTTCCGGTACTGCCTGGCGATTCCGCGAACCATCCGAGGCGGCGCCGGCAGACGATAATGCAGTGTGAAGGAGGAGAAGCCATGACCCAAAGACTGTTGCGCAATGCGCTTCTAGCAAGGAGTCCCGGCGCGTTGCTGACGATCTGTGTATTGATCGGCTTCTGTGCCTACGGCGGCAAGGCACAGGAGGCGGCTCCAGGTGGCGGAGGAACTACAGTTACGTCGAATATAGATGCCAGTCAGATGGCAGCGCCGATTTCAAAGTATCTTTATGGCGGATTTATCGAGCATGGCGGCCAGCTCATGTATCGCAGTCTCTGGTCGGAGATGATTGACGACCGGAAATTCTACTTTCCGATCACCTCCAAGGCGCCCGAAGCCCCGCCGCGGCGGGCGGGCGGCCCATTCCGCGGCATGCAGCTTCATCGATGGCAGCCTGTCGGCCCTGACGAAGCGGTGGTCATGGACAAGGACAAGCCCTTTGTGGGCGATCAGAGCCCGCGCATCACCCTCGACTCCGCCACGCCGCACGGGATCCGGCAATCGGGAATGGCGCTGGTCAAGGGCAAGAAGTATGCAGGCCGTATCTATCTCCGCGGCACGCCCGGCAGCAAGGTCAAGGTTGCACTCATCTGGGGCGCGGCCGAAAACGACCGGGAGACCATCACGATTGCAGCCCTCGCCAATGAGTACAAGAAGTTTCCACTCAGCTTCACAGCCGGCGCGGATACCACGGATGGCGCACTTGAGATCAGCGGCACAGGAACCGGGAACTTCCACGTTGGCACTCTCTCGCTGATGCCCGTAGATAATGTGCAGGGATTCCGGCCCGACACGGTCGCGCTGCTCCGCGACCTTCACGCCGGCATGTGGCGCCTGCCTGGCGGCAACTTTATCTCCGACTGGAACTGGTACGACTCGATCGGCGACATCGACAAGCGCCCACCCGTCTTTGACGATGCGTGGCATGCTATGCAGACGAACGATCTGGGCATGGACGAGCTGATGACGCTGTGCAAACTGATCGGCGTTGACCCGTACATCACCGTCAACGCGGGTTTCGGCGACTCGCATTCGGCAGCGGAAGAGGTCGAGTATCTGAACGGATCGGTCAACACGCATATGGGAGCTCAGCGTGCGAAGAACGGCCATCCTGAGCGGTATCGCGTCAAGTTCTGGAACATCGGCAACGAGCCCTACGGATCGTGGCAACACGGTCATACCGACCTGAAGTATTTCGTTCTCAAGCACAATGAGTTTGCGAAAGCGATGCGCGCTGTCGACCCGTCGATCATCCTGCTTGCTTCCGGTTCAATGCCGGACGAAATGACGGTCGAAGGCCAGCCGCGCACAGTGGGCATCAAGGATCCGCAGGTCCATTTCGGCGACGAGCAAGTCGACTGGACCGGCGGCCTGCTGGCCCACAGCTTTGGCAACTTCGACGGCCTCACCGAGCACTGGTACGTTCGGGTGGGCAAGCGCTTCGATTACGAGCATGCCAAGAGTCTGCCGATGGATGCGCCCATCGAAGGCGGGTACGTGAATGCCGACGAGACGCTGCTCGAATGGGTTCGTCATCCGGCGAATCGCGTGCACAAGAAAGCTGAAGAATGGCAGGAGTACGTGAAGCGTTACCCAGCCATGCTCGACAAGCATATCTTCCTTTCCGTGGACGAATACGGCTACGGGGGCGGAAGTCTCAAATCGACCCTCGCTTACAGCATGGTCTTGAACGAAATGTTTCGGCACACCGATTTCATGAAAATGGCGGCGTACACCATGGCCGTTTCAACGCTCGACTTTAACAGCACCGGCGCCGTTTACAACTCGCGGGGAGTCCTCTACAAGCTGTACCGCGACCACTTCGGAACTCTGCCGGTCGCCGTTTCCGGAGATTCTCCACAGCCCGCGCCGAAGTATCCTCCCTATGGCGATCAACCGGAGACGAGTTCCGGCAGCCCGACCTATCCGCTCGACATGGTGGCGGCACTCACTGAGGATCGCAAATACCTCACCATCGCCGTCGTCAATGCCACAGACACAGCACAACAGTTCAACCTCAACGTCACCGGCGTCCGGGTGTCTGGGCCATCCACGCTGTGGCAGCTGACGGGCGCCACTATTGATGCCGAGAATCACGTTGGCCGGCCGGCCCTGGTCTCCGTCAAGGAGATCGCAATCGGCGGTTCTCCGCAGTCACTCTCGGTGGCTCCAGCAAGCGTCAGCATTTACCGTTTCCCGGTGGCCGGGCAGTAAGATTATCCGCGTCCCAACCGGGCTTTCGCGCAAGCCAAGGCTCGGAGGCGAGCAACATGAGATGCAAAACCGAAACGAAGGATAAGGATGGGGGCACCATGAAGGCAAGGATGATGATGTTTGCCGCAGCGGCATTGTGGCTTGGGAGTACTGTCGCGGCCACCGCTCAACAAGCGGGGCCGGCTGTTCCTGACCAGTTGAAGGTAACCATTGATACGCAACAGACAGCACCGCCGGTCTCGAAGTACCTGTACGGTCAGTTCATCGAGCACATCGGCGGCACCATGTACGGCAGTCTCTGGGCTGAGATGCTCGATGACCGCAAATTCTACTTCCCCATCACTGCCAAAAAGCCCGATGCTTCAGCCCGGCCGCAAGGCGGTCCATTCAGCATGAAGGTTCGCGAATGGCATCCCTTCGGTCCCGAAGATGCGGTTGTGATGGACAAGGAAAAGCCGTTTGTGGGCGACCAGAGCCCGCGCATCAAGCTCGACTCCGCCACGCCTCATGGAATCCAGCAAGCAGGCCTCGCCCTGGTCAAGGACAAGAAGTACTCCGGGCGGATTTATCTGCGCGGAACTCCGGGCAGCAAGATCAAGGTCTCGCTGATCTGGGGCGCGGGCGAAAACGACCGCCAGACCATCACGATTCCGGCACTCACTAGTGAGTACAAAAAGTTCCCGCTGGCTTTCACGGCGAAAGCCGATGCCTCGGACGCCACCATCGAAATCACCGGTACGGGCGCGGGCAGCTTCCACATCGGCACGCTGTCACTGATGCCGGCAGACAACATCGGCGGATTCAGGCCCGACACAACATCCCTTCTGCGTCAGATCAAGATGGGCTTCTGGCGGTATGGCGGCAACTACACCTCCGGCCTGATCTGGTATCACATTGTCGGCGACATCGACAGGCGTCCACCGGACTTCGACAATGCATGGGGCGCGATGCAGACCAACGATCTGGGCCTGGACGAGTTCATGACGCTGTGCAAGCTCATCAACGTGGAGCCCTACATCAGCGTCAACGCGGGCTTCGGCGACTCGCACTCGGCGGCAGAAGAAGTCGAGTACATGAACGGATCGGTCAATACATACATGGGTGCAAGACGCGCGAAGAACGGCCATCCCGCGCCATACCACGTCAAGTTCTGGAATATCGGCAACGAGCCCTGGGGCGCCTGGCAGCTTGGCCGCACGGATCTGAAGTACTTCATGCTGAAGCACAACGAATTTGCCAAAGCGATGCGTGCCGTGGATCCCTCGATCACTCTGATTGCATCGGGCATGATGCTGCAGAACGATAACGTGCCGCCCGAGCTGCGCTCCAAATATGTCGGCAATCTCCAGCCTCTGTACGGGTCGGATCACGACTGGACGGGTGGCTTTCTGAAGAGCTGCATGGGCAACTTCGACATCATCGCCGAGCACTGGTACTCGGGTGGAGGCCACCACTGGGATATTGAGAAGGCAAAGGCTATTGCGCCGGATAAGAGCACGGACGATGCCAATGTAAAAATCGACCAGACACTGCTCGAGTTTGCCCGTTTTCCAGCCGATATCGTGCGCCTGAAGGTCGAAGAATGGCAGGGATACCAGCAGCGCTTCCCGTGGATGGTCGAGAAGAAGATCCCTCTCTCCATCGACGAGTACGCCTACTTCAATTTCAGCGGCGGCGGCGGCCCGTTTGGAGGCGAGAATCTCAAACAGGCCCTCGCCTACGCGATGATCCTCAACGAGATGGCCCGCTACACCGACATCATTACGATGGGGGCGCAAACCACCGGCGTTTCATTGATCGACTTCAACCGCACCGCTTCGACGATGAACGGACTGGGACTCGTCTACAAAATGTACGGCGATCACTTCGCTGGCGCAATTCCGGTTACCCTCACGGGGAATTCGCCTCAGCCGGGGCCCAGGTTTCCTGTCGGCAGTCCCGATCAACCGGAGAAAAGTTCCGGTAGTCCGACCTATCCTCTCGATATGTTTGCGGCGCTCACTCCCGATCACAAGTACCTGATCCTCTCCGTGGTGAATGCAACCGAGACCGAGCGGAATGTCGATCTCAGCATTGCCGGCGCGCATCTGGCCGGGCCATCGACACTGTGGCAGTTGACAGCCAATAAAATCGACGCCCTCAACCGCGTTGGACAGGCCCCGCAGCTTGCAATCAAGGAGTCTTCCATCGGCAACGCTCCGGCGGCGATCACAGTTGCGCCGATCAGCATTAACATTTATCAGTTCCCGATCGCTCAGCCCGCGCAGTGAGTTTGGCGGCAGCACACATTTAACCTGGAGAAACGACATGAAGAAACACATGACGCACGTTGTTGCCCGCATTGCCGCGTGGACAGGGATTCTCTTCTTTGGATCAATACTGCAATCAACAGTTGCCCAGGATTCAGCGAAACTCCCCTACATGAATCCAAGTCTGGCCCCGGAGCAGCGGGCTGCAGACCTTGTGCATCGCATGACCCTTGCGGAGAAGGCTTCGCAGATGTACAACAACTCCGCGGCGGTGCCGCGGCTCAATGTTCCCGCATACCAGTGGTGGAGCGAGGCGCTCCACGGAGTGATCAACCAGGGCGTGACGGAGTACCCGGAGCCGATCGGCCTGGCAGCGACCTTCGATGAGCCCGGAATTCATTTGATGGCGATCCAGATCGGCATTGAGGGACGCATCAAGCATGTGCAAAACGCACGCGAAGGACACACGGGCATTGGGGGAGGCCTGGATTTCTGGGCCCCGAATCTGAACATCTTCCGCGACCCGCGCTGGGGCCGCGGACAGGAGACCTACGGCGAAGATCCGTTTCTTACTGGCCGCATGGGCGTTGCCTACGTGACCGGTATGCAGGGCGACGACCCCAGGTACTACCGGGCGATTGCAACGCCGAAGCACTACGCCGTGCACAGCGGACCGGAGCCGACGCGGCACTTTGCGGATGTGGACGTGAGCAAGCACGACGAGGTGGATACCTACGAGCCTGGATTCCGCGCCGCCGTCGTGGAAGGTAAGGCCGGTTCAGTTATGTGCGCTTACAATGCCATCAATGGCGCGCCAGCATGCGCAAGCCCGTTCCTGCTGCAGGACCAATTGCGCGGGAAGTGGGGCTTCCAGGGGTATGTGGTCTCGGATTGCGACGCAGTTCGCGACATTGCCACAAACCATCGCTACCGTCCGACGCAGGCGCAAGGCGTGGCCATCTCCGTGATCCGGGGCATGGACAACGAGTGCGTCGATTCCGTTTCAAGGCTAGGCGAACCGGCTGAAAAGGCCTATATCGACGCCGTACAGCAAGGCTACCTGCCGGAAAGCGCGCTGGACACGGCGCTGATTCGCCTCTTCACCGCGCGCATGAAGCTCGGCATGTTCGACCCGCCGGAGATGGTTCCTTACACCAAAATCGACGAAAAGGAACTGGACAGCGCGGAACACCGCGCGCTGGCTCGCAAGCTGGCGAATGAGGCCATGGTCCTGCTCAAGAACGACGGCCTGCTTCCGCTCAAACCGGGGATCAAGAAGATTGCCGTCATAGGCCCGCTCGCCGACCAGACCAGGCCGCTGATCGGAAACTATGCCGGTCAGCCAACGCATATCGTCTCCGTGCTCGAAGGCCTGAAGGTGGAGTTCCCGAACGCGGCGATCACCTTTGTTCCGGGAACCCAGTTCCTGCATGCCGATGGAAACCCCGTGCCGGACAATATGCTGACGACTCCCGACGGCAAGCCGGGCCTGAAGGCGGATTACAGCGAGTCGATGGGCAGGCCGGGCAGGACTGCGAACCCTACCGTGCTGGCCAGCCGGACTGAAACCAATGTCAAACTCACTGACAGCAATCTGCCTTCGGAGGTTGCAGGAAAGAAATCCATCGGTGTGCATTGGACAGGCTTCCTCACCTCGCCGGAAACCGGCGACTTCCTGGTCGGCGTGCGTGGCGTGGGCTTTGCAATGCTCACGGTCGACGACAAGCGGGTGGCGATGATGTTCAGTGGCGCGGAAGCCGGCGCCGGTGTTGGCCGCGTTCACCTGGAGAAGGGCCAGAAAGCCGCTCTCAGCATCCTCTACGGCAGCATGAACGGCAAGCCGCACACAGAACTGATTTGGGCCAAAGTAAACAACGCGCCTTCGCCGGAGGCGATTGCAGCAGCAAAGAATGCCGATGCCGTGATTGCCGTTGTGGGCATCACGAGCGCGCTTGAAGGTGAAGAAATGTCAGTCACTGAACCCGGATTCCTCGGTGGCGACCGGACCAGCATCGATCTTCCCGAGCCGGAAGAAGCACTGGTTGAAGCTGTGGCCGCTACCGGCAAGCCGCTTGCCGTTGTTCTGGTGAATGGCAGCGCGCTGGCCGTCAATTGGATCAACGCGCACGCCAATGCGGTTCTCGAAGCATGGTACCCCGGCGAGGAAGGCGGCGCGGCTGTCGCTGAGACGCTGAGCGGCAAAAACAATCCTGCCGGAAGGCTGCCCGTTACTTTCTACACGGGCGTTAACCAATTGCCCCACTTTGAGAATTATGCGATGGACGCCAGGACCTACCGGTATTTCAAGGGTAAGCCGCTCTACCCGTTTGGCTACGGGCTCAGCTACACCACCTTCAAGTACAGCGGCCTCACTCTTCCGGCGCAGGCTGTGGCTGCGGGACAACCTGTTGTTGTTGATGTCACGGTAACCAACACGGGCAAGGTCGCGGGAGATGAGGCCGTCGAGCTCTATCTCAAGTTCCCCGATGTGAAAGGCGCGCCTCAAATCGCTCTGCGCGGCTTCCAGCGCATTCATCTCGAAGCGGACGCGAGCCAGAAGCTTCACTTCGAGTTGAAGGACCGCGATCTGGGTATGGTCACCGAGGATGGCGCTCCGATGATCGCTTCAGGCGATTACACAGTCATCATCGGCGGAGGCCAGCCGGACACTGGAGCGCCAGGCGTAAGCGGGCACTTCCACATCGAGGGCCAAATCGCCTTGCCCGAATAGTGTTGTGCAGCGCGCAGGTAATCCATGACTGGCCGGATATCCTGCGCGCATTGAAAGCAAAACAAGCGCGTAAAGGACCTGACGCTCGGCCGGCACAAGCCGCTGGATTGGGTTACTCAGGTGACCGAATCCTGATGTGGCCATCGTGCTTTCTCACGCTCAGGATTTCTTCTTGTGTCTCGACAATACTGAGCTCTGTCCGGTTAGGCGGTTATCCAGGAGTTGTGCAAATGAGAGTGAACGGGATGGCTAGGGATTGCAGAATCTCCAAATCCGTCAAGAAAGAACTATGACGAGTTGTCCGTGCGAAGAGACGCGAAATTCGTTTAACCGTTCCAATGGCTTTGGCTTGAGGAATTGGCCGTAGCCGATGGCCTTCCGAGTCCAGGCATCCCGGCGCATCTGCTACACCTGTCTCGTGCTTC
>DATFYK010000082.1:0-3541 GCA_035315085.1 Occallatibacter sp.
GTTTATGGAACTGGTAGCGCCCCAGACGGGCGGCCTGGCGGAGTGCCTCATCGAGTTGGAAGGGCGGCACGGCAAGATGCGTATCCAGTGGAAAGGAACCACCGCGCCGGATCTGGCCGGGCTGAGCCGAGCCCTGTGGGAGCGAGCGTGATCCAGATCACGCCCCAGATGCGCATCCTGGTGGCGGTCGAGGCGGTTGATTTCCGCAACGGGATCGATGGTCTGGCCCGGGTGTGCAAACAACAACTGCAGGCCGACCCCTTCTCCGGCGGATTGTTCGTCTTCCGCAACCGCCGAAGAACCGCTATCAAGATCCTGGTGTATGACGGGCAAGGGTTTTGGCTATGCCAGAAGCGGCTCTCGACGGGCCGGTTCGGTTTCTGGCCGGCCCGTGCGACGGAGGTAACTCAAAGGGTAGCGGCACACCAGTTGCAAGTACTGCTCATGGGCGGCGATCCGACGTCCGCCAAGGTCCTGCCCGCTTGGCGTCCGCTGTCGGTGCCGGCGTAAACAATGAGGTCCCGGTGGCGACAGAAAAGGCTTGCGTTCCAGTAGAGATTCGGCTATGTTGTCGGCATGGAAGCCAAGCTGCACTACCGGCACCGGGCCGTCACCGACAACGACCTCGTCTTCATTCGCCAACTGATTGCCGAACATCCCGCGGCCAGCCGCCGCGAGCTTTCCCAAAAACTTTGCCAGGCATGGAACTGGGTGCAGCTCAACGGAGCTCTCCGCGACATGGTATGTCGCGGGTTGATGTTGAAGCTGCACCGCGAGGGGTTGATCGAACTGCCAGCAGTGCGGCAGGTTCCTCGCAATCCTCTGGCCCAGCGCAGCCAACCCAGCGTGGTCTGCGTGGATCGGCAGCCGTTGCAGGCCAAGCTGAGCGAGATTCAACCGCTGGAGTTTCGCCAAGTGCGGCGCCTGCCGGAAGAGGCACTGTTCAACAGCTTACTGCAGCAGTACCACTATCTCGGCTACACCCAACCGGTGGGAGAACATCTGAAGTACCTGATCTACACGCAGCAGCGCCCAATCGCCTGTATCGCCTGGTCCTCGGCCCCGCGGCACCTGGGCAGCCGCGATCGCTTTATCGGTTGGTCGGCCGAGGCGCGGCGGCAGAATGTTCGTCTGCTGGCCTACAACCCGCGCTTTCTCATTCTGCCCTGGGTGCGGGTGCCGCATCTGGCCTCGCATATCCTCGGACAGATGGCGCAACGGCTGGCGGGCGATTGGCAACGCTGGTACGGACATCCGGTCTATTTTCTGGAAACCTTCGTCGATCCGCAGCGCTTCCGCGGCACTTGTTATCGGGCGGCCAACTGGATTCGGTTGGGTTACACCACCGGACGCGGGAACAACGCGCCGACCAAGAAACCGACTCTCCCCATCAAGGAAGTCCTGGGTTATCCCTTGCGGAAAGACTTCCGGCAACGCTTGGCGGAGGTGGCGAAGGGATGAAGCCTCCGCTGCCACGGCTGGAAGTAAGCCGCGAAGAACTCCAGAGCCTGCTGGAACATGCCCGCACCGCCGCGTTGTCGGAGCCGGAGTACCAGCGACTGAAAGCGGCGTTAGACACCTTGGTGTACTTGACGGAGTTGGTGGAAGACAAGAACACGACCATCGCACGCCTGCGGCAGATTTTGTTTGGGGCCAGCAGCGAGAAGATGAGCCAAGTGCTGGAGACGCTGGCCAGCAATCTCACCCCTTCCAGGGAGCAGGATGGCGGTGGGAAGTCGGAGGAGAAGAATGCCTCGCCTCCGCCCGCCGAGTCGGCCCCCAGTCCGGGACATGGTCGCAACGGCGCCGAGGCCTATCGCGGCGCCCGCAAGGTCAAGATCGAACACGCGTGGTTGCAGTCCGGGAATCGTTGCCCAGGCTGTCAGAAGGGCAAGCTGTACGGCTTGACCACACCCGCCGTGCTGATTCGGGTGGTGGGGCAAGCCCCCTTGGCCGCCACCGTGTATGAACTGGCGAAGCTGCGCTGCAACCTTTGTGGCGAGGTGTTTACGGCGGAAGCTCCGGCAGGAGTCGGGACGGAAAAGTACGATGCCACGGCGGCCAGCATGATCGCGCTGCTGAAGTACGGCAGCGGGTTTCCTTTCCACCGCTTGGAAGGGCTGCAAGAGAACCTGGAGATCCCGCTACCGGCCTCGACCCAGTGGGAGATCGTGGCGGAGACGGCGGAAAAGATCGAACTCATCTACCAGGAACTGATCCAGCAGGCGGCGCAAGGGGAGGTGCTGCACAACGACGACACCACCATGAAGATCCTGAACCTGATGGGAAAAAGCCGTCCGCGCCCGCCGTCGGCCGACGAGGAAGCGGAGCACAAGTCGGAGCGCACCGGGATCTTCACTTCCGGGATCGTGTCCACGCGTGCGGGACAGAAGATCGCGCTGTTCTTTACGGGGCCTAAGCATGCGGGCGAAAATCTGGCGACGGTGTTGGCGCATGGGGCGCAGGAGTTGGGGCCTCCGGTCCAGATGTGCGACGCATTGTCGCGCAATCTTCCCCCAGAGTTTCAATGCGTGGTCGCCAACTGTATCGCGCACGGGAGACGCAAGTTTGTCGAAGTGGCGGCCAAGTTTCCTGAGGAATGCCGTTATGTGCTGGAAACCTTGGGAGAGGTGTACCGGCACGATGCCTTCTGCCGGGAGCAGGGGATGTCGCCGGAGCAACGTCTCGCTTACCACCAAACCCAGAGCGGTCCGCGCATGCAAGCTCTGGAGGAATGGTTCCGGGAACAATTTGTCGAGCGCAAAGTGGAGCCCAACTCCGGCTTGGGCCAAGCCATCACTTACATGCAGAATCATTGGGCCAAGCTGACGTTGTTTCTGCGCCAGCCGGGGGCCCCGCTGGATAATAACCTGTGCGAGAGAGCCTTGAAGAAAGCGATTCTGCATCGCAAAAACGCACTCTTCTACAAAACCCAGAACGGCGCCCATGTTGGGGATCTGTTCATGAGCCTGATTTACACCTGCCAACTGTGTGGGGCCAATGCCTTTGCGTATCTGACCGAACTGCAGCAACACAGCGAAGAACTGTCCCGCAGTCCGGAGCTGTGGATGCCCTGGAACTACCGCGCAACGCTGGCGCGGATGTCAGCATAGATTCCGGCTAGAGTATGATGAATCCCGCCTGGCCGGAAACAATCGGTTTCGGCCATACGCAGGAGCCACGCGGAAATGGCCGGAAAACGGGCCTCCAGCAAACCTGATTCGAACAGGGTTTTTGGCCAGGGGTCTGGCCGGAGGAAAACTCCGTGCCGCGCCGGCCTGTACGCTCGCGTCTCCACCCACGACCAGCAAACCCTACCTTTGCAAAGCCGGTTTTCTGACGCTGCGCCTCGAAAAGCACCGCTTGTTCAGAGAGTCCCTAACTAAGCGACCCATCGTTACTATCCCTTTAACAACGTGAGCACTAACCCGAATGTCTCACAGGGGGGAGGGGAGCGGGCGAAAAGTAGCTCGATCCGGCGGCGGAGCGCGCTCAACCTCCGGAAATCATCGTACGGGCCTTCCCCGGCGGGCTTGCTCGC
>DATFYK010000083.1:0-4822 GCA_035315085.1 Occallatibacter sp.
CACGCGAGAGATTCTTCCCCGGATTATTCGGGTCGGGAAGATGACTTCCCGTCATGGCGAAGCGTCCCGCCTGCCGCACAGCATTTTGCAAAGTCATTTGCATGAAAAAGAGCCGCCCAAAATCGGCCACAGCAAAAACCAGGAGAAGGAACAAGGGCACCACGAGAGCAAACTCCACCAAGTGTAACGCGCCGCGATTTTCTCCCCAGTAGATGGTCTTTTTTCTCACATTTACCTCGCACTGGAAGGGAGCGATTGTGGCTCCAGGCGCGAGCATAGTCTGACGCTGCAGACAAACACCGACCAACTGTGTATCCCGCCAGGATTCCTGCCGTTCTGAGTTCCGTTAGTGGCTTTGTAGGATTGTAGAGGTGAGAGTCGGAGAGCTCTTGAACGTTGACAACGCGAGAGAGCTCTCCGTGAGAACCAAACCGAGAGTTGCCACTCCCGGAGGGAGATTCCCGTGCAAATCCTACACCCGTTTATCGGCTCCATCCAACACTACGCCGAAAAGATTGTGGACCCTGATTTTCATCGGCCGCAGGGCTGTCCCCAATGCCAAGCCCGGCAGCCGCTGTGTGCCTATGGTTTCTATCACCGTACTTTGGTCGATGTGGACTTTGAGGGGTCGATCCGCGTGCGCCGCTTCCTGTGTCGTTGGTGTAGGCGTACCGTATCGCTATTGCCCCAGTTTGTCTTTCCTTACCTGCGTTTCAGTGTCTCCGTGATCTGTTTGTTTCTGTTCGCTCGTCTGTTGGATGGTCTTACCTTAACCGCAGCGGCCACGGCTGCCACCCAAGCCAACATGCCGTATCAGCGCGGTCAGTTCTGGATTCGCCGTTTTTGCCAACAAGCGGCGGCGCTGGCCGCGACGTTGGCCGGCGTGACGGCATCCCCCTCCGCGCCGGACTTCGTCACTCGCGCCCTGCAGATGCTGCGCGCCATCGGCGCCGTCGCCGCGCACCGCTTCCTGTTGGGCGAGTTGCGGGGGCACCTGTTGGGGTGGCCGCCGTTTCTGGCTCCCGCCGGTCGTCGTCTCAGCCTGCGGCCCGGCGCCGCTCCCGCCTGAGCGTCCACACACAGCATTTGTCTGGCGGATCAACGTCGTGGCTGGCTACCTTCGGGCGCAGGGAGATTGTGCCGATGGATGCCCAAGCCGAAAAAATCGCTCTGTTTCGCTATGCCCTGATCGCCCCGCTGGTGCTGGAAACCCTGCCCCGCGGGGAACTCACCCGGCGGGCCGAGGAGATCGCCGCCCGCCAGTACGAGATCCCGTCTTCGCAGCGCACCTCGGTGGCCGTCGATACTTTGCTGGAGTGGGCGCTCCGCTATCGCAAGGGTGGCCTCGATGCCTTGGCGCCAAAACCTCGCCAGGACCGGGGGCAATCGCGCGCCATCCCTCCGTCGTTGGCCCAGTTGATTGAACGCCTCAAGCGCGAGAACCCGCATCGTACCGGCACCACCCTGTTGCGCGAACTCGCGCTCGCCGACCAGAACTTGCCTCCGGTCTCTGCCTCCACCCTGTATCGCTTCCTCCAACAACGCGGCCTAACCACTCGCCAACTGCTGGCCCCGGCGGCCCGCAAGAAGTTCGAAGCCGAACGCAGCAATCAGATCTGGCAGGCCGACATGCTGTTTGGCCCTTACGTGCAGCGCCCCGGCGGCGGCAAACTCCAGGTCTTCCTCCACGCCATCCTCGATGATGCCAGCCGCCTCATTCCTCACGCCCAGTTCTATCCCAGCCAGGGTCTGGACGCTTGTCTGGATTGTCTGCGCCAAGCCGTCGCCGCTCGCGGCCTGCCGGTGCGTTTGTATATGGACAATGCCAAGATGTATCGCGGCCAACAACTGGCCCGTATCGCCGGTTCCATCGGCATCCTGATCGTTCACACCCCACCCTATCAACCTGAGGGGCGCGGGAAGATCGAACGTTACTTTCGCTCCGCACGCCAGCAGTTCCTGGCTAACCTCGATCCCAAACGCACGCTGTCGCTGGAAGAGTTGAACCAGCGTTTGTGGACCTGGATTGACAACGTCTATCACCGCTCCGAGCACAGCGCATTGCAGACCACCCCGCTGCTGCGCTGGCAGCGCGATATCGAATACGTCCGGCAGTTGCCGCCCGCCACCGATCTGCGCCGCCTGTTCTTCCATCGCCTCGACCGGCTGGTGCGCCGCGATTGCACGTTCTTGTTGCAGCGCGCTTTCTACGAAGCGCCACCCCATCTGGCCGGCCAGACCGTCGAAGTTCGTTTCGATCCCCTCGATCCGGCCGAAGTCGAGATCTATCACCAAGGACAACGGCAAGCCACCGCTCGGCCCGTCGATCCCGTAGTTAATGCTCAGTTACCCCCCGCCAAACCGCCCACCCAGCCTACGCCGGAACCCAGCGGGATTAACTTCGTCGAACTGTTACAGAAGAAAAGCGAGGATAAGGAGTAGCAGGATATGTGGGAAACCTTCTTCGGCTTTAAGAAAACTCCCTTCAGCGACCGCCCCGAACCGAAACAGTTGTTTGCCTCTCAGGCGTGGGAGCAGGTGAAGGCCCGACTCCAGTTCCTGGTCGATCACCACGCCACCGGCCTGCTCACCGGGGAAGTCGGTGCCGGCAAGTCCACCGCTGCCCGCACCTTTGCCGCCGGACTCAATCCCAGCCTGTACAAGGTCCTCTACCTGCATTGGACCTCGGGATCGGCCTTGGATCTGTTCCGTCAACTGGCCCTGGAACTCGATCTGCAACCGGCCCATTACCGCGGCGATCTGGTACGTCAGATCTCGGAAGCCATCGTGCGCCTTAACCAGAGCAAGAAACAGCATCCCATCCTGATCTGCGACGAGGCCCAACTGCTACGCCACAATGCCCTGGAACAACTGCCGCTGCTGTTGAACTTCGACATGGACTCCTCCCACTACCTCACCTTGCTGCTGCTGGGCCAACCCCTGCTGCGCCGTACCTTGTCCTTGCAGATGCATGAACCCTTGCGCCAGCGCATCGCCGTCCACTATCACCTGGAAGGACTGTCCCGCGAGGAACTCACCGCCTACCTCGCCCATCAACTCAAAGCCGCCGGCGTCGCTTCGCCGCTATTCGATGACAACGCCACGCAAGCTCTCTATCAAGCCACCAAAGGCATTCTGCGCAAGGTCAACAAACTCGCTCTGACCGCCCTGCGCCTGGCCGCCTTGCGCAAAACTGCGTTAGTCGAAGAGTCGATCCTGCTGGATGCGACGCAGGAGGCCCTCCTGTGAACGCCGCCACCACCATGAACCCTGCCAGTCCTTCCGTGTTGTCACTAGCTCAGTTGTTGCAGAAGCAGACGCCCACTCCGCCCGGCCTGATCGAAGCGGGACTTTTGCCGTCGCAAGGCATCTTGTTTGTCGGTGGGGAACCCAAGGTCGGAAAATCCCTGCTGGTCGCGAATCTCGCCCTGGGCTTGGCGGCCGGCACGCCCTTGGCGGGCTTTGCCATCCCCGCCCCGCGCCGTGTGCTGGTCTGCCAGTTCGAACTGCCGCTGGCGCAGTTCGTCAGCCGCTTGCGCCTCATGCGGCGCAGCTTCGGCACGGCCGCCGACCAATACCTGCTGGTCGATACGCGCGCCGGCGGTCATCTGCTCAGTGCGCCCCAGGGCCTGAACCACTTCCTCGCTGCCGCCCAAACTGCCGCCGCCGAGGTTATCATCCTCGACCCGCTGTACTCCACTCACGATCAGGATGAGAACGACACCCGCGCCATGGCCGCGCTCTGCCAAAGCCTGCTCCGGTTGCGCGATGCTTCCCGGGCCGCTCTCATCGTCGTGCACCACGTCCGCAAATCCATTAGTCGGGAAGAGATCGGCAGCGCCTTTCGCGGCTCCAGCGCCCTGCATGCGGTCGGCGATAGTTACCTGTTGCTGCGCCGTCCGTCCCCGGAGTTACCCACGGTCGAACTGCGCTTCGAGTTTCGTTACGCCGCCTCGCTGCCACCCCGCTTGCTGCAACTGGATCCCAACACGCTTTGCTTCTCCGCTGCCGGCCCAGCCCCAGCGACGGCTCCGCTTCGCCGCAAAGTGGAGCCCACCGACCTCGCCCAGGTACTGGCCGGCGGCCCACTGCACTACAACCAACTCCGGGAACAAATCATGAACCGCACCCAGTGCTCCAAACGTACCGCCCAGCTCGCCATCCAAGAAGCTTGCCAACAAGGAGTCATCGTTCCCGATAACGGTTACTACCGCCTGCCCTTGCCGTAGTGACCACCAGTTTGCGTCCGGGTTGCGCCGGCGCAAACCCTGCCCCGCGGGGAGCGGGGCCCGAGGCTGGGGCGCCGGAGACTACGCCCAGGTTCAATACTCCGCGCTCTGTCCCAAACCCCTGCGGACATTACCCATGCCGCAGGGGTTTCTTCTTCTTCCCCAAACCTGGGATAGTTCCAGAGCCCCGGTCTCGGAAAATAACGCGAAGAAGGCCGCGACAGGCTTTTCCGTCGCGGCCCTCCTCCTTGCACTTTCTTCAAACTTGCTTGCCCTACTGGGATACTCGCTTTGTCTACACGGGAGAGTATCCTATCCCACCCACATGCCCCATCCGGACCAGGGCTCATCCCTCAACCTGTGACAATCTGAGAAAGTTGACGCCTGTCATCGTGAGAACTTCAACGGCAAAGATCGTGCGCCGTTACAAGCAAGTATTTTCTGACAACGAAGGTGCCCCGTTTGCTGCCGATCCGGCCAAGGGATGGGACCTCGTTATCGACCGGATTTGCGCCCGGGAGGCTGAAATCGAAGCAGGTATTGATGGTCAGACGATTCGTAAGATTCTCGAACGTCTGGCAACAAAGGCGCGT
>DATFYK010000084.1:0-2356 GCA_035315085.1 Occallatibacter sp.
TAGCGAGACAGATTTGGCCGATTACTCCACTGCTTCCCGACTGGGTCAAGGACATCAAAGGCCTTACAGTCTTCGGCAAAAACCAGCAGGGCGTCGTCAAGGTCAGGGATTATGCGCTGGTGAAAATTGGCGACGCTTTCGCTCAAGCTCCGCGTAGGCGACCATAATTAACGGCCGGTCCTGAAGCATGTGCCGTCATTGGTTCAATTTTGTTGAACAGCCGCTTTCGACGTGCGCCGTGCAAAGGCGGCGCTTTCCAGTGGGTGAAAGCCCCACCCGGCGAACTCGCTCCCGCCGGAAGCAACCGGAGCAGTCATGGAGGTAACGAAATGGCTGAAGCCTTCGGATAGCGTGTCACGAATTGGTGACAGCGCGAGTGTGCAGGCCGCAACGCAAGTGAACGCCGTGCAAACCTCGAAAAGGTTATCGTGCGGGCCGACCTGGCCGTCGTACCGGGGAAGGCTGGTACGGTTGGGCGATAGAGCGAAGACGACGCCCATCCGCCGCACCGGGGTAGTGGCGGCAGCATGTACACAAGGAAAGCGCACGCAACACGGGAAGCCCCATTGCGTGGCCGGGGACGGCCAACCGGACGCCCGCGAGGGACAGGCCGGGCGCTCTGGGGTGGCGGAGAGGCCCGTAATACCGATGAAGCTGGGTAATGCCAGCGGAGGGAAGGGGCCTCAGTTCAAGACTAACGCAAGACGCATGAAAGGACCTGGAGATTGGGCAACCTATCAACTCCGAACAGCGTTCAGAAACTGCAGATAGCGTTACACGCAAAAGCGAAGGCTGAAGCTGGCTATCGCTTTTATGCCCTGTACGACAAGATTTACCGCGAAGATATCCTGGCCTACGCTTACGCTCAGTGCCGCTCCAATCGGGGCGCGCCGGGCGTGGACGGTCAGGATTTCGCGGCGGTCGAGGAGTACGGGCTGAAGCAATGGCTTGGCGAACTGGCGCTTGCGCTTAAGGACGAGACGTATCGTCCGGCCCCTATCAGACGCGTTTATATCCCCAAGGCCAACGGCAAACTTCGGCCGCTTGGCATCTCAACCCTGCGTGATCGAGTCTGTATGACAGCAGCGATGCTGGTGCTCGAACCGATCTTTGAAGCCGATCTTCCACCGGAACAATACGCCTATCGCCCTGAGCGCAACGCCCAGCAAGCGGTGGTCGAGGTGGAAGAGCTGATGTTCCGCAGCCGTCCGGACGTGGTCGATGCCGATCTGGCAGACTTCTTCGGGTCCATTCCCCATGGCGATTTGCTGAAATCGCTGGCGCGCCGGATCGTTGACCGGCGTGTGCTGCATCTGATCAAGATGTGGCTGGAGTGCCCCGTGGAAGAAACCGATGACCGTGGCGGCAAACGGCGCACAACCGAGGCCAAGGATAATCGGCGCGGCATTCCGCAAGGCTCACCCCTTTCGCCCTTGCTGGCCAATCTTTACATGCGCCGGTTCGTGCTGGGGTGGAAGATGCTGGGGCTTGAGCAAAAGCTCGGCTCCCGCCTTGTGATCTACGCCGACGACCTGGTGATTTTGTGCAGGCGAGGCAGGGCCGAAGAGGCCTTGGCCTACTTGCATGCGATCATGAGAAAACTGAAGCTTGAGGTCAACGCGGAGAAGACGCGGATCTGCAAAATGCCGGACGGCGCGTTCGATTTCTTAGGCTACACGTTCGGGCGGGCCTATTCTCCGAAAACCGGCAAGGCCCGTTTGGGCTATTGGCCCTCGAAGAAGAGCATCAGGCGCATGGTAGAGAAAATTCATGCGCTGACCGAGCGGTCGAAAAGTTGGCAAGAAACCACAGAGCTGGTGGACAAGTTGAACAGCAGCTTACGCGGCTGGGCGAACTACTTTGCGGTAGGTACAGTCCAGAAGGCGTATCGGGCTCTCGACACCTACGCAGCGATGCGGTTGCGCCGGTGGTTGCGCTGCAAGTACAAAGTCAGGCGGCGCAGGGGCGGGACCTATCCTCTCTCGCACCTTTACGGGCACTTCGGGCTCGTCCGTCTGACCAGGCTTAAGTACGACCAGCCGTGGGCATAAGCGTGAGCTCTTGTCCGAGAGCCGGATGCGGGAAAGCCGCCCGTCCGGTTCGATGAGCGGGGTGTGGAAACGGAGTCATGGCAGGACTATTGAGGCACCGCCAGACGAAAGGGGCGGCAACGGATATGTCCAGCCTACAGCCACCGCGCCACATCTCGACTCTACCAGCACGGTTTCAGCCTCGCCCAGTTCTTTAGGCAGGGCGCCGGTTTTGGCCAGCATCGGTTCAAGTTGCTGCTTGTCGTTGGGCGCCTGCGCCACATCGCTGGCGACCACCAGCAGACTGCTTTCCGCCACGACGGCTT
>DATFYK010000085.1:0-2029 GCA_035315085.1 Occallatibacter sp.
CATGGGGTACGCTAATGGCAGGGAGCTTCAATGAGCCGCGACCCACTTCATGATCTGATCGACCGGATTCCATGAGGAGGAACTCCCTGCCGCCAAGCGGTTCCTGGAGTACCTGGTGGTCAGCCCGGCCTATCGGGCGGCATTGTCGGCTCCAACGGATGACGAGCCAGTAACGGAAGCGGACTCCGCGGCGATCGCGCGGGCGCACGACGAGCTGATCGACCAGTTATGGGGTGCACTGCCGCCAGAGGCCGTGCAGGTGGCGGAATAGGCAACGCCGACCTGGGTGGGGCCCGGGGTAGGTGTGCAGTTGAGGGTCAGCGAAGTGACAGCGGGTATGATATTGCCGCTGTATGTCCCACAAACCTGCCGGGTGGTGAGGCCGGTGACACTGATGGAGTAGGCATAAGGACCGGCGGCGATGGGCGTGCCGCTGACGTTTATGCTGGCGCCGGTGGTGCCACTGAGCGTCACGCCGGCCGGCAAACGCTCCGCTGCCGACCGACGAGTAATAGGGGGCCGTACCGCCCGATGCGGTGCACGTTGCAGAGTAGCCCACCCCGAACTGGGTAGGACCGGTGGTGGGCGTGCAGTTGAGGGTCGCCGTGGGCGCGATGGCGCCGCTGTAGGCCTGCGATCTGCCGGGGGCCGGCGGCCAGTGCAGAAGCGCCGCCCGACAAGGCGCCGATGCCGTGAGCGGATCAGGCGTGAGTTCTGGCCAGGGAATTCGAGACCCACTTCGAGAGATGGCACTCCAGCGCCAGGGTTTCGAGTTCCCGATTGTCGGCCAGAGTGTATTCGTCGAGAGCCCGCTGGCGGAGTTTTTCGATCAGCCGCAGGCGGTGCCGCTCCGCCAGGAGTGTCTGAGTTTGCTTTGCGAGAGCCTGGGCGCGCGTCTGCTTTTCCGCCGCCAGGGCCCGTCCCCGTTGGGTCACCTTGAGGCGAAACTCCGCCAGGGCCTTCAGGTCCGCGGCGGCGATGGCCGGCCGGCTCAACAGCTCATGCTCGGTGGCCAGGCTGTCGGCCTTCAGTTGCGCGATTCTCTCTTCCGTCTCGGCAACGGCGAAGCGGCATAGGCGCGTCTTCTCTTCCTCGAGGTGGCAGACTGTCTGTTGCCACTCGAAGACCCGCTCGAGACGAAAGCGGAAGGGCTGCATCAAAGCCTCTCGGCAATGGTCTGCAACTGGGCGTGTGTTTCCTCGAAGGAAGACCTGACGGAGGTAGCCTGGCGCAGGAAAGCGGCGATCTCCGGTTGCATGCGGATGGCGGTGTCGAGCTTGGGATTCTTGCCGGCCACGTAAGCACCCAGATCGATGAGGTCCCGGGATTCCTCCCAGACGGCCAGGGCTTCGCGCATCTTGGTGGCGGAAGCGGCCTGCACGCTGGTGGAAAGCTGAGGAAAGAGGCGGCTCACGGACTGGAGAACGTCGATAGCGGGGTAGTGCGAGGCCGTGGCCAGCCGGCGCGAAAGGACGATGTGGCCATCCAGGATGGCGCGGCAGGCATCGCAAATCGGCTCGTTGAAGTCGTCGCCCTCCACCAGCACCGTGAAGAAGCCGGTGATCGAGCCCTTTTGAAACCGCCCGGCACGTTCCAGGACCTTTGGAAGAAGGTTGAAGACCGAGGGCGTGTAACCCTTTTGGCTGGGTGGCTCGCCAGCCGCCAAGCCGATCTCCCGCTGGGCCATGGCCAGGCGCGTGACGGAGTCCATGATGAAAAGGACATCGGCGCCCTGATCGCGGAAGTATTCGGCGACCGCGAGGGCCACGAAACAGGCGCGCACGCGCAAGGGAGCGGGTTGGTCGGAGGTGGCGCAGACCACAATGGAATGCTTCGAGCCCTCAGGCCCCATGTCGTGCTCGAGAAAGGCGCGGACCTCGCGATTGCGCTCGCCGATCAGAGCTATGACGGTTACGTCGGCGGAGTTGTGGCGGGCCATCGATCCGAGCAGGGTGCTCTTACCCACGCCGCTGCCGCCGAAAATTCCCATGCGCTGCCCTTTGCCGCAGAGCGTCAGCGCGTCGATGGC
>DATFYK010000086.1:0-2239 GCA_035315085.1 Occallatibacter sp.
GGAATCCAAAAGGGGTCCGAGTTTCTTCTCGTCCCACTCCACTCGCCCAGCGAACGTCGCAGACAACAAATTCATCGTCGCGTCGTCGTCGACGATTGGTTCCCGCAGCTCCGCCATCGCCGCCCAGTAGCGCAACGCCGCGTTTTTCGTTTCAGGGGGAAATGTCGCCTGTGCCCGCGCGCCGCCCGCGATCGCCAGAACCACCAGAATTGCCGCCAACAGTCGGAACCTCATAAGGATCAAGATACGACGATTTAGGCCGAGAGTCACAAGGGCGAACCTAACATACCAGCCACGGATGACTGTTGATAAATCCCCTTATCACTCATTCACCAGGTTTTTAGTCACTGCTGCGGTCCCCAGTCACCGGGTCGCTGGTCATCCCTGGGTTCCTAGTGACGGCTGGATGATAGGTCGACCAGCTTCTGCCAGACCTATAGATCCGGTCGGCGGCTATAGCAAAACCAGAGTTGCTGTGATCCAGGCAACTGCCGAGCTACGCTCGGCTTGGACGGGCGAAAGCGCCCGTCCCCACACGAGCGGGCTACAGCAACGCTGAATCTTTTCTAGGTTTGCTTGGCGGTTGCCCGTTTGAGGGCGCGCTGCAGGGTCTGGTCGAGGGCGGCCTTGGTTTTCTCGTATTCCTGCTGCGATATGTGGCCTTGTTTGTGCTCGACTTCAAGCTGGAAGAGTTCTTCTTTCAGTCCCTCTAGGAGCATGGAAGAAGTTGAGGCCGGCGGCGGGGGCGGCTGGGCAATGACGCCGCGCTTGGCGGAGGCGGCAACAGCCTCCATTTCCTCGTAACTGGCGTCGGCATCGAATTCCGCTGCTCGCATCGCCTTTGGACCGGATGCGGCGGGGGCTCCGGCTTGTTGCCGAAAGGCGGTGTAAACTCCGCCGCCGGCCAGGGCCAGGGTTAGTCCGCCGAGAACCAACCAGGTATAAGCGACGCCTCGCCACTGGTGTTGCTGCAGGGGGTCGGGAGCCTCAATGGGCGGGCCGAGGCCGCCGCCGGGGCGATTATCGGTCTGCGCAGAACCGCCTTCGCCGGGCGCGCCTGCGCCTTCCTGACGAGCCTGCAGCGTGCCTTCCCCGGAAATTTTGAAAGCCAGCGACTGGCCCAGGGTGGTGCCCGAGGCGACCTGAACGTTGGCGTCGGGCTGCTGGGGATCGCTCATGGGCTGGTAGTTCGCGGCGGGAGCGCCGGAGAACTGCATGGTCTTGGGCAGGATGGCGACGAAATGTTGCAGAGGATAAAGGCTCTTGGGATCGATGTTCGCGCTTCCGGTGTAGGGAAGCTGGTAGGCGAGCTGAAACTGCGTAGTGCCGGGCCGGAGCGGGAACAGATACGCGTAGCGGGTCTTTTTGTCGTCCTCGGGAACGGGCGCTGAGTTGACGGGCTGGCCGTTGGCCGTCATGGCCTGGCTTTCAATGATCTGGGCTCCTTCGGGGACATAGAACTCGAGGTTGCGTTCGTTCATCTGCGTGCGCGGAGGCTGGGAGTTGTTCTCGACGGCGAAGGCGCGCATGACTACGAGCCGTCCTTGCTCGACTTGAACCCGCATGATGTCGGCGACGACTTCAATGCCGGCAACTTTCTTGCCTACGTCGTAGACTTCGACCTCGACGGATGTTGTTCCCGGAGGAGCCATGCGGTGATAGGTGACTTCCTGATGGATGACGCGGACGAGGTGGGGCGACTGCGCGTTATCCAGCTTGAAGCTGAAGTTGCCTTTGGCGTCGGACTTGGTGCGGCCGGATTCTTCCATTCCCTGGCCGAGACTCAGCAGGACGACTTCATCGCCGGCGGCCGCTTTGCCGGTGGTGGAGTTCTTGACCGTGCCGGCGAGGGTTTGCGCGGAGGCGAGAGTGGAGAGGAGAAGGGCGAGCGACATGAGACAGTGATGTGGCGACAGCCGCCCCTTCGACAGGCTCAGGCCAGGCTCCCGGCTGTCGGGCCGGGCAAAGCCCGGCAGTTCCTTGCGCAGGGAGAGTGCTGTCGAGCTTCGCTCGACCGGACAGCCGGGGGCGGCTGTCCCCACATGAATCCTGTTTCCCGTTTCTTTCATGATCTCGCTTTTCCTGGTTCGGATGCGGCCTTGGCTTCTAAGCGGGCGATTTCCGCCAGGAGGGTGGCGGCTTCGTCCTGCAGCGAAGACTTCAGCGAATGGTAGTCAGCGTCGGGAACTTTGCCGGCCGTGTATTCGAAGTTCAGGTCGCGAAGATTCTCGTAGACGGC
>DATFYK010000087.1:0-14929 GCA_035315085.1 Occallatibacter sp.
AACGATGTCGCCGGCGCCTACAGAACCTATGAATTCGATGCAACCGCTCTGGTGGATCAAGAGCAGGCAAACGTGCTCGCGGTTGAGGTGTTTGCGCCGAGCGAGAAGAATTTTGGGATAAACTTTGTCGACTGGAATCCAACTCCGCCGGACAAGGATATGGGTCTCTGGCGGGATGTCTATCTTATCTCAAGCGGGCCGGTCCGGGTGCGCTATCCCGAAGTGGTCACGCATTTCCCAGGGGTTTCTCTCGAACGCGCGGAGTTGACGGTTCGAGCGGAATTGCATAACGACACGGATGCGCCTGTCGAGGGGATGCTGCGCGGAGGATTTGAGGCGGTTACATTCGAACAGAAGGTGTCGCTCGCGCCGCGCGAGAGCCGCTCCGTGGCGTTTACTCCCGGCGAATTCCCGCAGTTGAAGATCGACCATCCGGAACTCTGGTGGCCTAAAGGATTAGGAGATCAGAAGCTTCATTTGCTGTCGATGAAATTCGTAACTTCAGACGGTGTCTCCGACTCTCAGGCCGCCAGCTTTGGAATCAGGGAAATCACGGACAAGAATGGCAGCTCCGATAAATTAAGGACCGAGAAGCATCCGTTGCTCATTCAGGTGAACCATCAGCCTATGCTCATTCGGGGAGCGGGCTGGGCTCCGGAGATGCTTTTACGCAGTTCGGAGGACCGGCTCAATGCGGAGCTGCGCTACGTTCAGGATATGCACTTGAATGCCATTCGGCTTGAGGGAAAGCTGGAAACAGACGAGTTTTTCGATCTTACCGACAAGATGGGAATTCTCGTCCTCGCGGGATGGTGCTGCTGCGATCATTGGGAGCACTGGGACTCCTGGCAACCTAGCGATCACACCGTTGCCGCCGAATCTTTGCGAGCGCAAATCCTACGCCTGCGGAACCATGCAAGCCTGGCTTTATGGATGAATGGCAGCGACTTTCCGCCTCCGCCTCCCGTTGAAGGAGCCTACCGCAAGATTCTGGCTGAAACTTTCTGGCCCAATCCTTATATATCTTCGGCCGGTTCCAAGCCGACAACTCTAAGCGGTCCCTCCGAGGTAAAAATGACAGGACCGTATGATTATGTTCCTCCCGGATACTGGCTGTTCGATGATAGCCATTATGGTGGAGCATTCGGTTTCAACACGGAGACCAGTCCCGGGCCCGCAATTCCCGTGAAGGGCAGCCTGAAAAAGTTTCTTCCGGAAGACCATCTCTGGCCGGTCGACGGTCTTTGGAGATTGCATACAGGAGCAGGGATTTTTAACGATAACCTTGATCATTTCAATGCTTCTATGGAAGCCATTTATGGACAGCCGAAAGGATTGGATGATTACCTGTTGAAATCGCAGGCCATGGCCTACGACGGCGAGAGAGCGATGTTCGAAGCCTTTGGCCGGAATAAATATACATCGACGGGGGTCATTCAATGGATGCTGAATAACGCCTGGCCTTCCGTGATCTGGCACCTATACGACTTTTACCTTCAGCCCGCAGGAGGGTACTTCGGCACGAAAAAGGCTTGTGAGCCATTGCATATCCAGTACTCCTACGATGACCGCAGCGTGGTGGTTGTGAACAGCGTAAACCGGGATTTCAGCGATTTGACCGCCGAAGCAACGATGTACGACTTCAATTTGCAGCAGCTATTCACGCGAACGGTCAGCCTAAAGTCTCCTTCAGACAGCGTACAGAGGCTCTTCACGCTCCCTAGCGACGTCATCGAAACCGATGTGTATTTCGTCCGGCTGACGCTCTTGGACAAGACTCGCAAAGCCGTGAGTTCGAACTTCTACTGGCTGCCCAAGAAATTATCCACCTACAACTGGTCGGAGGAGGAGGTAAGCAAGCATCCATATTATACCGGCGTGGCGAGTTATGAGAACCTTTCGATGTTGAACCAATTGCAGAAGGTTCATCTGGATGCGTCCGCAGCCGCTCGCCGCCAGCCGGAAGGCGAGGACGTTCGTGTTCAGATACATAACCCGTCCAAGAATCTGGCGTTTCAGATTCAAATCTCAATCGTCGACGATAAGAGCGGAGAAGAGATTCTCCCTGTTCTTTGGGAGGACAACTATTTCTCCCTGATGCCTGGAGAGTCGCGCTCCGTTGCCGCTCACTACAGTTCAGCCGCCAGCCACGATCCTTTGAAGTTAGTGGTGAGCGGATGGAATATCGAAGCGGAGTCCAGCCGAGTTGAAGGCGCTAACTAGGTCTTTGATGTGTAATTTCGGCGGGTGGCGCAGGTCTGACCCTCCAAAAATGAATGCGTGCCCCAGGTCCGGATTTTCGACCCGGGATTTGGGCCGACGGTTCCACGCAGAATCGTACCGCCCGTCGGTCAGCCCCGCCCGCCCCGCGCTGCTAAAATCCTCATAGAGCATTCCGCATGAGCGTAAAAGCCATCTATCCCGGCACCTTCGACCCGCCGACCAACGGGCACATCGACCTGATCCAGCGCGGGGCCAAGCTCTTCGACCACCTCACCGTCGCCATTCTCAGCAATCTGGTGAAAGATCCTCTCTTCACCGTCGAGGAGCGCGTGGAGATGCTCAAAGAGGTCACCAGCTCGCTGGAGAACGTCTCCATCGCCACATTCCATGGGCTGATGGTGGAGTTTGCGCGCCAGCAGGGCGCCTCGGCGGTGCTGCGCGGCATCCGCGCCATCTCCGACTACGAGTACGAGTTCCAGATGGCTCTGATGAACCGCCGCCTGGCCCCGGAGATCGAGACCGTCTTCCTGCAACCCGCCGGCCGCTACTCCTTTGTCAGCTCGCGCATGCTGAAAGAGGTCTTCAGCTTTGGCGGCGACGTCAGCGGTCTCGTCCCGCCCAACGTCCTCAAGCGCCTGCGCGACCGCATGGGGCCGAGCTAACCATCGCACCTGTTTAGAGAGAGGCCAGCCTTGCCCCAAGCTCCTGTATTGCATGCGGCAAGCTGCGCGCCCGGTCATGTTCTTCAAGCAGTCGCAGCGCCTGCGCGCGCGGATCAACAACCCCCTAGGCGCTTCTTTGCGCTATCAGGCCCGCGCTTGCGATCGATCGGGGACGCACACCGCACAAAGACCGTACACAAAGAACTCGTGGCCGGTCGCGCGAAATCCTCTGGGCAGTTTCGGCCTGACCTGGGCGATGCATCCCTCCAGTTCGTAGAGCTTCCCGCATTCATTGCACTGGAAGTGATGATGGTGGCCCTTGCCTGCGACCTCGTAGCGCGTGGAATCGCCCGGCACTTCGACAGGCCGGAGCCACCCTTCTTCTATCAGCGTTTGAATATTTCGATACACCGTCGCGATCCCCAGTGACGGATGGCGATGTTGAGCTTCTTCCAGCGCCTCTTCCGGAGACAGCGGCCGGTTGGCCGATGTGAGTGCCTCTCGAATCGCCGCCTTCTGTCGTGTATTCCGCTTTTCCATGGTTAGCTCTGTGTCGAACGCTTCCATCAAATGCTATCGGTCGTCGATTGCCGGGAGAAAACGGCCGCCGGGCTTGCCCTCCTAACGATAATAATGTATCATTATCAATATGTCAACTCCCGCACTGCGCGGGAGATGCCCTGCCCCATCGCCACGACCGGTGATGGCCGGGGCCGTTTATGCCGGTCGCCGCTTCGTGTCCGGCCCGCTCTTCAACCAGCACATCGAGTTGTGCTGCCAGGGGGTGAAAGTTGAACGCGCTTATTCTTACTTCGATGGCTGCGGTCTCCACTTCGATCGGCGGCTATTGTGCGGTTCTCATGCGGCGCCGGATTCACTTGCTCATGGCCTTCGGAGCGGGCGTGCTGATTGGCGCGTCGTGCCTTGATCTGCTTCCGTCAGCATTTTCCGCCGCTGCCATGCGGGGTTGGACGAGCTTCCAGGTCTTTGCCATTGCCGCATTGGGAGCGGTATTGATTTTCAGCCTTCAGCAAGCCTCGGATCGTTACTCGTTGCGCGGCAAACAAGACCGCACGGCAGGAAGAGTCAGTGCCTCGCTTCTTGTCATCCACAGCATCCTTGATGGAACCGCCATCTTTGCGGCCACCACCGTCTCCTTGCGGATGGGCCTCATCGTCGGCCTCGGTGTCGTGGCGCATGATGGCTGCGACGGATTGAATACTGTCCTGTTATCAACAGGCGGCAGAAGGCCGGAATGGAAGGATTACGGATTCCTGGCCCTGGATTCTCTGGCTCCGATTGCCGGCGGATTGATTGCCGCCCATTTGTTTTCTATCTCGCCGGCGCTGCTGATGGTGTTCCTCAGCCTCGCCGCCGGATCGTTCCTCTTTACCGCCATCTTTCACCTGCTTCCCGAGGCTTGGGAGTCCGGACGCAGAGCCGCAGTACCTTGGGTCGGACTTGCCGGCTTTTTCCTGGTCTGGTGCTTGACCAGGCTGCTGGGATCGTTAGCGTAGTGCATTTCACTTTGCGCTGGTTGGGCTGAAACTCAGGGTTGGCTGAGTACGCCGCCCTGTCCAGGGCTCGCACCCGCCTCCGCCGCCAATTGCGTCAGCTCGCGGATGCTGAAGGAGGTCTTCGATTCCGGCGGCTTTACCTTCGCGTACTGAGAGCCTTGCTATATTCTGGAGCGCAGCAATCCGGGTTCGGTCGCGAGCCTTCTCAGGGTTCTGTAGACGCGAGTATGGATTCACCGAAATCGCCGACGGAAAGGGTCTCGCCGCATGGAATCCATTGCAGATCCGAAGGTTAAAGGCGCGCCCCTGCCGGTCGAGATGGCCAAGCCGCCTTCGCGCCCGGCTATCTTTCTCTATGCATTTGCGGCGGCCACCTTCTTCGGCGCCATCAACGCGGTGCAGATCATCAGCGTCGACAACGGCCAGCATAGTTGGGGCGAGGCCTTTGCGCATGCGCTTCTGCTTTGGTATCTTTTTCTGCCCATCGTCCCCCTGGCCATCGCGTTGGCGCAGTGGCTGCCGGCGGCTCTGGGACACAGGCTGCGCAACCTCTGCATTCATTCCCTCGTCGCTCTCGCCGTGGGAGCCATCCATCCCTACGCCTACGTGATGGCTTACTCGCTGGCGACGCAGCCGCGCTGGGCGATCATCGTGGCCAGGTCGTCGCTGCCCTATTTGCACTACTGGTATATGCAGGACCTGCTGATGGCGGTGCTGGCTTACGCCATGACCGTCGCCGCCACCTACGCTTTCCTTTACTATCGGAGCTTCCAGCAGGGTCAGTTGCGAGCCGCGCATCTGCAGGCGCAACTGGCCAACGCGAATCTGACCGCGCTCAAGATGCAGCTTCACCCTCACTTTCTCTTCAACGCGCTGCACTCCATCTCCGCTCTGCAGATGACTGACCGCGAAGCGGCTCAGAAGATGACGGCGCTGCTGGGAGACTTTCTCCGCATGACGCTGCGCGATCTCGACCGGCAGGAGGTTCCGCTCCGTCAGGAATTCGAGTTCCTGCAGCGCTACCTCGCCATTGAGCAGATGCGTTTCGGTAGCCGCCTGCGCTTCAGCGTGGATGCGGCGGCGGAGATTCTCGACGCCGCGGTGCCGCAGCTCATTTTGCAGCCGATCGTGGAGAATGCAGTGCGCCATGGCATTACCCCCTACGGTTGCGGCGGAGAGATCGCCGTGCGCGCCGTACGCGACAACGAGCGGCTGCTGCTGACGGTGCAGGACAGCGGTCCGGGGATTCTGGAAGACCGGATCGACGCTCCCGCGACCGCTGGCCTCGGCTTGGCCAACACCCGCGCCCGCCTCAGCCAGCTTTATGGAGTTGCGCAGCATCTGGTATTGGAAAACCTCTCCGGCGGCGGATTCCGCGTTCGGGTCGAACTCCCATTTCACGCCTTGGAAGGAGAGGAGGGACGCAATTCGTGAATCCGCATCGCATCCGCACGCTGATTGTTGACGATGAACCGCTCGCTCGCGCCATGCTCCGCAGCTTTCTGGCCGAGGATGCCGAGATTGAAGTAATCGGCGAGTGCGGAGACGGCTATACCGCTATCGAGATGATCGAATCTGCCGCGCCCGATCTGGTCTTTCTCGACATACAGATGCCGGACCTGGATGGCTTTGGCGTCTTGCGGGCCTTGGCGCCGGCAGCGATTCCCAACATTGCCTTTGTCACCGCCTACGACCAGTTTGCGCTGAAGGCTTTTGATGTTCATGCCATCGACTATCTGCTGAAACCCTTCGACCGCGAGCGATTCGAGCGGACACTGGCGCGCGCCAAGCAACAGATAACCCTCCAGAAGCGCGAGGCTGTGAATGAGGAGTTGCTGCGGATTCTCAACGAGCAGAGCGCCCGCCCTCAGCCTCTGAAGCGCATTTTGGTCAAGTCGGGCGACAAGGCCTTCTTTGTGCGCCCCAGCGAAATATCGTGGATCGAAGCGCAAGGCAACTACGTGGCTCTGCATGTCGGCGCGCAGTCTTTTATGTTGCGGCAGACCATCAACACGTTGGAGAAGCAACTGGATCCGGCCAAATTCCAGCGCATACAGCGCTCCGCGATCGTCAACCTCGACGCCATTCGCCAGATGCATCCCGCCGGACGCGGAGAACACGAGATTGTCCTCAAGGAGGGCGTCACACTGAAGCTCAGTCACACCTATCGCGAATCCTTTCTACGCTCCGCCACTGGCGCGCTTTAACGGCGAACTATGCCCGCACAGGCGTCTTCGTCCCCTCACAGTGCGTCTTCGTCACAAATTTGGTGAAAATTGCCCGGGCGCCGGGATAATCGTTGCCATGCGCCGGGCAGCAATTCAGCCGGCGATGTGAGCGTCCATGCGAAAGTCGATTGGATTCTTCAGCACTCTGGTTCTCTTCGGCATCCTCGGCTGCGGCGGAGGCGGTCAGGCAGGCAATACAGGCGGAACGCCGCAGATTCCGCCTGCGCCCGCGTCTCTCAAGGCCTCGGCCGGCAATGCGCAGGTTGCGCTCAGTTGGAGCGCGCGCGCGAACGCTACCGGCTACCACGTCAAGCGCGGCCAGACAGCCGGAGGACCGTACGCGTTGCTGGCTTCCACCTCTACGGCCTCCTACACGGACACCTCTGTGAGCAGCGGGTCAACTTACTACTACGTTGTCTCCGCGTATAACTCCGCCGGCGAAAGCGGCAACTCGAATGAGGCGTCGGCAAACTTCGTGCACAGTCCAATGACATACTACGTCTCGCCCACGGGCAGCGACTCATCGCCGGGAACCGAGAGTCAGCCATTCGCCACCGTGCAGAACGGGGTGAATCAGCTCCTGGCCGGCGACACGCTCATCCTGCGCGCGGGCAACTACCACGAGTCGGTGACCGTGCCGCGTTCCGGCTCCGCCGGTGCGCCCATCACCCTGGCGGCTTATCCCGGCGAAACTCCAATGCTGATCGGCGCGCAGCCGGTCAATGGCCCCTGGACGCTCTCCACTGGATCCATCTACGCTGCACCATGGCCCGCTCAGCCGATGCAGGTCTTCTCCGACGGCCATCTGCTGAATGAGGCGCGCTGGCCGAATACGGCTATTGAAGACCTTGCCGGCATGACTTACTCGATCGCTGACGCGGGTAACTCCACTTCGCTTACAAAGGCTGGTCTGCCGTCCGTGGACCTGACCGGCGCGTGGATTCGCGTCATGGCGGGGGAGGCGTGGGTGGGCTATGACCGGCAGATCGTTAGCGACAACCAAGCCACGGGGGAGCTCACGTGGACCACGCCCGTCAACCAACTCCCCGAGCTAATTCCGCGGCGCGGAAACAAGTTCTTTGTTTACGGCAAGCTGAATCTTCTGGATGCGCCGAGCGAGTGGTATTGGGATCCGAACGCGCAGATGCTCTACGTGTGGACGCAGGATGGCGCATCGCCGACGGGCCGCATTGAGGCCGGCGTCGCTCCCGCCATTCTGAATCTAAGCGGCCAATCCTACATCATCGTCAACGGTCTGCAAGCCTGCGGCGGATGGTTCAACCTGCAGAACAGTTCTTCCTGCACGATCAAGAACTTCCTTCTCTACGCGCCCAATTGGATTCGCGCCTACGATGGGTACAACGTTTCTCCTGAGTTTTATGGTGGCATCGACGTCTCCGGTTCAGGCAATCTGATCAACGCCGGCCTGATTGAGTTCGCTGGACGCGCCGGCATTTACCTGGCCGGCTCCAACAACACCGTCGAGCAGGTGACGATTCAGGATTCTGGATTGACCTGGAGCAACGACGCGGGCATCGTCGCCTCGGATGGCACTCAGAATCTGATTCAGAACAATACCATTCAGCGCACCTCCCTTGCGGGCATGACCTTGGGAAGCGACTTGAAAGTGTTCAAGAACCTGGTGCAAGTCCCCTGCCTCTTCATGGAGGATTGCGGCAACCTCAACGCCTGGAGTTCGGATGACCAGGGCACGGAGATCGCCTACAACATCCTGCAAAACAACCAGGCCCGTTGGGGCGCGGCAATCTATCTGGATGCGGGAAGCCATAACTTCTATCTGCACGACAATCTCGCCCAGCAGATTCTGTGGAACGGCGCCAACATCACCGGCGTCAACACCATCGAGAACAACACCTTCCTTGATGTTCAGCATCAGGGGATCAACTTTGCTCCGGGCGCGACGGCGGTGGGCGCGGACTGGTCGGCGGGAATCGCCGCGCACAATCAGCTCGGCGAGCCATTTCCCATAGAAGTGGCGCTGGTGCAGCCCACTAGCATCATTCCCGACTACTCTTATTACACCGCCTACGTCACGCTGACGCCCTCGCCCGGCCCGCGCCGCGTCGAAGTGGATTTCTCGCAGATGGCGCAAGGCGCATGGAGCCAGAATCAGGTGCCGATGGATCTTTCGCAGGTGTGGGCGATCACTTTCACCCTCGATCCGATCGCCAACTCCTTCAATTACACCGTCAGCAATCTGCGCCTGCTACCCGCCGGCTCAACCGGCGACACCAGCGCGGTCGCAGTTAACGGAGGCGACTGGACGGTGAATTGCAGCGGCGGCTCTACCTGCGCGCTGACCAATCCCGCCGCCGGCACATGGGGTGAGACGGGAAGCAGCGTCTTTAACGGGCAGAATGTGCTCACCGCGCCGTTGCAGTCGAGCCTGTCTGACCTGACGTCCTATCGCGGGCTGGCCTTCGAACTCGCCGGCTCGGGATCCAGAACCTATAACTTTCAGGGTTATCAGGACGCGGATAACGGTCCCGCCGCCGAACCCGGCCGCGGCGCGACGCTGCCCCCCGACATTGGCGCGACTCCGGGCTATGTCGCGCCTTGAACTCTTGGACAGTTACGCCCGATCTGACGCGGAAATCCCAGGCCTCAAAAAACTCAGCCTGGGATTCCACGATCAGCTACTGCAATAAGCCAATCAGTTACCGGACCACCTCAAGAACGACCTCGACATCCAGGTGCCGCGTGCTGCCCGGCACATCCAGAGATCCCAGCATTACCGGCTTGCCTGGTGTCAGCAGGGCTGTATTCTGCAAATTTGCCTGCCGAATCACCGGATCGCCCTTTCCAACGGTTGATTGTTCCTCCGATACGCCGGTTTGCTCTACATCCGAATCCGCCAGCACGCCTGCAGTGGATTCTTTTAAGCGCACTAAGATAAAAAGTCCAACATCCTGATACTGTACCTGCGCTGGCGCCAGACTTGCCGGATTGGAAGATTCCGTTGCGATGGGAACCTTGCTGCCGAGCCTGATTCGTCCTTCTTTGCCTGGATTCACGGTCAAGGAAAAATGTTGCGTTCCGAGACGCTTGCCTCCGTCCATCTCCGTGAGCGTGTAGATCAGCCGGTAGGTGGTCGGTGCTGCCTCGACCTTCGTTTCGCTTGCCTTAGGCGTAACCACATCCGCCTGCGCAAAGACTCTTGCGCCGCCGCAGCTCAGCACCAGCGTGATACCAATGATTCCGATTGTCCGTTTCATCGATTTTCTCCCTTTTATTCGGTGATTTGATCTGATTCGTGATCTTCTTTGCTGGATTGCTCGACAAACTTTTGAAATTCCGCCTCGCTCTTCGCTTCCTGCCGGGCGCGCTCCTCAGGGTCCAACATCGCTATCAACTGCGGATCTCCGCTATGAACCACGCGCAACAGCAGCTTCTCCTCATTGGTCAGTGGCGCTTCCGGCGCAGGGTGGCTAGGGGCGCGCAAATCGCTGAGAAGCACTGCCTCTTCAGAGCGGATTCGGGTTGCAGTTCTCCGTGGCGCTACAGCTTTGATGAACTCGATCGGTTTCCGCGAAAGCAGCGTTGCTGGCTGCGCATCGCGTGCCGGCTCCGCGGGAAGAACGTGCTTCTGCGCCTGCGTTGATGGATGCCCGTGCCAATGGATAGCCGTGGTCAGAATGAACAAAATGAACAAGGAGGCTACGGCCGCGCCCGCCATCGCCACACCCCACGCCCATCGCGGAGTTGCGGCCGGAGGCGCTGATGCGCGCGCCTCAACGGCGGCCAAAATGCGGCGCTCCATGCCCGGTGAAGCTTCGGCTGCTCGCAAGCCAGCCAGTACCTTGCCGATGGCTTCCTCTGGATTCTTCATCGCTTGCCTCCTTGCGCTTCGAGCCGCTCGCGCAGCCGCATTCGCGCGCGAAAGAGCAGTGCTCGAACCGCGGACTCGCTTCTTCCCAAAACCTCCGCCATCTCCGCCGTGCCCAGCTCCTCGATTGCGGAGAGCAGCAGCACATGGCGCTCCGTCTTGGGCAATCTCTCCATCTCGCGCAGCACGGCGCTCATGCGCTGCGCCTGCTCCAGCCTCTCGCCGGCTGAAACAGCGCTCGCCGCTAGTGTCTCCGCGAAGTTCTTATCCATCTGTTCCGGCTGGATGCACCGTCTGCGGTCCAGAGCGAGATTCCATGCAATGCGAATCAGCCAGACGCGCATATCTCGGATCCCCTGCAGAGAGCGGCGGCGCTCGATCACGCGCACGAAGACATCCTGGACCACATCCTCAGCCTCGGCGCGAGTGCGCAAAACGGAGTGAGCCACGCGGAAAAGGAGCCGGGAGTATCTTTCCACGAGAGCCGCGAGGTCAACCTCCGCCTGCGCGCGCTCCATGGAAAACAAAACCAAGCTGCCTCCCGCAATCGACGCCATAAGCCCCTGCTATCCAGACAGACGCCCCACCGGCGCATTAGCTCGACATTATTTCCGCAAGCCCCGCTGCCATTTTTTGCAGCGATTTTGCCGTAGGCCGAAAATCTGCAAAAATAGAAGATATGACGACGACCGTAAGCTCTCTACCCCAAGGCTTTGCCGGCCGCATTGGCCGGATCGAAGTATCCGCCACCATGGCCGTGGCCGCCGAGGCCGCCAAGCTGCGCGCCCAGGGCGCCAATCTGGTGGACTTCGGCGCTGGCGAGCCGCATTTCAACACCCCGCGCCACATCAAGGACGCGGCCATCGCCGCCATCGACGCCAACTTCACTCGCTACACCGTCGTGCCGGGCATTCCCGACGTGCGCAAGGCCATCGTCGAGCGCCACGCGACCGATTTCGGCTCGGACTACGGCCTCGACGAGGCCATCTTCACCACCGGCGGCAAGCTGGCCCTCTTCAACGCCATCCAAATCCTTGTGGATCACGGCGACGAGGTCGTCCTGCCCGTCCCCTACTGGGTCAGCTTCAAAGACATCATCCAGTATGCCGGCGGCAAGGTGGTCTACCTCGAAACCCGGGAGGCGGAGAACTTTCGCATCACGGCCGGCGCCATCGAGAAGGCCGTCACGCCCAGAACCAAGGCCATCATCCTCAACTCGCCCTCCAACCCGGCCGGCTCCGTCGTCTCCGCCGAGGATCTGGAGCGGATCGTCCATCTGGCCCACGAGCGCGGGATTTATCTGCTCCTGGACGAGTGCTATGTGTACCTCAACTACGCCGGAAAGCCCATCTCCGGCGGCTCGTTCACCTGGGCCAAGGAGCACATCGTCATTCTCGGTTCGCTCTCCAAGACCTATGCCATGACCGGCTGGCGGGCCGGCTTCGCCTTGGCCTCCAAGCCCGTGGTGGCCAACCTGAGCAAGCTCCAGTCGCAGTCCACCTCCAACGCCACCAGCTTTGTGCAGAAGGCCGCCATCGCCGCCCTGACCGGCTCGCAGGAGTGCGTCAGCGAGTTCCGCGCCGAGTTCATCGGCCTGCGCGACTACATGCTGGCCAAGCTGACCGCCATTCCCGGCGTCACCTGCACCAAGCCCGAGGGCGCCTTCTACGTTTACCCCAACATCTCCGCCTTTTTGGGCAAGGGCGGCGTCAAGACCGCAACCGAGCTGGCCACCCGCCTGCTCCACGAGGCCCATGTCGTCACCGTGCCCGGCGAGGCCTTTGGCACCGCGGAGCACATCCGCATCTCCTACCCGGTGACCAGGCAAAACATCGACGAGGGTACCCGCCGCATGGCGGAATTCCTGGCCAAGCTGGCCTAGCCGGGCCTCTCAGATCTCGCCTAGCCGTAGGCCGAAAATCTGTAAAAGACGGACCGCGCGGCTCAAGTTGCCGCGCGCGCCGTTTTGCCATGTGGGATGGGGAAAAACCGTCTCCGGCAAGGGCGGCGCCGCGCAGCCGCGGTTGCCCTCCAGAAAAAGCTTTATTTCCCACTGTGCAAACCTTGTGTTTGTCGGGTAGGATGTGTGTTCGATGTCGAAGCCTATCGATTTCCGTCCTGTGATTCTTGCCGGAGGCAGCGGTACCCGCTTCTGGCCCCGCTCCCGCCGCGCTCGCGCCAAGCAGGTTTTGGCCTTAGACGGCGAGCGCTCCATGATTCAGCAGACAGTGGAGCGGCTCAAGCCCCTGGCTGGACTCGACAAGACCTGGGTCATCACCAACGAGTACCTGGCCCACGAGATCGCCGATCAGTTGCCAGGCTTGCCGGCCGGCCAGATCGTCCAGGAACCCGTGGCCCGCAACACCGCGCCCGCCTGCGGACTGGCTGCCTTCCTCATCGAAAGGCAAAACCCCCAGGCGGTGCTGGGGGTCTTTCCCTCCGACCACGTTATCGCCGACGAGCCGCGATTCCTCAAGACATTGCAAAAGGGGATCGCCATGGCCGCGGCCGGCGAAAACATGGTGGTGCTGGGCATTGAGCCTACCCGCGCAGAGACCGGCTACGGCTATATCGAGACCGGCGACTACACCAAGGACGAATCCGCTCTGCACGTGCGCCGCTTTACTGAGAAGCCCAACCAGAACCGGGCCGAGGAGTTCGTCGCCGCCGGCAACTACTACTGGAACTCGGGCATGTTTTTGTGGTCGGCGCGCACCCTGGCCAATGCCGTGCGTGAGCATCTGCCGGAGACCGCTCCGCTGCTGGAGGGCATTGCCGCCGCCTACGGAACACCCGAATTCGAAGAGGTCTTTCACGCCCTCTATCCCAAGTGTGAAAACATTTCCGTGGATTATGCGGTGCTTGAGCCGCGCTCGGCCAAGGGCGAACACCTCTCCCACCTCTACTGCATCCCGGCCGAGTTCGCCTGGAACGACCTGGGCTCCTGGGCCGCGCTCTACGAGTACCAGCTTGAGACCCGCCTGCGCGGAGACGGCGAGGGCAATGTCTCCGAAACCGAGGGCCACACGGCCATTGACGCGGGCAACAACTACATTTACAGCCCGCGCAAGTTCGTGGCCCTGGTGGGCGTAGAGAACCTGGTGATCATCGACACTGAAGATGCTCTGTTGATCGCCCATCGCGACCGCTCCCAGGATGTGGGCAAGATTGTCAAGGAACTGAACCTCTCCGGCCACACCGAGCTGATCTGAAGCCGCCGCGAACCTGAACCTCGCGTTCGGAGTGTCTGGCCCGCTCCGCGAATGTGAGTTGAACCGCGCCGTTCCACAAACGCCTCTCTCCCTCTCATTGATTACACTCAATGCGAGGGAGAACGGGAACCCAGCCATGCCTCATCCTCAAATCAAGTTCGGCACCGACGGCTGGCGCGCGGTCATCGCCGACGACTTCACCTTTGCCAATGTCCGCATCGCCGCCCAGGCCATCGCCGCCTACGTCCACTCCCGCAAAGGCACAGCGGAAGAAGACCCCGCCAGGGGACTCTGCATCGGCTACGACACCCGCTTCGGCTCCAAAGCTTTTGCCCGCGCCTGCGCTGAGGTGGTGGCCTCCACCGGCATCCCCGTCGCCCTGGCCAACGGCATTACGCCCACCCCGGCCCTCAGCTTCGGCGTGCGCCAGCGCGGCGCGGCCGGCGGCATCGTGATTACCTCCTCGCACAATCCGGCGCAATGGAATGGCGTCAAATACAAGGCCTGGTACGGAGGATCGGGCAAGCCCTCCATCATGGCCGAGATCGAGTCCCGCCTGGGCCAGCCCGTCCCCCGGCCCGCGCGGCCCGCCGCCATCGAGGAAGTCGATTTCCTGCCCTCGTACCTCAAGGCCATCGAGAGCTTTACCAGCCTCGACGCGCTCCAGAAATCCGGCATGAAGTTCGGCCTCGATTCCATGTACGGCGCCGGGCTGACCTTCCTCTCGGATATCTTCACCCGCCTGGGTGTGGCCCACGTGCAGATTCGCGGCAACGCCGATCCGCTCTTCCCCGGCATCAACCCGGAGCCCATCGAGCCGCACATCCGAGCCTTGAGCGAGGCGGTCGTAGCCAACGGCTGCCAGGCCGGCTTCTCGACCGATGGCGACGCCGACCGCATCGGCGCCACCGACGAGCACGGCGAGTTCGTCGATCCCCACAAGATTTACTCCGTCCTGCTGAGCTGGGTGCTCAAGCGCCACAACGACTGGCCCGGCGCCGTCACCCGCGCCTTCAACACCACCAAGATGCTCGACCGCATCGCGAAAAAGTACAACCGCGAGCTTATCGAGCACGGCATCGGATTCAAGTTTGTCGTCGACCTCATGCTGGAGCGCGAAATCGTCATGGGCGGCGAGGAGTCCGGAGGCATTGGATTCCAACGTCATCTGCCCGAGCGCGACGGCCTTCTCAACTGCCTCATGCTCGCCAACGTGATGGCCCAGGAAGGCAAAACTCTC
>DATFYK010000088.1:0-73480 GCA_035315085.1 Occallatibacter sp.
TCCAGGGGTGAACATGAGCCGTTCCCACGCCTGTGCCGCGCAGCAAGTACCCGCGATACGACAGGATCAAATCCGCAATGCCGCGCGGATTTGCAAAGAAGGATGAGACGAGGAGAGCGGTTGAGCAGAATGCCGCCCCCACTGCAAGCGCCGCGTGTCCAAGCCAGCTTCGAGCCGTTGGCGATTGTCCATTCCGCCGCCAACGGATTGCCGCCGCTATGGCCGCTGCGATCGCCATGCATGCCAGCGGGATAATCGCTGTCTCTTTGGTGGCGAACATCAGCCCGGCACAGGCGCCAGCGGCGACGGCCCAGGCTGCACGCCTTCGCTCCCAATAGCGGAGAGAGGCGATCAGGCATCCAAAGGTGAACACCACAAGCAGCATCTCGTGAATATAGTCGCGGCTGTAATAGACCATGGCCGGCGAAACCGCTGTCAGAAGGGCGGACGCCGCCGCACCGATCAGTCCGATGTACCGCACCACGAAGATGTGCATTCCAACCAGCAGAATCCCCGCCAGCGCCGGGATCAGCCGCAACGTGGTCTCGCTCAAGTCGACGTAGTGCGTGTTTCCTTCTGCCCTGGCCAGGGCCCAGGTGGCATAAATCAATGTCGGCCCGTGGTAATCCGCGGGCGAGTATCGATACTCATCTCGATCGAGCAACACTCCCAGCTTGTCTGCGTTGATTGCCTCATCGCTATGCATGGGCCGCGCAGGCAACTGCGGCAGCCGAAGTGCTGCAGCAAGCAGCATCAGGCAGCCGAACACGATGCAGGTCCGCATGGACAATCGCGTGTTTGCGGAAAGTGGCTGCATTTCTCTTAGCTCCCGCGGTGATCCCACTCGGCTGCCAGAGCGCAGTAGGCGAATAGAACACTGCATGCCACCAACAGCAGTGCACTGATGCGGTGAGCCTGAAGCAGTACCTGCTGCTGAGCAGGCGAAGCAAGAGGAAACATCGCCAGCAGCGCCGTGGCCAAAGTGGGCACCGCCGATGCCAGTGCCATCCAGAAGAAAACTTTGCGCATGAGGACTGTGACAGACACGGAGGCCGCGGACGGTCTGCCGCCCTTGGCCACGAGCTCCCAATCTGCCTGTCTGATCCAGTTGCGCGAGACCCAGACGACAGCAACCGCCAGTGCAGCGCCGGCGAAGCCGCCCGCGGTGGTCACGTGGGCCATGAGAAGGTAACCGCCGAGCGCGGGCGCATTGGCAAGCACGGCGGCGAAGCCGGTTACGGTGACGGCGGCAAGACAGACTCCGCCGGCCACATTTACGCATAACCGAAGAAGACGCAGAGCGCGATCGCCGCGGTCTGCCTCGCGTCTGGAGCGCCGGACGCGGCGAAACAAGACTCTGCGCGCAAGGTCCGCAGCGATGAGGACCACGACCGTCGCGAATACTCCGATAACGACTGTTCTATACATGGTCCTGTCGCCCCCTGGAGATCCTGGCGGACAAGCCGACCAATCCCTGATACGCACCGCCGAGGAGCAACAGCAAGAGAACGATTGCCACGCCGCTCCCAATCACTTTCAGCCAGATCCTGAACTTCCACGAGTTCGCCAGGCTCAGCTGATAGGCTGCATCCACGTTGGGTTGAAAGTGGTTCATCTTCCAGGAACCAAGCTGTTCCAGCGGTGAATCTACCTGCACTTCGCCGAAGAAGACAGGCGATGTTTTAGAGTGGCAATCCTGGCATCCGTTCGCGCCGAGCGCCTGCGAGGCGGGGCGCACGTCGTGGCCGATGGCCCAGAGGTACGGCTCCGCCTGGGCATTCGCTTCGGCTTTTACATCTCCCGAAGCATCGAGCCGGTATAGCTTTCCGCCTGCGATATAGACAGCCTCCGCTTGGCCTGAAGCGCTTTGGCTGAGAAGCTGAAGCACCCGCCGGACCCAGGCAATATCGGCGCTTGGCCAGCTTCCGTTGGCGGGCGCCTGGCGGCTCAGCTTTTTGTCATCGAGCAAGCGCCGCACCGACTCGGGGTTCAGCGGCTCCACTCGTCCTGCCTTCATCCTTCCCCAGAAGGCCGGCCAGACGGCGCGATACGGCGCCAGCTTGCCATCGTTCAACTGCGCATAGACGGGATCGACGATGTGCGGCAGTGCATCCGCGTCGAGATTCGCATTGTGCTCCCCAAGGCCATGCGCTCGAGCGGTCTTCATCATGCCCGTTTTGCCGGACGGCATGGGGCCCGCATGACAAAAGGTGCAGCTCAACTTCTCCAGGTGCAGAGCAGGCAAGCCCTTGTGCTTTGGGTAGGGTGCATTCAGGCCATGCGGTCCGGAAGGCTTTTGTCCATTGGCCGATCCCATGTGGCATCCGCGGCAGGAAAGCGATCCGGAAAAGGCATTCCCTGCCGCGGCGGGATCGCCCTCGTAATTGCGGGTGATCGCATGATCCAGTCCATTGCTGTGGCACTGGACACAAGCCATCCCCCGGGCCATATGAACATCTTCGCCCGCTTTCCAGCGTTCTTTGCCTGAGACTGCGACGTCGATCTCGGTGTGACAGTAGTAGCAGCGGTTGGAGTCGGCCAGGTGGGCGATATCGAAGGCCACCTTTTGGCCCGTAAGGAATCGCTCTGCCGCGTAATGCACCCGGGGAATGCTGGGCTGAAGCGAATCCTCCACCGATGCGGGAAGAAGATAGTCGAACGTGCCCGGCATCTTGCTGCTCGAGCCGGTCACGACCGCCATTCCACTCGCAGCCGTGGCGGCATAGCGGAAGTTTTCCATTCCCAATTGCCGCGCAAACTCGGACTGATCGTAGATCGGCGACCGGTCGTGGCAAGCAAGGCAGTTGGCCTCAAGCTTTCCAGAGACATTCCAGCGGGCGCGATCCTGAGAGCTATCCGCAGCGTCTCCCTCGATGGGCGCCGGCGTGCGAGCTCCGAAGCGGAGAGCGAAGGCCCGCGCCCCGATACCCACATCCTGCGGCCTGTATGTCCCGGGCCAGGCGCGGTAGGAAAGCGGAATCTGGGTCGCGGTTGCGGTGTCGATCCAGAGCCAGGGCTCACCATTCCTGCCCGCGGTAACGCCCGGAAGCGCCGCGTTGAAATGCCAGCCACGGCGTATCGTCTGAACATCGTGACAGGTGGCGCCGCAGGTTTGTTCGGTTGAATAGGGCAAGGGCAGATGGTCGTTAGGCTCGATCGTGTCACCGTTCTCATCGCGCAAAGGAATCACGTGAACCGGGCGCGAGCGGCTGCCGGAGGGAAGATCGCCCAGGAGCGGCTTCTGAGCTCCTGCCGATCCGGCGCCAAAAAGAATAGCAGCCAGCGCAAGCATCGAAAGATTGGAAAGGGCTGGCCGCATGTCAGATCTCGAACTCCTCGGGTTTGAACTCGAGGCGGCTTCTAGCTTCGGCCGCTGAGTTCACTTTGAGTACGGTTACCGCCGTCTCGTAGCCGATCTCTCCGGGACAGTTGAGCCTGACCTTGCCGCGCACCGCGCCAAAGAAGTTCTCCAGGTGCGGCTGATGGTACTTCTTCCTCATCTTGACGGGGATGCCGTAGCTGGGAGGCGCTGCCGTCTCGCGCACATCCAGCACCGCTCCGCCCGCGGCGGGATTGGCCTCCTCGACTGGCGCGGTCAATATTCCTGCCTTCACTAACGGGGTCCAATCGGGCGCGTTGGCAGGGTCGCGGTAAATCGATCCCCGGCCTGCCGATTCTGAGATATCCAGCGCCGCCTGGTCTCCCATGAAGACCTCGTAATAGCCGCCAAACCCGTTCGTGGTCAGGGTCTGGTAAAAGGCACGCACAATGCCCTGAGGCGTTTCGTAGTCGTAGACGGCCATCATCGTGTCGTACCACTCGTGCGTTGCCTTGTCGTAGTAGTCGGTGCCGCCGCTTGCGGTCACTCCCTTGGGACGGACGCCGAGGAACCAGTTAAAGATGTCGATCTGGTGCGAGCCAAGGTCAACAATCGGACCGCCGCCAAGCCCCCGGAACCAGCGCCAGTTCAGAAACTGCTCCATCGAACGGAATCCGTATTTTTCCAGGACCTCCGGCTTCATCGCGTAGCGCGGCGGCATGGTGGCAAAGTCACGCTTGGCGCGATTCCATTGCGCATTTACCGTCGTGATTCGGCCCAGCAACCGGGATTCATTAATCAGCCTTTCGTAGCAGAACCGGTAGCGCGGATTGCTGCGTCTCTGATGCCCAATCTGCAGTAGTTTGGCTGTCTCGCGGGAGGTCAGAACCATTTGGCGTGCGTCCGCCAGGTTCGTCGACATCTCCTTTTCGCAGTAGACATGCAGGCCTGCCTTCATGCTCTCAATGGCATGCTCGGCGTGCCAAAAATCAGGCGTCGCAATCAGCACCGCATCCAGATGCCCCTTCTCTTTGTCCAGCATCTCGCGGTAATCGGTATAAGCGTGGTTGGGATGGCCAGCATCCTTCATCATCCGCGTGGCGCGCCGCAGGTTGTACTCGGCCCATATGTCGCAGACAGCCACAAAGCGCACATCGGGAATCTGCATCGCTGCCTCGAGCAATACCTGCCCCTGCGCTCCAGCGCCAAGCAGCGCAACGCGCACTTCATTCGAGGCCTGGTTGAGCGCCTTCATGGGAGTAGCCCCTACCAGCGCTGCACCCGACACAGTAGCCGCCACAAGAAACTCGCGGCGATCCATTCCCGCACTTCCGCTCTGCGCACTCACGCGTATCTCTCCCAGCATTTGAGCCGGCTGCCTCCTCTTTTCCGCCCCGCACTCCGCGACGCGCTTCAAAGGAAACAACCGGCTCAGGTCAGCTAAACGATCAACCCTTCCGGCTTCCATCCCCGCCGGTATTCGCGGCCAAGCAGCTTGTTGGCATCTTCGTTATTCGTGATCTTGCCCGCAGCCGGGTCCCACATCAGCCGGATGCCGCCCATCCGGTAGGAGATCGAGATGAGGTTGAAGGCCTCGCTGATGGGCCCCGCCATCTGGAAATCGCCGTACGTCGTTGACCCGTTGCGGACGGCGTCTACCCAGGGCCGCGAGTCGTTGGAGCGGGCTGGGCCCGACCCGCGCATCTCCGGGCGATACGCCATGAGGGGGAGCTTTCCGCCCGCCATGAATATGGGCGGTCTCTCACCCTGATTCGGCATGGGCGGAGCACTGATGTTGCGCAACTTGCGGAATTCCGTGAACTTGCTCTCCGGGATCACGCGCGGGTTGTCGCACTCGAAGCCGGCCAGGATCTTTCCACTGTCGCCCACCAGAAGCATTCCATCCGAGGGCATTGAGCGGTCTTCGGAGAGCAGTTCGTCTGGCGTGGCCGGCCTATTGCCGCCGTCGTACCAGTAGATGTCGATAGCCGGCCGGTCTCCCTTGGCGCGGAAGCGCATCCTTGCCGTGCTGGCCAGAGGATAGGAGTAATCGTTTTTGATCTTGTTGACCGTCTGGTTGTCCAACACCTGGCAGGCATTGCTGATCGTGGTTTCAACACAGTACGGCGCATCCAGCGCCAGGTCCTGAAAGACGGTCCAGTTGCTGTAGATGCCCATGTCGTTGATGGCGCCGCCGCCAAAGTCGTACCAGCCGCGGAAGGAGGTGTGCGTATACCACGGGTGGTACGGCCGGTCGTTCTCCGGGCCCAACCAGAGGGTCCAGTTGAAGCCATCCGGGATCGGCGGCCGGTCGGTGGGCAGCGTCAGGTACTGCGGCCAGACTGGACGGCTCGTCCAGTTGTGGATCTCCCGCAACTGGCCGATGGCGCCCTGCTGAATCCATTTCATTGCATTGCGGAAGCCGAGCGAGATGTTGGCTGGCATGAGGTGCGTGACAACCTTCGTCCGCTTCGCCGTCTCAATCACTAACCGTGTCTCGGCCAGGCGGTTCGCGAGCGGCTTGGCCACCATCACGTGCTTGCCCTTGTTCATCGCCGCCAAAGCTACAATCCCGTGAAGGTGGTCGGGCGTCATGACCTTCACGCCGTCGAGGTCCCTTTCCTTTTCCAGCATTTCGCGGAAATCCGCATAGGTATTCACGCCCGAGAACTTCTCGGCCGCGCGCTTCTTGGCGTAGTAGGCCTCGATGATCTCCTTGCCGATATCCCGGCCTCCCGGCACCCAGTCCATGCCCTCATGCCAATTCGGCTCCTCCAGCATGATGCGGATGCCATCGCGGATGCCTCCGGGAAACCACTCCAGGTAGTGGCGCCCGTCTTTTTCCACATCGCAGACGGCGGTGAGCTGAACGTAGGGGTTCTCCAAGAGGCTGGCCACCTCGCGAATCGCCTCGGTTCCGAAACCGACATGGGCGAGCGTGATCTTGTCGCTGGGAGGAACATGTCCCTGGCCAAGAACGGCTCGGGGAACGATGGTGAATGCCGTTGCGGCAGCCGCGCCCTCGAGGAACGTCCGTCGGTTAATCTCTGAAGTCATTTGAACAGCCTCCTTGCCTGGCATCATCTTGAAAAGGACCCACTTTGTGGCCGACTGGGCCCCCGCACCGATGGCGGCAAAACCACAATCGCCGGGGCTCTCCCACGCTGTGTGCACCGGGTCGGATACACAGAACCCGGATTGCTCGATTGCAAGTGATTATGAGTGGTCGCATTTGAGTTCTCAACGTGCGTGACGGCCTTGAACCGGCATCAGGCGGTCAGGAAGTCTGGCAAGGCCTCGAATCCCCACAAATAGACGGCTTTATTGCCGGTAAAGCCGGAGGAAGGCTCCGGGTAGAGACCCGTTTCGTACGTTCAGAACGGCAGCTGAACCGGAAAGGACTGCCGAGGCCGCGGGCGGCGGCCAGCACAGGCAGGTGAGCCGACCTCCAGGAGCTATTTCGCCTGGCGATGAAACAGCGAATCAAAAAGGAGATAGCCAGAATAGGCGGCTTCTCTTTCAGCCGCCATGGGAAGTCTTGTGTTCTTACCAGAAATAGGTGGCCAGCACATGCGGTGGCCCGGCATTTCCGTGGATCAGATCGACTCCAATGACGACCTGAAAGTTCTTCCGTTCCCACCCGGGCGGGGCTTGCCGGATCAGCGTATCCAGGAGTTTGGGCCGGGAGATGAACTCGCCTGCCGCGGCCGTACCATCGCGGCCCAGGCCGCACAGCAGCAGTGCGATCTGCTGCGTGCGCGGATCGCGAAAGCGCGTGATCACGGCCCAGTCCTGGCTTCGCTCCGAATACGGCGCCATGAAGTTGATTCTCCAGGGGGTGGGCGCACCCGCGTCCCGATCGACAATCTCCAGCGTTCCGGCAACGGCATCGTGCTGAACCTGATACTTCAAGCCGGCGCTCAGCCGCTCCGTCCACGGGCTGTTCCCCACAAAGACAGCGGGCATCCTGCGAAGGTCATCCAGTGTCACCGACGAAGCGCGGCGCAGATCAACGTGCTTTCCCCGGGACTCAAGCAAGCCGGTCACCTGCGCCAGAACCACGGCGTCGGCGAATCCCGCCCGGTCGGAACGCACCACGTCCAGGGTGCTTGGATCTCCGTTGCCCGCCGGGGCATCTCCCGGCTGCGGACTTATTTGCCCGGCGCCGACCGCCACGATCATGCCGGTCGCACCCTTATAGATCGGTCCCCAGAATGTACTCAGCGGATCGGAGGGGCGCAGCAGCCAGACTGTGGCGACGATGATGCCCGCCACAACGAGCGCTCCAGCAGCCCACAACGCCGGCCAGCTGTGTCGCGCACTGGAAGGATCGGAGACTGCTTCCCTGGCTGGCTGAGCCTCTAACGGCGCCTCTGACCTAGGCGGTGCATTTACCTCGTGGCGGAAGTCCGGAACATAGCCTCCGGGAGCCAACTCGATCCGCACCGCGGTTTCATGCTCCAGTTCGTGGTAGTACTGCGCCAGCCGCTTGCGGACCTCCAGAGCCGAGGTGCGCACCACGCTGTCATCGTTGGTGTCGTAGTCCGGCGCCCGCCCGAAGACCAGGACTCCGATGTTCCGTTCCGTCAGCTCATTGCCGCGGCCTGCCAGCGTCTCCCCGACCACGAACTCCAGCAGATCCCGGCAACGCTTCGTATTCCGGAACCAGTGGCTGGTGACAATCAGCGCCAGCGCCGCACGAATCGCCTCTTGGTCCGGCGCGAGTTCTTTACCTATGATCTGGGAATCCGTGCCCGCAACGACTCGCACCAACGAGCCTCCTGTTGGATCTCGGCGACTTCCACCCAGAGGACTCTGGTTCGAGTTGCCCGGGGAGGGGCCGTCCGGGAGCGAAAACGTCGCTTTCGCTCCCGGAACGGATTCCCCGATGGCCATTCCGCCGTTCCGGTCGAGACCCGCGAGCATGCGCACATCTGTCATGTGCGCGCCCGTCGAAAAGCGCGAGGCAATCGCCCGATCCTCTTTCAGCCGAAGTCTATCACGAGGATCGCGCTTGGGGGCGTGGCTTACGCCTCACCAAGCAACCGCTTCATCATGACATGCTGTTTTCGGACAGCCGACCATGCGCCGCCCTGAAGCTTGTCGATGCCCTCGTATTCGCTCATCATGTAGCCGTTATATCCGTGATCCGCCAGCACCTTAATTACCTCTGGATACGGGATGGTGGTCTCCTCGCAGTCATCGGTCATGTCATTGAATTTGGCATGGCAGCAGTGAATGTAAGGGATCAAAGAGATCATGTCTTCCGGCACCGCGAGAGGCAGCTTCCCCATCCACGGTGGTGCATGGGGCGCCTGTCCGCCGGCCGCTGAAGCTTGGTGGTCTCCGAGCTGGGGTCCCATTCTGGTTTGGAAGACGCTGAAATCAATATTCAGGGCAAACCATGGATTGGTGTTTTCCTTCGTGATGAAGTCCATGTATTTGTCCATCGTGGGGCCTTTGAGAGGGGTCGGAATATGGATTTCCGTGAGCATGCGGACGTTGTGCTTCTGGGCAGTCTCCAGTGCTCCCTTAATGATTTCGAAGAAATTATCTGCGGGGGTCTGGACCATCATGGACGCGCCGCCCTGCATTCCGACCTTAGTGCGCGCGCGGGTAAATCCCAATCGCGAAGCGAGCTTAATGTCGGCGATAAGCATTTCAACGCCCTCTTTTGTGTCAATCGTTCGCGTTTCGCTGTAGAGCTTGGTATCGACCCAATGGCCATATTCGACGGGGATGATGTCGTACCGATCCAACATCTTGTACCAATCGTCGATCCATGCGGTGGAAGGATTGGGGTAGTTTTTGATGTGTGCATTCGCCAGAACCTCCAGCCCAATTTTCGTGCCGGGCGTGGCCAGGTCGGAGAGTTCTATCAGACAATCCTCAAGTGTGGCCGAGACATTGAATTCGTGCTCATAACTGTAAATGGACACGCCACGCTTGGGGCCCTTCCGTTCACTTGCGGGAAACCCTTCATCCATTCCTCGCTGCGGAGCGAGGGGTGCCGAAGCGGCTGTGCCGGGCAGTGCGATTGCGCCGGCAACCGCGGCTGCGGTCTGCAAAAACTCTTTTCGCGTCATCTTCATCGCTGTCTTCTCCTTGTCCGTGCTGGGCCATTAGCGAACCAATACAAGTTTCCGCGTGACGTTGCCGCCGCCAAATTCCAAAGTGGATCCGGTAGGACCCGGACCGCCGAGCTCGGCTGCAGGTGTCTGTTCCGGGTCGCCCGGCCTTGTGCCTATATAAGAGATCCGGTGACTCCAGTTCACCGTTACCACATGGACCCCCAACTTAAGCCCCCCTGGTTTGGCGATGTTCAAAATGACCGGTTCGTCCAGCTGCCATTGCACGTGCCCGGCCTTTGTCAGTTCATCCTGCGTGTATGTCTCGCCTTCATAAATGATCGTGATCGCCTCCCGCGGAAACTGCTCGCCGTCCACGAGAACCCGAAATCCCTTCGAGAGGGAAAGTGAGATCCCCCGGTAGTAGGTCGACCGGTAGGCGACCTGGAATCCAATGCATTCACCGTTTTTGTAAACGTTGCGAAACCCCCGCTGCTGAACAGCTTCCATTTCGAGCACGAGTTTGCTCCTTTCTTTGGAACGGCTCAGAGTAGCAGTGTGCGAACGGCCTGCCAAGGTGCGGGACCGTTCTATACGTGCCGCTTTCCCATGCCGCGAATACACTCGGCTATCAATTCGCGGGAAGGGAGTCCGTTACCTCTCGGTGTGTGCCGTCAGCATGGGATCCTGCGCCGGCTTCTGGGCAAAGCGTAGCCATGGAATGCCTCGCCTCCCTGGGGCCATCGCCGGGCAATTTCGCCTTCTTCCGGCCTTCTGGTAGTCTGGTGGCGCATGCAGGCCGCCCGCCATGTCGGTACCGGAAGTCTCTGAAAGCCCCGCCTACGCCCATCGCTCGCGGTCGCTGGAAGTGACGGCCAACCGGGCTTACGTCCTTGCGCAGCTCAATCGCCTTCTCTCCAGTCCCTTCTTCAACAAGAGCAGGCGTTGCCGGCCCTTTCTCGAATACGTCGTGACCGAGGCCCTCAATGGGCGCGGGGAACACCTCAAAGAGCGTTCCATCGGCATCGATGTCTTCGGGCGGCCACCTGCCTACGATACCAACGAGGACCGGATAGTCCGCGCCGCCGCCATCGATGTTCGCCGGCGAATCGCCCAGTACTACCAGGATCCCGAGCATGTAATGGAGTTGCGGATTGAGGTTCCCTCCGGCTCCTACATGCCCAGGTTCCTTGAGCCAACAGAGCCTCATGGGCAGCCCACAGTCAATGAACAGGCTCATGAGCGTGAAGTTCCAGCCCCGCTGGTTGAGAAAGGCACCCGGGTTTCCAGGACAACTCCTTCGGGCAGAGCAAGAATACGCGGGATTGCCCTTGCTGCTTTGCTCTGTGTAACAGCCATAGGCGTCCTCTTGTTCTGGGCACACTCATCTGCGGCGAACAGACCGATCAGAGCGTTCTGGGCGCCTTTCCTCGGCTCGGACCGAGTCATTGTTGTCCTGGGCAACGAGGGGGAAGTTACTGAATACAATTCGCCGCAAACCGCTCAGGCGATGCCCAGTGTCCTCGATGCGGTCAATTCTGACCGGGTCGGGTTCGCCGATAGCCAAACAGCAGCGCAGGTCGCGGCTCTCTTGAGCTCAATGGGGAAGACATTTGAGATTCGGCGAGGGGGAACCGTGACCCTCAGGGACTTGCGAGGGGCGCCTGCTGTCGTGATCGGGGCACTCAGCAATCCGTGGTCGCGCACACTCCAGCAGGGACTGCGTTATCAATTCAAGTTAGACGAATCCGCACAAGCGATCATACTGCTAGACCAGAAAGATCCCGCACATCCCGGGTGGAAGTTCGATTCGACCACACCGTACGCTGAACTCAAGGAAGATCGAGCCGTCGTTTCGCGGTTCGTAGATCTGCGCACTGAGCAGCCCGTGCTGCTGATCGCCGGCCTTGGACGGGATGGGACTATGGCCGCGGGGGAGTTTGTTACCAACCCGGCTTTTCTCCGGGCACTCGCTGCTTCGGCGCCGAAGGGCTGGGAGACCAAGAACATACAGGTGGTGATCGCCACCGATATCGTGAACGGCCACGGCGGAATTCCACGCATAGTGACCACTTACTATTGGTAATAGATACTGGTAGCGTTGGTCACCGGGAAGCGTTGATCTGTTGCCAGTCCGGGAACTTCCTACTGCGTCCGAAGCCTTTCCGGTGGCTCCATAGTGACACAAGGCATACCTTATGGCACGGCCGGATCGGGCAGGTCCGGCCGTGGATTCTGTTGGGTCTTGAGGGATGGTTTTCAGCCCCCCTTTTGTCACGGGCGATCTGGCCTAGTTCAGGCCTCCTGAGGCGGGTGTACGCACCGGTGGTAGAGAATCAGAATGATACGGCCCATCGGTGGCCTGCTCAAGTGGGCTCTTCGGGAGGAAAGTTTGGGCAGGCTCGATTCCTGCACGGGACTGTATCCGTGTGCCAGAGAGAGTTGATTGCGGATCGCTATTACTTACTCGAGATTCACTCGAGCATACTAATTTGTAATGTTGAATAGATCGACCTGATCGGTCCCAGAGTATTGATCTTCGAGGCTTGGAGTGCGCCCGTGGTGGTACGGACCGCGGCCCTTGCCAACAATCGCGTTTACCTGACGGAGACCAGAAACGGGACGCTGCGGGTGGTTGCGTTGAACGCGCTGGCTGTCCAGGTGCTCAGGAGTCTTCCCGTAGGCGATCCGGGGCAACAGGTGTTCCCCGACGTAGACGCGGCCCGCCTCAGCGTCTACACGCGCCGCGTATTCGCATCCGTGGGCATTGCAGACGCATCCTCCCACTCGCTCCGGCACACGGCGGCAAGCTGGCTGGTGATGGAAGGCGTAGACCTGTATGCGGTGGGCCAGATTTTCAGTCACAAGACGCCGCGCATGACGCAACGCTGCGCGCACCTATCGCCCGATTCATGGCCGCTGCGGTGAACAAGCTGGACGGGGTGTTTGCCGGATCACTGCCGGAACCGAAGTAGACCAATCTTCGACTGGGTAAATCTACTTCTTCCGGTCACCCGGCACGAAGTCTCCCTTGAGCCATCTCACGAAAGTCTCAGAATGACGGATGTATGTTCTCTTTGTGGACGGCTCCAAGTTGGACGACTATACCTCCTGCTCATACACCCGGAGGGTCGCTTCGACCTGTTGAAGTGTCTCGCTGCTGACGCGCATCAGATTCCATCTCCTTGCTGGAAGTGGATGGCCTATGTACCTTTGCATTAGTCCCCGCGGCGTCCCCGCTTTTCGGATTGCTGCTCAAGGTGACTGTAAGTCATTGATTATATGGCGTCCCCGACGGGATTTGAACCCGTGTTATCGCCGTGAAAGGGCGGTGTCCTAGGCCGGGCTAGACGACGGGGACGCTGGAAGGGCCGGGAGCGGCCTGAATCGGCAGGGAGCGCCCTTAGGAAGGCTACCAACTTGGGAGGGCCGTGTCAAAATGTGGCGTAGCGGATGGCGAGTCCCCACAGGCGGCCACCGCGGATGGTCCACACAACGGCTCACTAGGCGGATCGGCTTCCGGCCTGGGCGGAATGGCCGGCGCGGAGATTTTTTGCGACAATGGCCCGGCTCGGAGCGTCACAATAGCAAAGGCTTTGTTTAGACATTTTTCCGCCGGTTGGCGGCGCACTCCCCCGCCGGGATCATCCGCATGAGCGGAAGTCCCGGCAGACAGAACGCTCTTGCACCCCGGCATCGCAATTGTTCCGGCACAAACCGGAAGGCGGGGTTGAACTTCGGACTGAACACTGCCGTACAAAGAAATAGAGTGAGGAAGATCGCTTTGAAACGCATTCTTGGGATAGGTTGTCTTGTTTTGATGGGGCTTGCGGTCATCGGCTGCCAGAAAAAGCCGGCGGCGCTGGCTGGGGCCGGGATGCAGGCGATGCCGGTGCAGACGGTGGCGGCCACGCTGTCCCCGGTGCCGCAGTCGAGCGAGTACGTAGCCACCATCAAGTCGCGCCGCTCAGCCACGTTGCAGCCACAGGTGGATGGAAGGCTGACGCAGATTCGCGTCCGGTCGGGCGACCGCGTGACGGCGGGCCAGCCACTGATGGACATCGATCCACAGCATCAACTGGCCACGGTCGAGTCGCAGCGCGCAACGGAGCGGCAGAAGAAGGCGCTCTTCGACTACAACACTCTGGAGATCGAGCGGCAGCGCAAGCTGTTCGAGGCAGGCGTGACCAGCCGCGACGCCTTCGATCAGGCGCAGCAGGCCTTTGAAAACACCAAGGCGGACTACGAGTCGGCGGTGGAGATGCGCAAGACGCAGGAGGAGCAACTGGCCTACTACACCATCCGCGCGCCGTTTGACGGCGTGGTGGGAGACATTCCGGTGCATGTGGGCGACTACGTTGCGCCCGCCACCATGTTGACCACGGTGGATGAGAACAAGGACCTGGAGGCGTATATCTACGTGCCCACGGAGCGCGCCGGCCAGGTGCGGCAGGGGTTGGAAGTGGATCTGATGGACACAAGCGGCAACCTGCTGGAGAAGACCAGGATCGATTTTCTTTCGCCGGAGGTGGATAGCATCTTGCAGGGCATTCTCGTGAAGGCCCCGGTGCACGCCACTCCGGAGATTCTGCGCAATGCCCAAATGGTGAAGGTGCGGGTGATCTGGAGCACGACGCCCATGACGGTGGTTCCGGTGCTGGCGGTCACGCGTCAGGGCGGGCAGAGCTTCGTATTCGTGGCCCAGCCGCAGAGCGGTCACTTCGTGGCCCGCCAGATCGCGGTCACGCTCGGCGACACCGTGGGCAACAACTACTCCGTCTCTTCAGGCATCAATGTGGGCGACCGGGTGATCGTGTCGAGCACGCAGTTCCTGGTGAAGGACATGCCGGTTATGCCGCTGCCGGGAACCTAGAGCACAGCTGGCCAAGCGCCTCGGGCAGTGTGTGGGAGGCGGGCGATGCGCGATCTTCATTGCGCGCCCATTGCAAACGAAAAGGAAGGCAACCCTTGTTTGTCGATTTCTTTATCCATCGGCCTGTTTTTGCCACGGTGTGCGCGCTGCTGATCATTCTTGCCGGCGCGGTGTGCATTCCCAGCCTCCCGGTCGCCATGTACCCCACGCTGGCGCCTCCGGTAGTGGAGGTGAACTGCAACTATGTGGGCGCCAACGCCGACACCGTCGAGAAGGCCGTCACCATTCCCCTGGAAGAGGCCATCAACGGCGTCGAGGGAATGCGCTACATCACCTCCTCCAGCACCAACAACGGAACCAGCTCCATCGCCACCACCTTCCAGACGGGCTACGACCTTGACATCGCCGCCGTCGATGTGCAGAACCGCGTGGCCAGCGTGACGGGCCGCCTGCCCGCGGCCGTCAACGCTACCGGCATCAGCATCACCAAGTCCAGCTTCAACTTCGTCTTCGGCGCCGGCTTCTTCACCCGCGACGGCCGCTATTCCTCCGAGTTCATCTCCAACTACCTCGACGTCTACGTGAAGGACGCCCTCAAGCGCGTGCCCGGCGTGGGCGATGTGATGATCTTCGGCGAGCGCAAATACGCCATGCGCGTCTGGCTTGACCCGGTGCGGCTGGCTGCGCGCAATCTCACGGCCACCGACGTGGTCAACGCGCTGGTCGAGCAGAATGTCGAGATTCCCGCCGGCCAGCTCGGCCAGCCGCCTGCGGACTCCAAGCAGGCCTTTCAGGTGCCGGTGCGCGTCGTGGGCCGGCTCACCAGTCCCGCCGAGTTCGACAACGTCATCGTCAAGAACTCCACCAACGGCTTGGTGCTGCTCAAAGATGTGGGCCACTCGGAGGTGGGTGCCGAGGACTACAGCGCCACGCTCAAATACCACGGGCTCGATGCCGATGGCATCGGCGTCGAGCAGCTCTCCAACGCCAACGCCCTGGACGTGGACAGAAAGGCCAAAGCCGCGCTCGCGGAACTCTCCAAGAGCTTTCCGCCAGGCCTGGAATACGCCATCGCCTTCGATGCCACCACCGTTGTCGGCGACTCCATCAGGGAGGTGTTGCAGACCCTCGGCATCGCCATCGTTATCGTCATCACCGTCATCTTCCTCTTCCTGCTGGATTGGCGCGCCACCATCATTCCCGCCGTCACCATTCCGGTTTCGTTAGTCGGCACCTTCGCCTTCATCAGGATCTTCGGCTTCTCCATCAACTCGCTCACCCTCTTCGGCATCACGCTGGCCACCGGACTGGTGGTGGACGACGCCATCGTGGTTATCGAGAACGTGCAGCGGCACATTCACATGGAGCACTCCGACCCGCACGCCGCCACCTCGCGCGCCATGGGCGAGGTCACCAGCGCGGTCATCGCCACATCTCTGGTGCTGATCGCGGTCTTCGTGCCGGTCTCGTTCTTTCCCGGAACCACAGGCATTCTCTACCGGCAATTCTCTCTGACCATCGCCTTTGCCATCGCCATCTCGGCCTTCAATGCGCTCACGCTCTCGCCAGCGCTCTCGGCCATGTTCCTGCGCAGCGAAGAGGCTCGTCCCAGGCAGTTGGACTTTCTGCGCATCGGCCCCGTATCGCGCCTCTTTGCCGCCTTCATTCACTCCACCGACCGCCAGATCAGTTGGTTGGGCGCCACATACGCCAAATCGATTCATCTTGCGTTGAAGCTGCGCTACCTGCTGCTCGTGGTCTTCTTTGCCGGCTTGGGCGCTACGGTGTGGATGTACCAGCACGTTCCCACCGGCTTTATTCCCCAGGAAGACCAAAGCTTCCTCATGGTGATCGTGCAGGCCCCGCCAGGCTCCTCGCTGGCCTACACCACCTCCTTGTCCGATCGCGCACAGGCCATCATTGCCCAGAATCCCGACATAGCAGGCGCTTTCTCCGTGATGGGTTTCAACCTGGCCGGCGGCTCCTCCAACGCGGGCATGATGTTCATTTCGACCACACCCTCCGATCAACGGCGCGGCAAAGGCCACTCCACCGCGGACATCGTGGCCGACCTCAACCCCAAGCTGCAAAGCCTGATGTTTGCTCCCAATGGCGGTGTGGTGGCCATCTTCCAGCCCCCGGCGGTGTCGGGCGTCGGCAGTTATGGCGGCTTCCAGTTCATGCTCCAGGACCAGGGCAGCAACACGCTCAGCGACCTGGACCGCGTGGCCCACCAGATTGTGGGCGCCAGCCGCGCGCGCAAGGATTTGACCGGACTGATCACCACCTTCTCGGCCAACGATCCCCAGGTGCTGGTGACCATCGATCGCGAGAAGGCCAAGGCGATGAACATTCCGCTCTCCCAGATCACCACCACGCTCGGCGTCTTCATGGGCTCGGAATACATCAACGACTTCGACTACAACAACCGCACCTATCGCGTCTTCGTGCAGGCCGACCAGCGTTTCCGCATGACGGCCAGGGACCTGCACAACTTTTACGTGCGCTCGGATAGCGGCCAGATGGTCCCGCTGGACAATTTGGCCACCGTGATGGAGAGTTCCGGCCCGCCGGTGATTACGCATTACAACCTCTTCCGCGCGGTGGAGATCGACGGCTCCCCGGCGCCCGGCTACAGCTCGGGCGAGGGAATCGCATCCATGGAGAATCTGGCCAAGCAAGTCATGATGCCCGGCATGGGCTACCAGTGGACCGGCCTCACCCTGGACGAGATCGAGTCCAGCGGCAAGGCGCTCATCATCTTCGCGCTGGGAATCCTGGTCGTCTATCTCACCCTTTCGGCGCAATACGAGAGCTTCGCATTGCCCTTTATTATTCTTCTCGCCGTGCCCATGGCCGTGCTGGGCGCGCTGGGCCTGGTCGCGTTACGCGGTCAATCGAACGACGTCTACTGCCAGATCGGCTTGGTGATGCTGATCGGCCTCTCGGCCAAAAACTCGATTCTGATCGTCGAGTTCGCTGAGCAGTTACGCCGCAAGGGCCGCTCCATCGCCGACGCGGCCGCCGAGGCCGGCGCGTTGCGTCTGCGGCCCATTCTGATGACTTCGTTCGCCTTCATCCTCGGCGTTCTGCCGCTGGTCTTCGCCACCGGCGCCGGCGCCCTGGGCCGCCGCTCCGTGGGCACCACCATCGTCGGCGGCATGTTGCTCTCGACGGTGCTGAACCTCTTCTTCATCCCCGTGCTCTACGTGATTCTGAGCAGGCTGCTCAAGCGCGGCGACGCTCCCGCGCCGGAAGCGCCTCCCGAACCGGAGCCGGCCGAGGCATAACGCCTGCATCACTGCTCCGTGCCCCTGTCATCCTGAGCGGAGCGAAGCGAGTCGAAGGACCTGCTTTGAGTTTTACTGGCGCAAGGGTGGGAAACTGGGAACCTCAATCGGCCAACAAAAGCGGGTGCCCCACCTTCGGCGCGTCTTTGTTTTTGCGCCTAAGGCGGGATAGATTCATCTATCTATAGCCCTTTACAAAAGTCACTGCGCCTCCCGGTGCGCGATGACATAATCCTTAATCCTGTCGTAGACCTCGCTCGTCACAATGCCGTGTTCCAGCAGGTCCTGCTTGGTGCGGTAGGGCCTGAAGCGCACGATGCGTCCGGCCCAACTGCGCGTCATGCCGGGAATTTTCAGCAACTCATCGACTGTGGCGCGATTGATGTCCATGCGCGCCTCGGGAGAGGGCGCCGTCGCCGACGTTTTGGGCACGCCGCGTGAGTCTCGGTCCTGATATTGCGCCGTTCCGGCCAGGCAAACGCCCAGCATCGCAACCATCAAAGCCGCAATTCGTGTTCTCGCTCGCACGGCTCCATTCTCCGCTTCGCCCCGCGCCAGCTGCAAGCAAAACATTTAGGAATTATCCCTTTGACTCCCGTGGAGGAAAAATGACTGTGATTCAAACTGCAAACGATAAAGCATATCGGGACTTTCATCAGAAGGTGGCCGATGCTTGCGTTGCTTTGATGTCTGGCTATTGCAAAAACCATGACGGCTCGATGATGAGTGATTTGGAGATTCAAAGTTTCTTTCAAAACTCGTGTTCTTACGAAGAGGAATTCAAGGAAGGTTTCACACCGGAACAAGTAGCAGACGCCCAGTGGGAAGCAATCACGTAAGAGAATTAAAGGGATAATTCCCAAACATTTGACAGGCCGCGGCGTTTTCCCTTAAGGTTAAAAGCAGATGCAGAGCAACCGCCATCACGGTCACTACCACCATCATGGAACCTCCATGCCGGCGGACTGCCATGGCCTGATGTAAACGGCCAGAGAGATCGAAAGATACCTGAAGCCCGCCGGCGACTGACGCCAGCGGGCTTTTTCGTTCCACAAATCTAAACCAAAGGTGGAAACCCATGGAATGGGTCGATTTTGACAAGATGGATGGCCTCGTCGCCGGCATTGTGCAGGATGCGCGCACGGGCGAGGTCCTGATGCTGGGTTTTCTCAATCCCGCCAGCTATGCCAAAACGCTGGAAACCGGCTTTGTAACCTTCTGGAGCCGCACCCGCCAGAAGCTGTGGATGAAGGGCGAGACCAGCGGCAACCGCCTGCGCGTCGTCTCCGCATCCACCGACTGCGACAACGACGCGCTGCTTTTCCGCGTCGTCGTCGAGGGCGACGGCCTCGTGTGCCACGAAGGCACGGTCAGTTGTTTTACAAAACCCCTGCCCCTAAGCGCGTCCAACCAGGAAGGCAGCAGTAAGAAAGAGGAAACACGTGGCTAACAAGCTCAGACTCGGCATCCCCAAGGGCAGCCTGCAGGATGCGACCATTGCTCTTTTCCAGCGCGCCGGCTGGAACATCTACGCCGACGGCCGCTCCTATTTTCCTTCCATCGACGATCCCGAGATCGAGTGCATGTTGATCCGCGCGCAGGAGATGGCGCGCTACGTCGATCACGGCGTGCTCGATGCCGGACTCACCGGCATCGACTGGGTGGTGGAGAGCGGCCTCGACGTAACCAGCGTCACCACGCTCACTTATGCCAAGCAGAGCCGCCGCAAGGTGCGCTGGGTGCTGGCGGTTCCTGAAGGAAGCGGCTTTGAGAAGGCTGAAGACCTCGACGGCAAGATCGTCGCCACCGAACTGGTCGAAGTCAGCAAGCGTTACTTCGCCGCCAAGGGCGTCAACGTGAAGGTCGAGTTCAGTTGGGGCGCCACTGAAGTCAAACCGCCCATGCTGGCCGACGCCATCATAGAAATCACCGAGACCGGCAGCTCCCTCAAGGCCAACCGCCTCAAGATCATCGACACGGTCATGGAGAGCGAGACTCATCTGATCGCCGGCAAAGCCGCGCTCGCCAACCCGTGGAAGCGCGAAAAGATTGACCAGATCGCCCTCATGCTCCGCGGCGCCATCGATGCGCAATCGCAGGTGGGGCTCATGCTTAACGTCAAGCGAGCGGACCTCGAAGCAGTCCTGGCCGTGCTGCCCGCGCTGAACTCGCCCACCGTCTCCCAGCTAAGCGATTCGGAGTGGGTCGCGGTCAACACCATCGTCGATGAGCGCATCGCCCGCGATGTGATTCCCAAGCTCAAAGCCGCGCGAGCAACGGGCATCGTCGAATATCCGCTCAATAAGGTTGTTCTGTAGCCCGGAGGCGAATGATGAAACTGATCCGGACCAAAGGGCCAGGCGCGAAGCAATCGGCAGAAGTTCTTGCCGCGCTCGAACAACGAGGCGGCGCGGCGCTGGACGCCGTGTTGCCCGCCGTCAGGCGCATCGTGGCCGATGTGCGCAAACAGGGTGACCGCGCCCTGCTGCGCTATGCGGCCCAATTCGACGGCCTCAAAGGTGCGGCCAGTTTGCGCGTCACACAGGACGAAATGGCCGCTGCGTGGGAGGCCATCGATCCAGCGCTGCGCGAAGCTCTCTCCAAAGCAGCCGGCCAGATTCGCGCCTTTGCCCAGCGCCAACTACCCGCCTCGTGGAATGCATCTCCTGTTGACGGTCTCACCACGGGCCAGCTTGTTCGTCCCCTCGCCTCGGTGGGCTGTTACGTCCCCAGCGGCCGTCATCCGCTCCCTTCCACGCTGCTCATGACGGCTATTCCCGCGCAGGTTGCGGGCGTCAGGCGCATTGCTGTGGTTTCGCCCAGGCCTGCGCCGGAGACCCTCGCCGCCGCCCACCTGCTCGGTATCGCGGAGTTTTATCGCCTCGGCGGCGCGCACGCAATCGCCGCGCTGGCCTATGGAACCGCGAGCCTCACGCGCGTAGACAAGATCGTTGGCCCCGGCAATCTCTACGTCACCGCGGCCAAGCGTCTTGTCGCTTTCGATTGCGCCATCGATATGCTCGCCGGTCCCACGGAGATTGTCGTCACCAGCGAACGTGGGGCCGCACCCGATATAGCTTCCGATCTTGTCGCGCAGGCCGAGCACGATCCCGAAGCGCTGGCCATCTTCATTACTACGCGGGAAGAATTGGCCAAAGAAGTCATCGCGGAGACGAAGCTGCGCAGCCGCAATAATCCCGTCGCGCTTGAGGCTCTCGATCGCAACGGCCTCGTAATCATTTCGTCCAGCGTGGACGAAGCGCGGCAGATTACCAATCGCATCGCTCCCGAGCACCTTACCGTGGATGCGCCCAGCGACCTCGAATGGGTCGAGAGCGCGGGCTCGGTCTTTGTGGGCCGCTGGTCCGCGCAGCCCATGGGCGATTACATCTCCGGACCCAATCACACGCTACCTACAGGCGGCATGGCGCGTGTGCGTGGCGGCCTGAGCGTGAACGATTTCGTTAAGCTCATCACCGTGCAAGAGTACACGGCACGGGGAGTCCGCTCACTTGGTCCATCTGCCGCTTTGCTGGCCGGGGCCGAAGGCCTCACAGGCCACGCCGAAGCGATTCGCGTTCGCATAGAGAAGAGGAACGACCATGACTGAACGAACAACGGTAGAGTTGGCCCCACCGCAGGTGGTGCCCCGTGCCCGCGTGCAGGCCATGAAGGAGTATCACCCTCCGCTCGGCAGCCGCGGCGGGCTGCGCCTGGACTTCAACGAGAACACGCTGGCCTGTTCGCCCAAAGTGCGCGAAGTGCTGGGGCGCATCTCCGCGGGCAGCCTCACGCGCTATCCCGAGCGCGAGCCGGTGGAGGCCATCGTCGCCGTGCATCTCGGCCTTGTCGCCGCGCAGGTCGCGCTTACCAACGGCGTGGACGAGGCCATTCACGTGCTCTTTGAAACCTTCCTCGAAGAAGGCGACGAACTCTTGCTGCCCGTCCCTACCTACACCATGTATGAGGTGTACGCATCGGCGACCGATGCGCGCATAGTTACGGTGCAGGCCGCGGACGACTTGCAGTTCCCCTTCGAGCGCCTTCTTGCCGCCATCTCGCCGCGCACCAAGATCATCGCCATCGCCAGTCCCAACAGCCCATCGGGCTCTGCGGCCACTCGTGCGCAACTCGTCGAGATCGCGCGCCGCGCGCCCCACGCAGTGCTGCTGGTCGACGAAGCCTACTTTCATTTCCACGGCGAAACGGTCATCGACCTGATCGGTATCGTGCCCAATTTAATTGTGGCGCGGACCTTCTCGAAGGCCTACGGCCTTGCCGGCTTGCGTCTCGGCCTGTTGGCCGGACCAGTGGAGCTGATGCGCTGGGTGCGCCGCGTCCTCTCGCCCTATAGTGTGAACTCGCTGGCGCTGGCCTGCCTGCCGCCCGCGCTCGAAGACACAGCGTATCTCGATTGGTACGTGAGCGAAGTGCTGGCCGCGCGCGCCGACTTCGAGACCGCTCTCGATGCGGCCGGCCTCCGTCGTTGGCCCAGCCGGGCGAATTTCATTTTGGTCGAGATCGGCCCTCAGCACGCGGAGTTTGTTCGCCTGATGCGCGGCGCGGGCGTGCTTGTGCGCGACCGCTCCAGCGATCCGGGCTGCGATGGACGCGTGCGCATCACCGTTGGAACGCGGGAGCAGATGCGGCACGCCGTCGCCGCTCTCAACGAAGCGCTGGCCACACTGCGGGCCAGAAAAGAGGCGCAATGACAACCAGGAAGAAGAACGCAAAATCCGCGATCGAATCGAACCCGCGCACCGCCATTGTTGAGCGCATTACCGCCGAGACGCGCATCGGAATCAAGCTGACGGTAGAAGGCCGCGGCCAATACAAAATCTCCACCGGCATACGCTTCTTCGATCACATGCTGGAGCTGTTCGCGCGCCATGGCGCATTCGATCTTGAACTCAAATGCGTCGGCGACCTCGACGTGGATCAGCACCACACCGTCGAGGATGTGGGCATTGCGCTGGGCGAGGCCTTCGATCGCGCCCTTGGCGACAAGCGCGGCATCCTGCGCGCCGGATACTTCCTCATGCCCATGGACGAAACGCTGGCCATCGCAGCCGTGGACCTGAGCGGTCGCGCGGCCTTCGCCGTCGAGACCAAGGTGCGCGCGCACCTGGTGGGTGACCTGCAAGCCGAACTGGTGACAGATTTCTTTGAGGGCTTCGCGCGCGGCGCTCGCGCCAGCGTGCACGTCAAAACCATGTACGGCCGCTCCAACCATCACAAGATCGAGGCCATCTTCAAGGCCTTCGCGCGTGCCCTGCGCGTAGCCTGTTCGCGCGACAAACAACTCGGCGAAATGTTGCCCTCGACGAAGGGGTTGCTATGATCCCTGTTCCGAAAGTCAGGCCTGTCGTCTTCGCATTTGGTATCGCAGGAATCTTCCTATCGGTGTCTGCCCTTGCTGGTGGTTATCTTCGGTCAATGGGCACGTCGGACTACTTAAAACAAGCGAATGAAGCGGTACCGTGGGTCCAATTCGGACTGATTTCTGCCGCGGCAGGTTTCGTCTTCTCCTTTTTTGGCCGACGGTGGTGGAGGGCCGCTGCCGTCGTGTCAGCCCTATTGCTTCTTGTCTGGTGGATTCTCATCGCGGAGTCATTGTTTTGATGCGCGTAACTGTGATCGACTACAAAGCGGGCAACCTGACCTCGGTGCTCAAAGCGTTGCGCCATTTAGGCGCTGAGGCTGTGGTGACGGACGGCGATCTTGCGCCCATTGCGGCAGCAGAGCGGCTGGTGCTGCCCGGCGTGGGCCACTTCGCGGCCACCGAGCGCCTCGACGCGACGGGCCTCACCGCCGCGATTCGCGCAGCCATCGCGCGCGGCGTTCCCTTTCTAGGCATCTGCGTCGGAATGCAATGGCTCTACGCCGGATCGAGCGAAGCGCCCGCGCAGCCCGGCCTCGCGCATTTTGCGGAATCGTGTGCGCGCTTCTCCGAAAGCTCCGAGAAAGTCCCGCACGTCGGCTGGAACTCGCTCGAAGCGCGCCCCGGCTCGCGATTGCTGGCCGGCGTCGAGCCGGGCGAATACGTCTACTTCACGCATTCCTACAAGGCTCCGGTCACAGCCGACACCGCGGCCGTCACGCACTACATCGAGCCTTTCGCATCAGCCGTCGAGCGCGCCAACGTGATGGGCGTCCAGTTTCATCCGGAAAAATCCGGCGCAACGGGCCTGAAAATTCTCCGCAATTTTCTCTCGTGGCAAGCAAAGGAGATTGAATGATCACCAAGCGCATCATCGCCTGCCTCGATGTACATGACGGCCGCGTCGTCAAAGGCGTGCAGTTTGTCGATCTCATCGACGCGGGCGATCCGGCTACGCAGGCCGCGCGTCATGCGCGCGAGGGCGCGGACGAGATTGTTCTGCTCGACATTACCGCGACGCACGAAGGCCGGCAAACGCTGCTCGATACTGTGCGCCGAACGGCGCGTGAATTGTTCGTTCCCTTCTGCGTAGGCGGCGGCATCCGCTCGGCCAAAGATGCGGCGCAGGTCTTCGAAGCCGGCGCGGACAAGGTCAGCGTGAACTCCGCCGCGCTGGCGCATCCAACATTGATCGATGCCATCGGCCGCAGCTTTGGCGCGCAGGCTGTGGTCGTCGCCATCGACGCGCGTCGCGATCCCGAGGCCGCCGATCCTGTGCGCGATGCGCAGGTCTTCGTGCAGGGCGGTCGCAAGCCGGCTGGCCGCCGCGTGGTCGAGTGGGCGCGCGAGGCCGAGGCTCGCGGAGCGGGCGAGATTCTGCTCACTTCGATGAACTGCGACGGTACACGCACAGGCTTCGATTGCGAGCTGACGGCAGCAGTCAGCGAGTCGGTCTCCATCCCCGTCATCGCCTCGGGCGGCGCCGGAACCGTGGGTCATTTTGTCGATGTCTTCGGGCGCGGCAAGGCCGATGCCGCGCTCGCGGCCAGCATCTTTCACTTCGGCGTATCGAGCGCGCGTTCGCTCAAAGAAGAGCTGGCCAAAGCCGGCGTCTCGGTGAGGCTGCCATGCTGATTCCTTCCATCGACCTGCTGGGTGGGCGCATCGTTCAGTTGGTGCAAGGCGAAAAGTTGCGCCTTGCCTTCGACGACTTCGAATACTGGATCGAAAAGTTTTCTCGCTTCCCGTTGGTGCAGTTGATCGACCTCGACGCCGCGATGCGCCAGGGCGACAATTCAGAACTTGTCGCGCAGATTGCGAAGCGGTTGCCCTGTCAGGCGGGCGGCGGCATCCACTCCATCGACCGCGCAAGGCAGGTTCTCGATGCGGGCGCAAGGCGCGTCATCATCGGCTCTGCGCTCTTTTCCGCGGAGGGCGCCGTGAACACCGAATTTGCCTCTGAACTGGCCGCCGCCGTCGGCGCGGACCGCGTCGTTGCCGGCATCGACACCAAGAATGGCCGCATCGCCGTCAAGGGCTGGAAGGCGCAGGTCGCGCTTACGCCCGACGACGCTATTCCGCAACTTGAAAGCTATGCCGCCGCGTTCCTCTACACGCACGTGGATGGCGAAGGGCTGATGCAGGGCTTTCCCATAGAGACGGCGGCGCGGCTGCGCAAGCTCACGCAAAGGCAGCTCATCGTGGCCGGCGGCATTCGCAGCCAGCAGGAAGTGGATGCGCTGGATGCGCTGGGCGCCGATGCTGTGGTGGGCATGGCTGTCTACACGGAGCTGCTCGCGGTCTGATGCGCTATTCTTCGGCCTCACCGATGGCGCGGCTGGTCTCAACCCGCGAAGCCCTCAGCAGCCGCGCAATCTGTTTGAGATGAAGCTGCACGGCATAAGCGCGCAGAATCTCAGCCTGAGAAAACCCGATGCCCGTGGGCCGCACCGCGGTCATGCGGGCTTCCAGTTGGGCGATGTCCTCCTCAAGACTCATCTGTGGCTGCACATGGAAGCGCCATGCGTGAATGCAGCCGGCCACATGGTGGAATCCGGTGCGAATGTCAGCGGTCAGTTGTCCAAGGGCCGGCTCCAGTTGCTGCGCGTAGCCAAACTCGTTGGTGTCTTTCACTGAGAACTCCAGCGCCACCAGGGCGTCGAAGAGCGAGCGGCCAAACTGCGAGAGCGTTGCCAGGCCCTCGCGCCAGCCTGGGCCTCCCGAGGGCTCATTGCGCGCAGCCTCCAGCAGTTGGTTGTTGCCGCGCAGCATGGCCAGCGCATCCTCGCGCAGCCCCGGCAGATTCTCAGCAGGCGTACCGCGAAAACCCTGCAAAATCGCCTCGAAGAAGGCCCCCAGCACCAGGAACTCCTGCGCCAGTCCGTCGCGCAGCCGCAGCCGGGCGCGGTCAGGCAGCACCAGCGTGGTCACGGCGAGAGCCACCACGATGCCCAGCACCACTTCGCTCACGCGGTCCAGCGCCAGGTCCCAGCGCGAACCAGCTTTCTGCACCAGCATGATAATGGTGATGGTGACTCCGGCCAGCCGCGAGCTGCTGCGCAGCCCCAGCAAGCCGCAGACGATGACCGCCGCGAGCACAGCGAAAATGTAGTTCCATGGAAGCACGCCGAAGAGCGAAAACGAAAATCCAAACAGAGCGCCGATCAGCGTGCCCAGAAGCCGGTCGCGCGAGGCGGTAACGGTGGCGCCCATGTTGGATTGCATCACGATGATGGCGCTGATCGCGCCCCAGTAGCCGTCGTGCAAACCGAAGCGCAGCGCCAGCCACCAGCACAGAGCCGCGGCCAGTGCGGTTTTTGCCGCGTGAATCAGCAGCCGCTGCCGTTCCCAGGAAAAGAAACCAGGGCGATTCTTAGGTTCCAGGCGCAGCTTCAGATCAAGCAGTTGCTGGGACCACGTCTTGTTTGCCTTCAGGCGCATGGATGCAATCGCAAAGTCTCCTGATTACAGGATCGCCTGACCCGCCCGTTCCTGCCGTGACCAATCTCACGCTTGTCCCGGCAAGCTCAATCAAGGCTATCAGTCTCCCCGTGGGAGTGGAATGAAGTCGCCCGTGTAGCATAAGATCGAGGCGCCCGCACCGGTCGGGCAGGTCAAACCCATGCTGCGAGTCGGATACCCGGCAACGTTGGCCGCGGAATTGTTCAGCGACTTTCCCCAGGGAGTCGAACTCATTCCGCTGCCCGATTCATTGGACCATGACGTAGACATCGACGTCTGGATTCCCGACCCTTACCCCAAGCGGGCCATCAAGACCTGGCCGCATCTGCGCGGGGTGCGACTGGTGCTTGCGCTGCTGGCCGGCACGGAGTGGATTCCCGGTGTGGTCGGGCCGCGCGTGACCATCTGCAATGCCCACGGCGCGCACAACATCTCTACGGCGGAGTGGACCGTGGCCTCCATTCTGGCCATGCTCAAGTACTTCCCGTTTTATCTCGATGTCCAGCGCGCCGCCCGATGGAAGCTCCGCTTCGAGGCCAGTGCGCGCTACGCCGCCATCACCGGGGACACGCGTCCGATTTATCCCCCCGTTATGTTGGAGGAGTTGACCGGCAAGACCGTGCTCCTGGTGGGCTATGGCGCCATCGGCAAGGAGATCGAGCGCATGCTTGCGCCGTTCGATGTCCACATGCTGCGCGTGGCCCGCAGCGCGCGCACCGAACCCTCCGTTCATGCCGTCGGCGACCTGGACAGCCTCCTGCCGCGAGCCGGGATCGTGGTGCTGATCCTGCCTTTCACCGCGGAGACGCGCGGGCTGATTGGCCCGCGGCAGCTTGCTTTGATGCCGCAGGGCGCGCTGCTGGTGAATGCCGCGCGGGGACCCATCGTGGATACAAACGCATTGGTTGACGCGCTTCAAACCGGAAAGATTCGCGCCGCCCTCGACGTGACCGATCCCGAGCCGCTGCCGGACGGGCACCCGCTGTGGAGTTGTCCGAATCTGCTGCTCACGCCCCACGTAGGCGGATCGAGCCCGCAGTTTGCACCCAACTCTCTGCGAGTTGCTGCCGGCGAACTGCGCCGCTACATCGACGGCGAGCCGCTTCGCAACGTGGTGCAAGCCGCGGTCTGAGTCGCCGCCGCACGCCGCCAATCCCGCAGCCCCAGCGCAGCCAGCGCCACAAGTCCCGCGTAGAGCGCGGCCGTAGGCCTCAGGTCCTTGTAGAGATACTCGCCGATGTAGACTACGTCCACCGCAATCCACAGCCACCAATTGGCCGTGTGTTTGCGCGCCTGCCACCAGCTGGCCACCAGGCTGTAGCTGGTCAGCGCGGCATCCAGATGGGGCAGCGCCGCGCCCACGCGCACCATCAACCACCCCAGCAGTACCGCTCCCGCCGCTCCCGCCGCCAGTCCCGCAAGCCATCCCCGCACGCTCAGCGGAACCACGCGCACCTCGCCCTCTTCGCGCACGCCGCGCCACCAGTGCCACCAGCCGTAAAGCGTGAAGGCCACGAAGAAGACCTGTAGCAGCGCGTCGGAGAACAACCGTGTGCGGTAGAAGACGATGAGGTAGAGCACATCCGCGGCCAGCACAACCGGCCAGCAGATGAGCCAGCGGCGCGTGGTGAGCCAGATGCCCAGCACCGTGGTGACGGTTCCAGCAATCTCCAGCCAGTTTGCCGCAATGTAAGTTGCAATCCAACTCATCGGCGGCCAACTCCCTGGGCTGATGCTTCCTCTGGTTGGTGCTTGCGGGCCGCGCTCCAACGGCCAATTGCATCCAGCAGCTTCTTGCCGTCCGCGCCGCGGAACCAGCGCGCGTGCCCCACCAGCCAGCCTTCGCAGGCCATCTGCGCCTTCTCATCCGAGTGCAGCACGCCCAGAAAATAGTCCGTCTCAGACAACGCAAACTCCGCGTGGCACAACGCAGTCATCGGCGCAAGCGCCGCGGCCTCTTCCTTGGAGAGCGGACGCACCGAGTCATATCCGGCAAGCAATGCGTGCAGATGGTCGAGATGCACGGGCACATTTTCAGGATGAGCCGGGTCCTCCACGAGCACCAGCCACTCAACAATGTTGCGCTCGATTGCGTGGGCCAGGTCATGCACCGCATTGGTGCGGTCGGCCAGCCCGAAATCGATGATTGCCGTAGCCCGCGCAGCGGGTCCGGCATCGCTCCACAACAGATTCGAAGCGTGCAGATCGTTGTGCGTCCACAACTCCTGCAGTGCGGGCTTGAGCGGCAGAAGCTCAGCATGAAACGGAGCCAGCAATTCAAGCGCCTCATCGCATCGGCTGCGCACAGCCGCATCCCCAGTCAACGCCGGCCGCGCGGCCAGATAGCGGTTCATCTCTGCGCCAGGATCCTGCGCGGCAAAGATGGTGAAGCTGGCTACCAGCGGGCGCGGTTTGCGGCGCGGCGCGGCAAATCCATCCGACGCGCGATGAAGCCGCGCCAGCGCCTGGCCCGCGGAGTGCGCGTGCGCCACGCAACGGAACGGCGTCCAGGAGATCGCATCTTCATAAAGGTCCACGTCCTCGGGCGCTTCGTGCACCTCGTAACTCCACTCGCCTGTCTCGATTGCCGTCTCGCCTGAAACCGCCGCAAAGACCCTTGGCGCCGGCGCTCCTGCTCCGAGCAGATGCGCAAGAAAGCGATGTTCCTCAAGCAATCCCTCCGCATCGCGCACGGTCCAGTGATGGCGCTTGATGAAGACTCGCCCGCCCCGCGTAGCCACTACGCTGGCCGCCGAAAACGGCCGCGGGCTTACGGACAATATTTCAATCGGCTCGCCGCATCCGGGAAACTGGCTCAACAACGGGCGCACCTCGGCGAGGGTGAGCGGAGGCCAGTCTGGTTCCACCAGCGTGCCATCCATGCCGTGCGCTTTTGCCGTTGAACTCATCGCGAAATCATCCTTCACCCGCACCGGCAAACCTAAAAAGTGTAATGGGCCGATAGCCGCACCGTTGTGGGCGCGCCCAGGTGGATGAATGTGTCGCCGTAGCTGGCGCCCGTGTCTTTCCAGTAGCGTTTGTCGGTAATGTTGTCGGCATAGAGACGAAAAGTTACGCGCCCCTGCTCGCCTCCCGGCGTGTAGCGCGCGCCTAGGTTGAAGAGATTGTAGCCGGGCACGCTTACCGCGTCGTCGCGAGTGGCCTCCTTGCGGCCTGTGTAGCTCCAGCCCGGCATCAGGTACAGGCCGTGGGCGTGGGGCAGGGCTAGATCGGCAAACACAGCCGTGCGCAGATGCGGCACGTTGAGCACCTGCTTGCCGTCGAAGGCCGGCGTGCCCGTCTCGTCGGAAAGCGCGCGTATCGCCGCCGCTGAAGCGTTCAGTTGCATCCAACGCGTCGCCTTGCCCTCCGCGTTCACCTCCATGCCGTCGTGGGTCTCGCGTCCTTCGGATTCAAAGCACAGATCGCCGGGCGCATTGAATTCGCTTGCCGTGCAAAAACTGTCGGGAGCCTGGATCACCTTGGGATAAAAGAAGGGCGCGCGCATATGGAAGAGCGCGGTCGTCAGCAGGATGCGCTGGCCTGGCTCAAACTTGGCGCCGATCTCAGCCTGCCGGGTGAAGAATGGTCCCAGAAACTCATTCGCGTTATCCACCCACCACGGCCCTTGCGGCCCCAGCGAAAGCAGTACTCCGTAATTTCCATAGAACGTTAAATTGCTTGCCGGGTTGAATGTGACTGCGTATTGCGGCAGCCAGATGAGCTTGTCCGTGATGGTCGGCAAGGTGCCGGGGCTGGTGGCGGTGAGGGAGTAGTTGTTGTTGCGCAGGGAGTCTTCCCGTCCCCCGGCGAACAGTTGAATGCGGCCAGGGATATGTATCCGGTCCTGCACCACTGCGGCCGATTGGTGACTGTCTTCCCAGAGAGCGCGCGGGCCAGCTTGCTCTCGCACGCCGACGTATGTCGCGCCCGGAAACGGCGTAATCGACTGATAGATATTTTCGGAGCCGATGTAGCTGTACACGGCGCCATCCTGCACCCAGCCAGGCGCAGTGTTGGGTGGCGCGCCGGGCTGCTGAACGCTGCGCACGAAAAGTTCGCCGCCGCCCGCTATGTCGTGGCTGATTGCCCCAGTCTTGATGTGGCCGGTGGCCAGAGCCTCGGCTTGCGCGTCGATGCGCAGCTCGCCGGGGTCGCGATAGTCGTAGATGTCGTAGCCGCCGCTGGGAGCGAAGAAGTAATTGGGCGCTGTGCCGCCACTCGCCTGGCACTCCGCTTCATAGGAGCACCCGTACGCATAAACCACGTTGTCGTCGATCAGCGAATGGCTGTAGCTGGCTGCGGCGAAGGCTCGCCACCCGCCCGGCAGATCGTAGTCCAGCCGCGCCCCGGTGTTGAATGTGTCGAAGGTGTTCGGCTTGGCCCATGATTGCTCGCCCAGCATCGTCGAAGGGTGAACCTGATCCAGATCGGGCAAGGTCGTTCCGCCCAGCAGTTGGTAGCCGCAGACCGAGCGTTCCACCTTGTGCTGGTACTCGAAGTCGCCTTTCAGAATCGCCTTGGGACTCAGTTTCCAGTCGGCCGCGCCCGCGCCCACCCCGCGCCAGCCGTTGGCGTCGTTCACGTAGCTCTCGATTTTTTCGCCGGCCAGATTCACCCGCGCGCCCACCTGCTTCCGGCTGCCGAATTGCCGGCCCAGATCGACGGCCCCATAAGCGGTTCCGCGATGATCGGTGGCCAGGTCCACGGCTTCCAACGTGGCCGGCCGCTTGGTCACGTAGTCGATCAGCCCGCCGGCCGAGGCCACGCCGCTCTCCACGCCGGCAATGCCCTTGAGCAGCTCGACCCGCTCCTTGTTTTCCAGCGGCACATCCTGTTCGCCGGCGATGGTCATGCCGTTGATCTGGAGTCCCGTGGCCAGGTCGATCGCGAAGCCGCGAATCTGGTAGTCGCCGTAGTAGCCCACCGGCGCGTAATCCTCGCCGATGGACGCGTCGTTCTTCACTACGTCCGAGAGCAGCCGCGAAACCTGGTCGGTCAGCAAGTCGCGGGTCACCACCGTCGCCGACAGCGGCGTCTCCTTCAGCGTTGCGCCGTCCAGAGTGCCCACCGTGACGGCCTCGGGAAGGTAATCGTCCTTCACTTCGCCGTGGACCACGACCGTCGTCGTAACGCGCGGCACCTGCGCAGACGCGGCGGGTTTCGGCGCATCGGAAGACGGAGCGGGACTCGCAGGCGGGGTCGCCGGGCTCTGCGGAAATGCGCAAAGCGGAGCGCCCACGCAGCAGAGCAGCATCAGCGCTTTCACCAGAGAGCTGGGTGCCCCAAATCTCGATTTAGAGACCTGGGAATGTACAAACCTTATACGCAGTGAACGGCGGCCCACGCCAGACGCTCGCTTGGCCATGGCTAGGCTTGCCAGCAACAACCCGCTGTCGGCGGCGAACCTGCCGCTCGGGAATGATTGAGATGGGATGCGCGCCGTGGCGGCGGCGGCGGCTTCGAGCATGGGCTCCCCTTGTTTTTGAACTCCATGAAACAAGAGAACTCACGCTGCGATTCGAGGAAGAAGGACCGCAAGGCCCTGGGAAACTTCCCACGCCGGTATTATCCGGATCGGGTTCGAGGGTATTTCTCAGCCCCACTTCGTGGAGCACCCCTGTTTCAATAATCAGATTGAAACACTCCCAGCCGGATTTTGCAAACTTGAGCCTCCACCGCGGCCGGATTGGGCATGCGTCGATGAATCACCAGCACCAGCGCGGTGAAAAGAGCCACGCCGGCCAGCGAAAGGAACGCATTCTTCCAGCCGGACGCAACCGTGATGCGGGCCACCGTGTCGCCGGAAAGCCAGCTGGCCAGGCAACCCGCCTCGCCAATCATGCCGGCTACCGTGGCGCTGCCGCGCTTGCCGCCAAAGCCCAGGCTCCTGGCGCCGGCCAGGCAGGAGAAAGGCCCGAGCAGCAGAAAACCCATGCCAGCCCGTCAAGCCGGACCGCGAAATCGGTCGGGGAAGTGTGTTCTGGTCAGGAGCCGGTCTCTTTTCCGTCTGTAGACCGGCGGACTATCACCCGCATCTCGTCAAAAATTGAGGCTAAAACCCGTATAACCGGCCCCTTGGGGGTCGCTTCCAGCCGGCGCAAAGAATTCTGTGAAAAATACGCCCTCATACCTCCCAACAGGCTATACATTTGTAAAGAAAAACAATTCAAAAGCGAAGAAACATCGTCTCTACCGTGAATCTTTTGTGAAAGGTGCGCTCATGCGCGGTTTTCCTTCCCTTGTCTGCTTTCACCGCTCGGTCGCCGCGCGGCTTCTTCTGGCGTGTTGCTTGCTTGTGCTGGCTGCCGGCCGGCTGCCGGCGCAATCCACCTTCGGCTCCATCATAGGCACGGTGCGCGATAGCAGCGGGGCGCTGATTCAAGGCGCGCAGGTGACGCTGGTCAATTCCGGCACCACCGCTACGCGTACCCTGGCGACCGACACCAGCGGGAATTACGCCTTCAAGAACATCGAAGTGGGCAAATATGCCCTCACCTTTACGGCGCCGGCATTTCAAAAGGAATCGCTTCCCGAGATCGTGCTCAAGGCTCGAGAGACGCGGCGCCTGGATGCAACCCTGAAGCCGGGCTCCGAGACGCAGACCGTCATTGTGTTCGACGACCCCGCGCCCGTGATCACCACCGATGTTTCCAACCTGGCCGTGACCAAGATCGGCGACGAGCTGGTCGAGTTGCCGGTGGCCATCTACTCACGATCCTCCGGTTCCACCAGTCCCATCTCCACGCTCACCACCGAAACCGGCGTGCAGACCGACGATGGCGGAAACCTGGCAGTCATGGGCACCACGGCGGCCCTGCTCAGCGTCACCATCGACGGCATCTCCAGCGTGGGCGTCGAGTACTCCGGACCCGTCAACGAGATGTTCCCCTCCTTCAACTCCGTTGAAGAGATTCGCGTCAGCGAGTCCAATAACAACGCCGAGTTCAGCGGCGTGGCCGACATCACCACCGTCTCCAAGGCCGGAACCAATCACTTTCATGGCGGGCTCTTCGAGAACCACGAGAACACGGTCCTGAACTCGAACAATACCTTCGCGCTCTCCAAGCCGAAAATCATCATGAACGACTTTGGCGGCACCTTGGGCGGTCCGCTGAGCTTTCCGCATCTCTACAACGGCCGCGACAAGACGTTCTTCTTTGTGAGCTTTGAAGGGTTGCGTCTGCCGCGTGAGACGCCCATAGTGCTCAGCGTGCCTTCCACGGATATGCGCAACGGGAACATCGGTTCTTACCTCGACCAATCCTATTGCGAGCCCGATCCGGCCACCCAGTGTCCCAATGGATACACCGTCTATAACCCCGATGGAACTCCGCTGACTTCCACGCTGACCAATGCGATTGTGCCGGTCAGCCCCATCTCCGCCAACCTGCTCCAATACCTCATGCCCACGCCCAACTACGGCGTACCCGGCTCCTACGCCAACAACTATCAGATCAATTTCCCCTCTCCCATCTCCAGCAATCAGGGCGACGTGCGGCTGGACCAGGCCATCTCCTCAAAGCAGTCCGTCTTCGCGCGCTTTTCCTACAAGAACCGCCAGGTCACCACCGCGCCCTCTGCCACCTGTACTTACTCCTATTGCGCTGAGGCCGGCAGCCCGCTGCAAGGCGCGTACAACACGCCCGAGATCGACGAGGGCGTGACCTTCGCGCACAACTACGTCTTCACGCCGCGGCTGATGAACGAGTTCCGCGGCGGTTTCAACGCCCAGCACACCTCGGAGACGCAGAGTTACTCCACTAACTCCCTGCTCGCCCAGTCCGGTCTCAGCGTGCCCCAACCGGACACCAGTTGGTCTGAGGCCCCGCAGGTGCTTATCGGCAACGGATTCATGTCCACCGGCGCAGGCAACCCCGGCATGCAGCGCGGGCAGATCGTTCAGGCGCTGGACAACCTGACCTGGACCCGCGGCAACCACTCCTTCAAATTCGGCGCGGACTTCAAGCGCCTCAGCGACCACGACGACAATGTCTACGGCAACTATCGTTCCGGCTGGTATGTCTTCAACGGCTCGTCGGCCGTGGGCGGAACCATCGGCGACCCTTACACTGCATTCCTGCTTGGCTATCCTGATTACACCGAGGTCAGTTCGACGAACAATCCCACGATGGACGGGCTCGGCTACGCCTACGCGTTCTTTGCTCAGGACGACTGGAAGATAACCTCCCATCTCACCCTGAACCTGGGCCTGCGCTACGAGTTGCACCCGCCTATCCGGGATACTCACTCCAACACCGCTGTCTTCCAGCCCGGCTGGACTGGCATAGGCGCCGATGGCGCGTCGACGGTTCAAGGCGCGGTCGTGGTGCCCAACGCCCAGGCCCTGTCCTTCGAGTCCACCGGCTTTGCCAATGCCATCTATCCCACGCTGATCATGACCGCCGCGGAGGCCGGGATTCCGGAGTCCTTGCGTTACACCGACAAGACCGACTGGGGTCCGCGGCTGGGCTTTGCCTGGCGGCCTTACAGCAATGACAAGACGGTCGTGCGCGGCGGCTGGGGACGCTTCATTGAAACACCGCTCGGCTTTTCGCTGGTCTCCGGCTGGGCCGTCCATGCCAGCTATCTGGCCACTTACAATCAGGCCTTTGAAAGCGATGGAGTCACGCCCCTGCTTTCCTTCGCCAATCCCTTCAACACCCTTGCCGGCAGCTCCACCGGAACCGCCAACTTCGACTACGCCTTTCCCGTCCACTACAAAGATCCCTCAGTCCAGCAGTGGAACCTGACTCTGGAGCAGGATCTGGGCCACAGCGTCGGCATGCGCCTCTCTTACTCCGGCAGCCATGGCCGGGACCTTGAAGCCATGGAGGACCTCAACCAGGTGCCGGCCAATTCCATCGGCTATGCCCAGGCCAGCGGCAACCGTCCCTATCCCTACTGGGCCGTGATCCAGAGCGTCATGAATGCCGCTGAAAGCAATTACAACAGCGCTACGGCCGAGGTCTCCCGCCATAGCGGCAAGGGGCTCACCTTCGACGCCAGCTACACCTTCACGCGCGACCTCTCCAACGCCGGCGGAGCCACGCCCACCGCCTTTGCCGTCGCCGGCGGCAGCTTCCTGACCGACCGCTTTCATCCCGGCATGGACTACGGCAACGTGATTTACGATCGCCGCCACCGCTTCCTTGCCACTTACCTCTACGACCTGCCCTTTGGCCACGGCCAGAAGTGGCTGAACCACGGCTCCCTGGTAAACAGCGTCGCGGGCGACTGGCAACTGGCCGGCATCGCCATCCTGCAGAGCGGACCGTTCCTCACCCCCTTCGAGCAGACGATCGATCCGGCCAATACCAACATTCTTACGACCGTCGGCCAAACCCGTCCCGACCAGTTGCGGAACGTCAGCCTCTATGCGCCGCGACGCACCACCGCGCAGTGGCTGAATCCGGCTGCATTTCCATACCTCAACCTTCAGACCGCCAGCGGCATCGGCATCGGCCGCTTCGGCAATGCGCCCGTGGGCGGTGTCGTCGGTCCCGGCACGGCCAACTTCTCCCTGTCGCTGATGAAGAACTTTGCGCTTTATCAGAAGTCCAGGTTTCAGATCGGCGTCGAAGCGGCCAACGTCTTCAACCACCGCAACTACGAACCGCCCAATATGCAGGTCGACTCCAGCGGCTTTGGCTCCATCACCGCGCTGCAGACCGCCGAGGGCGCCGGCCCGCGCAGCCTGGAACTCTCCGGACGCATCACCTTCTAACCGACGGATGCAGGCGGAACAAAAGGGCCGTGGAAGCAAATGCCTCCACGGCCCTCTTTGCGTATCACAAGACGCTTATTTCCCCTTGCCCTCGGTCAGCGTAACGATCTGGTCCACCCCCGGCACGGTAAACTTCTCCACCTTGCCACTCGGCCAGTGCACCTCGATCGCGTCCACCGTCGTGGCTTGTCCCAGCCCAAAATGCGGCCTCGGGTCGTTACTCGAAAGATAACTCCCGCCGCTCAGCACGTCGCCGCGTTGCTTCATTCCATTGGCGGTCACATATACCGTCGCGCCCACCGCGTCGCGCGGACTCCCTTTGCTCGTTGCAGTTGGGGCCGCGCCCACCAGCTTCAGCTCCAGCCAATGGTTCTTGTCCGGCGAAACGTTCCTCAGCAGCACCGGGTGGCCGTCCATGACGTTGATCACCGCGTCCAGCTTGCCGTCGTTGAACAGGTCGCCCACGGCCATGCCGCGCCCGGCAATCACTACCGCCAGACCCGAACCCTCCACCGCCGGCACAACCTCAAACCGCTTGCCATCGATGTTGTGGAACAGCATGGGCCGCTGCGCCCAGCTTGTCCCCCAGTTATACTTGTCCGCCTGCGGATACACGTGGCCGTCGGACATAAGCAGGTCTTTCCAGCCGTCGTTGTCATAATCAAGGAACGCGTCGCCCCAGCTAAGGAAGGGAACCGAAATCTCGGCAATCCCCAACTGGTAGCTGATGTCGGTAAAGTTGGCGTCGCCCTCGTTGCGGTAGAAGGGCTTGTAGTCGTCGGAAAAGGTGGTGTTGAAGATGGCCAGTTGGCCGTTGTTCTGGTAGTCGCCCACCGCGATGCCCATGGACGCCGTCTCGCGCCCAGCCTCGTTCAGCGCGTAGCCCGAGGCGTAGCTCACATCCTCAAACGTGCCGTCGCCCTTGTTCAGGTAGAGATAGTTGGGCGTCGAGTCGTTGCCCACCAGCAGATCCACCTTGCCGTGGTTGTTGATGTCTACAAACAATGCGCCCAGCCCGTAGTAGCCCGCCTTGTCCGCCACGCCGGCTTTCTCGCTCACATCGGTAAACGTTCCGTCGCCATTGTTGTGGAAGAGATGGTCCGGCTCGCCGATCAGCCCCCTCGGCCCACATGCCACTTCCTCGCCCCGGAAGGTGCAAAACGCATTGGTCGCCCCGCCCTCCTTGCTCTTGGGAAGGTTGTTCCAATCCCAGTGCAGATAGCCCGCTACAAACAGGTCCAGCCGCCCATCGCCGTCGTAGTCGCCCCAAGTGGCCCCGCTCGACCAGTTGCCCAATTGCACCCCGGCCTTCTCCGCCACGTCGGTAAACGTTCCGTCGTGATTGTTGTGGTACAGCCGGTTCTTTCCCACATTGGACACAAAAATATCCGGCCAGCCGTCGTTGTCATAGTCGGCGATGGCCACGCCCGTTCCCCAGCGGTCGTTGGTCACCCCCGCCTTGGCCGCCACATCGGTAAACGTTCCGTCGTGGTTGTTGCGGAACAGGGCCGCGTGGGGCGGCGTCTCCTTGCCCGTCAGCGCGTCCACCGTCGAGCCGTTCACCACGTAGATAGAGAGCCAGCCGCTGTTGTCGTAGTCGATCAGTCCCACCCCCGAGCCTTTGGTCTCGACGATGTAATTCTTGGCGGGCGTGCCCATCTTGTGGGTCCAGTGCGTCAGGCCGGCTTTTTCCGAGTCGTCGATAAAGACGATCGGTCCGCTTTTCACGAAGCCGCCCTCGGTGATGGGCCGGTGCTGCTCGTCGAGTTGCGCCGGGCGTGGCGAGCCGGTCTCCTGGTCGCCAGTGGCGGCCGGCTGTGCGCCCTCGGCGGGCTTTTCGCTTTGTTGCCCTGGGGGAAGAGCGCCGGGACCTGTGGCTTGTGCGGAAAGAAAGCAGGGAACTCCCGCCGCCAGCACTCCCAGGAAAGTGGTCGCGCGCAGTGCCTCAAACATGCCAGTCAGTATAGGGGGCCGGATGAGGGGCAGTATCGACCGAAAGGTGGAGCGAAGCTTCGCGCCGGATTCCCTCTTGGGATGGCCGCTTTTTACCGCCTCACAATCTCCTCACAAACGTGAGTCCCGTCACATCCCGCCATTTCAGGCCATGGCTAGACTCGGAGTCACCTCCAGGCTTTCAGGAGCGCTATGCCTCTCTTTCCCGCTGTAGACCCCATTCCCTTGCCGGCCCCGATTTGGCTGCTCAAGCTGCTCCATATTGTGACCCTGGCGCTGCATTTCGTCGCCGTGGAGATGCTCCTCGGCGGGTTGCTGCTTGCCGTCCTGCTCAGCCTCTTTCGCGGCTCGCCCTTCTCTATGGTCGCGGCACGCGCCTTGGCCCGCCGGCTCACCGTGGTCATGACCTTCGTGATCAACCTGGCCGTGCCGCCGCTGCTCTTTGCCCAGGTCCTTTACGGCCGCGCGCTCTACACCAGCAGCGTCCTCATCGGGCTCTATTGGATCTCGATCATCGGCATCCTCATGCTTGCCTACTGGCTGCTCTACCAGTTCAGCGGCAGGCTTGAAGCGGGCAAGTCCGCCTGGTGGGTCGGCCTCATCGCATGGCTGCTCGCCGGCTCCATCGCCCGCCTGCTCTCCACCAATATGACCCTGATGCTGCGCCCCGAGGTTTGGCGGGAGATGTACTCCGCCTCCGCCATGGGCGCGTATCTGCCCACCGGCGACCCCACGCTCACCCCGCGCTGGTTGCTGATGATGGCCGGCGGGCTGTTCATCGCCGGGCTCTGGATGGTCTATCTTGCCGGCCGCAGCACCTTTACCGCTGACGAGAAGCGCTTCGTCGCCGGCCTCGGAGGCAAGGTAGCCGCGGTATTCGGCCTCGTTTATTTGACCGCCGGTTTGTGGGCGGCCAGTGTGCAGCCGGCTGTAGTCAAGTCGCTGCTGGTGACGCCTCCGGCAGGCTATGAATTCTATAAGTATTTCGGTTTCGCCGGATACGGCTGGCTGGCGCTGGTCGCGGTCGCCATTCTGCTGGGCGCAATTGCCGGCTTCGCCAAACTCTCCTCCGCATGGCTGGCCTGGGCCGCCGTTCTGCTCGCTGTCCTTACTGAGATCGCCTTTACCGTCTACCGCGACGGCGTCCGCGACCTCACCCTGCTCAGCAAGGGCTATAACGTCTGGGATCGCGCCGTCGTGACCAACTGGTCCGTCGTGGGCCTCTTCCTGGTCCTTTTCGTAGCAGGCTTGGGTGTGATCGGCTGGCTAGTGTCCGTAGTGGCGCGCGCAAGGAAAGTGATGGAGGCGGCTTGATGATGAGCGATCCGATTGTTACAGGCGGACATATTCACCTACCCGAAGGGACGCATCTCGAACCCGTTGCCCAGGAACCTTTGGAACCCGGCGAAATCACCACCCGCCGCTTCTTTCTGGCCGCGGCCGGCGCGGCGGGCCTCTGCTACGCCGCCGCCCTCGCCTATCCCGTCTACCGCTACCTGGCCTCGCCCGAGGAGATGGCGATGGAAGCCACCGCCGTCACTGAGGTCACGCTCAAGGACGCGCAAAAGCTGCCTGCCGGCTCGGTGCTCATGTTCAAGTTCGGCGCCGCTCCGGCCCTGCTGATCCACCATGAAGACGGCCGCTGGATCTCCATGACCGCCGTCTGCACGCACCTGGGCTGCACGGTGCAATATGAGCCCCAGGCCGACCGCATCCACTGCGCCTGCCACGGCGGCGTCTATAACGCCTACACCGGCGCCAACGTCAGCGGCCCGCCACCCAGGCCGCTCACCCTTTTCAAAGTGGCCGTCAACCAAGCCGGCGTGGAAGTTTCCCGCGCCTGACCCGGCTCACTTGTTCACTCATTCACTTCTTCACTTTTTCACTCGTCCACTGTCTTCGAGGATTCGCTGCATGACCACAAAAACCCAAACCAACTCGCTTTACAACTGGACCGATGAGCGGCTGGGCTTGTCCGAGTTGGCCGCCTTCGCGCGCCACAAGACCGTCCCTGTCCACGCCCAATCCTTCTGGTACTACTGGGGCGGCATTTCGCTCTTCCTTTTCCTGGTCCAGTGCTTCACCGGCGTGCTGCTGCTGGTCTACTACCGCCCCGGCGCAGAAGCCTACGAGTCGGTCCGCCAGATCACCTTCGTCATGCACTTCGGCTGGCTCATCCGCTCGGCCCACGCCTGGTCCGCCAACCTCATGATCTTCTCCATTCTGGTGCACATGTTCTCGGTCTACTTCATGAAGGCCTACCGCAAGCCGCGCGAGTTCGGCTGGCTCAGCGGCATGGCGCTGCTCGGACTGGCATCAGTCTTCGGCTTTTCCGGCTACCTGCTACCCATGGATGAATTGAGCTACTTCGCCACCAAAGTCGGCCTGCAGATTCCCGCGGTGATTCCCTTTGTCGGTCCCGCCATCGCCAACATGCTGCGCGGCGGACCGGATGTGAGCGAGTTCACGGTGCAGCGCTTCTTTGCCCTGCACGTGGTGGTGCTGCCGGCAATCTTTCTTCCCCTCCTCGGCTTTCACCTTTGGCTCGTCCAGCGCCACGGCAACGCCGTGCCGCCCAGTGAGGAAGCCAAGCCGCCACAGGAGCGCAAGAGCATTCCCTTCATGCCCAACTTCCTGCGCAAGGATCTGGCCATGTGGCTCATTTCGCTCAATATTCTCGCGCTGCTGGCCTCAGTCTTTCCCTGGTCCCTGGGCAGGCAGTTTGACGCGCTGGCGCCCGCTCCTGCCGGCATTCACCCCGAGTGGTACTTCATGAGTCCCTTTGAGATGCTCAAGCTGCTGGGCAGCGTGCTTCCCGGCGAAGCCGGCGAGATTGCGGGCATTCTGCTGTTCACCCTCGGCATCGTGCTGTGGATTCTGATTCCCTTCTATGACATCAGGAAGGAATCCGGTCAGCGCGCCCGCGCCGCGCATTACTTCGGCCTGCTGGCGGTCTTCGCCCTGCTGGCCACCACCGTCATCGGCTATTGGACGATCCGGTAAGGAAGGACAAAGATGAACTATCCATTCTGGAACATTCCCTATCTCGGCTCCGGCTGGGTGATTGGCATCATCGCCATCTTCCACGTCATGATCTCGCAATTTGCCGTCGGCGGTGGCCTTTATCTGCCCATGGCCGAGCGCAAGGCCCTGCGCATGACCGACCCCGAGACCCGCGCCGCATGGCTCGCGCAACTGGTCGGCTACTCGAAGTTTTTCCTCATCCTCACCGGCGTCTTCGGCACCATCTCCGGTGTCGGCATCTGGTTCGCCATCGGCCTCACCCATCCTGAGGCCACCAGCACGCTCATCCACAACTTCGTCTTCGGCTGGGCCATCGAGTGGGTCTTCTTCGTCGTCGAACTGAGCACCGCCGCGGTCTACTACTACACCTGGAACCGCATCGACCAGCAGCTGCACCTGACCGTGGGCTGGGTCTATGCCGGGGCCTCGTTCTTCACCCTGGCCATCATCAACGGCATTCTCTCCTTCATGCTCACGCCGGGAGATGCCTGGCTTGCCGTCGCCGGAACGGGCCACGAAGCCGGCAAATTCTGGTATGCCCTCTTCAATCCCACCTACTGGCCCAGCCTCTTCCTGCGCACCTGCGTCTGCGCCTCCCTGGCCGGCGTCTGGGCGCTCATCAGCGCCAGCCGCATCGACGGCGACCGCCAGCCGGCCCTCAAGACCTCGCTCGTCCAGTGGAGCGTCAAGTGGCTCGTGCCTTCCTTCGTCGCCATGCCCTTCCTCATGATCTGGTATTACATGATGGTCCCCGCGTCGCAGCAGGCCTTGCTTACCCTGGGCATCGACACCATCAACGCCGGCACTTTCTCCACTGTCACCCGCATGGCCCTGGTCATCATCGTCACCTCGGCCACCATTGTCGGCGTCGCCTACTATCTGGCCTATCGCAGCCCCCGCGACTTCAACCTATCCCACGCGCTGTCCGTGCTGCTGTTGGCGCTCATCGCCACCGGCGCCGGAGAGTACTCCCGCGAGATGCTGCGCAAGCCCTACGTCATCGGCCGCTGGATGTACTCGAACGGCGTCCGCGTCCCCTACGTCGCCCGCATCAATCGGGAAGGCTATCTCGCCCACTCCAACTGGGTCTGGAACGGCTCCGGAAACGGCTTGGCCGCCGCGGCCTCCAATTACTCTCGCGGCGAAGCCATCTTCCGCGGCGAGTGCGGCTCCTGCCACACCCTCAACGGCTATCGGCCGCTCGCCCAACTCCTTGCCGGCCGCGACCGCGCCAACATCGGCAACTTCATCGTCATGCTCCACGAGAACAAGCCCGACTCGCCCTACCGCCGCTTCATGCCTCCCATGGTCGGCACAAAGCAGGACGTCGATGACCTCACCGATTATCTGAACGCGCAGGTCAATCCAAGCGGGCCGGCCAAGGTGCTTGCAGCCAGTAAATAGGAAAGCTGCTTCGATTCGAATCTTCATCCCCATCCGTTCTGTTTACGGACATGAACGGGGGTTCACAGATTCTTCATATGAGATGAGTAGACTGATGGAAGTTCCACAGGACATGGAGGCGCCCCAATGGCCATCACGCAGAAGTTCATCGTGATCGGATTGCTGTTTCTGGCGACGCTGGCAACAGGCTTCTGGCGGGGCAACGCGGGGAACCCGGCCTTATCGGGCCTCCTCCACAAGCTCCTGGCTCTTGCCTGGGTCATCTACACGGCAATCGTGGTCTACCATCCGGCGCGGCAGATTGAATCCAGGACCGCTTTCTTCGCCACGATTGCCGTCCTGGCGGTATCAATTGTCGCGTTGTTCTGGTCAGGCTCCGTGCTGACCATGCCGAAGTTGGAGAGCGCGGCCTGGCTCGCTGTGCACCGCATCGCATCGGTATTCGCCGTGGTCGCCTTCGCCATCATGGCAAGGCTATTCATTGCCATCGAGCATTGATGCCGCTCAGCCCCGCTCCGTCCGATCGCGAGTCTCAATGTCACGCGCAAAGCCGGAGAGGATGGCGAGCAGGTAGAGCGCGAGCGCGAATGCGAGAATCGACCAACAGATGTGGAGGAGCCGCGTCTGTTCGGTCACGCCGGGGACATAGCCGAAAATCGCGATCTCAAGCGCGGAAAGAAAGAGGACGGTGGCCGCTCCCAGGGTCCACGGCCATAGGCAACCGAGGGCTGGACGCACTGATGCAGGAATGAGCCAGCGCCAGGATGCAAGCGACGCCCGGATGCGAGTGGCCACCCCCCATGTAAGCGTGAACAGGACGACCTGCGCGACGCCGCCGCCAGTCAAGAATGAAGCAACGCCGAGCAAAAGAAAGACAGCCGGGCCGTACGGCGTCTGAATGTAACGGAGTGACCAAAGGATCATCAGCAAGCCCAACAGCGTGGCCAGAATGCCGGTAACAAGAAAGTTGGGGACCAGCGTGAACGCACCCTCACCGCCCTGTGTCCACGCGGTCCAGCGATAACCGGAGCCGAGGGCATTCACAATCAGGCCTGGGGTCGGGCGGAATCCTTGCAGGCATTCGAGCAGTCCATGGTCGATGGAGCCGATGCCGACGAGAACGCCAAGCGTGGAAGCTATGGCGCGCGTTGCGGCGTTATAGAGCCGCGCTGGCGAGGGGACTTGCTGTTTCATCATCATTAGGCTGGCGCTCCGTTCTGCCCGGTATGGGCTGCGGACCCAGTGTATGCCCGGCGCTCGACGGGGCAGGGTATGCCTCCCTATTCTTCCCCCAGCTCGTACGGAATCCCGAACCGCCCAATCTGAATCAGCGCCTTGTCCCCCGGCGGCCAGATGTGCAGGCTCTCCACGCGGCTCGATCCTGCAATCCAATGCGCGTCCGTGGTGCCCACCAGCGCGCCGGTTGCGGCCTCGTGGACATGCACCCTCAGGACGTCGCTCGTCGTGTGCGTGTATCCAAAAACATACTCCCCCGGCTTCAGCGCAATCCTGCCGATCCGCACCGGAACCTGCACCAGCAGATAGTGCGAATACTTGCCGTTGGCCGAATACCCGGCCGTAATCAGCACCACCCCGGCAATGAAGTGCCCTTTGCTGTTCACAATGCCGGAAGCTGTCCGCATTTCGGTTTCAATGTGTTCCTTTTCCACCGGCGCCCGGGCCGGCAGCAGCGACGCCAACTCCGCGTCGGTGGCCTGCCGCCACGCCGTCCGTTGCGCCTGCGCCGGCCCAGCGATCAACGCCAAAAACACTCCGCAAAGAATTGCTTTTTTCATCGGCTTTTTCTTCATGATTTCGGCTTTCTCAAAGATTCGAGCGGAACAATTCCGCGCTGGATCGCAGCCGTGGCCGCCTGCGTCCGGTCGGTCACGCCCAGCTTTCCCAGCAAACTGTTGATGTGCGTCTTCACCGTAGCTTCTGAAATTTCCAGCACAGCCCCGATTTCCTTGTTGCTCTTGCCATGCACAATCTGCTCCAGCACGTCGAACTCGCGCGGCGTCAGTTCCTCGGTGCCCATGCGCTCGGCCAACTTCTCGGCAATCGCTGCCGGAATGTGTGACTTCCCCGCATGAACCGCGCGAATCGTCGCAATCAACTCTTCTGAAGTCATGCCCTTCAGCAGATAGGCCCTCGCGCCTGCCTGTAGCGCGCGATAGATATCCTCGTCGCCGTCGTAGGTGGTCAGCACAATCAGGCGCGCGAGCGGGGTCTCCATGCGGATGCGCTGGATCACGTCCACCCCGCTCATGCGCGGAAGCCTCAGGTCGATCAGCGTGATGTCCGGCTGGTGCTTGCGGAACTGCGCGATCGCCTCTACGCCGTCCGCGGCCTCGCCCACCACTTCCAGGCCGTCCACCACGTTGAGCAACGCAACCAGTCCCTGGCGCACCACGTGGTGGTCTTCCACTACCAGCACGCGAATCGATTCCTTTATCACCGTTGCTCTCCCATCTGCTCTCGTGTCTCTCTGGACGCCGCCGCTCGCAGCCGCACCGTCGTTCCCGCGCCCGGATCACTCGTTACCTCAAGTACCCCGCCAATGGCCGCCGCGCGCTCTCTCATTCCGGTCAGTCCATAGTGTCCCAGCGGAGACTCCTGCTCTTCGCCCGAAGCAAACCCGCGCCCGTCATCCCGCACTTCCACCGCGATCTCGTCCGCCCCGTACTCCAACTGCACAAACAGGTTCTTCGCCCCTGCGTGCTTCTTCACATTATGGATGGCCTCCTGCGCCACGCGCAGAATTTCGAGTTCCGTTTTCGCCGGCAGCGCCCGATACGCGCCGAAGATGCTGAACCTGGCCTCCAGCCCGTGGCCGCCTTCACTCTCCACCATCTGCCGCAGCCTCACTGGCAGCGTCGTCTCGCCCGAGTCCTGCGGCCGTAGCGCCCAGATCGACTGCCGCGCCTCGGCCAACCCTTCGCGCACCTGCTGGCGCGTCAAGTCCAGATGCTTCGCCGCGGCCTTTGTCTTCTTCATGCGCAGCAACTCCGCCAGCACCTCCAACTGCACTGAGATGCCCACGTAGCCCTGCGCCAGCGTGTCGTGAATCTCGCGCGCAATGCGGTTGCGCTCGCCCAGCACGGCGCGGAACTCGCTTTCCGCCCGCCGCAGCCGCAGCCGCAGCAACAGCAGCACCATCCCCGCCAGCGCCGCCAACAGCAGCGCATAAAACCACGCCGTCTGGTAAAAGTGCGGCCGCAACTCGAAGGTGAGCGCCGCACCGGTTGTATTCCAAAGCCCGTCGTTGTTCGCCGCCTGCACCCGGAACGTGTACCGCCCCGGCGGAATATTCGTGTAGTAGGCGCTGCGCCGCGACCCAGCCTCGGTCCAGTCCCGGTCGAAGCCCTCCAGCATAAAGCGGTAGCGCACCTTCTGCGGCGCAACAAAGCTCAGCCCCGCGTAGTCGAACTCAAAGTGCACATGTCCGGCCTCAACTCTCGTCCAAGGGGCTGCCCCACGCAGTGGCACGTCGTCCACGGCAAAGCGCTCCAGCGCGACCGGCGGCGGAATCGCGTTCACCGGAAAATGCGCCGGGTCCACTTCCACCAGCCCCTTGGGCGTAGCAAACCACAGGTGTCCGTCGTGAGAGCGCCACGCCGAAGGGTGGCTATTGGTCGCCGTCTCGCGGCTGCGCAGCCCATCCGCCGCGCCAAACTCCATCCAATGCGAGCAATCGGCCCCTTGGCTCGTCGAGCTCATCTCGTTGCAGTCGCAGCGGGCAATCCCATTGCCCGTAGCAAACCACAAATGCCCGCCCCCCCCCGGGCCCTCTTCGTCCAGAATGGCGTGAATGGTCCTCTGCTCCAGCCCCCCAAAGCTCTTGCCCATCGCGGCCGTGAAACTCCGCCCATTCCACAGGTTCCACCCATGGTCCTGCGTGCCGATCAGCAGCGTCCCATCGCGTCGCGCCAACAGCGCCGTGACCACGTTGCTCGACAGCCCATTCGCAGTCGTGTAGTTGGCAAACCTGCCTCCGTGCAATCGCGACAGCCCCGCCAGCGTCGCCACCCACAAATCCCCGGCCGGGTCCCGCGTCATCGCGCCCACCAGATCGCTGCCCAGCCCGCTGGCCTGCGTAAAGGTCTCCATGCGCGCGCCTGGAACCCCGCCCGTCCAGTGCGTCAGACCGCGCCGCGTGCCGATCCACAGCGACCCGTCGCTGTCTGCCAGCAGTGACCGGATGAAATCGTCGGGCAACCCGTCGGCGGAAGTGAACGCATCGATCCTGCCCTTGCGAATCCGGTTCAGCCCATCCGGCGTGCCTACCCACAGGTCGCCGTTCGGAGCCGCGGCCAGCGAAAGAATCACGTCGCTCGCGAGGCCGTTCCGAACCGAGTAACTTCGCACCTTACCCGCGCCTGGACCCGCACCCAACCCGGCCCCGCTCCGGTCGAGGGCATTCAGCCCGCCCCCACTGGTTCCCACCCACAGCGTGCCTACACTGTCCTCGACTACAGTGGTCGTTGCATCGGAAGTCAGTCCTTCTCGCGCCCCGATGGTGCGGAAGCGCTGATCGCGCAGGATGTGCAGCCCGCCCGTCTCCGTCCCCACCCATACATTGCCCTCGCGGTCCTCCATCAACGCCAGCACTGACGCGGAAGCCAGCGGATCCGTAACAGGCAGCTTTTCCAGCTTGCCCTCAGCGAAGCGCGCCAGGCCCCCATTCGTCCCGATCCACAAACTCCCCTCGCGATCAACAAAAACAACCTGAATGCGGCTCCCCGGAAGTTCTTTGCCTACGGTCAATATGGACGCCCTGTTCCCCGGCTCAATCTCTACATTAGTTTTATTGCCAAACGCTTTCCGCCCATCCGCCAGTGAGGCCGCAAACGGATTCAATTCAGACTCGCTAAGAGACTTATCCGCGCCCACCACAAACCGGTCTCCTACCAGCCGCGCCCATCCCCCATCTGTGCTCGTCCACAACGCGCCATCCCCATTCTCCACAACCGCCAGAATCCCGTTTCCCGGCAGCCCGTCCTTCGTCGTGAACGCTGTAACCGTCCCATCCTTCCACCGCGCCAGTCCCTCGCTGGTCCCAATCCACAGCGCCCCGTCGCGGGTCTCCAGCAGGCAGCGAATATCGTTGCCCGGCAGCGCGGGGCTCGAATTGCTGTCAAATACCGTAAACCCGTTGCCGTCGAACCGCACCAGCCCCACCTCGGTCCCCAGCCACACAAACCCATCCCGCGTCTGGACCAGCGCCTGCACTGTATTCTGCGGCAGCCCGTTCTCCATCACCCACGTCTGCCGGCCATAGTTCGCCAGCGGGGTGGAAGGCTCCAGCGCCAGGCCGGAAAGTGCTCCGGCCAGTAACCAGGCTGCTCCCAGGCCGCGCCACGCCCCACGCGCGCCGGCGAATGCGGAGGCCTTGGTCAAAGGCCTGGCCGTTTTTTCCGCTGCGTTCTTCGAATTGGCATGATTTTGGGCCACGGGATCAGCGCAAAGGTGTCCCCGGCAATAGGTCTTCGTCGCTGGGGTGTGCGCATTCAGGTTATCGCATCGAGGCCGATGACAGTCTTCACCCCTACACCTTTGGATGGATTCCGGATTCACTCCAATGGGTCATGACACGCCGCGAAACTGCCGATACTCTTGGAATGTCTCCTGTACTGGTCAACTCAAGTGTGACGTCCGGGTGGCAGCCTATCGCTTGGCAGCCACCCGATTCCTTTTTTGGGGCCGCTATGAGTTGAGGCCCCTCGGAACTGCCTGGCCTACTCGCTCCTGGCCGTCGTCAATATCGTCGTCGCCCGGTCCTTCACATAAGTGATCGTCCAGTGCTTCCCATCCTGGTCGTAAGTCACCGTGCGGTCGCCCTCTTTGTTCCCATCCGCGTGCATCTTCTGGCCGATTGCCATGCGCGTCTGCAACTCGCTCATGCCCTGCTTCACCTGGTGCGCGTCGATGGCCGCCCACACATCTTTGGGCCAGTAGTCGTAGATGCCGTGCGGGTCGTCGTAGAAGAACAGCAGATCGGCGTAATAAGCCTCCCGATCGCCCTCCATGCTCCCAATCGGCGTGGCAAACAAGCCCGTGCCCCCCGGCAGCGCGAACACCGCAAAGGCCTGGCGGCTGCCGTGCCCAACGCCGTCGTCCTCCTTCGGCGGCACGGCTGCCTTCACGATCTTTTTCACCTCCAGCCGCTGCGCCACGGGAATCAGCCCCACCCGCCGGCCAAACTCCACGTGTCCACCCGCATACGGGTAGTAGGGCATGGTGTATCCGTTCTTCATCCACACGGTCGCGCCTTCCAGCCGCTGCAGGTCCTCAAAATGCGCCGGGAAAAAGGCGCGCATCACCACCAGGTCGTCCTTGCTCAGTGTCTGGCTGGCGTCGTTCCGCCCGATCGCTCCGGGATTCTGGCGTTGCTTCCATACTGAAAACAGATAGATGCCGCCGATAGTCAGCGTAATCAAGGTAATAATGAGGCTCTTTTGCCAGGTCTTCACGCGTTCTCCCAGGTATGTTTCCCGCGGGGCTGCTCTTCGCGGAACTTCGCTTTGAATTTTACCGGCTGGGCGGGGTTCTTTGCTCTGACGTCGCCACCGCCTGCGGTTGCGGGAGGCAAAAGCTCCATGCCGTCCTGCGGCGCCTTGGGGAGGGGAACGATCTCCATGTCCTGACCTCGATTATTCCTCTTCCCTACGCATAAAGTGGAGACCATCCTCTACATACCCCGCGCGGATTTCCCTTGTCAGGGAGTGCGGTCACAGGTAATATGGCTTTCGCGCCCGGCGATTCAGCAGGCAAGGGGTGACTGGATTGGCAAAGTCTGAAGCCCGGGAAACAACCTGAAGATCGGAGCCGATGCACGAGATGCCTGACACAACCGCGCCCTCCCCCGTAATTGCCGAGCCTCCAGCCTATTTCGCTGAAGCCCTCACGGATGCCGAACGCTTGCTCAAGTATGCGGCCGAATCCGGCATGAGCATCGACGACGCGACGCGCGATTCCGTCTTGCAGGCCAGGGCTGCCAGCAGCAGTAGCGGATGGACCGAGGGAACGGCTGCCAAACTGATTACAGCGCTTACCAGCCTCGCCGCGCTCGCCAGGCCCGTTACCGCCGCAAGCCTCAAGGCCTGCCAGGATGAAATCAGGCCCACCGCCCGGATCTACTTTTGGTCAGCCATCTTCCTGGCCGCTCTCATTGTTCCCTTCTCGGTGGCCAGCTTTCTTGTGTCTGCCATTTCGACCACCATCCGAAGCGACATCTCTACAGCGAACGATCTTGCTCTAAAGCTGAATAAGCAAACCCGGCCTACGCAACCGCAACCACAACCGCTGACAACAGTGCCGACGACAGCAGCACCAAAGAACACAGCGTCCCAGACAGCCGCAACCCCGGCATCCATAGCACCTCCCCCTCCTCCAAAATTCGTGCCCTGCTCCATCTCTTCAACCCCTGGTCCGGCTGTCCCTCCTCCAATAGGGGTGAATTCCGATGATGTGATTTTGGAACTCCAGCAGTACGCCATCCTGATCCGGTCCATCGATGCGCACGCCCGCCAGTTAAACGCTCTTGTTCCCTGGCGCGAGGGAGACCCATGCGGCGGCATCCGTAATAAACCTGCCGAACTGCATAAGGTCTTTGAACTTCCTGCCGGTATACCGAATCTGGTCCAGGCCGCGGATGATCGTACCGCTATCTACCAGCAGGTGCGGTTCTTTGCCCAGAGCGACCTCGATGTCTCGTCCTTCTTGTACGGCGCAATCACCATCGTTATACTACCCGTGCTTTACGCGCTGCTGGGGACCTGTGCCTATCTTCTCCGCAACTTCGAGCATCAAATGAGCGCCCGGACGTTCATGCCTTCCCAAGCCAATTCCGCCCGCTTTTTCATCGCGGGCATCGGTGGTGGCGTCGTAGGACTGTTCAATATCGCACAAGGAGCCTCCGCCTCACCGCTAGCCATTGCTTTCCTGGTCGGATATGGGGTAGATGTGTTCTTTGCATTCCTCGAGGGGCTGCTCCAGCAATTCACGCGGAACGCCTCGCCCCCGGCGCCGCCTGCTAAATCCGAGGCAAAGTAAGTCTTGGGTAAGATGATTACGATAGAAGCTTGTTGCGCGAACTTGTCGTAACTGCGCCCGCCCGCGGGAAAACGTTGCGCCTCGCCGTGCGGTCCAGCGCTCAAAATCCGCGTCACAACTTATCGTGAGCATCTAAGCCAAATGTTGCGCTTCGAGGTTGAGCGCCGCCAAATGATTCGCGCAACAGGGTCGATTGCCTCGGCAGTTATGCCTGCAAGGCCGTGACGATCTCCTCCGTGCTGCGCACTCTTCCCATGCGGGGAAAGATGCGTTCCACTGAGTTAGCATGGCTTTCCGCATGGCGGCCCGTCATGGCGTCCGCAGCAAAGATCAGTTCGTAGCCGCGCTCATAGCCATCGCGCGCTGTGCTTTCAACTCCGAATTCGGTGGCAATGCCGCATAGGATCATGGTTGTCAGCCCGCGGCGGCGCAGTTGCAGGTCGAGATCCGTGCCGTAGAAAGCGCCCCACTGGCGCTTGAGAATCACAATGTCGCCGGGCTGGCGGTCTAGCTCGGGGATGAATTCGCTCCAATCGGGCAAAGGCGGCGCGGATGCCCGCATGGGCTGGTCGGATGCAGTGTGCAACCGGTCAGCTCCATCCACGGAACCGCCCACATGAACCAGGACAGGCTGTGCGCCGGTCCGGCGCCCTTCACTGAGCAGGCGCGCGCTGTTGGCGACGACGACTGGCGTCGGAATAGGGGTTCCCGGCACCCCCACGATGCCCTTCTGCAGATCGATGACCACGATAGCTGTGCGCCGCGGATCGAGTGTGAGGACGTTCATCGCTGAATTCCTTTCACTGCATAGGATAGTACCGCTTCCCGCGCAGGCGCGCGGCCTGCAACGGAACCAGAGTAGACCTATCCCGGAAGCAAGCCCGCCAGGTGGCTCGTCGCGGCGGCGTTATCCTTGCATCTGAAGGCTAAGGCAATTGCTTCTCTTAAGGAGCCGTGCGTGCCCCATCCGGTGCTCGGCTTCAGTTGAGTTCAAAACCTTGCAGATCGTATCCAGGAGCCGCGAAGATGATGAAGGAACTGCCTCTGTCGAAGGTCTATCAGTTGCTCGAACCCGGTCCGGTGGTTTTGCTGACGACCGCCAACAAGGGCCGCGCCAACGTCATGGCGATGTCCTGGCATATGATGGTCGAGTTTGAACCGCCGCGAGTTGCCTGTGTCATCAGCAATGCCGGTCACAGCTTTGCCGCGTTGCGGGCAACCAAAGAGTGCGTGATCGCCGTTCCGAGGCTGGAACTGGCGCCCATAGTCGTGGGAATCGGCAACTGCTCGGGACGCAATGTAGATAAGTTCGAGAGATTCGGCCTGACGAAGGCGCCAGCCGGGTGTGTAGCGCCGCCTCTGGTGGCCGAGTGTTTCGCCAACCTCGAATGCAGGGTGATCGACACCCGTCTCGTTAACCAGTTCAATCTCTTTGTTCTGGAGGTCCTCAAGGCCTGGATCGACCCAACGCAAAAGAATCCCAAGACCATTCACCACCACGGATACGGCAAGTTCACCGTGGATGGCGAGATGATCAAGCTGAAGTCGAGAATGCCCTGAGGAGAGTGCGCATGGAGCCGTCTCATCAGCACGCATTCGTCTGCGCACAGGAAAAGCCCGAAGGCGCCGCGTCGTGCCCCAATCATGGCTCTCTGCGGGTTTTGCAGGCTCTGGAGCGAGCGATTTCCCGGTGAAAATGCAGACGGGAACCAACTTCTACGAACCCACGTGGAATGTCCCCGCCGGTTTCACGTTGTCCGATGAGTTGCCGACAAATACGGTGTAATCGCCGGGCGCGACGACCCAGCCGTTTGTGCTCGTGTTCCAGTAAGACAAAGGATGGGACGAGCCGGCCGCGTCAACTGTCACTGTTACCGTTTGTTGAGCGCCGGGTTGAAGAGATACTTTCTTCCATCCCACCAGGCGCATCGGCGGCTCGCCGATCCCGGACGGTAATCCCAGATAGACCTGCGCTACCTCCGCGCCCGCCAGGCTCCCCGCATTTTTCACGGTGAAGCTCACCTGAAAACCATCGGCTGGCGATGAGTCTGGAGTGAGTTGTGGATTCGTGATTGAAAAACTCGTATAGGAAAGTCCGTACCCAAAGGCAAACAGGGGCTGGAGATTCTGTGCTTCGTACCACTTGTATCCAACATCGAAACCTTCAATGGTGTAATCGACATCGAAAGTCCCGGTGGTGCTGGTTGGAATGGGTATAACCGGCCGCGGCAACTGGCTTACGCTGGCGGGAAACGTAATAGGTAGTTTGCCGGATGGGTTGACGCTGCCAAACAGAAGGTTGGCAATCGCTGTGCCGCCCTTCTGGCCGGGATACCACGCCTCCAGCACAGAGCTGACATTTGCCAGCCAGGGCATGACGTGCGCCCCGCCATTCTCGAGCACTACGACGGTGTGCGGATTCGCCGCCGCAACCGCGGCTACAAGAGCATCTTGAGCGCTGGGAAAACCCAGGTCCACGCGGTCCATGCCCTCGCTCTCCCAGTCGCTCTCGAAGACAATAGCTACTGCCGAAGATGCCGCCAGCGCCGCTGCCGCAACAGGGTCGGTTCCGTCGTTGAAAGTAACCGTGGCGCCGGGCGCCATGGCTTGAATCGCGGCCAGCGGCGACGATGGGTCGTATATCTGAAAGGAATTGGTGCAGGCCATGCCGCCCGGAGGCGGAGTGTAAGGAGGACACGCTGGCGGCAGAGTCAGCGCCGCGCCGCCCACCGGAGTTACCTGCGCCGATCCGCCCCCCGATAACACGCCTACGTCGGCATGCGATCCGATGACGGCGATAGTCTGACCCGTAGAGGGATTCAGCGGCAGTTGAGCACCGGCGTTCTTCAACAGCACAGCGCTTTGCTCCTCGATCTCCTGGGCGATGGCCGCGTCCGCGCCAGCATTGATCGGCTTGACCGTGGCAGGATGATCGAAGACGCCTGCCGCGTACATTCCTCGAAGAATTCGATGCACCATGTTATCTAAACGCGAAACCGGCATATCTCCGTTGGCCAGAGCTTGCGCCAGACTCTCAGGCGCCCAGATTCCATTGAAGAAATATCCGCCTGGCTGCTCCTGGTCCAACCCGCCCAGAGCCGAGGCCACCGAGCTTTGCGTGCCGTACCAGTCGGACAGAACGAAACCGTCGAATCCAATGTCTCCCTTCAGCACATCGTTCAGGAGATGATCGTTCTGGCAGTTATACGTTCCATTCACAAGGTTATAGGCGCACATTACCATCTGCGCGTTGGAGTCCTTGAGGGACACTTCAAATGCCAGCAGATCGCTCTCGCGCGCCGAGCGTTCATCGATGACGGCATTTGCCTGCATACGCGCCGTCTCCTGATCGTTCAACGCATAGTGCTTCACGCCCGCAATGACATATTGATCCTGGACGCCAAGTAAGTGCTGCGCGTTCATCTCTCCCGCTAGATAGGGGTCTTCTCCCAGTGTCTCAAAGGTGCGCCCGTCGCGCGGCTCCCGGCCGATCAGGTTGACGTTGCCTCCGAGATTGACATTGATGCCAAAGGCGCTCTCCTCCAGGCCGATAACCTGGCCGTACTTATAGGCCTCAGTTAGATCCCAGCTTGCGGCATTGGCGAGAGGCGAGGGCAGCGCTGTCGCCGCTCCCACTTGATCCCCGACTCCAGCCGGCCCGTCGGCGTAGAGAAGGTCAGGAATGCCAAGGCCGGGTATCCCTGGAACCCAGCCGGGCGCATTTCGCGGACCTTCGCCGACCGTAAGAGAAAGGTTGCCATGCACCAGTTGAAGCATCTCGTCCTGGGTCATCTTAGCTATCAGAAGATCGGCGCGCTGGTCGGGGTCATTCGGTGTTGAAGACCGATTTGCCATCGTTATTGAGTTGCAGCCCGCGAGTGCCATCGCAAGACCAAATATGAAGACCGGCGAAACTCCGTTCTTTGCAATCTTCGTACACAGGTTCATCGACTTACATTGATCCTTTCCGCCACGCCAGAATAATGAGTGGAATCCAATTCCATGCATGATAACACGCACCAAGTACACGCAGAGGAACAATCGCGAGCAAGACGACTTCCAATCACGCATCTGGCGCAGGATGGCCCTGGCCGCGATTAATTGACCGGGGACCTCTCAAACGAATCTGCGCTACCGCCGGGGGCGTCCGCGATCACCAAAGCCGCGCGGCTTGATGGGCGGTGTTACCGGCAGGTTCGTCTTGCCCTCTGGGTAAACGGCCAGAAAGCGGTCCTGGCCTTCGCCGGAGCTGGCCGTCTCAACGCCTTCGATGGAGCGGAAGACGAGATGCAAGAGGCGGCGCTCGCGGCTGTTCATGGGTGGGAAGGCGTAGGGGATGCCTGTTTTGAGCACCTTCTCGGCGGCGGTTTCGGCCTGGAGACGCAGTTCCTGGGCGCGCAGGGCCTTGAAGTTGGCGGCGTCAAAGCTGACCAGGTCGCCCTCGCGCTGGTCGAGGCGCAACATCTGCGCGGCGATGGTTTCGAGAGCCCTCAGCAGCTCGCCGTTGTGCTGGGTCAGCAGCGGCGCGTCGGGGCCGGCCAACTCGACGTAAATCACGCGAGCCTCGAGGCCCTGGGGGTCGCGCGCGCCGTCGCCGGCGGTGATGCGGTATTTGAGGCGCATGCCACCCAGCTTGTTGAGGGTGGCGAGGAATCCGGCTATTTTCTGTGCGGCTTGCTGCAGGTCGGCGATAGGCATAACAAAACAGTATCGCAGAGCCGGGCCGGGATGGGGAGCGATTCGGCGGGAAACTGCGGCGGCTTAGACTGTGTTTCGCGCATACATGCCAGGCCCTGCTCTGGATGACATTTCTACTCTTCAAGCAGTCTGCGGATGCGCTATCTTCAGTCCTCCCGCACCCTCGGCGTCAGGTATTCCGGCCCGACGGGGTCGGTGACGGATTCATCGGTATCGAGGCGATCCCACAATGAATCGCTATGGCTTTGAAGGTACATATACTCCTCAAACCTTATGTGAAATTATGGTTCCAGTCGTATGCTCCTAAGTGTGACTACACGGCATGACATTCGGCGGGAGCGAAGACAGCGCGGTTCCCGGTGCCTGCTCGGCGCATTCTCGCTTCCGGTGCTGGTGGCGGCAGTCTTCGGTCTCGCCAATGCCCAGACGCCCGGCGAGAACGCGAATCCGGACTCATCGACCTCCGGCAAACCAATCACCCTCCAGGAGGCGATCCGGCGCGCACAAGCCAACGAGCCTGCGTACGCAGCTTCGTCGGCCGAAAGCAGGGCCTCAGCGCTGGACCGCTCCATAGCGCGTGCGGGCCTGTTGCCGGGCGTGGTCTACCACAACCAGGCGCTCTACACCCAGAGTAACGGCCAGCAGAACCAGGCAGGACAGGGCGTGGGTTCGCAACCTTCTCCCAAGTTCATCGCCAACAACGCAGTGCGGGAGTATGCCAGCCAGGCTGAGATCAACGAAACCCTGGGACTGCGCCAGTTGGCCGGCGTGCGGCGTGCGGATGCCGAAGCGGCGCGGGCCGCTGCGGAGCTGGAGGTTTCCCGGCGCGGCCTTGTGGAGGCGGTGACGAGCCTGTTTTACGGCTCGATTGCCGCGGACAACAAGCTAGCGGTGGCTAATCGCGCCCACCGGGAGGCGGCTGACTTTACCGTATTGACAAGCGAGCGCGATCAGGCGCGCGAGGCCGCGCATGCCGACGTAGTGAAGGCGCAACTCGCCGAGCAGCAGAGGGAGCGCGACCTGGCTGACGCCAAAGTTACAGCAGAAAAGGCGCGGCTGGAACTGGGTGTGCTCTTGTTCCCCGATCCGCGCACGCCGTATACACTTGCGGATACAGACGGCGTGCCGGAGCTTGCGTCACGCGCCGAGATCGAGCATGCCGCTGCCAGGAACAATCCCGAGTTGAAGAGCGCGCTGGCCGCGCTGAATGTGACGAACGCCGACGTGCTGGCGGCGCGGGCGGTCTATCTGCCTGACCTGGACTTGAACGTGACCTACGGCATCGACGCTCCGCAATTTGCCGTCAACGGCCCGGACCGCGTGCGCAACCTTGGCTATTCGGCCAGCGTGACCCTGGATATTCCGGTGTGGGACTGGCTCTCGACCGAGCACAAGGTGAAGCAGAGCGAAATCCGCCGCGACGCCGCACGGGTGGCGCTGACGGCCGCGCAGAGGCGGCTGATCGCCCGGCTGGACGAGGTGTATTCCGAAGCCGTGGCGGCGCGCGATCAACTGGCTTCTCTGGATGCGAGCGTCGCGACCGCGGCTGAGAGCCTGCGCCTGACCAAGCTGCGCTACACCGGCGGAGAGGCCACGGTACTGGAGGTAGTGGACGCGCAAAACGCATTTGTAGGCGCTGAGAACGCACACGAGGACGGAATAGTGCGCTACCAGCAAGCGCGCGCGGATCTTGAAACGCTAATCGGAACAATGTGAGCCGATGACAAGAAAGAACATGAGCAAGAATGCATACCGAAAATCCGCTTTGCTGAACCCGCGCTGGCTCTTGTTGGGCGCGCTGGCGCTTTCCCTGGCCCTCTTGCCGGGGTGCAAGAAGGAGGCCGCTCCCGAGACCCAGGTGACGGTGCAGGCCGAGCATCCCGAACGGGGCTCGATCGCCGAACACATAACCGCCGATGCGATTCTCGCGCCGTTGGCGCAGGCCGCCATCGCTCCCAAAATCAGCGCACCGGTACGCAAGTTCTACGTGCAGCGCGGTTCAAGGGTGAAGGAGGGCCAGCTGCTGGCTACTCTCGAAAACACCGACCTTGCCGCGGCGGCCCTGGACAATAAGGGCTCCTACATGGCGGCGGAGGCGGCGTATGCAACGGCGACTAAAGCGCAGGTGCCGGAAGACACGCTGAAGGCCGAGTCGGACGTGGCGCAGGCCAAGGCCAATCTCGACCTGAACCTGAGCATCGTGAAGAGCCGCAAGCAGCTCTTCGCCGAGGGCGCGATTTCGGGACGCGATCTTGATACGGCGCAGGCGGCGCTGGTGGCGGCCCAAGCGGCGTACGACGCGGCGGCCAGGCACCTGGAGTCGGTGCGCAGTGTGAGCCGCGAGGCGGCGTTGAAGTCGGCACAGGGGCAACTGACCTCGGCGGAGGGCAAGTACAAGGGCGCAGCGGCTCAAGTCAGCTATTCGGAGATTCGCAGCCCCATCAATGGAGTGGTCACCGACCGCCCTCTCTTTGCGGGCGAAACCGCAGCCGCCAGCGCGCCGCTGCTCACCGTGATGGATACATCCTGCTTGCTGGCCAAGACGCACCTGGCGCAGAGTCTGGCGCAACGGATGAAACTGGGCGACCCGGCATCGGTACAGGTGCCCGGCGTGGCTGAGCCCGTTGAAGCCAAGGTGTCGCTCATCAGTCCCGCCCTCGATCCGGGTAGCACCACCGTCGAGGTCTGGCTCCGGATCGACAACAAGGCCGGAAAGCTGAAGGTGGGGACGCCGGTGAAGGTCTCCATCACGGGCAGAACCGATGCACAGGTATGGAAGGTACCCGCCAAGTCGATCCTGACCGCGCAGGATGGAAGCAAATCCGTGATGGTGGTGGGCGCGGACGGAGCGGCGCATCGCAAGCCGGTCACCCTCGGTTTGCAGGACGCCGAAGACGTGCAGATCACCGGGGGCCTTGTGCCAAGCGACCTGGTGATTACCGGCGGAGCCTACGGGCTGGATGACGGCGCAAAGGTCAAAGTCGGACCGGCAACGGATGACGAGCCGAAGCCGGCAGCCGGCAAGGGCGGGGGAAACGACTGATGCACGACGGAAACCCCGGCACGGAAGAAGGCGCGATGACGCGCCAGAAGCCCTTCTGGCTGATCCGCTCCACGCGCACCATCTTCTTCTTTGTGGCAATTCTCACCCTGGCCGGCATTTACTTCGCTTTTCAGGTGCCGATCTCGGTCTTCCCGGCGACGAACTTTCCCCGCGTGGTCATCGGCGTGGACAACGGCGTGATGCCGGTGGAACAGATGCAGGTGACCATCACCAAGCCCATCGAAGACGCGGTGAACTCAGTGCCGGGCTTGCAGACCGTGCGCTCCACCACCAGCCGCGGCTCGGCCGAGATAAGCCTCTTCTTCGACTGGAACCAGGATATGATCCTCTCGCTGCAACTGGTGGATGCGGCGCTGGGCAAGGTTGAACAGACATTGCCGGCCACTGCCAGGATTACAACCAACCGGCTTACTTTTGCGACTTTTCCGATTCTCGGCTACAGCCTTACGTCGGATACGGTGCCGCAGACGCGGCTGTGGGAGATTGCCACCTACGACCTGAAGCCGCCGTTGAACCGCGTTTCCGGCGTGAGCACTGTCACCGTGCAGGGCGGCCAGGTGCCGGAGTTTCATGTGGTTCCGAACCTGGCCCTGCTCCAGGCTTCGGGCGTCACCATCCTCGATCTCGTGAACGCGATTCAGGCTTCGAACATCGTGGACTCGCCTGGCCTCTACGAGGCCAACCACCAGTTGATCCTGGGACTGGTGGGCGCGCAGGTTCACGATGCCGACGGATTGCGGCAACTGGTGGTGAAGACCACGGCGGCGGGCGCGCCGGTGCATGTGGCCGACGTGGCCACGGTCGAGCAGGGGACCATGCCGGTCTACACCAACGTGACCGCCAACGGGAAGAAGGCGGTGCTGCTGAACATCGCCCGCCAGCCCTCCAGCAATACGGTTGCCGTCGCCGACGCGGTGACCGCGCAGGTGGCGGAACTCAAGCACAAGCTACCGCCGGGCGTGCATCTGGAGCCTTTTTACGATCAGTCGAAGATCGTGCGCGACAGCATCGCTAGCGTGCGCGATGCCATCGCCATCGGACTGGTTCTGGCGTGCATCGTTCTGTTTCTGTTTTTGCGCGACTGGACCTCCTCTCTCATCGCCGGCTTGGTCATTCCGGTCACCGTAGCGATTACCGTGCCGGTGCTGTGGATGATCGGGCAGAGCTTTAACCTGATGACGCTGGGCGGCCTGGCCGCGGCCATCGGCCTGGTGATCGACGACGCCATCGTGGTGGTGGAGAACATTGTGCTGCACCGCGATGCCGGCGAGCGCCGCGCCGATGCGGTGCGCAAGGCATTGCATGAAATCACCACGCCGCTGATCGGTTCCACCATCACCCCGGTGGTCGTCTTTCTGCCGCTGGTCTCGGTCGCCGGCGTCACCGGCAGCTTCTTCCGGGCACTGGCCATCACCATGACCGCGGCGCTGCTCACGTCGCTGGTGTTGGCGCTTACCTGGACCCCGGGGCTGAGCCTGGTGTTGCTGGGCGAGCGGAGCAGTGCGGAGGAGCGGCGCGAACACAAGGCCGGGCGGCTGATGGGCGGATTGATCCGGATTCACCGCCGGCTCCTGGACTGGTCTCTGGCTAATCCGCTCCTGCTGGGTGGAACCTGCCTGCTGCTGGTGGTGGCCACCTGGGCGGGCTACAAGGCGCTGGGTTCCGACCTGTTGCCGGGGATGGACGAGGGCGGCTTCATTCTGGACTACTTCATGCCGCCGGGAAGTGCGCTCAGCGAGACCAACCGGGTTCTGGATCATGTGGAGCGCATCCTGCGCGAAACTCCCGAGGTGGAGAGTACTTCACGTCGCACCGGATTGCAGATGGGGCTGGCCGCTGTGACTGAGGCCAACACCGGTGACTTTACCGTGAAGCTCAAAGCTAAACGCAGCCGCGCCATTGACGACGTAATCGCCGATGTGCGTGCGCAGGTTAAAGCCACCGAACCCGAGCTGGACATCGAGTTTACCCAGGTACTTCAGGACATGATCGGCGATTTGTCCAATGCGCCGGAGCCGATCCAGATCAAGATCTTCTCGAACGACCCGGCGCTCCTGGAACAACTGGGTCCCAGGGTGGGCGACGCCATCGGCAAGATCGCGGGCGTGGTCGATGTGCAGAACGGCATCGAGAACACCATCAGCGGGCCGGCAACCAACTTCCAGATCAATCCCGTCGTTGCGGCCCGGCTGAGCTTCACTCCGACTGAGGTCACCGAAGACGCCACCGCGATTCTGGATGGTGTGACCACGACCGATCCGCTGATCTCGAACGGCCGCCCGTATACGATTCGCGTGCGCCTGGGCGACGAGAACCGGGCATCGCTCGAAACTATCCAGAACACGGTCTTCAACAGCAGCTCGGGTCACACGGCAACCCTGGGCTCGCTGGCATCGGTTGAGCAGTTGCCGCCGCAGAATGAGATTCGGCGCGAGAACCTGCAACGGCTGGTGGTGGTTACCGGCCGCCTGGAAGGGTCGGACCTGGGCAGCGCAATGGCCAGGGTCCGCCAGACCGTTGAAGGCCTGCATCTGCCCGCCTCGGTGCGGGTCGAGTACGGCGGCACCTACGAGGAGCAGCAAAAATCGTTTCGCGACCTGCTGCGCGTCCTGCTGCTGGCTTTGGCGCTGGTCTTTGGCGTGCTGCTGGCCGAGTTCCGCAACTTTCCCGCGCCCATCGCCATTCTTAGCTCTTCGGTACTCTCCATCTCCGGCGTAATCCTGGCGCTACTGGTTACCGGAACCACCTTTAATGTGGCCTCGTTCATGGGCCTCATCATGGTCATCGGCATCGTGGCCAAGAATGGCATTCTGCTGCTCGACGCCGACGAGAAATTCCGCGCCGAGGGCGCCAGCCCACGAGAAGCTATGCTGCACGCGGCGCAACGGCGGCTGCGGCCCATTGTCATGACCGCCATTGCCGCGGTATGCGGAATGCTGCCGCTGGCCTTTGCCCTGGGCGCGGGTTCTCAGATGCTGCAACCGCTGGCCATCGCGGTGATCGGCGGGCTGGGTATTTCCATGGTGCTCAGTTTGGTGGTCACGCCGCTGGTGTACTTCCTGCTGACTCGTGACCGCGTGACTGCGCCGGAGGAAACTGCGTAAGATCATCGAGCTACTGCCAGTGGGAGATCGTACGATATGACGACTGCAGACCCCATATTCCTCACTCCCGCCCAGGCCCGCGTTCTGGGTGCGCTGGTTGAAAAAGAAGTGACCACGCCGGATTACTATCCGCTTTCGCTGAATGCGCTGATCAACGCCTGCAATCAGCGCTCGAACCGCGAGCCGGTGATGGATCTGGACGAGGAAGCGGTGCGGCAGGCTCTGCATGGCCTGGAAGACCTGCGGCTGGCCGGGCGCGCGCGCGGGGCTGATGGGCGCGTGACCAAGTACGAGCACTGGCTGGGCGAGGCCTTCAACTTCAACCGCGCGGAGACGGCGCTGATGTGCGCGCTGCTGCTGCGCGGGCCGCAGACGCCGGGCGAGTTGCGCGGGCACACCGACCGGCTGCATCGCTTTGACGAGATCGGCGAGGTGCTCGCCGTGCTGCAAATGCTGATGGAGCGTGAACCGCCGCTCGTAGGTGTCTTGCCGCGTCAGCCGGGGACCAAGGAGTCCCGCTATGCGCATCTGCTTTCGGGGCCAGTGGAGTCGGCGGCGTTTGCGGCTGAGTCGGCGCTTGTGAGACGCGAGGCTGGCGAGGACTCAGGGCAGGAAGAACGGATTGCGCGGTTGGAGGCGGCTGTGGCGGAATTGCGCCAGGAAATCGCAGCACTGCGGCACTCTCTTTAAAACCGGTAACTCGGAGCCTCACAGTGACCGGGAAACCGGCAACCTGCAGGTCGCCGCCTGCACCAAACCGGCGCCTTCCAGGCCACGGCTTCCGGGATCGCCGTTTCCCGGATGCACAGCCCCAGGAAAACTCCGTTCAAACAAATTTTTCATCCGGAACAGGAATCCTTCGCCCCGCGCCATGAATCAAAGAGGTCAGGCTCATTCCCCCCAAGGAGCCTCCCCCATGACGTTGTCTGCTGTTGAAGTCCACAACTTGAAGCATGCCATCGGAGTCGCTGGCGTATTGCCGGTCGTGCTCAGCCGCTGGAGCCCTCGCTCCTTTTCCAACCGCGAAGTGGCCCCCGCCGATCTCGAAAGACTCTTCGAGGCCGTTCGCTGGACCGCCTCCTCCAATAACGAGCAACCCTGGCGTTTCCTCGTCGGCACCCGTAACTCGTTGACTTATAAGAAAATATTCTCCACTCTCATCGAATTCAACCAGGGCTGGGCGGGCGCGGCGCCGGTGCTGATTCTGGGCGTGGCCAGCACCAAATTCAGCCAAGACGGCTCCCCTAACGCCCACGCACTCTATGACTTAGGCGCAGCCGCCGCTACCCTCGCCCTACAAGCCGCGTCGCTTGGCCTCTCCACCCACTCCATGGCCGGTTACGACCAGGATGCCGCACGCCAAATCCTTAAAATTCCAGCGAGTTACGTCCTCGGCGCTGTCATCGCACTCGGCTACCAGGGCGAACCGGATGCCCTGGTCCAAGCGCAACTGCTCGCTATGGAAATTGCGCCACGTTCTCGCAAGCCATTGAAAGAATTCGTCTTATCAGCCTGGGACGAGCCCGCAAACCTGGGCTAAACCGCGCGCGGCGCCGTTTGCGAGCCACCTTTCCCCTGGGCGCCTACCATGCGACCTTTATCTCCACCCCAACGCGCAAAGTTCGCACTCCGGGGACCCCGGTCTGGCGCAGGAGTGGGATACTTCAAATCTCAGACGTAACAATTGTGAATCGCTAAATCAGCTCATACCCCGCGAACCAATAACCGATCTCAAACGCCGCCGTCTCCTCGCCGTCTGAGCCGTGAATCGCATTCTCCGACATCGAGCCGGCAAACTTCTTGCGAATGGTCCCCTCATCGGCATTGGCGGGGTTGGTGGCGCCCATCAGCTTGCGTAGGTCGGCGATGGCGTTGTCCTTTTCCAGAACCATCAGAACCAGCGGCCCCGAGGACATGAAATCGCAGAGCCCGCCGAAGAACGGCTTACCCTCATGCACGGCATAGAAGCCCCTGGCCTGCTCCTTTGAAATGGACTGCTTCTTGATGGCCACGATCTGGAAGCCGGCCTTCTCAATCTCGGCGAGAATGGCCCCGGCGAAGCCTTTGCGGACCGCGTCCGGCTTGATGATGCTGAGAGTGCGTTGCGCCACTTGATTTGCTCCTTGGAAGGAATTGCGGCTTCGACTCTATTGTAATTTGCGCCGATTGCTGCTGCCCGCAGGGCCGGGAATCTGGTAGAGTTTCGGCATGTTCCGCTTGACCGCCGCACATTCCGCTCATTCGATCGCGCTCACGGCTGTTTTGGTCGCGGCGCTGGCCAGGGTTCCGGCGCTTTGCCAAACCGCTGCGCCTGCCGCACAAGAACTGCGGGTCTTCGACCTCTCGCTTATCGACAAGACGGTGGACCCCTGTGAGAATTTTTACCGCTTCAGTTGCAATGGGTGGTTCAACCGCAATCCGCTGCCCGCCGACCAGACCCGCTATGGCCGCTTTAACGAGTTGTTTGAACTGAACCGCTTGCACCTGAGGCAGATTCTGGAAGAGGCGGCCGCGCCCGCTACTACGCGCAACCTCAAGGAAAACCCGCGCTCCGCCAACGAACAGAAGATCGGCGACGAGTACGCGAGCTGCATGGACACGGCGGCCGTGGACCAGCTGGGGTTGGCGCCGCTTCAGCCGGAACTGGACCGGATTGCCGCGCTCCACACGGCGGCGGAGTTGCCGGCGCTGCTGGCGCATCTGCACGCGATCGGCGTGAACGCGTTTTTTGGCATCGGATCGAACCAGGACTTTGCCGATTCGAATGCGGTGATTGCGTTTTATGGCGCGGGCGGCCTGGGTTTGCCGGAGCGCGACTACTACACGCGCACCGATGCGAAGAGCGTGGAGCAGCGCCGGCAATACGTGGCGCACGTGCGGACCATCTTTACGCTGGCGGGCGAGCGGGATGCGCAGGCGGCCAGGGATGCAAAGACCGTGCTGGCGCTTGAGACGCGGCTGGCCAAGGCCTCGCTGACCATTACCGAGCTGCGTGATCCGCGGAATCTGAATCACCCGGCGGATGTAGCCGCCTTCTCAAAAACCCTGACACATTTTTCATTGGGCGACTATGTTGCCGCCGCGCGCGCCCCCGCCTCCGGCAAGGTGAACGATAACGAACCGAAGTTTTTCGCCGAGTTCAACGCGTTGCTGGCCGATACCCCGATCAAGCGGATCAAGACCTATCTGCGCTGGCAACTCCTCCACGCCTACGCCGGCACTAGTTTGCCACAGAGCTTCGACCACGAGACCTGGAACTTTTACTCGCACATTCTGAACGGTGCGGAAAAGCAGCAGGAGCGCTGGAAGCGCTGCACCAGTCGCGTGGATCTGGAGCTGGGCGAAGCGCTGGGCCAGGTGTACGTGGCCAGGTATTTTCCGCCGGCCGAGAAGCAGCGCACGCTGGAGATGACCTTGGCCATCGAGCAGGCCATGGACAAGGACATCCAAGCGCTGGACTGGATGAGCGCCGAGACCAAGGTGAAGGCCAGAGAGAAGCTGCACTCCGTGATGAACAAGATCGGCTATCCGGACAAGTGGCGCGACTACTCGAAGCTCGAAATTGTGCGCGGAGACAATCTGGGCAACGAGATGCGCGCCCGCCAGTTCGAGTTTGCGCGCGACCTGGCCAAGATCGGCAAGCCGGTGGACAAGGGCGAGTGGATCATGACGCCGCCCACGGTGAACGCTTACTACGATCCGCAGATGAACAACGTGAACTTCCCTGCCGGCTATTTGCAGCCGCCGTTTTTCAGCGGCAGAGAGGACGACGCGGCCAACTACGGCGACATGGGTTCGACCATCGGCCACGAGTTGACGCACGGCTTCGACGACCAGGGACGGCAGTTCGACAAGGACGGCAACCTGAAGGATTGGTGGACCGCGGACGATGAGCGGAAGTTCAACGACCGCGCCGAGTGCTTGGTGAAGCAGTATGACGCCATCGAGGCCGTGCCGGGCGTTCACCTGAACGGCAGGCTGACGCTGGGCGAGAACCTGGCCGATCTGGGCGGGCTGTGGCTGGCCTGGCTGGCGTGGCTCGACAAGGCCGAAACCGCGCACCTGGACATGAATGCGAAGACCGGCGGCTATACGCCGGACCAGCGCTTCTGGATCGCGTATGCGCAGCAGTGGTGCACGCAGACGCGGCCCGAACAGTTGCGAACGCAAGCGCAGAGCGATCCCCATGCGCCGGACGAGTACCGGACCAACACGGTGCTGACGGACTTGCCGGAGTTTGGGAAGAGCTTCAGTTGCAGCAAGACGGCGGCAATGGTGAGCCCCAAGCCATGCCGGGTGTGGTGAGAAAGCAGCTATTAGCTTTTAGCTGTTAGCTGGTCCTGCGTGTTCGGGCTGCAATGGGCTGACTCCAAGGCCGATTTCGGCGCCGCCAAGCTAGAAGCTAATAGCTAACGGCCAAGAAGCTAGCCCTTCCCAATGACGCGCGCCAGCGTAGCCCACGCTGGCGGACCGCGCCTACTTGCCCGGGACGATAGAGTTTTGATTTATTTCCGAATCACCGGAAGCGCACGGGCGCGCCGGTGCGCTGCTCGACCATCTCGCGCGTGACGTCGTCGGCGAGCTCGACACACTCGAAGCCGGAGGGCGTGATGTCGAGGACGCAGAGATCGGTGACGATGCGATGGACGACACCCTTGCCGGTAAGCGGCAGCTTGCACTCGGGCAGCAGTTTGAAGCTGCCTCCGGGCCCGGTGTGCTCCATGATGACGATCACCCGGTGCACGCCGTTGACCAGGTCCATGGCGCCGCCCATGCCCTTCACGCGCTTGCCCGGAATCATCCAGTTGGCCAGGTCGCCGTGCTCGGAGACTTCCATGGCGCCGAGAATGGCGACATCGACGTGGCCGCCGCGGATCATGGCGAAGGAGTCGGCGCTGGAGAAGATGGAGGCGCCGGGAATGACGGTTACGGTCTCCTTGCCGGCGTTGATGAGGTCGGCGTCGACTTCGGAGTCGAGCGGGAACGGGCCCATGCCGAGCAGTCCGTTTTCCGATTCCAGGGCGACGGTAACGCCCTCGGGAATGTAGTTGCCCACGAGGGTGGGAATGCCGATGCCGAGATTGACGTAGTAACCGTCCTTTAACTCACGGGCGGCGCGGGCGGCCATTTGCTGACGGGTCCAGGGCATGGGAAACAGCTCCTAGTTGCTAGCTTCTAGCTCTTAGCCTCGTTGCTGGCGATCGAGGCGGTGGTGACTCAAAAAAAGACGCCGGGTTTCGGTGCTCAGCCTTCGCGAACGGTTCTCCGCTCGATGCGTTTTTCCGGATGCGGATTGTGGACCAGGCGGTGGACGAAGATGCCGGGCGTGTGAATTTCGTCCGGGTCGAGCTCGCCGGGCTTGACGATAATCTCCGCTTCCGCGATGGTGACTTTGCCGCAGGTGGCGGCGACGGGGTTGAAGTTGCGCGCGGTGCGCCGGTAGACGAGGTTGCCGTACTCGTCGGCCTTCCAGGCCTTGACCAGCGCCACGTCAGCCACGATGCCGCGCTCCAGGACGTAAGTCACGCCGTCGAAGTCCTTGAGCTCCTTGCCCTCGGCGATCATGGTGCCCACGCCGGTGCGCGTGTAGAAGCCGGGAATGCCGGCGCCGCCGGCGCGCATGCGCTCGGCCAGCGTGCCCTGCGGGCTAAACTCCACTTCCAGCTCGCCGGTAAGGAACTGGCGCTCGAACTCGGCGTTTTCGCCCACATAGCTGGAGATCATTTTTTTGATCTGCCGCGATTCGAGCAGCACGCCGAGGCCCCAGCCGTCCACGCCCGCGTTGTTGCTGGCCACGGTCAGGTTGCGCACGCCGGTCTCGCGCAGCGCCTGGATCAGCGCTTCCGGAATGCCGCACAGGCCGAATCCGCCGACGGCCAGCAGCATGCCGTCGTGAACCACGCCGTCCAGCGCCGTGCGCGCATCGGGATAGAGCTTGTTGAGGCCGCGCGTGGGAGAAGAAACAGTCGCCATAGGATCACACTCACTCGCTGTCCTGGATGCGTCGAATCGATCGCGATGCCACGACAGATTAGTTTACAAGGAACCGCGAGGCCAGAGAGGTTAATTGTCTACTCTCTGGCATTCCCGTTTCATTGCAAGGGAGCTACCACATCACGCTAACGCAACTGAAGAGCGGCTGTAAAGCCCCTATGCCGCATTTGTTGTGCAATTCACAAAAGAATCTCTCTGAGCATCGGCACGGCTGTGGCCCGATTCGATTCTTTGTCCCGAGGCGCGCTTCTTCAGCCGGAATTCCCTTTTTCGGCTCCGATTCAGTGGTGTTGGAGAGGCAACGCGGCAACTGAGATCGAACGCTCGACGAACCGCATTATGGGACTGGAAAGTGAGAATCGGTTCTTCAGGCTGGCAGCAGCGGGCGTCGCTTTGGTTGCAGCAGCTCTGGCCTTAATGGGTGCGGTAAAACTCCCGCCAACTATCGAGGCAGAAAGGATCGTTCTGCTCGACATCAAGGTCCGCGCACGAATCATCGGTTGCCGGCCTCAGTTCGCGAGGCCGTCTGATATGAAACCGTGAGCTCACCCCAGGTCGGGCGCCGGCTTCGCCAGCAGCACGCCCAGGGCGCAACTCGCCGTTCGAGCCAGTTCTCCGTCGGCGCGGCCCGTCAGGACCACCGGGACTTTAGCTCCCACCACAACTCCTGCCGCTACCGCTCCGGCCAGGTACTGAAGCTCCTTAAAGAGAATATTTCCGGCTTCCAGATTGGGGACCAGCAGAAGATCCGGGTCTCCCGCGACCGGCGATTTGATGTTTTTGATCCGCGCGGCGTCGCTTGAAATGGCATTATCGAATGCCAGAGGGCCATCGACGATGGCGCCGGTAATCTGTCCGCGATCAACCATTTTGCACAAGGCGGCGGCATCAAGCGTCGATGGAATGCCTGGGTTGACTGACTCCACCGCCGACAGTATGGCCACCTTGGGGTTCACGACCTCAAGCGTGAGCATCATGTCGATGGCATTCTGCAGAATGTCGATCTTGGTCTCCAGGTCAGGCTGGAAGTTCATGGCCGCATCGGTTACGAAGAGAGTCTTGTGATAGGAAGGCACATCCAAAGCAAATACGTGGCTGATGCGCCTCCCGGTGCGCATCCCTCCTTCGCGCGACACGACAGCGCTCATGAGTTCTTCAGTCTGAAGAGAACCCTTCATGAGCATTTGGACCTCGCTCTTGCGAGCCATCTCTACGGCCCGCACGGCAGCCGCGCAGCGATCGTCGATGTCAACGATCTGAATGCCTCCCAAGTCGAGTTGCAAAGTGCTCGCCAAGGCGCGCATCTTCTTTTCGCAACCCACAAGAACCGGAACAATCAACCCCTCTTTGGATGCCTGGATGGCGCCTCCGAGAGATAGTTCGTCGCACGGCCAGACGATCGCGGTTTTCACAGCCGGCATGGCGCTCGCGCGTGCGATCAAGTCAAGGTAGTGACGATACGGATTGTTCACAATGAGTTGGGGTACCGGAAGCGTAGACAAGCGGAGCTTTTCCAAAGGCGCGATGAGCTGTGCAGTGCCCGAAAAAATGGACGCGCCGGCGCTATTGCTTGCCTTGCAATCGAATGTAATCCTCTTTGTAGAATCCTCCTTGGCCGTAACCTCGACACTGACGAAAATGCGTTCTCCGACGCGGATGAGATTATGGAATGCGAGCGACACGTTCGTAAGTGAGCATCCAGGCCCGGGTAGATTCGTGGCGAAGAGACCGGAGATGAGCGAGGCGCACCACATGTTTGGTCCTGTCGGAAGCATGCTGCTCACGGCGCGACCGGTGAGTTCATCGGAGTCCAGAACGGAGCTGAATCCGGAAATCGAGGCCCATGCCATCGCGTCTTCCATGGTTAAAACGTGCTCCGTCCTGGCTGTGTCGCCAACTGAAATCTCGTCGTATGTCTTGTTCTCGATAAACCCGAGATTCATACAAATTCCTTCCCCGCTCAAATGCCGGCCGTGATCCAGCCTGCAATGCCATCGTATGTCCTTCGAGCGCCGTTCAAAGTGACTGCAATCACGTATGCCATTGGCCGGCGCGCACGAAGGAAAGGCCCCACTCAACGAGGCTGCTTCTTATCTACGCAGATGGAGGAGGTCTGAATGGGAGGCTTGATCCCATGAATAGGGATTTCCGTTTTGCGCCTCGGCTGCGAACCAATATACCCCCATTTGCCTCCGCTCGCGATCTTCTTTGCATTGCTTCCAAGGCCAATGACCCGGTCGTGCGCCACGCTCTGACCCATTTGCGGTCGCTCCGTAGTTTGGTGGCCACCCATCGGAGTTTGGGCGTCTTCGGCCTTCAAAGCCAGCCTGAGAACCAGGATATCCGGAACAGCTCATTCCGGATGCGGGCCGATCTCTCCGCAGGGCGGGGGAAGGCTGTGAACGCCATGTGCCGGTTCCCATTGCGGCCGGGAAGCTGGGTTTGGTCTCATCGTCCACTGAAGGACGGTTTCACCTTTGAGCAGCAGCCGTAAATTGTTGTTTGTCAAAGAACCAACATTTGCGTATGGTATTCATAGAGCAAGTGGCTGACCCTGCGCTGTGTTGTGACTTAGCCTCCCAGAGGTTGGACCAGTTGCCGGCATCAATCAGGGAGGAATACATGGGAGTATCGGAAATTCTGGCAGTAATCGATCACGAGATTGCCAAGTTACAGCAGGCGCGCGCTCTGCTGGGCAGTGGCGCCGCAACGGCGCCGAAGAAGAAAGCAGGCAGACCCAAGAAGGTAGTGGTGGTGGCGCCCGTCGCCACGAAACCTGCGAAAAAGAAGAAGAGACATCTCTCTGCCGAGGGACGGAGACGGATCGCCGAAGCTGTCAAAAAGCGGTGGGCGGCGCAGAAGGCTGCTGCGGCGAAGTAACCGGCAGCCCCTCAACACAGACTTGAGCTGGCGCAGGCCATTACCCGCGTCAGCTCAGTTCTTTTCTTTCGCTTCCTCTTCCGGCCAAAGCGGGGGTTGGACGGCGCGAGTTCTTTTGTGCCTGAGACCGGCAAGTTTCCGGGACCAGTGAAGGATGCTCCGCTCAGGCCGCGCCGGTAGTACAAACCCGGTATAGAAAAGACTATTTCCTGGGCCCCTGCATCGGAACCAGAGTAGATGTACCCCAAAAGCAAGCCCGCCAAGGGGCTCGCCGTGGCGAGCCACCCAGAAGACTCTCGGCAAGGACACGTTTGCTCTGGTTCCGCTCTAAAGCCCACAGAAAAAGACCCCGGCCACGACCGGGGTCTTTTCCGTTGAAGAGAACGCTGGACTACGTCGCGGCTACAAAATCGGGAACCATGCCCGCCGCACTCACTTGCAGGAGTTCGGTCATCCGTGCCGTCATCTCTGCATACGCAGATGCGGCGCGGAACGCATTCGCGCAGATGCTTTCATTGACCTGGGTGAAGGCGTACTTCCCGAGAGCTGTCATAACGCAAACCCGGATCTGCATGGCGTCGCTGCGCAGGCTGGCAAGAAGCTGGCAGTCCACCGTGTCGCTGTTGCGGGCCGCATAGTCGGCCATCTCCAGCATCACGCGGGCGTTCTCGAACATCGCCCACAGACCACAAGCGCCTTGAACGCTCTTCCACTTTTCTTCCGGCGTGGCGTTCGACCCTTCATGCGAAGAGCAGCGATCGCTCCACTCGCGGGCGCTCCAGTCCGGCCGCAGCCGGGCCAGAAGCGAATCCCACGTCTGCGCATTCCGGCGGCGCACACTGGCTCTCCAACGATAAAGGCAAACTGCCACTGCTGCAATTGCCGCAAGTTGGAGCAGAAGGAAAATCATTAGTCCTCCTTTCGACCGGAAACTAGCTGCCTTTCGACACTTCGAGGCAACCCCAGCCGGTTCTGGTTGTTCCTACCTCTGCTCATCGCGCCTGATGCCCCTGAACTTGAGTAATCCAAGGTAACCCATGAGTCCGAGTGCATTACTTTGGTATGAGAGACCGGCGCTCGGGGAGCCCCGCCGCAACCCGCAATACAGCAGAACCACCTCGCGCTCCGCAACGTCGTAGCGAAACCGGAATCGCCCCGAGCGCAGCCTGTATTGGCCTTTTCCATCCGATTGGTCCGTGCGGCCTGCCACGGTCATCCAGAAAAATCACCCTGTTGCACCGGTGCCGCCTGAATCTGGTACTTTGTCTGTGGAGGTTTTTCATATGAGAATTCGCAATCTGGTGTTGGGCAGTGTCCTGGGCCTGGGACTTTTCGCTTCCGGCGTAATGGTCGGGCAGGACGTGAGCCCCCGCCGCCATCCGAATTTGTTCGCCGCCCAGCGCTTCATCGAGCAGGCCATCGCCAAAGTTGACGCGGCACAGCAGGCCAACGAGTATGACATGGGTGGCCATGCCGCTAAAGCGAAAGAGCACCTGGTTAAGGCATACGAGGAAATAAAACAGGCTGCTGAAGCGGCGAATCGCCGCTAGAGCCTCCGAACGAAAAACGGGGTTTGTGGAATCCCACCCCTTGTCGCGCCGCGCGCCTCGGTTTCCGGCTTCGGCGGAGCTTTAGGAAAACGCGAGCCCCACCAGCTTTGTCTTCAGACGAAAGCCGTCGCAGGTGTGGCTGATCTCTGATCCCCGCCTTTCCGGTCTATACTGACGCCAAGCCTATGCGCACCCCTCTCTCGCTCACCCTCCTGCTCCTCGCCGTCCCAGCCCTGCTGTGCGCCCAAACCCCGTCTCAACCGGCCCTCAAAATGACTCCAAAATCCCCAAGCCCCGCAGGCGTTCATCGCTCCGCCCTCGTCATCGACACCCACGCCGACACCCCGCAACGCTTTGTGGATGAACACTTTGACCTCTCCGACCCCCTCGGCGGCGGCAACCTTAATCTGGCCTCCATCCGCAAAGGCAACCTCGGCGCCGAGTTCTTCTCCATCTGGGTCGAGCCCACTCTCTACAAGGGCCACTACGCCCGCCGCACCCTCGAACTGATCGACTCCGTCAAGCAGCAGGCGGCCCGGCATCCCAAAGAGATCGAGTTCGTCACCACCCCCGCCGGCATCGAGTATGCCCATAGGACTCATAAGTTTGCCGCCCTCATGGGCATTGAGGGCGGCCACTCCATTGAGGACTCCCTCGCCCTCCTCCGCCAGTACTACGCCCTCGGCGTCCGCTACATGACGCTCACCTGGAACAACTCGAACGGCTGGGCCGACAGCTCCGGCGACATCAACGACACCACCATCCCCCACACCAAAGAGGGCCTCAGCGAGTTCGGCAAGGATGTGGTCTACGAGATGAACCGGCTGGGCATGATGGTGGACATCTCCCACGTCTCCGACCGCACCTTCTACAGGACTCTGGTCATCAGCCGCGCGCCGGTCATCGCCTCCCATTCCTCCGCCCGCGCCCTCTGCGATGCCCCCCGCAACATGACCGACGACATGCTCCGCGCCGTGGCCCGCTCCGGCGGTCCCAACTCCAAAGGCGGCGTCGTCCAGGTCAACTTCTACTCCGGCTTCCTGTCGCAGTCCTGGCGCGACGCGCAGAAAGCCATCGAGCCGGAAGCGGAGAAGGCCATCCAGGCGCTGAAGGACAGGGCCAAAGCCGAAGGCAAAGAACTCCCCTACGCCGAAATCGCGAAAATCCAGCGCCAATTCGCCGACCGCATCCCCCGCCCGCCGCTCTCCGTCCTCATCGACCACATCGACCACATCGCCAAGGTGGCCGGCGTTGACCACGTAGGCCTGGGCTCGGACTTCGACGGAATAGCAGGCCAGACTCCTCAGGGGCTGGACTCCGCCGCCGACCTGCCCAAGATCACTGAGGCGCTGATGGCCCGCGGTTACTCGGCCGAGGACTGCCGCAAGATTCTGGGAGGCAACCTGCTCCGCGTCTTCCGCGAAGTCGAGCAGGTGGCCAAGGAACTCCAAGCCGAAAACCGCCCCAGAATCACCGACAAGCAGCCCTTCGACAAAGTTCAGAAGTAGCTGCCTTTTCAGCACCAACCTTGCCGCCTTCCCTGCAGCCGGCTTCTACGTCGCGGGCTTTATACTGGCCTTTCGCCCGATTTCCACCCCTGGAGACTCCAGATGCGCCTTCCCAACCCGCTCCCCG
>DATFYK010000089.1:0-2025 GCA_035315085.1 Occallatibacter sp.
CAGCAGTTCGGCGTCGCGCCGGTCGGTCTTCTGCTTGCGCGGGGCCGCCGCCCGGATCTTACCCGGATGGCCCACCCACAACTCGATGCCGCACTCGTCCAGCAGTCGCTCGAACCAGCGCGTGCCGCCGGTGGCCTCCATCCCCACCCGCACCGCTTGACCCTGCAGGCTGCGGTAAAACGACTCGGCCTCGCCGCCGTGTTCCAGCCGGCGCTCGCCGCACTCGCCGGTTCCGCTGTCACAAAATGCGATTTGCTCAAAGCTCGGATGATAATCACAACCTATAATCAACATCGCGTCGACTCCTTCCTCCCGAGCTTTGGTCGTTGCGTAGCAACCAATGTACTCGCCGCGAGGGAGCCGACGTTGTCATGAAATCAGCATGGAGCCGCAGGCGGAATGCTGGGTACAGTGGAAAAGTAATCTGAGCCCCGTAGATTCTCTGTTAAAAAGGCAAGTCTTTTTTTCTTCTCTGGAGAGGTGCGGAGAACCTCTCTTCTTTTTCATCGGACCGCCGCTGCGACCGGCGGACATAACCGGGCCCCGTCGTACGGCTGGTCGTGGCGAAACATGCCTACGATGGCATGCAGAAGCTTGCGCATGACCGCCACCAAGGCTTGCATTTTCGGTTTCCCGGCGGCCACCAGACGGCGGTAAAAGGCGCTCAGATACGGGTCCTGATGGGCCGCCGTCAGCGCCGACATGTACAGCTTTGCGCAAATAGGCGTTACCGGCGTGACTGATATGCGGTTTTTTATGCACCGAGGTGCCGGAAGAAAATTCGACCACATCCAGGCCGGCGTGTTTGGTCAACTGTCGTGGCGATCGGTCCCCGATCACCACCAACTCGCCCAGCACCGCCAGGGCGGTGGCTTGCCCAATCCCTTTGGGGCTGTCCAGCAACTGCAAGCGACGCTGCAGGAAGGGATCCTGGTTGACCAGAGCCTGGGCGGCGCGCGTCAACCGCACCAGGCCGCGTTGCAACTGGGCAATGGCTTGGCGCAGCTCGCGGACTACACAGGGAGGTGTGCTGTGCGCAACGGTGGCGGCATGCAAGCGGCAGCGCAAAGCCGCCCGGTCTTGGGTGAGCGCCGAAAGTTGCCGGGTGATGGCGCGCAACTGCAGATCCTGCTCCCGCGGCGGCTGCCACCGGGTAAAGGGCATGCGCCGGGCATACTCCAACAAGACCTCGGCGTCCACCGGATCGTTCTTGCTGCGCTGATCCAGGGCCTCGGCGAAGCGGCGGGCCGCCTTGGGGTTGATCACTTCCAGTTCAATTTCGCAGCGCGCCGCCAGCGCCAAGGCTACGTCCAAACTGTAGTTGCCGCTGGCTTCCAGACAGACCCGAATCGGCTCGCGCCCACGCCCCAGCAGATAACCGAGCAGGGCCTTGTGTCCCGCCGGGGTGTTGTCAAACCGTCGCGGCTCTTCCCGCCGCTCTTGCCGGCCAACTCGGACCACCAACTCCTGGGCCCTGACATCGACGCCAGCGTAGTTCATCGTCGCTCTCCTGTTGTGCTAGGCTGGACCCGGCTTCCCGCCCATGCCAACTCTCCGGCCGACCTTGAATATGCAGGCTCTATGCCTCGGATTCTCCCCGGTATCGGAAGAGAAGGGCGGGAGGCCGATCTACGGACAGGCTTACGCTGTTGCCAGCGTGCCTCAGGGGCGAACGGCCTTCCCGCCGGACCCCATACCTGCAATTTCCACTTAACACCGAATTGCAGGCGGTGGGGAGTAGCAAGCAACATACAAGGGGCGACACGGTTCTCACACAGATTCTTACGCCCTGGGCTAACTTAGGTTCCGCCCTGACGGTCTGGCGCGTAAGCGCCTCCACCCTTAGTCGCGACCTACGCGCTTCCTTCACTCACCAGGATTGTCATCCCGAGCGACGAGGTCGCCGCGGCGACCGAGGAGTCGAGGGACCCCTATTGGAGCTCAGATATATACATGGAATAGGGGCCCTTCGACTCGCGGCAGAACCGCCCGCTCGCTCAGGGTGACAGGCGCTATTTTGGTTGC